>JBEKET010000001.1:0-333111 GCA_050013695.1 Occallatibacter sp.
TTCGCCGACTCCACCGGAACACCCTGGTATGGGGGCTACACCGGAGACGCGGTTACCCTCGCCGTCACATCGTGGACCGACACGCAGATTGTGCTCTCCGGCTTCAGCGGCTCCTTCGGAACCGATGCCAGGTGCATCCGGCCGGGTGATCAGCTCTACTTCAAAGTATGGAACGCACAAAGCAACGCTGGCCCGGCGTATTACCCGCTAACCGCCAGCAGCGGCACCAATACCTGTCCCTGAGAAGGACTCGAAATGCGAATGCGGGGAACGCCGGGAAGAAAAAGCCAATGAAACTGTCCGTGACAAAGGACGCCAGGAAAGTTGATGTACCGTGAACAGCTGGAAACACGTCTGCGGGAAAGGGAAGCAGCACCCCAATCGCATCCGCGTAGTGCCCGGCAGGAGAGCGCGAATGAAATGTCTCGCATTGGCGGCGGTATTTTGCCTGCAATTCCAGTTGGTTGCCCAGCAATCGGCGCCGGAGATCAAGTTCCGAGCCCAGACGGATCTCTTTCAGTTGCCGCCGGATCTCAACTTCGGTGAGGTTGCCGGCGTGGCGGTCAATTCAAAAGGGCATGTTTTCGTCTTCTCACGTGGCGGTACGACCGGGCCGGCCTACGGTGCGGCGGCGGCCCAGTTGCTGGAGTTTGACGCCGATGGAAAGTATGTCCGTGAGATCGGCCACCATCTGTATGCATGGAGCTATGCCCATGCCGTCAAGGTGGACAAGGAAGACAACATCTGGGTTGCAGACAAGGGATCGGACATGGTCATCAAGTTTAGCCCGGAAGGCAGGGTAATGATGGTCTTCGGACGCAAGCAGGAAGCCTCCGACGAGGGCACTGGTCCGCTCAAGCACCCGAAGCCGCCGCTGCCGCCGATCGACGGGGAGTTTCGTCAGGTCACCGATATGGCCTGGGACGCAGCAGGCAACACTTATATCAGTGACGGCTACATCAATTCCCGGATAGCCAAGATCGATAAAGACGGAAACTGGATCAAGTCCTGGGGCGAACCGGGGTCCGGTCCCGGCCAGTTCAGCACGCCGCACAGTATTGCCACGGATGATGGGGGCAACGTGTATGTGGCCGACCGCGGCAACGGCCGCATTCAGGTTTTTGATGGGGATGGCACGTTTCAGCGCGAGATCCGCATCAATGTGGCGTACGACCGCAAGGTTCGCCCATGGATGGGAAACCTGCCATCCGAGATACCCGCTACCGCCGAAGCTCCGGCGCCCTGGAACAAGACGATGTTGAACGGATCTCCGTGGGCGATTTGCATTACGCCGGGACCCCACCAGGTGCTTTATGCGGCCGATGGTTATCCGGGGCGTATTTATAAACTCAGTCTGGATGGCAAAGTGCTTGGCGTGCTTGGCACCACCGGCCACGGTCCTGGGCAGTTTGGCTGGATTCACGAACTGGCTTGCCCGTCCGAGAACGTTTTATATGCTGCTGACCTGCTGAATTGGCGGGTGCAGAAATTGACCCTCGAGCACACGCCGTAGTCTCGAACAACTTCAGGCGACAACGGGTGCGTTACTGGAGCACGATGGGGCTCGACACACGTGCGTGGCCGATTATCCCAGTTCTGATCCCCATACCTGCGCGCATTGCCTCCGGCAGGCATCACCAGGAGGAATCCTCCTGACCCAAAAGGTAATGCAAGTTCCTGCTGAACTTGAGCGTGGAGTGTGGTGGGAGTATTCTTGGCCTTGCTCCCTGGGGAACAAATTCATTGATTCGTGCTCTCGTCGATTTCGCGCTCAAGAACCGGTGGCTCGTCCTTGGCGCAGTTGTGCTGCTTACCGTGTGGGGCATCCTCTCGTTCCGGGCGCTGCCCATTGAGGCCTATCCCGACGTTGCCAACAACTACGTCCAGATCATCACGCAGTGGCCGGGGCGCAGCGCCGAGGAGATCGAACGCCAAGTCACGGTTCCCATCGAAATCCAGATGGCCGGCATTCCGCACCTGGCCCATCTGCGCTCCACGACTCTGGCCGGCTTGTCCAGCCTGATGTTGATCTTCGACGACGGCACCACGAGCGACGTGAACCGTGAACACGTGATGGAAAGGCTTGGCCAGGTGAGCCTGCCCGCTAACCTCACGCCGCAAATGGGAACTGACTGGAGCCCGGTGGGGCAAATCTACTGGTACACCCTGGAAAGCACCAACCCCGCGTACGACGTGATGGAGAAGAAGTCGCTGGAGGACTGGCTGCTGGAGAAGTCGTTCAAGGGCGTCAAGGGAGTGGTGGACGTATCCAGCTTTGGCGGCCCGACGAAGGAGTATCAAATCAAGCTCGATCCGGAGAAGCTGGTCTCCTACGGGCTGAGCATTGGCCAGGTGGAGCAGCAGATAGCCAACAACAACACCAACGGCGGCGGGAGCTTCATCGAACAAGGCGCACAGCAGATCAACGTTCAGTCAATGGGCCTATATACGAGCGTGCAGGACATTGAGAACACTCAAATCAAGTCTCAGAATGGTGCCGCTGTATCGATCAAAGACATTGCCACTGTTTCGCAGGGAGCCAAGATTCGCCTGGGGCAGATTGGAAAGGCGACCCACCGGGCGGACGGAGTGATTGTCGACAACCCCGACACGGTCGAGGGGATTGTGCTGCTGCAAAAGGGCGACGACTCCGACCCGGTGCTGGTGGGGATTCATCAGGAAGTGGAGAAGCTGAATCACGGCATCCTGCCGAAGGGCGTGAAGGTTGTGCCTTTCCTGGACCGCTCGAAGCTTGTGTCCTATACGGTGGAGACCGTGGAGCACAACCTGACCGAAGGCATGCTCCTGGTGGCGATCATTCTATTTCTATTCCTGGGCAATATTCGCGGGGCCATCATCGTCACGCTGACCATACCGTTCGCGTTGATGTTCGCCTCGATTTGCCTGGACCTGAGCCACATTCCTGCGAACCTGCTCTCGCTGGGCGCGTTGGACTTCGGCATGTTGGTGGATGGCTCGGTGGTGATGATCGAAAACATGGTCCGTCACCTGGCTAATCAGGACCAGACGCACACTCCGGCGCAGAAGATTCGCGATGCGGCGCGCGAGGTGCTGCGGCCGGTTTTCTTTGCGCGCGGCATCATCATCACGTCGTACCTGCCTATCTTCACGCTGCAGGCGGTGGAAGGCAGGCTCTTCAAACCGATGGCCTGGACGGTGACGTTTGCGCTGCTGGGCGCGCTCGGCTTTGCGATTATTGTTGCGCCGGTGATGGCCAGCATTCTATTCAGTAAAGGCGCCAAAGAGTGGCAGAACCCGATCATGATCTGGCTGACACGGCGCTATCGCGTGGCGGTGCGGGCAGCCATTGAGCATCGGTACACTACGGTAGGGATCGCGACCGTTCTTTTCGCCATCGCGATCTATCTGGCTGTGGGTGGCCCGGTGGGCTCGGAATTTCTGCCGCACCTCGATGAAGGTTCCATCTGGGTGCGCGGAACGCTGTCTCCCAGCGAAGGCCCTACGGCCAGCATCGACTTCACGAATAGGGCGCGCGTGGTGATGGCGTCGTTTCCTGAGGTTACACAGGTGGTGAGCCAGACCGGCCGACCTGACGACGGGACCGACACGGCGGGCTTTTTCAATACCGAATACTTTGTTGATCTCAAGCGAAAGGAAGATTGGCGCCCCGTCTTCCACCGCAACAAGGAGGAACTGATTGCCTCAATCAATCAGGAACTTGAGAAGTTTCCCGGCGTGATTTGGAATTACTCACAGCCGATTTCGGACAATATGGAGGAAGCGGTTTCCGGGGTAAAGGGCGAGTTGGCCGTCAAGCTTTACGGCGATGATCTTCGCACGCTGGAACATGTAGCGGAGAAGATTCAGGCACAGATGGCTACGGTTCCGGGCGTTGCCGATCTGGGGATCTTTCGCATCGTTGGCCAGCCCAATCTCAACCTGCAGGTGGACCGCGAGGCTGCGAAGCGTTGGGGCATCAACGTGGCCGATATTCAGGATGCCGTGCAGACCGCCGTTGGCGCCAACGCGCTCACGCAGGTGCAACAGGGCGAGGCGCGTTTCGACGTGACCTTGCGATATCAACAGCAGTTTCGCGACACCCGCGAGGCCATTGAAAACATTCGCCTGCTGGCTCCCTCCGGCGAGCGCGTCTCCCTGGCGCAACTCACCAAAGCCTCCACCGACGATGGCGCGGAACAGATCAATCGCGAGGCAGGGCAGCGTTACATTGCCATCAAGTATTCGGCGGTGGGCCGCGATCTGGGCTCAACCGTTGAAGAGGCCATCTCCAAGGTCGAACACAACGTCCAACTTCCCACTGGCTACCATCTGGAATGGGCCGGAGAATACGAGAGTCAGAAGCGCGCCAACAAGCGTATGGCACTTATCGTTCCGGTCACCGTGCTGGCAATATTCCTGATCCTGTACACCATGTTTCGCTCGGCCAAGTGGGCCATCCTTATTCTGGTCAGCGTGGTCATGGCCTCAATTGGCGGCCCTTTGGCGTTGTTTATCACGCATACGAATTTCTCGGTTTCCTCAGCGGTGGGATTCCTTGCTCTATTTGGCGTTTCGGTGCAAGCGGGCGTCATCATGATCGAGTTCATCAACCAATTGCGTGCTCGCCGCAGGGGCATGGAAGTGTCAACCCATGAACACATTGTCGAGGCTGCCGTGGAAGGCGCGGTGCTTCGTCTGCGTCCAATCATGATGACTATGCTGGTGGCCACGCTGGGTCTGCTGCCCGCTGCGCTGTCGCATGCGATCGGCTCGGACTCGCAGCGCCCCTTCGCGATTGTGATTGTGGGCGGGCTGCTGGCCAACCTGGTAATCGGCGTGTTCCTGCTGCCGACGCTGTATGTCTGGGCGGCGCGCGAAAGCGACATCTTGCCTGCGGTCGAGGACGGCGAGGAATTCTGAGGTTCCCTCAGAGGCTGCATCGGCAGTGCAGGTGAAACAGCCAAGCGGATGGGCAGAACCTTGAACTTCGGATGATTGCTTCTTCGATTGATGAGGCCCAGCGTTAAGCCTCCTTTTGCTGCAGGTTGAACCTGTATCCGATGCGAGGAAGGGTTTGAATATATTGCGGCTTGAGCGGATCGTCTTCAATTTTCTTGCGCAGTTGGCCAACGTACGTCCGCAAGTATTCAAAGTCATTTCCATGCTCCGGCCCCCACACCGATTTCAGGAGTTCTGTTTGCGGGATCGCCTCACCTGCGTGGATCATTAAGTAATGCAGCATTTCAAATTCTTTCGGCGTGAGATGAATCGAGTGCCCAGCCTTCTGCACCCGATATTTCACTGGGTCCAGTTCCAGTTGACCATGGTGAATCGCCGCCTCGCTGGCGCTATCCCGAGCGTGGGTCCTCCGAACTGCCGAGCGTAAACGTGCCGTCAACTCACGAAGCCGAAATGGTTTGGTGACATAGTCGTCCGCCCCGGCATCCAGCGCCACTACCTTGTCATCTTCGCTGTCCATCACTGTCAACATCAGGATTGGTAAACGGGGCATCATGTGCCGGATGCTCCGGCACGTTTCTATCCCTCCCATACCGGGAATATCCACGTCCAACAACACAGCATCAAATTGAGTCACTCGGACAAGCGACAATGCCTCTTCTCCCCTGGACGCATCCATGACGATGAAGCCCATACCAGACAAAGTCACATGCAAAGCCCGCCGCAGAGAATTGTCGTCGTCCACGATAAGAATGGTGCCATGGGCCGAGTTAGTCGCTTCTTGATTCAATGTCTCCTCCTTGAGTCCAGCGGGAGAGAAAGAAAGAATGTAGTTCCTTCTTTGTCATCGCTAATGACCCACACGTGCCCGTGATGGGTTTCCGCAGCCTTCCTGGCAACAGAGAGTCCAATGCCTGTACCGGGAACGGATTCCCGGAAGTCTTCCGCCCTGAAAAAACGATCGAAGATCCGCTCCCTGTCTTCCATTCGAATTGGGGATCCAAGATTATGCACTGAGATAATCACCTCGGTATGACTTACTTGAACTCCAATCTTGATCGGAGTGCCTGGCGTTGAATATTTCAGGGCATTGTCGATGTATTGAGTAAGAATCATCGCGAGGAGTCCTCGGTCTACCCAGATCACCAAAGCAGGATCATCCACCGAAGCTTCGATTCGGTCTCTTGCTTCCTTTGTCAGCCGGCTCTCCAGTATCTCGGAAATCAGTGCCTTGACTTTCACCTCGATCGCGCGCAGCCCAACCTGTTGGGATTCTAGCTTTGCGGTCGTTAGCAACCTTGTGCACAATTCGCTCAAACGTACCGCCTGATCATCGATCAATTTGGCGAGGTCGCCTTGCAAATCGGTCAAACCGCCTATCTCAAGCAAGCCGGAACTCGCAGTCTGAATTGTTGTCAGCGGCGTTTTGAATTCGTGTCCCAGCGCATCCATTACTGCCGCACGCAATTGCTCGCCCTTTCTTGCCGCATCGGCTTTTTCTTCCTTTTCAAACCACTGGTGGCGATCGATGGCAATCGCTGAGAGCGACGCGAGTGCATCCACGACCAATGGGTTCATTTTTCCACGTACGATCAGCGCCCCTACCGTTCCAGATGCGGCCTGCAAAACACGCTTCGACGTTTCCGACTCGCGATCATCTTGCCGCATCTCGAGGAGACAGCATTCCTGCGCAAGTGTTTGCTCCTCCACACCCCACTCACCCACAGAATCCTGGCGTCCGAGATTCTTATCGAACAAGGCAACCGCGCGCGCGCCAAATATTCGCTGAATCAGTACCACCAACTGTGGTCCCGGCGGCTGATGCAGGTCCATCCAGAGTGAGTCACGGCTCAACTCATACAGTTGGCCCATCCAGGTTCGATGGAATGCCGCATCTCTTGCGCTTCTTAACTCCTTCGCAGATAGCCTGCTGATCACAAGTGCGGTGACCTCAAACGTTGCAAGCGCCACCCAGTCCTGCTGATCCAAAACGTTGAAGTGGAAAAGTGGCGGCATGAAGAAATAGTCCAGGCAAGCCACGGCCACCAGCGAAGTTAAGGAGGCCTGCCAGAAGCCGCATGATGAAGCCATTGCAACCACCGCCAGAAAATAGAGGCTACTAACTGCCAGCGGATTAATCCGTAAGTTGAACGCGCAATAAGTCAATAGCGCAATTCCAGCCCACGCAATCAGGCTTTGCCACAGAACCCGGTAGGTCCGCTGCGGTTCGATCCACTTCGATAAAAATGGAATGCCCATCTATCCAGCATCCTGGTCAAACAATTACACCGGCCATAGCAACTGGCCCGACGCGTTAATAGTAGATTTCCCGCAAAGATCGCGCATCCCTGACCATGGCAAGAAACCTATTGGCTAACTCATGTATGCGATCGATCTGGCGAAGATGCAAGGCCTCCTTTGGCAACAATTCTCCGCCCACTCCAATGGCGGTTGCGCCGGCCAGAATGAAGTCGGAGGCGTTTAGTTGATTAACGCCGCCAGTAACAATCAGTGGGATCTGAGGCAACGGCACCTTGAGCGCGCGCACATATTGAACGCCTCCCACTTGACCGGTCGGGAATATCTTCACAAAGTCGGATCCGGCCTTCCACGCTGCAATGATTTCCGTTGGTGTCAAAGCTCCTGGCAGCGCCGCAACATCCGTCTTTCTTGCATAGGCCACCACTTCTGGAATGAACCCAGGGCTGGTCAGAAACCTGGCGCCTGCATCTATGCATCGACGAGCCCACTCATCATCCAACACGGTGCCGGCACCAACAGCGAGATCCGGAAAGCGCTTTGCCAACTCGTTGATCACCTCCAGCGCATTGGGCACCGTCAAAGTGATTTCAACAATTGGTATACCCGCCGAGTACACAGTCTCCGCCGCAAAGAGCGCCATTTCCTTTGACGACACGCGTACCGACGGCAGGATGCCAATCTCCTTGATGCGAGCGCTCACCTCGTCTCTTCTCATCGAACCGGCCTCTCTCTATCGGTAACCGAATATACGATGCGCCTCACGCAGTTCGCAACCGGCCTTCCTGTCATTGCAGCGCTTCGTGTCCGACCGCAAGGTTCATTTGACCGGCCGCAGTCATATACGCACCGATCAACTGAAGATACGCTAGTTGAACAACGCGGTAGTCACTTTGTGCATTGAGGAAGTCCATCAGCGAAGCCCCTCCGTGTTGATAGGCGAAGGTTACGGTGTCACGCACATAAACTGACTGATCGAGGTACTGATCCTTGTACGGCTTGATGAGCGCAATGTTACTGCGCACCAATTCGTATGCGTTGTCTACGTCGCTGAAGACCTGCGCCTTGGCTGCCTCGGCAGCCTGCTGGCTTCTGTCGATGTCGATCAGCGTTCTCTTTTTCTCACCCTGGTTCTTATCGAATATCCGCAATGGGATGCTGACGCTAAGGCCGAGTGTCTGGTTGCCATTCGGGTTATTGGTCGAAGAGTTATACGTGTACCACGCTCCGAAAGTGGGATCAGTGGAACCATTGGAAATGGCGAGCTTATGATTGGTCTGCGATTGCTGGATGGTCTGAATTGCTGCCCTGAGGTCCGGCCTGTTGTCCAGCGCAATCTGGTGGTAATCACTCAGCGGTTGGAGTTCCGGTCCCAGGTCGAAAGGCCCGGTAACGTCGAACTGGTCAACTGGCGTTCGATCGTCGAGCAGCAGGAGTAGCTGAATCTTCTGCTGTCGCAAATTCACAATTGCGGTCTCGATCTCAGACTCGTACTGCACGCGCTGTAGCTCGATTCTAGCGAGGTCGATCTTGGCCAGGTCACCGGCTTTGAAACGAGCCCGGCTTATGTCGATGATCTTGTCGTAATACTCCAGGTCGGCTCTAGCCAGCGTCAGCACCGCTTTGGCCTGAAGGGTCTGCACAAAGGCCGAGCGCAGACCGAAGATCAGGTTGCGTTCCAGGTCGACGTGCTGTGACTCGGTTATCTCCGTGCCTTCCCTGGCGCTCTCCAGCCGCAGTTCCCGCTTGTGTTCGCGCTCATGAAGGTAACTGAAGTTAGGCTGCTCGTAAGTGCCTCGAAGTGGAGTCCAGGTCCCATTGTGCGGCGCGATCTGCGTGCCATCCGCCAGCATGGTGAACGTTGGATTAGGGCGGAGAAACGCAGTGATTTCCTCGGCCTTCATCTCCTCCACGTTAGCCTGATCCGCCTTGAGCGTGGGATTGACCGCTTCAAATTTCGTCTTCACCTGATCCCACGTGAGCGGTTGCTGCGCGCATACGGTGCTTGCATGGAAAGCAATTCCTGCAATAACGAACAAGGTGCTACGAATAAATCCAGACGCCAGCTTAGCTCTCAAATGCCACCTCCGCTTTCGGGAGCTTATCCCCTTCTCGCGCAATCCATACGTACAACGTGGGAAGAAGAAAGATGCTCAACAGGAGGTCGGACATCAATCCTCCGACTATGACGATGGCAAACGGCCGTTGCGAGTCGGAACCGATGGCGTGGGACATTGCGGCGGGAAGCAGTCCCAGGGTCGCAACGAGCATCGTCATCATGATGGGGCGAAGCCGCAAGACGGCGCCTTCGATCGCAGCGCCTTCCGGCGTGTAACCTCGGGCTCGAAGCTGATTGATGTATTCGAGCATGATGACACCTGTTTGAACCGAAACTCCGAAGAGCGCCAGAAAACCGACTCCGGAAGATACGCTGAAGAACGTGCCGGTCACAAAGAGAGCGAGCAATCCTCCAACGCGAGCCATGGCCACGTTGAGAAGAATCAGCAGCGCCCATTTGAAGGAACGAAACATGGCGTAAAGAATGATGAAGATCAAAAAGATCGTGAGGGGCAGGATGAAGAGCAGCCTTTTTTCGGCTCGCTTCTCGCTGTCGTACTCTCCCGACCATTCGAGATGATAGCCATGCGGTAGCTGCACATTTTTTGCGATCTTGTCGATGGATTCCTTGACCGTGGTGCCCAGATCGCGCCCGCGGACCTCAAAACGGATGGCCAGATAACGAGAACCGTCTTCCCGGTAAATGTCGTATGCGTCATCGCGAACCTGGACTTTAGTCAACTGAGCCAGCGAGACGCGCTCTCCGGAGGGAGAGAGCAGTCGAATATTCTGGATAGCCTCCTTGGTATCCCGATACGGTTTCTGATAGCGCACCACCACGTTGTATACCGCCTCTCCCTGCAGGACCTGGCTGACAGGATTACCGCCAATGGCGGTCTGGACGGCATCCTGGATATCGGCCACATTGATGCCGAAGCGCGCAGCCGCCAGGCGGTCAACGGTGAGATCAATATTGGGCTGGCCCGTATCGCGTTGAAGTCCCAAATCCGTGACCCCGCTAATTTTGCCCATGACCTCCTTGATCTGCTCGCCCTTTTCCTCGAGAACGTCCAGGTCCGGCCCGTATAACTTGGCGCACAGTCCGCCTTTCGTGCCGGTAAGTGTTTCATCGACGTTGTCTTCAATGGGTTGTGAGAAGTTCCAGAAGGCCCCTGGGTATTTCTCCAGTTCGCGATCCATCGCGGCGATCAGCTCCTCTTTTTTCTGATGGAAGACGGGGCGCCATTGTTCTTTGGGCTTCAAGTCGATGAAATATTCTGTGTTGCCGAATCCACCCGTGTCGGTTCCATCGTCGGGCGCCCCGGCTTGCGAGACGACCTTGGTGACCTCAGGGAACGAGGCGAGAATATAGCGGGAATGCTGGGCGAAACGCGTGCCTTCCGTTTCGCCTATGCTGTTGGCCATCTCGCCACGCGCCCAAATGGCGCCTTCGTCCAGATGGGGCAGGAACTCTGAACCAATAAGTCCACTGAATGTCAGGAAAAGAGCGACGGCCAGTGAAGCCAGGCCTACGCCAACTGTGATCCAGCGATTCTCGATCGCCCACTTCACAGCACCCCGGTACTGGTCTTTCAGAAACTCCATCACCGGGTTGCGCCATTCCCTGACACCATGCGGGAATAGCAGGGCTGCAAGCACAGGCACAATGAAAATGGAGAATACGATGGCGCCAAGTAGTGCGAAGGCAACGGTCCAGGCCATGGGCCGGAACAGACGGCCTTCGACTCGTTGCAGCGTGAAGATCGGCATGTAGGCGGTGATGATGATGGCGATGGCATAGAAAACCGGCCGTTGCACCTCGTGAGCGGCATCACGGATCATTTCCACCGGCGTTTTCAGGCTCATCGTGATGCGGCCAGCCTCGGGTGAACCCTTTTTGTGTTGACTCAAATGCCGCATGATATTTTCCACCATGACGACCGCGCCGTCGACGACCATTCCGAAGTCGAGCGCGCCAAGTGAAATCAGGTTTGCTGGAATATGGCTCAGATTGAGAAATATGGATGCGAAGAGCAAGGAAAACGGAATGGTAAGAGCAACGATGAAAGCGCCACGAACGTTACCGAGAAACAGAAAGAGAATGATTGTAACCAGGATCATTCCCTCGACGAGGTTGTGCAGCACTGTGTGCAACGTGTAGTGCAAGAGATCGCTCCGATCGAGCATGGGAATGACCTTCACACCCTCAGGCAGGATGCGATTGTTAAGATCGTCCACCTTCTGGTGAATTCCTTCGATCGTGGGGCCCTCTTCGGCCCCTTTGCGCATCAGCACGCCGCCCTGGATTACGTCGGGCTCATCTACAATCACGCCGTCCGGACGATGATCGGCTCTGGCCATGCGCCCCAGCCGAATTCTGGGGCCCCATTCGACTACCGCGATATCCTTTACGCGAACTGGAGCGCCATTCGAAGTCGTCAGCACGGTGTTCTCGATATCCTGCACACTGCGGTAAAGTCCGAGTGCACGGACGTTCAGTTGCTGCAAGCCCTCTTCGACGAAGCTGCCGCCGGCGTTCACATTGTTGATTGCCAGCTGGTTTTCCACCTGGCTGATGCTCAAGCCATAGGAGATGAGCTTATTGGGGTCGACGCGCACCTGATATTCGCGCGCAGTGCCGCCGAAGTCGCTCACGTCCACTACGTTTGGAACTTTTCTGAATTCTTTGTACAGGGTCCAGTCTTCTATGCTCCTCAAATTCATCAGGTCATATGCCGGATTCGTGCTCCGGATCGTGTACCAGTAGATCTGGCCGGTGGTGCTCCAGTCCGTACCGATTTGAGGCACAACGCCCGCCGGCGTATTGACCTGTGTCAGTCTTTCGAGTACCTTCTGGCGGTTCCATTCGTTGACAGATTGGTCGTCGAAGATCAACGTAACCAGGGAGAGGCCAAAAATCGATTCCGACCGGACAGTCGTGAGATGCGGAATCCCAAACATCTGAATTTCGACGGGAACCGATACTTGCTGTTCCATTTCTTCGGCGGAACGCCCGGACCACTGGCTGATGATTTGCACGTAATTATCGGCGATGTCCGGATAGACTTCGACGGGCATATTGTGAAACGACACCGCCCCCCAGCCGAGCAATAGCAACCCAATCGCCAGCACCACGTACCGGTTATTGAGCGCAAAATCTACAAGATTGCGAATCATGGTTTCTTCCTCGGGCCTCGTCGTTGAGCGCTATTCATTATCGATAACGTTTTGGAGATTGATTGCGTTTGTCACCACCTGCTGGCCCGGCTGCAACCCGGATAGAATCTCCTGCATATTGTTTGGCAACTGTTCGCCACTGACAACCTGAATCCGCTTGAACTTGTCCTGCGCAGGGACGAAGACCCAATCGCGGTCGTGCAGATGCACAATCGCGGACGCCGGGACAGACGTGTAGTTCCGCTTCTCCTTGCCAAACAAAGTGGCGGTGCCGTACATGCCGGGCCGCATCATCTCGCCCGGATTGGCCAATTCGATACGGACCTTGGCTGTGCGGATATTCGGATCGAGAATCGAGCCGATATTGCTGATCGTACCCTTGAGAACTTTGTCGGGATATGCGTTCAGTTTGATGTCGGCGGGTTGCCCGACGCGCACGTTGGCCATGTCGCTTTCGTAGACGTCACAAACAATCCACACGCTGCTCAGGTCTGAAATAGTGAGTGGGTTCGGCGTGGAGTAGGCCTGCACCGCCGCCCCGTTTGTCACTTCCTGATCGGTGATCACGCCGGAAACCGGAGCGAGAATATCGACAATTCCTTTCGGGTCAGTGGGGTCGCTGCCGAGCAGGTGAAGATGTTCAGTTGCAGTATCGAGGGTGGTCTTGGCGTCGTCCTCGGTGTCTTGCGCGACTTCGAGATCTCCCAGCGCGATGGCTCCGTGCTCGTACAGCAGCTTCGCTCGATCCAACTGCTTGCGCGCCAGGAGCTCATCGGAGATGGCCTTGCGGTATGCGTCGAAGCCTCCTGAGATGTCGTCACTGCGAACACGCAGCAAGACCTGGCCCTTCTTTACTGTGTCGCCGAGGCGAGCGCGGATGTCCACCACGCGCCCGGAGGCAAGCGAAATCACGGGAACAGTCCGCGAGATGTCAGGAATGACAGTGCCGGTCACGAACAATTGCGACGGGGCCTGGTATTCAGTTGCTGACACGATCGGATAACGCTCGGGATGCTCGACTGCGAAAAAAGAGACGTCCACTCCGGAAATTACCTTAGGCGGAGGCGGCGCCTCAGCATCGGCTTGCACCTTGTCGGTCTTGCAACCGCTCACCATCAAAGATGCGGTAAGAAAGACGAAAGACAAGCCAAGCCCAAATCGATTGGTTTTCATATGATTTCCGCACCCCTTTTGCGTCGCGCGATCATTCGGACGACTTTGCAGCCCGCGGACTCGGCTCAACATCAAGAAGTTATGTTGCTCTGAGTGTCGCTGTAACATTGATAGCCGAATAAACGTAAAGGAACTATAAGAGAACCGGCTGTAATTAGATAAGTTCGGGGATGAAAACATAAATGTGTTGTAGAGACATTCCGTCCTCAACCTGGATCGTGAGACGGCGAAGATCAATCAGTTGGCGGCGCACTGGCTAATGGGAATGTAACCGTCGAAAGAGCGGCGCCTTGGGGCCAAAGGAGGAGGTTGGGCGGTAGTTACAAAGATTATGCTCGCGGGGAGTTTTTCATAACATGGCCTGATGGATCCCATGCGAAAGGTCGCAGTGTGATAATCATCAGTGACTTACGTGCAAGGTTGTCGCTAAGTTGTCTCTGAACGTCTGGACCCGTTCAGGCAAACAATCTCTCGTCGCCCCGGCGAGATCGAAAGAGATGCTCGCAGCGAATGCTAAGTCAGTTTGTTGATGCAGCGCCGGAGGCCTCCACAGCTCCGGCGCCGCTGGTTCTGTTTGTAGCTTTACTTAGAACCGAACCATGATTGCGATTGTGCTGACGGTCTGGTTGGTGCGCAAGTCCGGCCACCAGAGAGCAGTAGCGGGATCGGCGCCCACCCCGGCACAAGCTCGTGCTGCAGCGATTGTGTTGCCATACCCATACCCCGAGTCACCGCCGCCTGCGCACTGATAATGCGCCGGATTGCCGTTGTTTCCGCCAGGGGGTGTAATACCGCGGCGGCCGGTCCAGTAGGGGGTATCGGAATAGCGGTAGCCGCTTTCCAGACGGAAGGTGATGAATTGCGCAGGCATGTAGTCAAAGGTGATGGTTCCGTCGTGCATTTGAGCGCGATCGCCCGCGTTCTCGGTGTAGTACGGCGTGCCCGT
The DNA here is from genome assembly GCA_050013695.1 of Occallatibacter sp. Taxonomy (GTDB): domain Bacteria; phylum Acidobacteriota; class Terriglobia; order Terriglobales; family Acidobacteriaceae; genus Telmatobacter. Next base: position 14,555 of record JBEKET010000001.1, read on the forward strand.
GATTGCCGTGGCGCCATTGATGGGAGGCAACAACGTAAGGTAACGTCCGGGATTGTTCATGAGACCGCCGCCGAGGGTTACAGCGTAGAGGTCCTTGTCGAACCACGCGCGCAGATAAGCCATTGTTCCGATAAACATCTGCTTGGGTTTCCCGTTGTGGCTGTTGTGGCAGTTAACGCCGCCTGCGTAGGAATCTGCGGTGCCCATCTCCGGGGAGGATCCCTGGGGGTTGTAATATCCGACCGCAGGGCCGCCGCCATATTCGCAACCGGCATCTCCGGTGACTGTCATAGCAATCTTGTCCAGCGTTGCTTTCGGGTTGTCGTAGAACTTGAACTGACCGCTATAGTCGGCATGGACTCGCGAACGTCCGGGGAAGCCTGCATCGTCTTCACCCATTCCGTAGTTGTTAAAGACGAAATCCAGGTTCGGAGAGGGCCGCCAGAGGATCTGTCCTCCCAAGCCACCGTGACCATTGTAGCGGGCATACGATTGCCAGCCGTTGATGACCCACGGCTCGATTTTCAGCTTCGCTGTTGGGAAATACTGGATGCGAAGGCCATTAAAGAACCACGGTGTATTCGAGGAAACGAAAGACGGCTGATAGGTCCAGTTGTCGAAGTTGTAGTAGCTGAAAAGGCCGATGTACGAAACAAAGATTCCGGCATCCACATTCAGGCCGTGTGATACATCCCAGTGATATCCGCCCCACGCTTCGGATACGTACTTGTAGGCGTCGGCCAAATCCCACTGGCCGCGGTTCGGGCTACCGTCGTTGCGGACAGTGGTAGTGGCGAACAAGCCATCCATGGTAAGGATGCGACCGCGCACATTCTGAATGCGGATATCTCCGCCTGCGCTGATCTGTTCCAACTGCCATTCATCCGACCGAAAGGTCTCCGTCGATCCGCCGAGGCTGTCGTCTTCAGGGTGGTTGTAGTCGAGTGTGTAATTCGCGTCGGCCCTGAACTCAGGCGTGAAGTACTTGGTGCTCATGGGGCTATCAACCGCATGGCCGTTGCTGTTGAGCCATGTCCAGTCACCGGGGAACGGTGCCGACTTGGTCGTGGTTTCCGCCGTAATCTCAGGAGGCGCGGGAGTCGCCGCGGCCGGAGGAGGCGTGGTTGCAGCCTGTCCATAGCTCGGTGAACCGGCGCCGTCGCCACTCTCGGCCGTGCGCAGCGTCTCCGCATTCCGCTCCGCGTCGGCTGCGCCGTCCGCTTCATTCAGCACATTTTCCAACTTCTCCATGCGCGACTTCATCGCAGCTTCCATTTGCGCCATCTGCGCCATCTGCTTCTTGATTTCGGCAAGTTCCTTGATGACCGCATCGCTCTTTACCGGGACAGCAACAGAGGCGGACGCATTGCTGTCCGCATTCGCAGCAGGCGTTGCATTTGCCGCGGCGGGTGCACTATTGGTTGCAGCTGACGTTGCTGTGGGCTTCTCGTTCGAATTTGCGCCGGGGCCCGTTGCCGGCACCTCCAAAGCCGCTAGATCGACGCTCGCCGTTTGTTCTGGAGCCGCTTTTGCAACTGCTAGCGGTATGAGATTCTTCTGTGGGCTAGGTGTCGCACTTTGGGCCTGGCACGCAAGTTGCGCACCGAATCCGCAGATTGCAAAACCGAATACAAGGGCCATCCTGGAGTTAGAATTCATGCTAGTTTTTTCTCCTCGACGCATCGCGCCGATGGGTTAAGAAGCGTTGACTTTAACTGGGTAGTAGCTGGTTGCATCTGCTCCACCCATTGCAAAGTTTTACGCGAAGAGACATAAGACTAACGTAAAGGCATTACTGAGATTTGCTAAGGAAACTACACGACGACTTATAAGCCGCAATACACCGGGGACCATTCCTTCGCGAAGAAGATACAGCCCATTTACCTCTTTTAGGTTCAGGTTATCTGTAACTTAACTCCGGAAGTGTAAAGGAGGCATGAGGGAGACCTAAAATGATCATGGTTTTATGAGGTCTCCAGCAAGGCGTCGCGGAGCATTAGTTGAGCCCATGGATGAGTCCGAAGGTGCCGGCCTGAAGCATGATCAGCACGCCCAGGCCAATGAGGACGAACGGCGTAATTCGATTGGCGAAACGGCGAATCTGAGATCCGAATGTGGAATGAAAGACCAGCCAATGCGCCAGGAAGCACCACAGACCGGTCAAGACCAGGAACACAATCGCAAACACACCAATCGCGTGGCCCGGTTGGACAGCAAAAGTCGGGAGATACACTCCGATATTGTCCGCGCCATTTGCCATCGTTACCAATGCCACGGTAACTGTGTGCGTTTGGCTCAATGAGTCATCGTGGCGTTCCAGAAGGTTATTGCTCTGACCTTCATTCCGCCCGAGAGCGAACAGCTTCTTCACGCCCAATGCAATCGCTATGATGCCCAGGAGTCCAATATATGCATGGGGAATGACCAACGCGAGCAGAGAACCGGCATAGCCCAATGCGAACAAGACTGCGATTCCGGCGTATTGGCCAAGAACGACCTCCCGTGTTCCAAACTGCGGGTCGGCAAAGAACGCTACCAAAACGAGAAGATCATCCACGTTTGTCGACGCGAAAACCACGACCGCTAGCCCAATGATTTCCATCGACAACCTCGAAGCATTTCGCTCTTAATCGTAGATCCTTCCAGTGAGGATCGTCGCTTCAAGGGTGTGTGGGTCGCTGAAGCCGGTTAGGTCTTTGCCCCTGACGAAATTGGCTTTTGATAAGAAGGCGCTGCACCCTAATCGGTTTCGCATGCCGTGAGTGGGCAGAGGATCAATGTCAACACTGCTGAGAATTGCCGGCACCGGGATTGATAGTATTCAGGCTCGAAGGTAAGGACTTTGCCATCGCCGTCTGCGGAGATCCCTCCAGGGATGGCAAACCTTCGATGGTGGAAGAACTCACGTGTGCAACAGGATCACAGATTGGGGGATGAATGAAAAAGCTCATCGTGTTCGATTTGGACGGCACTCTTGCGCCCAGCAAGTCCTCACTCGCTCAAGAGACCGCGGCGCTGCTGCGTGACCTGTTGGGGATCATCAAAGTGGCAGTGATTTCCGGAGGTGCATGGGAACAGTTTGAAAAGCAACTCCTCACCGATCTTCCCCAGTCCAGTGGCCTCGAGAACTTATCTCTGCTTCCAACCTGTGGAACGAAATTTGTTCAGTACAACGGAAAATGGGAGGAGCTTTATTCAGAGGATCTAACGGCGGAGCAGAAAAGGAAGATTATTGACTCTCTGGATAAGGCTGCGAGAGAGGCGGGCTATCAAGCCGAGAAGGTTTGGGGAGAGCAGATAGAGGACCGGGGAAGCCAAGTGACATTTTCCGCGCTGGGTCAGCAGGCTCCTCTCGCAGAAAAGGAAAAATGGGATGCCGACTTTGCCAAGAGGAAGAAGATTACAGCGATCCTGGAGACGCTTATCCCGGAGTTTTCCATACGGATGGGCGGTGCAACCTCAATCGACGTGACCAAGCCCGGCATTGATAAAGCCTACGGGATTGGAAAACTGCGGGACACTCTCCACGTTGAATTGAGAGAGATGTTATACGTCGGCGATGCGTTGTTTTCCGGCGGAAACGATTATCCGGCGCAAGAGGCGGGGGTTGTGTCCATCCCTGTAAAAGGGCCTGACGATACCAACGTGGTCATCAAGACTATCCTCGCTTGCCTGGGTGACAATTGATCTCCTTCAGGCGGCATCAACAAGCGGGAGCGCGCACTTGGGAGTGCCGAGCGTAAAATACATCTCGAACGTATACACGATCGGTCACGCGGGATTCATTCCGCGGGGTCCGCGTTGGAGAGCCGGCATTCCCGGATCTGCCTGGTGTGATTGGCACCCCTGACCGCGAGGAAGAATGGTCATGTGCTGGTTTTGTCTATTTAGGATCGCGAGCAAGCGATCTGTGGCCTGAGCACGCTGACGGTGGGCGTGGGGGCCGGAGAGGATTTCTGAGGGGATGCGTCTTTGCTGGAAGGTTTTGACGGCCGCGACAATGCTTGTTTTGCCGGGCTTGAGTTATGCGGCGAATTGCGTGACACAGGCGGAACTGCTTTCTCCGGATCGCGATGCGTTGACGGCGGTCGGAGGGCGGCTTGCCGCATCTGTGGCGCAGCAGGATTACGACAACCTGAAGTCCGCTTTGATGCCCTCCGAGGCAGGGGAATGGGCGGGAATGCGCGGCGCCGTGGAGCAAGCCGCGCCGCTGCTGAAGGGCGGGCAGATCCAGTTGCGGAGCATCTACCTGCTGGACGCGAGCACGCAGCTAACGGCGATGGATACGCAGTTTTTCTGCTCCAATGCGACCGGTTCGCTGACGGTTACGATTACCTTGCGGGCGCTGCCTCCGGGTCGCTACGCGCTGGTGCTGGCGGATGCTGCCGGCGCACCGCTGGGCGGGCAGATCGGCATCATTCTGGCCTGGGACGCGACCGGCGCCGCGGCGTGGAAGCTGGCGGGCTTGTCGGTGAGGCAGGGGATATTCGAGGGGCACGATGGGGTGTGGTATTGGACGCATGCGCGCGAGTTGGCGGCGCAGGATCAGCCGTGGAGCGCCTGGTACAGCTACGAGGCGGCGCGGTGGCTGCTGGTGCCGGTGGATTTTCTTTCCTCACCCAATCTGGAAAAGCTTGATCATGAGCAGTCGCTGATCAAGGACGGTCCGCAGGATGCGTTTCCAATGATGCTGCACGATGGGGATCGGGAGTGGAAGATCGACGCGGTTCGGCTGGACACCTCATTGCAGCAGGCCGATCTGGGTGTGACGTATGAATCGACGGGCGTGACCGATCCGGCAGCGCAGCATACGGAGGCGATTTCAGTGCTGAGCACGTTTTTGAAGGCGCAGCCGGGGCTGAGGCGTAGTTTTCATGGGCTGTGGGCGTATGCAATGAAGGATGGCAAGCGGTCGCCCGTGATGGAACTGCCGATGGGACAGATACCGTGAGGCAGTGAAGAAGTGAAAAAGTGAATGAGTGACGCAGTGAAGAGTGCTCAGTTGTAAGTTTCAAGTTGTCAGTTTCAGATCACACAGATATTGAAATGGGTTTTTGAGAGGCGTGAATTGATGCGAAAGATTGTTGGTGAGATCGCGGTTTGTTTGGGACTGGTGGGTTGTTGCTTGATGTTTTCAGCAATTGCGGGCGCGCAGCAGAGTGCGGCGGGGGGCCAAGAGAAGGTGTCTGGTTTGGACAAGCGCTTCATGGATACCACGGCCGATCCATGCGTGAATTTCGCGCAGTATGCCTGCGGAAATTTTTCAAAACTTTACCCGATTCCAGCGGATAAATCGGGATATGGGACGTTCTCGATTGTCTACGACCAGACCCAGGAAGAGTTAAGCGCGCTGCTCACGAAGGTCGAGGCCAATAACCCTTCACGCACCGCGAACGAGCAGAAGATCGGCGACTACTTCGCATCGTGCATGGACGAGGATGCGATCAAGGCGGAGGGATTGAAGCCGCTCAAGGGCGAGTTCGAACGCATTGCGAATTTGAAAAGCAAGAGCGAATTGACCGCGCTGCTGGCCCACTACCAGATGATTAACGTGAACGCGTTTTTCGGGTACGGGGAGCAGCAGGATTTCAAGGACGCGCGGAAACAGATTGCTTCAGTTGACCAGGGCGGGCTGGGATTGCCGGAACGCGACTATTATCTGCGCACGGGCGCGGCCGATGAGAAGACACGGCAGCAGTATGTGCAGCACGTTACCAACATGCTGAAGCTGTTGGGCGAGACAGACGCCGATGCGGCCAGCGACGCGGGGAAGATCATGGCACTGGAGACCGCGCTTGCGAAGGTGTCGATGGACGTTACTTCGCAGCGCGATCCGAAGAATGTTTATCACCCGATGGCGGTAGCGCAGTTGGCGGGACTGACGCCGGTGATTGGGTGGCCTCGTTTTTTTGAAGATACGGGCGTTACAGGAATCAGCGATCTGAATGTGGCGAATCCGGATTTCTTTAAAGGGCTGAACGCGCTGATAGAGTCCACCGATCTGGAAACCATCAAGGCCTATCTGCGCTGGCATCTCATTCTTGGAATGCCCGGCTATGCACTGCCTACCGCAATGGACGACGAGCGATTCAACTTTTACGGCCACCAGTTGAGCGGGCAGCCAGTGCAGCGGGCGCGCTGGAAGCGTTGCGTGCAGGCTACCGACGGAGCAATGGGCGAAGCGCTGGGTGAAGTGTATGTGAAGGCCTACTTCCCGGCAGAGAGTAAGCAGCGGACGGTGCAGATGGTTCATGACATCGAGGACGCGATGGACCGGAACATCGGCACGCTGACATGGATGAGCAATGAAACCAAGGCCAAGGCGCGGGCAAAGCTGCACATGGTGGCGGACAAAATCGCGTATCCCGACCACTGGCGGGATTACTCGACATTGACGGTGGTGCGCGGGGATGCGCTGGGCAACGCGATCCGGTCCACGGAGTTTGAGAACAAGCGGGAGTTGGCTAAAATCGGCAAGCCGGTGGATCGCGGGGAATGGGTCATGTCGCCGCCCACGATCAACGCTTACTACAACTCGCTGATGAACGACATCAATTTTCCGGCTGGCATTTTGCAGCCGCCGATGTTCGACCCGAATGCTACAGACGCCGAGAACTATGGGCATATGGGCGCGGTGGTGGGTCACGAACTGACGCATGGTTTTGACGACCAGGGACGGCAGTTTGACGGCAACGGGAACCTGTCCGACTGGTGGACGCCGGAGGATGGCAAGAAGTTCGACACCATGACGGATTGCGAAGTGAAGGAGTACGGCAACTTCACCGCAATCGACGATGTGAAGCTGAACGGCAAGCTGACGTTGGGCGAGAATACGGCGGACAACGGTGGATTGCGGCTGGCTTATATGGCGCTGCTGGCGGATGCGCAACGCAAAGGGATCGACATCCACGCCAAAGATGCGAGCGGCTTTACGCCGGAGCAACAGTTCTTCCTTTCATTTGGGCAGAACTGGTGCGGTGCATTGCGACCGGAACAGGAACGGCTGCAGGTGCAGACCGATCCGCACTCGCCGGCCGAGTTTCGCATTCGCGGCGTAATCCAGAACATGGAGCAGTTTGGTAAAGCATTCGGATGCAAAGTGGGGCAGCCGATGATGCCGGCGGATGCTTGCCACGTGTGGTGATGCGGTGAGGCAGTGAATTAGTGAAGAAGTGAGGAAGTGAATTAGTGAACGAGGATAGTTGTATTTGTTGATGCAGGACGATGGAGGATTGAGAAGTTGGCTAGCTTGATTGATTTACGTTCCGACACCGTGACGCGGCCGTCGCAGGAGATGCGAGCGGCGATGGCCGCGGCTGAGGTGGGGGACGATGTGTATGGCGAAGACCCCACAGTGAACCTGCTGGAGAAACGTGCGGCGGAGACATTTGGCCGCGAGGCGGCGCTGTTTGTGCCGACGGGGACGATGGGCAACCAGATTGCAATTCGACTGCTCACGCAACCTGGGCAGGAGGTGATTGCCGAGTCGCGCTCGCACATTCTGGATTGGGAGATGGCGACGACGGCGGTGTTTTCCGGGTGCCTGGTGCGCGCGGTTCCGGCGGATCGGGGCATCCTGACCTGGAAGCACATTGAGCCGGTCATTTACGCGCGGGGCGCCTTTCGCGCGGCGACCGGGCTGATTGAAATTGAGAACACGGCCAACCTGGCAGGCGGAGGCTGCACGCCGCTGCCGGTGCTGGAAGAGATATGGAACGGCGCGAAGGAGCGCAAGCTGCCGGTGCATCTGGATGGGGCGCGCATCTTCAATGCTTCGACGGCACTGGGTGTGGATGTGAAGACACTGACGCGCGGATTTGACACGGTGATGTTCTGCTTGTCGAAGGGATTGGGCGCGCCGGTGGGTTCGATGCTGACAGGATCGGCCGATCTCATGGACCGGGCGCGGCTCTTTCGCAAGGCGCTGGGTGGCGGCATGCGACAGGTGGGCGTGCTGGCAGCGGCGGGTTTGGTTGCGCTGGAACAGGGACCGAAAAGATTGCACGAGGACCACGCAAACGCTCGCTTGCTGGCCGAGGCGCTTTCGCACATGGAAGGCGTAGAGATCGACCTGGATGCGGTGGAGACGAACATCGTGATATTCCGACTAAGAGAAGGGCGAAGTGCGGCGGATCTTGTGGGGCGGATGAAGGCGCGGGGCATTCTGATCAGCACGGTGGGACGGGAAGCGATCCGCCTGGTGACGCACCTGGACGCTAGCCGCGGGGCTTGCGTGGAGGCGGCAGAGGCGCTTACGGAAGAGATTGAGGCGGTGACGCCCGCGATGAAAACAGCAGGTTGAGCAATCCGACTCAGCATGAGGGAAACCCTGAATTGTACAAGTGGGATGAGTGAGGTTCCTCAAAGGAACGTCGCTTGGATTTAGCCGGGGGATAGCGCTGAAGGGAAGTCACGGCGGCCTCTCGCAAGTGCCCATGAAGCAACCAGGAAACCCTTAACCGCTGAAGGAGATCAATTACCTTGAAAAGAATCGCATTGACGGCATTGCTTGCCATCACATTGCTTCCTGTGGCTTCAATGGCACAGGTTGTGATTCGCATCGGCCCGCCGCGTCACGCAATCGAACAACCGGGGCCACCACCTCAACCTGGCTATGTTTGGACAGCGGGTTATCAACGCTGGGACACCGACCACTATACCTGGGTTCCCGGCTCTTACCAGCAGCCGCCGCACGAGCATGCGGTATGGGTCGCGCACCACTGGACCCACAGAGATGGCCAATGGGTCCTTGTGGAAGGACACTGGCGCTAGGCTCGAACCAAACGCAAGAGAGAGTGGGGCTTCGGCCTCACTCTTTTTGCGTTGGGAACGGTGGTGTTTCCGGCGATTGCGACGCGCAATTTTCCACAGGTCCCCGGACCACTCCCCGATTCAGCGTTGCATCCAATTTGCAAGCTTGAGTACCATGGCGCTTGCCGGTTATGGGTCTTGAGGACAGAACGACCAGCAACCAGCAAACGCAACTATTTCCCCGACGAACCGTTGAACACTACAACGCGCCGGACGGTAAGAGGAGTTCCGGAGATGTTGGAAAAACCACTGGAGGATTTGGTCAGCCATGAAGAAGATTGCACTGGCAGTATTACTTGCTTTCGCGCTTGTGCCTGCGATTTCGCAAGCGCAGGTTATAGTTCGCGTCGCGCCCCCGGCACCGATTGTTGAGGTCCGCCCAGCCCCGCCAGACCGGGGCTATGTCTGGATCGATGGGTATCATCGCTGGGACGGCGCGGCTTACGTCTGGGTTCCTGGCCGTTGGGACCGTCCGCCCCATCCGGGCGCGCACTGGGTTGCTCACCGCTGGGTTCGCGTGCATGACCATTGGGAGATGCGCGAAGGGCACTGGCGGTAGATCAAGACTGCAGGTGACTGCACAAAGAGAGCGAGGCTTGCCCCTCGCTCTCTTTGTGTTTGCGATCGATAGGGTTTAACTGATCTCGATAACGTCAGTTGCTGCGGCTGCGGCGGCTTCTGCCCGGACCATCAGCTTTTCGGCGATAGCGTAGAACTCGGCTGCCTGGGGGCTCTTGGGGCCGGCCAGGGCGACGGGCAAGCCGCGGTCGCCGCCTTCGCGGATGGCGGGGATCAGCTCGACTGATCCGAGGAAGGGGATGTTGAACTGCTTGGCGGTGCGCTCGGCGCCGCCACGGGAGAAGATGTCGATCTCATGGTGGCAGTGCGGACAGGTAAAGTGGCTCATGTTTTCGACAATGCCGAGGACCTCGACATTGACCTGCGCAAACATCTGAAGGGCCTTGCGCGCGTCTTCGAGGCTGACGTCGCTGGGAGTAGACACGACGACCGCGCCGGTGAGCGGGACGGTCTGGACGAGCGAGATGACCACATCGCCGGTGCCGGGGGGCAGATCGACGATGAGGTAGTCAAGTTCGCCCCATTCCACCTGCTGTAGGAACTGGCGGATGATCTGGTGCAGCATGGGTCCGCGCATGACCAGGGGCTTGTCGCCGGGCGAGATGTAGCCGATGGAGATGGTCTTGATGCCGTGGGTCAGATTGGGCTCGATGCGGTTGCCCGCGCCGACTTTGGGCTGCTGGGATGAGCCCATCATGAGCGGAACGTTGGGGCCATAGATGTCGGCGTCGATGAGGCCGACGCGCTGGCCGAGCCGCGAGAGTGCGATGGCGAGGTTGACGGCGACGGTGGTTTTGCCGACACCGCCCTTTCCGGAACCGACGGCGACGATCTTGGAGACGCCGGGCAAAGCTACCGGCGAAGGCATGGCAGGCGAATGGGCCATAGAGGTTGAACTGCTCCTAACTTTTTCAACTCAATTTTACAGGAGAGCCGGATCAAGCTTCTCGGCGGGTTGTAGGTCCGGCGGCACGGTGACGCCGACAACGTGGGCGAGGATGGCATGGATTTGCCGAATTCCTTCAGTTAACGACGCGGGTCCGGGTTGGAGAATGTATGTCGATTTGATCTCGTAGACATGGCCATTTTTTATGGCGCTTGTGGAGGACCAGCCGGGACGCGAGCGGATGAAGGGCTTGTTGACCTTCATTCCGCACCATGAGGCGAGGATGACTTCAGGGTCGCGGGCGACCACGGCGGACGGATCGACGACACGGTCCTGTGCCTTGCCGCACGCAAGCAACTCAGGGAATATGACTGTGCCGCCGGCGATTTCGATTAATTCTTCAACCCATCGAATTCCGCTGATCAGGGGGTCTTTCCATTCTTCGAAAAAGATGCGCGGACGATACGGAAAGGCCTGTGCGGAGAGCGCGATCGCAGTAAGGCCGTTCTGAAGGCTGTCAATGAGCGACTGGCCGTCGCGCTGTTTTCCGACCAGGCGGGAGAGCAGGGCGATCATGTCGAGGATTTCGGCGATGCCGCGCTGATTGAAGTTGAGTACGGTGATGCCGCGCAGGACGAGTTGGCGGGTGATTTCCGCCTGGACGTCAGAGAATGTCAGGACCAAATCCGGTTTCAGGTCGAGAATCGCGTCGATTTTCGCACTTTTGAACGCTGAGACGCGTGGTTTTTGGCGCGCTTCTGGTGGACGCGTTGCATAGCCAGAGACGCCGACGATGCGATCCTGCTCGCCAAGCAGGTAGAGAGTTTCTACCGTCTCATCGGTCAGGCAAACGATGCGGCTGGGGAAGTCTTTGCCGGGTGTCGATATTTGAAGCGAAGTTGTCATCCGGTGCCCATTCGATTTGTTTTTTTGCCGGCAGGGTCAAGGACAGACGGCTTCGGGGGTGCTTTCACCGGGGGTATCGATTTTGGCTTGTTTGCGGTGATTGGCCTCGGCCTCGCGGTGTTCGCGGCGGCGCAGCGCTCCCTCAAAGCGGCGAATTTCGTCCGGCGTTTCGGGAATCAGCTCGGGAACCCGCTGGCGGCGGCCATCCTTGTCGATGGCGACAAAGACCAGATAGGCGCTGGCGACGTGGCAGAGGGTGGATGTCTGGGTGTTTTCAGCCCAGACTTTGACGCCGACTTCCATGGACGATGAGAAAGCGCGGTTGACGCTGGACTTGAGGGTGAGCAGGTCGCCCAGGTGCACGGGACGGATAAAGTCAATGTGGTCCATGGCGGCGGTGACGACGTGGGTGCGGGAGTGGCGATAGGCGGCCATGGCGCCGGTGAGATCGATAAAGTGCATGAGTCGACCGCCGAGCAGATTGCCGAGGGTGTTGGTGTCATTGGGGAGGATGATCTCCGTCATCTCCGATTGTGAAGTGGCAACTGTGCGGGCGATGGGGCTGGCTGGTGAGGCACTCATTGTGCAGATTCTCCCTTGCCTGATTGGTTGGGTATCGGGGCGACCGCGGCTGCGGCCCGGTTCAGGACTGCGATCCAGTTACAATGGGACAGGCGGCGGCTGTTCTGGTCAGGCATATAGTTCCAGTTTCGGCAATCGCAGCCAATTACGCAAATTGGACAGAGCCAAGGCGGGTTTGGAATAGAGGAAATGGACAAGATTGCCGGTTTAAAAGAGATTCTGGCGCTGGACCCGAAGAACAGCTTTGCACGATATGGGATGGCGATGGAGTTGGCCGGCCGAGGCGAGACAGCCGCGGCTGTGAGCGAATTTGACACGCTGCTGGCATTCGACCCGGACTATACAGCCGGGTACTTCATGGCGGCACAGACGCTGGCCAATGCGGGACGGACGGCAGAGGCGATCGAGCGTCTCAAGGCCGGCATCGGATGCGCGGCGCGGGTCGGCAACAGCCATGCCCAGAGCGAGATGCAGGGCATGCTCGACGAACTGGACCGATAAGCTCATTTTTGGACCTGCGGTGCGGCGGCGGTATCTTTTTTGGGGTCGAAGGGGTCATATTGCGGCACGATGTGTAATCTTTTTTAACCTGATTTGCATCTATACAAACAATATGGCGAAATACTCCATTGTCGTGCCGTTTCATAACGAAGAAGAAAACGTCACGGCGCTCTACGCCCGTCTGAAGCAGGTGATGGAGCAAGTGGGCGACAGCTTCGAACTGGTGTTGGTGGATGACGGCTCGAACGATCGCACCTACAAGCTGCTGGAAGAAATTGCGGCGGTAGACAGCCGTGTGCTGGTGGTGAAGCTGCGCCGGAATTTCGGGCAGACATCGGCACTGGCTGCCGGGTTTGACCATGCCTCGGGTGAATTCATTCTTGCCATGGACGGCGATCTGCAACACGACCCGAACGATATTCCCAGTTTCCTTGAAAAGCTGGAAGAGGGATACGACGTGGTTTCGGGTTGGCGCAAGGACCGGATCGACAACTTCCTGCTGCGGCGGATTCCCTCCAGTTGCGCGAACTGGCTGATGGCCAGGTTGTCGGGGGTGGACATTCACGACTTCGGCACCACGTTCAAGGCGTATCGCCGGGAGGTCATCCAGAATATTCCGCTGTATGGCGAAATGCACCGTTTTATTCCGGCTTTGGCAAGCTGGTACGGCGCATCGATCTGCGAAATTCCGATCAGGAATGTGAACCGCGAGAAGGGCAAGAGCCATTACGGTATCGGCCGCACCTTCCGGGTTTTTTTCGATCTGCTGACGATCCGCTTCCTGCTTAAATACATGAGCAGGCCGCTGCACTTCTTTGGCGGATTTGGTGCGCTGGGGATCATGGCGGGAAGCATGATTTCAGCATATTTGCTGGCGATGAAAGTGCTGCAACCGCACCAGAACGTCATGGATCAGCACGGACCTATGTTTGTGATTGGCGCGGTGTTGATTGTAGCCGGGCTGCAGATGCTGGCCATCGGCATGTTGGGCGAGCTGCAGGTACGCCACTATTTCACGAGCCAGCATCCTACGCCTTACGCTATCGACCGCCTGGTGCGGCTGGCTTCGCCGGAAGAGCAAAGCATGTTGTCAGAAGAGCGGGAAGGCGGGTTTTGAAAGGCAGGGAATAGGGAAAGGGATTAGGGATTAGAAAAGCCCCGCCGGGACAATGTCCCGGCGGGGCTTGGTGTTTGTGTTGCGATTGCGAGCCGTGCATGCCGAAATGCCTGATTGCGTTATGGTGCCACTATTGATACCATAAGTGGTGGCGAAAGTTGCCGACATTATCGAGCACATGCGACGAAGTCCCGCGTCCGTGCGGTATGCGGATCTGTTCAGAATTTGCGTGGCGTATTTTGGCCAGCCTCGCCAGAGCGGGACAAGTCACGCGATCTTCAGGACTCAATGGCAGGGCGATCCTCGCGTGAATATTCAGAATGCGCGCGGCAAGGCCAAACCCTATCAGGTGCGGCAAGTCTTACTGGCGCTCGATCGAATGATTGACACGGAAGGGGTTGACGAGAAGAGTGACGTGGAGAAGCCAAAATGACATCGAAGAATCTTGACCGTTTTACGTATCGGGTAACCTGGTCTCCTGAGGACAGCGAATACGTTGGACTCTGCACGGAATTTCCCTCGCTGAGTTGGCTTGCATCGAGTCCAGAGACGGCGCTGGCTGGCGTTCGCAAGGTGGTTGCAGGGGCTGTAGCTGACATGCGCGCTAATGGCGAAGAGCCTCCGACTCCGCTGGCGGAGAAGCGCTACAGCGGTGAATTTCGTGTTCGTATTCCTCCTCATGTGCATCGGGCGCTTGCATTGGAGGCGGCTGAGCAGGGCATCAGCTTGAACAGGTTGGCCAGCGCAAAGTTGACGGGATAAGGCATGGTGCTTGCAGTGACGGGGCCTCAAGGTGCATTCTTGGCGTGAGATGAAAGCGATCCAGATACACGAGACAGGCGGGCCGGAAGTGTTGAAGCTGGCCGATTTGCCCATTCCGCAGCCGGGACCGGGGCAGGTGTTGATCCGCGTGGAAGCCATCGGGGTCAACTTCATTGAGATTTATTTTCGCAAAGGCGTGTACAAGGCGGCATTGCCGCTGACGCCGGGCAGCGAGGCCGCGGGCACAGTGGAAGAACTGGGTCCGGGCGTGACGGGCTTTGCAGCGGGCGACGCGGTGGCGTCGACCAGCGTTTTGGGCAGCTATGCCGAGTATGCATTGGTGCCGGCGGCGCAACTGGTGAAGATGCCGGACGGCCTCAGCATGGAACAGGCGGCTGCCGCCATGTTGCAGGGGATGACGGCGCACTACCTGGCTTATTCCACTTTTCCGCTCAAGGCCGGAGATACCGCACTGGTGCACGCTGGGGCCGGCGGTGTTGGCTTGCTGCTGACACAGATGGCGGTTCGGCTGGGGGCGCGGGTGATTACGACGGTCTCGTCGGGGGCTAAAGCGGAACTGTCGCGCGAGGCGGGCGCTTCGGATGTAATTCTGTACACCGAGCAGGATTTCGAGACGGAGGTCAAGCGGCTCACCGGGGGCAAGGGTGTGGATGTGGTCTACGACTCGGTAGGGAAGACGACTTTCGATCAGAGCTTGAACTGCCTGCGGCCACGCGGTCTGCTGGCGCTGTTTGGCGGATCGAGCGGCCCGGTGCCTCCATTCGACTTGATTCAACTCAGCGGAAAGGGATCGCTGTTTGTGACGCGACCTTCGCTTTGGCACTACATCGCTACGCGCTCTGAGCTGGAGTGGCGCGCGGGCGATGTGCTGGGCTGGGCGGCAAAGGGCAAACTCAAGCTGCGGACCGAGTTTGTCTATGACCTGGCCGACGCGGCACAGGCGCAGACTGACATGGAATCGCGCAAGACGACCGGGAAAATCCTGCTTGAACCGTGAGGGAAGTCTAATTCAAGAACGCTAGTCTAAGGGCCGTATGGTAGCATCGGGCCCCAGTTGAGTCGGTGCAGAACAATTTCGACCGCTTGCCCGTTGCGCTGGCCCTCAATTCTCAGCACCTTGCCCTGGAGTGTATAGGTTGCGGAAATTGGAGACGAGTCTCCACCAAGGGCCACCCCCGAAATGCTGACAGAGTGAGCGATACGGGTGGCCTTGAATGTCCCAAGGGACTCATCGAGTCCTGATTTATATCCACAGCGCTTGAAAATATCGAAGTAGAGCCTTCTGTCTGGCGCGCCTGTGATTTCGTGCCCGCTCACTGTGACTCGATCGACGGCCCAGGTCCCCGCCCCGTTAATTTGTCGTATTCCCACGAAATCCGAAATCTCGTCCATATCCCGGTTAGCGGGCATCTCTCCAAATACCCAAAATGCGCCCATAGCCAGAACTGACACGAGGATGGCGGCTGCGATTGCCGTCGCACGAACCCGATGATTTCGGAAAGGGGAAGGTGGAGGGAGGAGGATCGCAAGGATGGTGCGGTATCGACGCAGGTCACAGGCCAGCAGAAACACATTCAGCAATAGCAAAACTGAGCTGATTATTTTGGTGTCGTGCCACAAGTCCAGTGCGAAGTTGATGAGTACGACGTTTAACAGCACGGGGAAGAGCAGCAGAGCACCCAGCCGCCAGGTTCGGCGGTTCAGCAAGAGCAAACCAGGGACGGTCTCGCAGAGACCGAGTAGAAACTGGAACCATGGCTGGTAGCCGAGAAACGCCCAGGTGAGCATTGCGCCGGAGGTTTGGATGAGTGGGTGCGCATAGGTCCACGGGGACACCTGGAACTGGAAGTTGGTAAGCTTCGAGATGCCGTAGGTCAGAATTCCGAGACCGAGCGCGAATCTTGCTACTGTAATGAAAACTGTGAGCACGCGAGAAGAACGCAGCTGGGCAGGTTGTGTTTCGACAGCAGGCAAATTTTCCTCTGAGCACTGCCGGAATTGAATTCCGCGACAAGTCTAGCATAGCTTTGGAACATCCTACAGTTTGTCCTAGAGCCGGCGTATCGTTGTTCATATGCGATTGGAGCCAATGCGAGCTCTGGTCCCGCATCATCCCCGGGGCAATAAAGCGGAACCGGAAAAGGTCGAAAAACGAATATGACTACCATTCCCATCAGTTCCACTGATTGCGTGTTTGTGTTGACCGGCGCGGGCATCAGCGCTGAGAGCGGGCTGCCTACGTTTCGGGCATCGGATGGATTGTGGGCGGGGCACCGCATTGAGGATGTTTGCACGCCGGAAGCGTGGGAACGCAATCCGGAACTGGTGTGGGAGTTCTATTCGCAGCGGCGGGCGGACGGAGCAAGGGCTCAGCCGAACCCGGCGCATGTTGCACTGGCGGAGCTGGAACGCAAACTGGGAGAGCGCTTCTTTCTATGCACGCAGAATGTGGACGACCTGCATGAGCGGGCCGGAAGCGTGCGGCTGGTTCACATGCATGGGGAACTGGCCAAATCGCGCTGCGGGGACGAGTGTGGTGAACCGCCGGTTATGGACCGCATAGTCTATAAGAACCTGAGTGCGGTGGGACGCTGCTCGTGCGGGGCGCGGATGAGGCCGCACATTGTTTTCTTTGGCGAGATCCCGCTGGAGATGGATCGAATTCAGCGGGAGATTGCGAAGGCTTCGCTGATGGTGGTAGTGGGGACTTCGGGGTCAGTCTATCCCGCGGCTAGCTTTGTGCACTGGGCGCGGAAGGGCGGTGCACGGACCGTGTACGTAGGACCCGAGGCGCCATTGAATGCGTCGGCGTTTACGCATGTCGTGGAGGGGAAGGCCGGGGAAGTGTTGCCTGGATTATTTAAAGTCGCGGGTAGCTAGAGATTGATCGATATTCTATTACGGAATAACTTGCAGTTCTAACTAAGTTGCGGGAGGGAATCTACGATCCCCTCCCGCAACTCAAGAATTATTGGACGTCGCTCACCTTGCCGTCTTTAAAGGTGACCTTCATGCCGTTGTAGTAGTAGATGACCTTGGGTCCCAGGTTCGCGATCCTGGTCGGTTCGCCCATGGCCGCTTTAACCTGGTCAAGGGTCTGGCCCAGCTCAATGGATGGAGGAGGACCGGCGGGAGCTGCAGGAGCTGCGTCGGCGGTGCCTGCGGGCGGTGCTGCACCGCCGCCATCCTGAGCAACTTCGGCGGTCACGTCTTTTTCAGCCTGCGCGGCCTGCTGATCCTGGGCCTGGATGTCAGCGCCCGGGTTCGGCTCCGGCGGAGGAGCGGCAGCGGCAATCTGCGACGGCACCGGCGGGGCCGTTGCGGACGGCGGAGCCGCGGGCAAACCACCCGTGCCCTGCTTGTCCTGAAGATCCTTCAGGCCCTGATCGATGGTTTCGCGCATGTGGTTCTGCATCTCCTGGAGGTCGGTCAACTGAATCTGGACCGTCAGAGAGATCTGGCACTCGGGGTTGCCCTTGCTGGACAACACCACCAGGTTCGCCGAAGTTGCGTCGGCGGCAGGAGGCTCGCGCATTTGAAGCGTGTCGCCGTCGCTGACCACGCACTCCTGCCCGGAAGCATCCGTCACATCCAGGTTGCCGCCGGCCACGAAGACGTGGGGACGGCCGTCGCTGAGCAGACGAGCGATGCCGCTGGAGGCGGGATCGGTATCCTGGCTCGCGGCGTTTTGCGTGGCTTCCTGATTTTCAAGAGCCAACTGCGCCTTCACTTCGTCGGCGATCATCTGCTTCACTTCGGGAGTTAGAACGGGCTGTCCGCCTGCCGGTGGAGGTGCGCCGGCTTCTTCCTGAGCCTCAGTGTGGGCAGCATAAGCGGCCTGCAAATCTTGCGAGATGATGTAGTCAGTCAGCCAGAAAGCGGCCGAAGGATACACCGGATAGGGCTGGAAGTAGCCGCCGTAGAAGCCGAACCAGGGATTACCACCCCATCCCCATCCGAAGGCGATTGGTGCGGCCCAGGGGTTGTAGGCCCAACCGTAGAAGCCGGGGGCAAAGTAGAAGCCCGGCGCGTACACGTTGAGCATCATTCCGTGAAAACCATAGCCGCGATAAAAACGGTTGTACTCGTGCCCATGGTAGAAGTAGGAGCGCCGGGCAAAGTCGTGGCCATGGAAGTGATAGCCGCGTTCAACATAACCGGGACGTCCATGCTCAGCGAAGACACGGCTGCCGTCACGGCGTTCGACGGAGACTCTGCGGCCGCCGCCCAGATTGTGATGGACATCCATCCCTCTCTTGGCGTCATGGACGTCGCTTACTCTTCCGTTGGGGCGGGTGCGCACCGCGCTGCCGGTCTTGGTGACATGCTCGGCGCTGCCTTTGGGAGCGGGGCCGGACTTGATGGCTGTTGGTTTGGTGGTGGCGTGGCCGGCAGTTCCCGCACCGGTTCCACCTGGTGTCTTCGCGCCACCGGCAGTTCCCGCACCGGGCGCCTTTGCCCCGCCCGTTGATGTGGTCGGGCGCGAGGTCGTGGTCGTGGTGGGATGCGAGGTGGTGGTCGTGGTGGGATGCGAGGTGGTGGCCCCGCCCGTGGTTGGCCCATGGGTGGCGGCTCCTCCGGTGGTGGCTCCCGTCTTTGCGCCACCCGCGGATGCTCCGCCGGTCTTGGGAGCGGCAGCAGGCGCCTTTGCGGGGGCAGCCTTGGGAGCGGGGGCCGCGGGCTTCTTGTTATCGGCGGCTGCAGCCGTCAGGGAGGCCGTACCCAGCAGTCCGGCAACAATCAGTGCCGCCGAACCGTGTTTCAAGGCGTTGTGGAAGCTGTACATCGTCATCCTGTCCTCATTCCTGTCTCATGCGCGCATCTTTTGAGAAGCGCGGACACATTATTCAACGTTGCTGACTTTTCCATTGGTAAAGGTCACCTTCATATCCTTGTAATAGAAGATTTCCTTTGGTCCGAGCTTGGCGATCCTTGTTGGTTGTCCAAAGCCCGCAGTTACCTGGTCCTTGGTCTGGCCGATAGCGATTGTGGGTGGCGGCGCATCGGAAGGCGGAGGCGGCGGCGGAATATCCGCGATGGGTGCTGGAGCCGGAGCGGGCGCTGGTGCTGGTGCCTGGGCTGCCTGACCACCTTGATCGGTCTGGCCACCACTGTTGTCGGGCGGTTGAACGGTAATCAACTCAGAAAAGGTTTTTACAAAATCGTCCGGCGGAGGCACGGTCCCTTTCTGATAGGGAAACTTGATTTCGCCGTAGTAACGAACCTGGTTGCCTTGCGGATCGGGATAAGGATCGCTGAAGGTGCTGACCAGGATACCGTCTTTCTGGACGGCTATGCCGGTGATCCAGAACTTTTCGCCGGCAACAAACTTGCGTGATGCGCAACCATTGTTGGCAGCGTCAGTGACGCTGCCTCCTCCGCCGAAGGGGAGGTGGCCTTTGATGAACGACTTAGCGGCATCCTTGGCGCGATTGTTGTAATTCGCCGCCAAAACGCCACCGCTATAGGTGTTTGAAAATGCATAGGACGAAGCTGAACTGCACATCATCAACCCATCTTTTTGCAGCACCACAACATCGCCGGCTGTAACAATATCCGAACGGTCGGCGGTGGCTTTTGTGACCTTGACCTGGGAGACAAGCTTGGCCTGGATGAGCGTGCCAGGGTCGCCTGCCTGCGCCTGAATCCCGACCGTGAGTACAGCCGCCATTGCGACAAAACCGAATGCACCGAGCTTCTGCGCTTTCACCATAATTCACTTCCATTTCATGAGTTGCGGGGAAGATTGCTAGTTGCCCGAAACGGTAAATCAAGGCATTGTCAAAGTCAAGGAAAACTATGAGCCACTCATGCTCTCGGAGTCTTCATGCTCCAACACACTAATTAAACGGAAGTTCCCAGGATTTTCATTTTTTGTGTCTTTGAGGATAGATCAATCAAGGAGCGAAGATATCAGTTGGACATAGCGAGTAACAGGATGCAGGTGATGTTATCCTGGCCGCCGCGCCGCTTGGCAAGGTCAATCAGGTTGAAGCATGCGGACTCAAAGGTAGACGAGGCAAGCACGGATGCGATCTCTTCCTGAACGAGATAGCGAGTGAGGCCGTCTGTAGCCAGCAGAACGGCAGTACCTGGTTTGAGATCGACAGAGAAGAAATCGGGCTGCACTTCCGCGGCCACGCCGACGGCGCGGGTAATTACAGACTCCATGCCGCGGAGATCAGCGGTATGTGCATTCTCGATAGTAAGTGTGCCGTTGCGGATAAGTTCGTTGATATAAGAATGATCGACGGTAAGTTGGACGCATTGGCCGTCCTGGATGATATAGGCACGGCTATCGCCGACGTTACCCACGATAAGTTTGTTTCCATCGAGCGCGGCAACCACCGCGGTGGTTCCCATGCCACGATTCTCGGGAATTTGTCCGTTCTCCCACACGCTGGAGTTTGCGGCGTTCAGTGCCACCAGAAGGCGCGTGCTGATGGGTGCGCCGGACTCAGTTGTGGCTGCAAAGCTATTGATGATGCCGGAGACCGCGAGGGCGCTGGCGACTTCGCCCGATGCCATTCCGCCCATGCCGTCGCAGACAACGAAGATGCCGAGCGATTCGTCGTATCCGAAGGCGTCTTCATTGTTGGTCCGAACGCATCCGATATCGCTCAGGGCGGAGACGGCGATGCGCTGCGGCGCTGGCGCCGCTGCAGCGGGCGAGGCCGCTTCAAAGGGGACCGGTTCGAAAGGATCTGCGGGCGTTGGTGGTGGCGGCGCGAAACTGTTGGGAAATTCTTCGGTCATGGTCTCCGCTCGAGATCAGAAAGATGCTAGCGAGCTACATTTGAAACACAGTGGAAGCCTTGCATGAACTCCGGGTTGAGCAACGGTGCGCCGGGGCCTGAGGCGTCAAACAAGACGATTTCAGGAGCTTGATTGTTGAAGGTGAATGAGAACTTCAGGCGGTTGGGAGCAATCTGCGGCGCTGAATAGCTGAAGTGGAAGACGGACCACGGGCCGGCCATCTGCGGCGCAGTGTTCTTTTGCGTGGCCAGCGTGATTTTGCTGGAGGGCTGCGAGACCCAATGGAACGTGGCCGACTGGCCGCCGGCGCCGATCTGCTTGCCATCGATGTTGAGCACAGCGTCAGAGACTCCGGGCGACTTCAATTCGTTGAGGGTGAAGTCGAGCGTGGGTTGATTGCCGCTGGAGTAGAGCGTGGACGAGATTTTTTGCGCGTTGTTGAGGAATGTGAGGAACCCTGGATTGATATGCACGGCGGAACCGGGGGCAACCACATACTGTTGGCCTTGCTGGACAACGAGCGCGCGCAATGAGGTTGAGTAGAACTGCGCGAACGATCCCGTAGTAGGCGCGAAGACCTGGGCTACTTCGTCGGTGGATGCTTCGGTGGAGGATTGGGGATTGAAGGGGAACTTGGTCAGCAGGGGTTGAAGCTGGGCGCAGAAAGTTTTGGCGGCGCCACCGGCTGCGGCAGCGGGGGCCTGGGCGGCGAGATTCTTGGTTGAGGTGATTGGCGCTTCGAGCAGGGCGAAGCTGACTTTGTCCATGTTGCCGCTGGAGTCGGGGAGGAATGTGTTGCGCAGTGTTTCGGCGGCTTGTTCAGCGGAGATGGCTGCCTGCGTCACGGGCGCAGCGGCGGTAGGATCGTTGGCGCTGGTGGCATTGAGGGTGAGATTTTTCACCGCGCCTTCAAGACCCTGCAACGACTGAATGTAGCCCTGGTTGGATTGACCGATGAGGCGGGTGTCGCCATTGGAAGGCGGAACGACAGTCTGCGGCGCCTGGAATGCGGATGAGATTTCAGGCGCGGCTACGCTGGTGTTTGCGGAGATTAGCGAGAAGAGCTCGAGCATCGCTGAGGTGTTTGAGTCAAGCGCGCTGAGCTTGTTGCCTGCGTCAGCGAAGTTGCGGTATTGCACGAACTGCGCCTTGGTGAGATAGGTGCGCCAGGTCTGGATGAAGTCGGCGAAGTACGCCTTCTTCAACTGGTCAGAGAGCGCGACGCGGTCGATGGGCGGACCGGACGAGGGGCCGAGCACCCACTCTTCACCGCGGAAATAGGGGTCCGGGTGCAGGATCGCGTCCTGCATGAATGCGAATCCATTCTTGGTGAATGCGCCCTGAACGGGATAGTTGTCGAAGATATATTGCGCGGAACCGGGGAACTTGCTGTTGAAGTCGAACGACGAGACCTTGTGGTTAGCGGCCGCGAGCATGCTTTGGTAGACGTGCTGGAATCCCTGGAAGCCGTTGAGATAGGCGCGGGCATGAGCTACGACAACATCGTTACGCGAGCCTCCGGCGCCGGCCATGCACGAGGATGGTCCGGGGAGAATATTGGCGTAGAAAGTGAACTGGGCTTGAGCCAGGGTAGCGACGGCGGGATCGGGTGTTGCACTGCCGGTCCATTCGGTGAGCAGCGCTGAGGGGAGAAAATCAATCGTGTCCGGCGCGGAGTCGGGATCGGGATTGGAGGCCGTGATGAGGTAGGCCTTCAGGGGGCGATAGGCTGCGCTGTAATCAGAGTCAGGCGCTGGGACATCGGGGACTGCGCGTAGCTTGTTGATGATTGCGGTTTGGGTAGGAGCGAGCAGCAGGCTGCGGAATTTATTGGCGTAGGCCTGGCAGGCGACGGGGTAGAGAGCGTCGCCGTGGTAGAGACCCATGCGATCCATCAATGGCGGGCCGTCCTTGCGGTAGCGAGCTAGTTCATCGAGGATCGCTCGGAGTTTGTCGAGGGATTCGAGGTCACCTTGTGCGGCGAAACTGCCCGCTGCGGCAGGAGAAACCGGCACGGCAGCGGCTTTGGCAACACGCTCTTCGAGGGCGTGATTGTTGAAGAACGAAACGGTTGCCAGAGCGAGTACGATGAGGATGATTGCGCTTGCGGTTGCGAGCAAGGCGCGCTTGAGGAAGCTGGTGCGGGTACTGGCGCGACTGGTTTCGAGGGCGGACTTGTCGGCGAGAAGAATCTTCGAGAACAAGTGCGGAAGAAATACCCACTGCGGAACTTTGCGCGTGCCACCACGGCGGGGCTGCGGTGCAGCCGGCTGCTGGAATTGCGCGGCGAGCGAGAAGATGCGCGTGGCGCCGGCGTCAACTTGGGCTGCGACCTGGTGCTGGGCGGGGCCGACTTCAAGCACGTCTTCAACGATGTGAGCGCGCATGCCGGCAAAGAAGAATCCGCGCAGGAATGGGTTGACGCCGATCTGGCTGGGACGCGCCACTTCAGCGAGGAAGGCTACGATTCCGTTGCGCAGTTTGCGCAGATCGCGCGGGAATTCGTAGGCGCGGGCGAGGTCCTGGAGGTCACCGCCGCGGGAGAGAACGTCGAGGCGGAATTCCGCGAGGGCATAGAGAAGCTGATCGAATCGAGCACCGATTTGCGCTGAAGCCTGCTCGGTGTAAAGGCCTGTGCCGGTCGAAAGGGAAGAGAGAAGCGAGCCGATGGGGAGCTTGACTTCTTCTTCAGAGAGGCGGTTCGCGTAATCGGCAAAGGGTGTGACGCGATCGAGCTTGGTGAACAGGACGTAGATGGGTAGCGAGATGCCGAGGGTCTGCGAGAGCTGGCGCAGGCGTTCGTTGAGCGTTTGCGCGAGTGCGCGAATCTGCTCCGATGTGCTGGGCGCGAGAATGCGCTCAATGCTGACGCAGACTACGACGGAGCGCGCGGGAAGGCGGCTGTCTCCGAAGATGGAGCCGAGGCGTGCGGGGATGGTGGCGCGAACCAGGCGGACCCAGAGAGGCGGTTGACGCAGCAGAGCGCCGCCGGCTTCAACGAGGACGTAGTTGCCGGCCAGCCAGAGATTGGCGAGCTGGGTGGGAACGATTTGTCCGTCCTGAAAGACATTCCCGGCGAGTAACTCGGGATCGAGACCGGATTGGAGCACGGTCTGCGTCTTGGCGGAGTTTTCATCACCAATGACATAGATGAGCGGGAGGGCTGCGAGAGACTTAGCGCCGGCGCGATTGGCCTGTTTAACTTTTGCGTCTGCGTCGCGCAGCACGGAGTTGAGATTGATGGCGTCGGGCGTGTCGGCGCCGCCGGAACCAGAGTTACTGGCCGACCTACCCATAATCCAGACGACAAAGCCGATGGCCAGCGCACCGAAAAGGCCGAGGATCACGCAGAACAGGATCAGCTTGGTGCCTTCAAACTTCAGTGCAAAACCACCCCAGATTATGAGGGCCAGAAAAACCAGGAAGATCAGTGTCCCAATCAGAATGCGTTTCACAGGGACACCTCCGAACTTCTGGTTGATTCAAGAAGAGCCGGTGGTTTGTTGCCGGGAGTAATGGAAGATCGCTCGCTGCCTTGGACTGCGGGAACTGACTGGCCGAGCACAAAAATGTAACCGACGTAGGCCACCACAGTGACTACGACCAGCAACACGGTGGCGATCAGCAGGTTGCGCACCCACGGATCGCCTTTGGGGGCAGGCGGCGCAGCGGGCGTCTCGGCGGGGCGGAAGAGTGCGTAGGAGCCTCGGATGCGGGTGATTTTTTCGCGGATGCGGTGGAGGATGGAGTGAATTTCTGACGCGTCTCCGAAGGCGAAACGCCCGCGGTAGCCAAGAAGGAGGCAGAGAGCATGCAATTCAAGAACGTCGGCAACCTCGGTGGATTCGGGGCGATTGAGCAACTCGGTAACGTTGCGGAAGAAATTCTCTCCGGCAAAGTGTCCGCCGAACATCTCCTCCTGCAAAGGACGGCGCGCCCAGTCGGCGAAGGTCGGGTCCTTGGAGTTCAGCACGCTTTCATCGAGGAATCCGATCATGGCGTAGATGGCCATCTTGGAGGCCTCATCGCTGTAACCCATGGCGGATGCATCTTTGACGGCTGCTGAAATCATCCTGCGCAATGTGGCGCGGAAAGTCTCGGCATTTTCAACGCGCTGCACGAAAAAACGCGTACGCAGAATAACCGTGAACACTTCCTGAAAAGCCAGCGCCAGATTATTTGTCTTCATCTCTGGAGGAACGGAAGTTTGAGGGGAATTCATTCTGAGGTCTCCATGATGATGGTGAGGTCAAACGTTGCGTCACCGAGGTCGCCGGGCAGATAGACGCCGACCTGTTTGGTCTGGAGAATATGCTGCCAGCACGCGCCGCTGAGGGAGACGGAGAAATAGTGCATGTCGGCCTGCGAGTGAAGCGCGGCGGGCGGGACCGGGACGTGCATGAGCTCAAGGCCGGGGAGGGCTCGCTGAACCAGCTTGGCAACGCCTTCAGCTGAGCAGACCTTGACGAGTTTTGGCGTCTGCCGAAGCAGGACCGATTCAGTGACCGAGGAGCGGATGCCGAAGATCCACCGTGCACGGCGGAGGCAACGCTCATCTTTTACTTCAGCCGCAAAGATGTAATTGTCCGCTTTGCGGAATTGGAGCGTGATGGTGTTGGAAGGCGCGACGATTTCGAGATAGCGGCGAATCAAAACGTCGAGTTCCTTGAACGTGGTTGTCAGGTCAAGGTGGTGATAGGCCGGAATCTGGTCCTGCGAGGATTCGAGGGCAAAGGTGCTGAGGGAGCCGGCGAGCCGGGCAAGATCGCGGTAGACCTCTTCGGGGTGACTGCGACGGTCCTGAAGATGATGGCGCAAGGCAGGAAGCGTGGAGCAAAGCGCATGAAGAAACCAGTAATTGGCGACGTCGAGCGCTGAGGTACCGAGCTCGAATCGGCCCGAACTGAGCCTCACGCTGCGCGTCGAAGTGATTTTCTCGTCGATGGCCTGGGTCAGGCGGTGAAGGAGCAGAACCAGGCTCTGGCTGGCGCTGATGCGAAGGGATGGCGGAATGAATTCAGGGTCGGAGGTAAATCCGCCGGCGCCGTCGCGGACGATGCGGGCGATGGGGAAGGAGATGGTTTCCGGAGTGAGTTGAGCGTGGCTGAGGAGCGCGAAATTTTTGCGGGCGAAGGAGACACTGTTCTCGCCCTGGCCGACGGACTCGTCGCGGAGGGTGCGCTGGACTGCGCCGTAGCGCGCACCGGAGGCGCCGGTCAGATCGCAGTCGAGGCCCTGGTCGAGGCGAGGTGGAATGGCGAGATGGAGGGTGATTTCACTTTCGGTGGATGAAAAAAGATTGTTGAGATTCGCGGGTTCGGGAGCTGAGTCGCAGTCGGGGATGTCGAAGATGAGGCCGTCGGGAAGAATGCCCGAGGCAAAACTCAGCACGGCGAGCCCGTTACGGAGAGCCTCTGAATCGATGGAGAAATGGAGAAATCCCCATGGCTCCTGGCGCAGATTGGAACTGAGGAACCACAGTGTGTCTTCGAAATAACGGCTCTGCGTCTGGAAGTGATGGGGACCGAGATGCATGCCTTCCGACCAGACGACGCGCGACAGGAACTTCATAAGAGGGAGACCACCGTGGCGAGAGTTGGAGATCAGTTAAGCTTTCAAAACCGATGCAAGGCGAAGATGAAGTTACCGCAGTTTGAACTTCATTGATGATGCACTCTGCCGGTCCGGGCGGTGTTAGAAGACTCTCCGAGGAGCCTATTCGCCCGGTGTGGGGAGACGCAAGCGCATTATACTTAAAATCTTTTTTGGCTGAACAGGTAAATCGGGAGCAGGGAATGGTTTATGCTACCCGCATTGCACCGGAGGCCGGATTCGATGGACAAACCGACGACACCTGCTGGACCCAACGCTTCCAATTCTCCCTGGCCGGAGGATTCCGGTTCCGGGCAGGACTTCGGCGCGACGGGAATTTTCGGTACGGTGAAGGCGCAGGAACCGGTGAAGGATTTCGCGGAGTCCGACCCGGAACCGGGCCCCCTGGTCGAGTGGTTTGCCGATCCGCCAAAGCCGCAGGCCGTAGCGGCGCCACAGCCGTGGCCGCCGCCGGCGTCTCAGCCCTTACCACCGGCAGTTTCGGCTCCCGCACCGAAGGCATTTGCGGAACCAGTGGTGCATAAGGTGGTGTTCGGCGGTGGCGCGGCAGAGAGTTCGCCGGAGCTGCTTGATCGCATGCGGGCAGCATCGGCAGAGCGCGCGGCCGCGGAGAAAGCTCCTGGCGCCGAAACGGGTAGCAAGGGGAGTGGAGGATTTACCGAGTTGCTCCGCACACTGGGAACGGAGCCACCTGCGCCGCCGGTTGTCCAAAAAGAAACGCCGCTACCCGCAAAAGAATCGGGGTTCACCTCGTTGCTGAAGACGCTTGAAACACCGGTGGTGGCGTCTCCGGGGGAAGCGCCCTTCAAGCCGACGCCTCCTGCAGCGCCCTCGCCGGGTGGATTTACGGAGCTGCTTCGAGCGACGACGCCCGACGCCTCCGGTTATGACCGCCCGCAATCGCCGAGCTCCGGATTTGCGGATGTGCCCGGTAGTGGTGGCGCTGCCGCGGGAAACCAGCCGGGAACATTCACGCAGCTCTTCGGAACTCTGGGTGGGGCGGGGAACGCAGAGCCAGCGCCGGGTGCGCCGCCGGCACCAAGTTTCTCTGGTTCAGGCTCTTCCAGTACAGGTTCTTCGGGCGCAGGCCCGGGTTCGTTTACGCGAATGCTTTCCATGGAGCAGCAGTCGGAACATCAAACGGCTCCGGCGCCTCCGTTCCATGAAGTGCCGAGGCCGGTCGCGGGAAGTATGGATTACGGCGCGGCGCCACGAACCGAGAGTCCAGCAGCGGGCCTCGATCCGTTTGCTTCTTCGCCTTTGCCGGAAGCACAGCCCATCAAAAACATGCCAGCGGCGTCCGGAGCTGGGATCACGCGACTGATTCAAATGCTCGACGAGCCTTCCAGGGCGCCTTCACCGCACTTTGAACCTGCGCCGGTGAACCCGCCGCCGGGGCCGGAGCCGGGCGTCTGGACGCAGACCTTTGCGTCTCTCGCTGAATCGAACAAGCCCGCTATGCCGCAGGCGAAGACGCCGGATTGGTCTTCTCCGCCAACGCCAGCCGCATCGGCCTACCCAGCTCCGCAGGCTTACACGCCGATCAACGAGCCGGTTCCTGCTATGCCGCCGGCTTCAAGTGCGGCCGGGCCGAGTGAATTTACGCGGATTCTCGATGCGTCGAAGATGCGTGAAATATCGATGCATGGCGGAGGGGCAGCGGCGAATCCTCCGTCAGTTCCGATGCCACCGCAGAGATCTATGCCGCCCGCTCCGCAGGTGCCGATGCCGAACTTCCAAATGCCCGTGGCCCCACCACCGATGGTGACGCCAGGGATGGTATCGATGCCTCAGCCGGTCAGTTTCACGCCACCTCAGCAGCCGCAGGTTCCCAACTACCCTATGAACTTCGGGGCGCAGGCACCGGGGATGCCGTCGATGGGTGGGGTTATGCCGCAGATGCCCACGGTTCAGGCGCCTCCGGTTCCGCAGATTCCGCCGGTGAAAGAGCCGGAGCCGGGAGCGGGGAAGACACAGCAAATGCTGCTCATCATGGGAGCGGTGATTATTGTGCTGCTGGTGGCGATTCTGGTAACGGTGATCTTCCTGATGAAGCACTGAGAAATCTCTCAGTATCAGGCGGGTTGTGTGAGCAGGATAACCAATTCCATCTGCGGATTGAGCAACTCCGCCGGCGCGTAGACGGCGAAGTTGCGCGCGCGCTGCACTGACTCCCACACTGGACCGCCGGTTTCAATCGCGAAGTACTGATGGCGCAGCTTGACAGGGATCGATCGCGGCGGCGTGGGCACGTGTTGCAGTCGCAAACCGGGTAGGGCATTGCGAATGAGGGTCTCGAGCTGAGTGGCGGAGCAGGCCTTGAGAAGCTTTGGCGCGCGGTCGATCAGATCGGCGTCGCGAATGTCGGCCGAAATCGCCAGGTAGAAGCGGGACCCTTCAAAGTAAGCGTCCTTGTCAATGGATGTGGCATAGATGGTGTCGCGGACCATCTTGAGCGGGAGCGCGACGAAGTTGCTGGGAACCACTGTCTCCAACATCACGCGGATCAGGCGGTCGAGTTCTCCGAAGCAGTTACCGAGCTGCTCGTGGTTATAGGCCGGAAGATCTTTGGGCGCGATCTTGCTGGAGAAGGCGGTCAGTGCGCCGGCAAGATCGGAGAGTTCGCTGAACAAAAGCTCGGGCTGAATGTTGGTTGACTCGTGGAAGTGACGCAGTACGGGGAGATGGCTGTTGATGGTGTAGAGCAGCCAGAAATTGGCGATGTCAGAGGCTGAGAAATCCGCCAGGGACTGGTTCTTCTGGCGGCGCGCGCCGGAAAGCTGACTACTACGCGCGACCAGCAACTCAACCATATTGCTGAGAATGCGCTTGAGGGTGGGGTGGGCGTGAATGTCGATGAGCGGCGGGATGTAGGTTGGATCGACCTGGTAGATGCCGGTCTCGGAACGCAGAATACGCATGCAGCCCAGGATTACCGAGCCCTCGCGGTTTTCGCCTTCGGCAAGGATTTGCAGATTCTTGCGTGCCACCTGGACGGGCTTTTCTCCGCTGCCGGTGTTCTCGTCACGGACCATGAGCAACTGAGCCAGAAAACGGGTGCTCACGCTGCCACGATTGACGGAGACGTTCATGCCGCCCTGAAGGTATTCCGGGACGGCGAGATAGAAGGTGCAGCTTTGCCGTCCATCCTTGAAGCACTCGTCCAGCACACGTGCGGGTGGAGGGTATTCAGAGGCGGGAATGTCGAGAGGCAGCGCATCGGGGAAGATGCCGGAGGCAAGGGTGACGGCCAGCCGGCCTTCCGACAGCGCCTTGGTATCGATTTGAATTTCGCGAAAGCCCCAGGAGCGGGCGTTGAGCGAGTCCAGGTAGAAACGCGCGCTGTCTTCAACAAAGCGTTCCTGTGCCTGCAGATGTTGGGGCGAGAGGAAGGTGCCTTTGGACCAGATGACGGGTTGGAGCTGTCGCATGTTCTTCTTCAGCCTCGGCTGAGTATGTCATATTACCTTACCCGTTGAGCCAAAAAGTGTCCAAAAAGGAAAGTGCGCATGGTTCGCGATATTGAGGGTGGCGGACGATCACCGGCCGGTGAACTTACCGGAAAGCGTCCGCGAGATACTTGCAAGTTTTGTTGTTCGCCCGGCGTTCTAAGTTGAGTTCTCCTCTGGAGAGGGTAAGTCGAATGCGACCGACATCCTCACGCGGCAGAAAGAGATTGGATCTGAACTCCAGCGGCGCTGTTGATGAGGAGGCCGTGAAAAATCGGCAAAGAAAAGCGAAAAGCGCGTCTGGCAAGGCGATGGTCGCATAAGTGCAGAAGTTCGAAGGGCCGGAAGAATCGTTTTCGAGAAAAAGTGGTAGCGATTGTTTTCTGCTCTGTTATGTTCGGGATTACCATGGGTTGACTGTAAGTTAGTCAAAGAATTCTATGGACAGCAAACGTTGATTTGTGCTTTCTTTGGGTTTGTTGAATTCAATCGCATTTCCGGAGCGTTATGGCAAGAGAGAGTACCCAGCAGAAACTCAGTCGCGTCCGGGCTCCCCGGGTGCAAATCACTTACGACGTTGAAGTTGGCAATGCCATCGAGATGAAGGAATTGCCCTTCGTGATGGGTGTCCTGGGCGACCTGACGGGACAGCCCGAGAAACCCCTTGCGGCCCTGAAGGATCGCAAATTCGTCGAGATCAATCCAGACAACTTTGACAGCGTGTTGAAGGGCATGGCGCCGCATCTGAAGTTCTCAGTGGAGAACAAGCTGAGCTCTGACCCGAAGGCCGGCCAGGTTGGCGTCGATCTGCACTTTGAAAGCTTCGAGGACTTCGAACCGGCCAAGGTGGCGGAGCAGGTGGGACCGATCAAGGAATTGCTCGATCTGCGGACCAGGCTCTCTAACCTGCGCGGCAGCCTGCAGGGCAACGATCAGCTCGATCAGGCGTTGTTCGATGCGGTTTCAAAGACTGAGGAATTGAACAAGCTGCGCGCGGAAATGGGCGGCAAGGCGGAGGGGGACAAGCATGAGTAGCCCTGCGAAGGAAACGGCGGCGCAAGCTGCCGAAGCACAGACGACGGAAGTATCGCTGCTGGATCAGATTGTTTCCCAGGGACGCTTTGGCAAGGATACCGTTGCCCAGGAACGCGGCAAGGACATGGTGAAGGAGTTCGTCAACCAGGTTCTTGAAGGAAAGATGACCCTGAGCCGCGATGCGGAAGCAACCATCGGAACCCGCATTGCGGAGATTGACCGGCTGATTTCACTTCAGCTGAACGAGGTTTTGCATCACCCCGCGTTTCAGAAGCTGGAAGCCACATGGCGCGGCATCAAGCACCTGCTGGACCAGAGCGAAACCAGCGACAACTTGAAGATCAAGCTGCTGAATGTTTCAAAGAGGGACCTTCTCAGAGACCTGCAGCGTGCACCGGAGTTCGACCAGAGCGCATTCTTCAAGAAGGTTTATGAAGAGGAATTCGGCGTCTTTGGCGGCGCTCCGTTTGCGGCGATGGTAGGAGACTACGAATTTGGCCGCAGTGGTGAAGATGTGGAGTTGCTGGAGCGGGTGTCGCAGGTTGCGTCGGCGGCTCATGCACCCTTCCTTTCCGCGGCATCGCCGGAACTGCTGAACTTGAGCGAGTATCAGCAACTAACCGGTATCCGGGATATTTCGAAGGTCTTCGACAGCACGGAATACGCGAAGTGGAAGTCATTCCGGGCTTCAGACGACTCGCGTTATGTTGCGCTCACGTTGCCACACGTTCTGATGCGCGAGCCTTATGGCAAAGAGACGAGGCAGATCGACGAGTTCGCCTTCGAAGAAGGAGTCGACGGCAAGGACCACGCAAAGTATCTGTGGGGCAACGCCGCATATGCCCTGGCGGCGAGGCTAACTCAGTCTTTTGCCAAGTACGGCTGGACGGCTGCGATTCGCGGCGTAGAGGGCGGCGGCCTGGTTGAAGGGCTGGCGACTCACAACTTCCGCACAGACGAAGGCGATGTGGCGCTGAAATGCCCCACGGAGGTCAGCATTACCGATCGCCGCGAGAAAGAGCTTGCCGACCAGGGACTTGTACCGCTGGTGCACTGCAAGGGAACGGACTATGCCGCTTTCTTCAGTGTGCAAACGGCGAACAAACCCAAGGTGTATGACAAGCCGGAAGCCAATGCAAACGCGCGACTCTCGGCTCAGTTGCCCTACATGCTCGCGATGTCCCGTTTTGCGCATTACCTCAAAGCGATGATGCGCGACAAACTGGGCAGCACGATGAGCAGGGTGCAGGCTGAGACCTACTTGAATCAATGGATCGCGAATTACGTTGTCATGGACGACAATGCGTCCGCGGCGTCCAAGGCCGAGAAGCCTTTGCGCGAAGCACGCATTGAGGTGGTGGAAGTTGCGGGGAAACCAGGTGCACTGCGTGCAGTTGCGTTCCTTCGTCCACACTTCCAGCTTGATGAACTCACCGTGTCTTTGAGGCTCGTAGCGGATCTACCTCAGCCCGCTGGCAAGTAGCTGAACTGCTCCCTGTCTTTTGAATCCAAACTCCCCAACCGGCCTTCGCACAAGGCCCGATACGAAAGGACTGCACAATGTCAATTGAATCCTATTTGAGTGTCCCGAACATCAAGGGTGAAGCGGCTAATCCCAACTTCAAAGATCAGATTGCAATTCGCTCTTTCAGCTGGGGTGGAGAACAAGCCAGTTCGATGGGAATTGCGTCCGGGGGGTCCGGCGCTGGAAAAGTGACGATGCACCCAATGTCGATCACCAAGGAGGTTGACAAGGCGACATCGCCTCTCTTTAACGCGATGTCTGTTGGAACGCACTTCGATACGGTGACTCTGAGCGCGGTTAAGGCGGGCGCGACCAAGCCTTACCTGGTCGTCACACTCAGCAATGCGTTCATCGCATCTCTTCAGTTCTCCGCGACGGACGAAGTCCCGGTCGAGAGCGTCAGCCTGACCTACGGTGAAATCTGCATCGAGTACTGGCAGCAGGACAACAAGGGCACGCTCACCTCCACAGGCAAGAAGTGCTTCAACGTCCAGACGAACCAGTCAAAATAAGGGAACATGACACCACTAGCGCTCTACCGCGAAGGGAAGCTGCGGGAAGCCATCAAGGCGCTTGGCGAAGAGTTGAGATCGAATCCACTCGACGCCAAGCGCCGCACGTTCCTGTTTGAGCTTTTACTGTTTGCCGGGGAGTATGACCGGGCAGAAAAGCAGCTGGATCTTCTGGCGGGAGCGAATGCCGAGGCTGCCGCGGGAACCCTGCTTTATCGAAGTGCGCTGCACGCCGAGCGTACGCGCCACGCCATGTTTGCCAACCATGAGACGCCTCCATCGAGAGATGAGGCGGTTTACGGCGGAACGTGGAACGGGAATGCCTTCGGCGAGATACTGGATTCGGATCCGCGCATCGGCGC
The DNA here is from genome assembly GCA_050013695.1 of Occallatibacter sp. Classification (GTDB taxonomy): domain Bacteria; phylum Acidobacteriota; class Terriglobia; order Terriglobales; family Acidobacteriaceae; genus Telmatobacter. Next base: position 47,972 of record JBEKET010000001.1, read on the forward strand.
GAATTTGGAGACGTTCATTGCCGGCAGTTATACCTGGATTCCGATTCACTATCTGCGCAGGATCGAAATCGAGCCTGCGGCAAATCTGCGTGACCTGGTCTGGGCGCGAGCACGCGTCGAGACAAGCTCGGATTTTCGCCTGCAGGAATTGGGCGAAGTTCTGATTCCCGTTTTGTGTCCATTGTCTTCACGCCATGAGGATGAATCTGTCCAACTAGGCCGCGAGTCGGCGTGGGAGGCGGACGAGACCTTTGGGGAGATTCCATTCGGCGCTAAGATGATGGTTATAGATGGTGTGGATGTCCCGCTGCTGGAGCTTCGCAGCGTGATTTGGTCAGGTCCGGAGAAGGAGTCTCAAAATGCCTCTGCGTGAGGATCTGCTTACGCCGATTGCGGGAGAGAATCCATCCGGTGAGGACCTCTACTATGACAAGGTCTTCGATCAGATAAAAGAAGCGCGGAGAGAAGAAGAAGACGATCTTCCTTCAGGAGACTGGGGACGATCGCAGGTCAAGAAAGCCGACCATCGGGCCGTGATCAAGTTGGCCGGCGATGCGCTTGCCAAAAAAAGCAAAGATCTTCGATTGGCAGGGTGGCTGGTGGAGGCGCAGCTTCGCGTAGATGGCCTTCAGGTTCTTACGCCTGCCATCGATCTATTGAAGGAAATGCAGGAGACGTTTTGGCCGACGCTCTATCCGCTGATTGAGGAGGGCGAAGACCTTGAACTGCGGATGCTCTCGGTGGAGACCGCGGCACGGCTGATCGGCGCGGCGATACGCAAAGTGCCAATCACTCGCTCCGGTTTGAATTACGAAAACTATCTTGAGTCGCGCACTGTCGGTTATGAGAAAGATGCCACTTCCGACGCAAAACAGGAAGCACGGCGAGACGCGATTGAACACGGGAAGCTGACCGCTGAGGAATTCGATCAGGCTTTTGCGGCAAGCCCCAAGGCGCTTTACTCCGAGGCCGACGCTGCTTTTGCGGAATCGCTCGAGGCACTGGAGCGGCTTGACCAGTACCAGCAGGAAGCTTACGGAGAAAACGCGCCGCTTCTCAGGAACCTGCAAGAGACTCTCAATGAGATTCACGGGGTTATCGTCTCGCTGCTCAACGAGCGTCGCAAGACTGATCCCGATCCGGTGGCCGTTGCCGAAAAGCCAGCGGCAACTGGCGACGAAGCGGGCGAAGACGGGCAGGCGGAAGTTGATGCTGGTGGACAGGCGTCGACGAAGACCTTTAGCCGCCGAGCATCCTCGGGACAACTGAGCGGGATCGATGACGCGTACTCGATGGTTGTGGAGAGCGCGGAGTTCTTATTTGGAAACGATCCTCAGTCGCCGATCCCGTACCTGGTGTGCGCAGGGCTGCGATTGGGAGAGACGCGGATGCAGGGTGAAGTACCGCAGCCGGGTTTTGCTGTGGGGCCAAGTCCTGAGATCAGGCAATCGCTGCGCGCGCTTGCCAACCGGGGATCGTGGAACGAACTGATGCGCGCGACGCTGCCGATACTGGCCAGTGAATGCGCAAGAGCGTGGCTCGATCTGCATCGCTATATTTGGCGCGCCGGGCAGGAAACCGGGGCGGAAGCAGTCTCCAATGCTGTTGTGGGAACGGTGCGCAGCCTGCTGGTTGTCCGGCCCGAGCTGCGGTACTGGACTCTTGAAGATGACACAGGCGCGGCAAATCCAGAGACGCAGCAATGGCTGGATTCAGTTGTTTTGCAATAGTAGATTAGCTGTAACTCCGGAGGAATGCGGTGGCCAGGCCGAAGTCCGACACACTCGTCACGCAGTCGCTGGTCGATCGGCTGACCAATCTCGATCAGTGGCCTGAAACGCGTTCCGCGTCGATCAGCATGTATCGTGAATCGCTCAAGCGCGATGTGGAGTGGCTCTTGAATACGAGGCAACCGGTGATTCCGGAGTTGGAGTCATATCCGGCAACGGCGGCCTCGGTGTTGAATTACGGCCTGCCTGATTTTCATAATTTTGAAGGTTCAGCGAGCAAAGAACAGAATGCACTGACGACGGCGCTGGAAAAATGCATTCGCATCTTTGAACCGAGGATCAGCCAGCCACGGGTGTTTCTGACCCGCTCCGATCAGCTCAGCCGCAGCTTGCGTTTTCATGTCGAGGGTCAGATCAACTACGAAAACATGGACGAGGAGATTAAATTCGATACTGTACTGGAGTTGATCAGCGGCGAATACGAGGTGAAGTAGGGCGTGCGCGAAGAACTGCTGGAATATTATGAGCGCGAACTGACCTATCTGCGCCAGATGGGCGGCGAGTTTGCGCGCAAGTATCCCAAGGTTGCTGGGCGGCTGCTGCTCGACGCGGACCGCTGCGACGATCCGCATGTCAGCCGGCTGTTGGAGGGCTTTGCGTTCCTTGCCGCGCGCGTTCATCGACGCATCGATGACGATTTTCCGGAGATCAGCGAAGCGCTGACGAAGATTATTCACCCCGGCTACTTGCGTCCCGTTCCTTCGATGACCATTGTGGAGTGCCAGGCCGATCCGGCACAGGGTAAGAAGACAGCGGGGATGCGCGTTCCGCGCGGAACGCAGCTTGTGACCAAGGCAACCGTCGAGGGTTTGGCTTGCCGTTTTCAAACTGCCTACGATGTGGACCTGTGGCCGTTTTCGGTAGTGGGAGGGGAATGGCGCCAGCCGGAGCGCATGCAGCGGCCGCCGCGCTCCTCCACTGGCGCGCAGGTTGCGGCTGCGGCGCGGTTGCGTCTCCGCTGTCAGAAAGACGTGGTTCTTGACGGGCTTCCGCTGACGCGCCTGCGCTTTTATCTGGCAGGCGATGCAAGCGTGGTCTATTCGCTCTACGAGTTTTTCTCTGAAAAATGCATTGAGATCCAACTGCGCGATCCGAAGGACGAAAAGAAGCTAATCAGCCTGGAACCTGGCCGGCTTCACATGGTGGGGTTCGACGCGGAAGAAAGCCTGCTTCCGTTTGTGCGCCGTTCGATGGACGGACACAGGCTGTTGCAGGAATATTTTGCGCTGCCGGAAAAGTATCTCTTCTTCGACGTCGATGGACTTGAGTCCTTGGCGCAAACAGGATTTGGCGAAGAGGCGGAGATTGTTTTTCTGTTCTCGAGCTTTGAACGGGCGGAGCGGCAACAGGTACTTGAACTCGGCGTGAACGAAAGGACTTTTCGTCTTGGATGCACGCCTGTGATCAACCTGTTTCAGCAGGCGGCGGAGCCTATTCTCCTGAATCAAACGCGCCATGAGTACACGATCGTGCCTGATGGCCGCCATTCGAGAGAGGTTGAGATCTTCAGCATTGAAGAGGTGATTGCCACCAACCCAAGGCTGCGGCAATCGGTGGTGCTGGAACCGATGCATGCATATCGGCATCAAACACGGAACCGCGAGGATCTGGCATTCTGGGTGGCAACGCGCAACCTGAATCAATTTGGGGAGCGTGAGCCGTCGGTGATGACCATCTCAGTCGTCGACTTGACGGGGAATTTCACTGATCCGGAAGCAGATGTGCTGATGGTAAAGGCGCTGTGCACCAACTTCGATTTGCCATCGCGATTCAACTTTGGCTCCGAAGCGGGCGACTTCGAAGCAGTTGGTTTCCCCGCGGCAAAAACGGTGATTGGGTTGCGGCGCCCGACAGCCAGCGTCAGCCCCAGCGGCGGACCGGGTCACTTGTGGCGTCTGATCTCGTTGCTCTCGCTGAATTATCTGTCGCTCAATGAAGAAGGGCGGACGGCGATGCAGGAGATTCTCCGGTTGCATAATACGACTGACATGGCGGCGAGCGAGAACCAGGTGGGGTCGATATTGAAGATGCAATCTGCGCCGGGTTTTGCGCTGGTTGACTCCGCATACGGATTGATTCCGGCGCGCGGAACCAAAGTTGAAATGGAGTTTGACGAACAGCAGTTTGCGGGCAGCGGGTTGTATCTGTTTACAGCAGTGCTCGATCGCTTTCTTGCCGGCTATGCCTCGATGAACAGCTTTTCGCAACTGACGGCGCGAAGCACTCTGAGAAAGGAGGCGCTGGGGAAATGGCCACCGAGAGCTGGAACGCAAGCCCTGCTGTAAGCGGGCAGGAAAACGAAAGCGAAGAACTGCCTGCGTATCGCGATCTTCGCAAAATGATGGAAGACGAGCCGTTTCGCGTGCACTTTTTTCAGGCTGTGCGCATGCTGCAGAAGATGGAGAGCGAACTGAAGCCGGTGGGCTACTTCATTACTCCGCAGGGCGAGACGCTGCGCTTTTCAGCACGCACGTCACTGGCGTTTCCGCCGAGTGAGATTTATGCGCTGAGGCGAACTGAGAGTGGCCAGATGCACATGACGGTGGAATTCATGGGTCTGTGTGCGGCAATCTCCGTGATGCCGGTTCCCTATACCGAATTCCTTCTTGCGCGGGCACGCGAGAAAGACTATGTGATGGAAGATTTTCTTAATATCTTCAACCATCGCATGATTTCTTTCTTTTATAGAGGCTGGGAGAAGTATCGATTTTTTATTGAATATGAGAAGTCGAAACAGGATCGTCTCTCCGACCGGCTGCTGGATTTGATCGGCCTTGGCACTGAAGGATTGCGCGGGCGCGGCGGAATCCCCGATGAAGCGTATCTGAATTATGTAAGCCTGCTGGGGCGCCATGTGCGCACGGCAGCATCATTGCAGCAGATTCTGGAAGACTACTTTGGCGTGAGCGCGCAGATCCACCAGTTCGCAGGGGCGTGGCGGAAACTGAAGCCCGAGAATCAGACTTGCTTTTCCGGACTCGGCGGAGACAACGAACGCCTCGGGGTTGGTATGGTCGCGGGCGACGAAGTGTGGGATCATCATGGGCGCATTCGCATCTCGCTTGGCCCCATGCGCTTCGATCAGTATCTTAAGTTCTTGCCGGGACAGGAAGCTTATCACGAGTTAGTTGCGTGGTTGCGTTTTTATTCCAACGGGAGTTATGAAACGGAAGTGCAACTGGTGCTGGCGCGGGAAGATGCTCCGCAGTGCGAGTTAGGCTTGCACGGCGAAACACGACCGCAGCTGGGGCTGGTGAGCTGGTTGAAAACCAGGCCGCTCGAGCGTGATCCCGCCGACGCGACGTACCTGGTGCAGTGAACGACTTTTGAAATAGAGGACGGGAACGATCATGAGCACAAACCTGAAGGCACTTATCGACAAGCTGAACGATACGACGCGGAAGGCGCTGGAGTCCGCGGCCGGCCTGTGCGTGGCGCGCACACACTACGACATCGAGATTGAGCACTATCTCCTCAAGACCATGGACGGCAGCGACAACGATGTTGCAGCGATTCTCAAGCACTTTGGCGTCGATCGCTCGCGGTTGACAAAAGAGCTTGAGCGCAGCCTCGACTCGTTGAAGAGCGGCAATGCGCGCTCGCCTGCTTTCAGCCCAGCGGTGGTGAAGATGCTTTCCGAAGCGTGGACGGTGGCCAGCATTGATTTCAATGCAGGGAATATCCGCACCGGCTTTACGCTGCTCGCGCTGCTGGGTGACGAAGAGCTGGCCCGCATGGTGAAGGACATCAGCAAGGAGCTGCAACTCATCAATGTGGACGGCCTGCGCAGCGCCTTCTACGACATTGTGTCGAAGTCGAGTGAAGCGCAAACCAGCCTCGGGGCAGGCGGCGCAGCGGAACCCGATCACGGCGGTGGCGGCGATGGCGCACCGAGTCCATCGAAGGGCAAGACGCCGCACCTTGATCAATACACGGTGAACCTGACCGCGAATGCCAAGGCGGGAAAGATTGACCCGGTGCTGGGGCGTGATATTGAAGTGCGTCAGATGATCGATATCCTGATGCGGCGGCGACAGAACAATCCGATTTTGACGGGCGAGGCTGGCGTTGGCAAAACCGCAGTCGTCGAGGGATTTGCGAATCGTGTGGTCAGCGGCGATGTGCCGCCGGCATTGCAGGGAGTGCATATTCACAGCCTCGATCTGGCTTTGTTGCAAGCAGGCGCTGGCGTGAAGGGCGAATTTGAAAACCGGTTGAAGGGATTGATCAACGAGGTGAAGTCGTCCACCGAAAAGATCATTCTCTTCATCGATGAAGCGCACACCATGATTGGCGCAGGTGGGACCGCGGGGCAGAATGATGCAGCGAATCTGTTGAAGCCTGCGCTGGCACGCGGTGAGTTGCGGACCATCGCAGCAACTACATGGTCGGAGTATAAGAAGTATTTCGAGAAGGACCCGGCGCTGGCGCGGCGCTTCCAGGTGGTGAAAGTTGAGGAGCCTACCGAAGAGGTTGCGTGCACAATGCTGCGCGGTATCAAGGCGTCTCTGGAGAAGCATCATAATCTGCGCATCCTTGATGAGGCGGTGACTGCGACGGTCCGTTTGTCTCATCGTTATATTGCCGGGCGGCAATTGCCGGATAAAGCTGTCAGCGTCCTTGACACAGCTTGCGCGCGGCTTTCGCTGGGGCAGAATTCGACTCCGCCGCGCCTGGAAGATATCTTGCGCCGCATTGATGCGCTTGAAGTGCAGAAGCGCGTGCTTGAACGTGAGACTAAAATTGGCGCCGACCATGCGGAGAAACTTGCAGAGATTGAAGCGCATATCGCAACGGCCAAGGAAGAACGCGATGTTCTGAATGAGCAGTGGGAAAAAGAAAAGGGATTGACGGCGAAGATTCGCGCACTGCAGGAGAGTCTTGAGTCTGCGGAAAAGAAAGACCCCAAAACCGATGAGGCCGCGGTTCGGGCTGACCTGGCAAAACTTGAAGCGGAGCTTTCCGCGCTGCAAGGTGAGCGGGGAATGATGCGGGTTTCAGTGGATGCGCAGATTGTTGGGGAAGTGATTTCGGCTTGGACGGGAATTCCGCTGGGCAAGATGGTGCGCAATGAAATCGAGACGGTACTCACGCTCGATGAGCATTTGAAGAAGCGCGTTATTGGGCAGGATCATGCGCTGTCCGCGATTGCGCAGAGGATTTTGACTTCGCGCGCGAATCTGGATGATCCGGTCAAGCCAGTGGGCGTGTTTCTTCTGGTGGGGCCTAGCGGCGTGGGAAAGACGGAGACAGCGATTGCGCTGGCGGATGTGTTATATGGCGGCGAGAGAAACATGATCACGATCAACATGTCGGAGTTCCAGGAAGCGCATACGGTGTCCACGCTGAAGGGTTCGCCTCCGGGGTATGTGGGTTACGGCGAAGGCGGCGTGCTGACCGAGGCGGTGCGGCGCAGGCCTTATTCGGTGGTGCTGCTGGATGAAGTGGAGAAGGCGCATCCCGATGTATTGGAGTTGTTCTTCCAGGTGTTTGACAAAGGCCGGATGGAAGACGGCGAAGGGCGCGAAATCGATTTCCGGAACACGATTATTCTGCTGACCAGCAACGCTGCGACGGAGACTCTGATGAAGCTTACCGCCGATCCGGAAACGACGCCGAATACCGAGGGGATGGTGAAGGCGCTGAAGCCGGAGTTGGACAAAGTATTCAAGCCGGCATTTCTGGGCAGGCTGATGATCATTCCGTATTATCCGGTGCGCGACGAAGCGCTGAAGCAGATTATTCGCTTGAAGCTGGGCAAGATTCAACGGCGCTTGCAGGAGACGCACAAGATCACTCTCGAGTACGGCGATGAGCTGTTGAACGAAGTGGCTTCGCGCTGCACGGAGGTTGAGAGCGGCGCCAGGAACGTCGATAACATTCTTTCGAACACTATGCTCCCCGATCTTTCGCGCCAGATACTGACGCGGATTGCCGAAGGGGTCGCGGCAAGCAAGGTGTTTGTTTCAGTCAAGGACGGTGCGCTGACTTACGCATGGGATGGTGCATCCTAGCGTGGTCGGAGCCCAATTCGAGGCGATTGCCAATTATCGATTTGAGAACATCGGCAAGGAACAGGCAGGATTGCCATGGCAGGAGTGAAGCAGGCAGACCGGTTGATGCAGTTCACCAGTCCGCAGGGCAAGGACGTGCTGCTGATTGAGTCGCTGGAGGGCGCGGAAGGGATCTCGCGCCTCTTTGAGTTTCACGCCGAATTGCTTGCGGATGTGGATACGACGATCGATCCCAAGTCGATGATCGGCGCAAAAGTATCGGTTGCAATCAACCTGAACGATGCGCAGGGATCGAGATGGGTCAACGGCATTGTTGCCGCGTTTGAGCAGGGTCCAGGGGACAAGGAATTCAACACGTACAAGGCGCGGATTGTGCCGGCGATGTGGCAGCTTACGCTGAGTTCGAACTGCAGAATCTTTCAGCACAAGACCGTTGTGGAGATCGCTAAAGCGGTTATTGGCGAGTACGGATTGTCTTTGTCCGATCAAACCAATGGAAGCTACGAGCAACTTGAATATTGCACGCAGTACTCGGAGTCCGACTTTCAATTTGTCTCACGCATTCTTGAGGAAAGCGGCATCTTCTACTGGTTTGAGCATACCGACCAGGACAACAAGATCATTCTGGGAGACGGGCGCAATGCTTACCAGGATTGCCCACTATCGGCTTCGATTCCATATTTGAAAGCGGTGAGCGGGGAAGAAGGCTCCTATGGCGCGTGGATCAAAGAATTCAACGCGACAGCGACGATGGTTTCAGGCAAGCACGCGACCGCGGAATACAACTACAAGGAATATGTGCGAGAGGATGTGCCGGACAAGGCCAGCGCGAGTCCGTACGGCAAGAATGCCTTTGACGACTATCTTTATCCCGCGGGAGCGGAGGGTTATGCGGGAGGCGCGCCGGACACCAGCAAGAAGCTCGAGACGTTGTTCCTGGATACGCGCGCGCTGGCTGCCGATTCCGTTGCGGAGGTACTTCGCGGCGAAGCGAACGCACGTTCGTTTTGCGCAGGCTACACGTTCACAATGACAGGAAATCCGCGCGATGCGTGGAACAGAAAATATCTGCTCACCGCTGTTACGCACAAGGTCGACCAGGTTCCTTCGTATCGTGCGGTGGATACGGAACAGAAGGACGGATACAGCAACCAGTTCACGGCGGTGTCTTCGGATATTGTTTTCAAGCCTGCGCTTACAGTGCCAAAACCGCGTATCTACGGGCCGCAGACGGCGGTGGTGGTTGGGTCGGCAGGAGAGGAGATTCATATTGATTCGCAGGGCCGTGTGCAAGTGCGATTCTTCTGGGACAAGAAGAACGACGATAGCTCCACTGTCGATTGCACATGGGTGCGCGTGGCGCAGAGCTGGGCCGGCAACGGATGGGGAAGTTATTTCTGGCCGCGGGTTAAGGACGAAGTAGTCATTCAATTTCTTAATGGCGATCCGGATAATCCGATGATTACGGGGTCGGTTTATAACGGTGTGAACACGCCCAAGTACACTCTGCCGGACAACAAGACGCGGTCTGGAATTGTGACGAGGAGCAGCACGGGCGGTTCAGGCGCGAACGCGAATGAGCTGCGGTTTGAAGACAAGATGGGGAGCGAGCAGATCTACATTCATGCCGAGAAGGATATGGATGTTTCGATCGAGCACGACCGCCGCATCTCAGTGGGGAACAACGACTCTCTGATTGTGACGGCCAATCAAAGCGAGCAGATCGGCTCGAATTTCAATCGGCAGATCAAGTCGAATGCGGTGGAGCAGATCGGCGGGAATTCAGACCTTGGCATCAGCGGGAATCTGACTGAGTCGGTGGGAGGGAATCACGCGCTGAACGTAAGCTCAAATCAAAGCGTTCAAGTGGGCTCGGCGTATTCGATGAGCGCCAACAATACGGTTTATATCAATGGCGGCATGAGCGTTGTGATTCAGGCTGGGATGGAGCTTTCGCTGATTGCGTCAGGGAATTTTATTACCATTGGGCCATCGGGAGTTGCGATTTCAGGGACGATGGTGCTGATCAATAGCGGCGGAGCGCCGGGAACGGGAACGCCGGGAACAGTGACGAGCCCTGGATCACCGGCTGCTCCCGATCAGGCGGACGGCGGTAGCGCGGGAAGCAGCGGAAGCGGCCCGGCAAGTGCGGCGGCTTCTTCGCCATCGCTGCCTTCCGGAGTGGGAGGGGCATTAGCGGGCGCGGAGGGTGCGGTTGCAGGAGCGGCGGGCCAGGCACAGCAGGCCGCTCACCAAGTGGAACAGACGGCACAGCAGGCAGCGCAGCAAGCACAGCAGGCGGCGAACCAGGCAGAGCAGTCCGCTCAACAGGCTGCGCAGCAAGCGAAGCAGGCCGTCAACCAGGTGGCGCAGGAAGCCAACCAGGCGGTACAGCAAGGCCAGCAGGCGTTGCAGCAGGCACAGCAGACAGTGGGTCAGGCTGTTGCGCAGGGGAAGGCTGCGGCGCAAGGTGCGCTGAATCAGGCGCAACAGGAAGTGCAGCAGTGCAAGCAGGCTGCAACGCAGGCTGTCCAGCAGGCGCAGCAACAGGCGAAGCAGGTTGAGCAGCAAGCGCAACAGGCTGCGAATCAGGCCAAGCAGGCTGCGCAGCAAGCGCAACAACAGGCGCAGCAGGCGGCTCAACAAGCGACGCAAGCGGGCAAGCAGGCGGCTCAGCAAGCACAGCAGGCCGCGCAGCAAGCTGCGAACCAGGCGAAGCAAGCGGCACAGCAGGCACAGCAGCAGGCACAACAAGCGGGGCAGCAGGTGAAGCAGGCAGCGAGCCAGGCGCAACAACAGGCGCAGCAAGCATCGCAGGCTGCACAACAGTCGGCGAGCCAGGCTGCAAGCCAGGCAACAAAGATGTTTTAAGAAGCGCTTGAAGTCGATTCGTGGGAGTGGCGGAGTTTGACGGAAGCCAAGGCACAACCCGGTGTCGCTGACCAATTCCCGACGGTTGGACGCTGGAGCGTCACGGGGATGCCGGGCGGATGGATGTTTGTTGCCGACTTTGGAATTCGCCAGATGCGGATGGATGCAAAGACGATTGCCGCAAGCGTAGGCGTAGGACAGGACGCGCTGAGCTCAGCGAGCGGGCTTCAGGAATACGTCGAGAAGCAAATGAAGCTGATTGGCAATCATCTGAAAGAAGCGAAGTTTGCAGGGCCGCAGCCTACTGTGTTTGCGGGCGCCGACGAAGCGCAACTGCTTTTCGTTCGCCACAACGCGGTGCAGGATGGAACCATGGTGCATGCGCAGACTTATGTGCGATCGGGCCTGTGGCTGGGCATCATTACGCTGACGGCGCTTGAAGATCAACTGAAGGCGGTGCGTCCGCATTACGATGTTTTTGTGAAGGGCCTGCACATTCGTCCGCAACAGACGAGCGCGGCGAGAAACGGGGTATAACGCGATGAGTGCGAAGAAGGAGACCGCCTGATGCCCCCGGCTGCGAGAATTACCGACATGCATGTTTGCCCGATGGTGACGGGAGTGGTACCGCACGTGGGCGGGCCGATTCTGCCTCCGGGCGCGCCTACAGTGCTGATCGACATGCTGCCTGCGGCGACGGTGACGACCATGGCGACTTGCGTGGGACCGCCGGACATTATCGTGCTGGGATCGATGGGAGTAATGATCAATTTCCTTCCAGCGGCACGATTGGGAGATATAACCGCGCATGGCGGAGTGATCGTGATGGGCTCGCCGACCTGCATTATCGGCGAGGTGGGAATACCGATGCCGGGCGCGGCTGGATTGGGCGGAGTGGTGGCTGGGATGGTTGCGAGTGGAGTCAGCCCTGCGGCGCTTGCAGGGTCCGCTTCGGCTGCCGGCGCAGTTGCGGATGCAGCGAATCAAGCGGGGCAAACAGTGCAGCAAGCTGCGCAGCAGGCGCAACAGGCGGCACAACAAGCGACGCAGTCCGCGCAACAAGCTGAGCAGCAGGCAAAGCAAGCCGTGAACGATGTGGCACAGCAGGCTAATCAGGCTGTGCAGCAGGCACAGCAAGCGGTGGGTCAGGCAGTGGCGCAGGGGAAGGCCGCGGCGCAGGATGCGCTCAACCAGGCTCAGCAGCAGGTGCAGCAATGCAAGCAGGCGGCAACGCAGGCGGTGCAGCAGGCACAGCAAGCAGCAAAGCAGGTTGAGCAACAAGGGCAGCAGCTTGCGAATCAGGCCAAGCAGGCGGCACAGCAGGCGCAGCAACAAGCTCAGCAGGCGATTCAACAAGGTAAGCAGGCTGAGCAGCAAGCCCAGCAGCAGGTTCAGCAGGCGGCCAACCAAGCCCAGCAGGCGGCACAGCAAGCGCAGCAACAGGCGCAGCAGGCCGGGCAGCAAGTGAAGCAGGCGGCGAGCCAGGCGCAACAACAGGCGCAGCAAGCGTCGCAGGCTGCGCAGCAATCTGCAAGCCAGGCTGTCAGCCAGGCGACGAAGATGTTTTAGGTTGTGTCGATTGCAGATGAAGCATTGACCTGGTGCGTGGCAGGTGCGAGGTCGACCTAGGGCGCTGTCGAGTCCCAGATCTTCAGCAACGCAGGGGAAACATAATCGCGAATCGGTTGGTAGTTAGCTTTGCGGGCTTGTTGAAACGCTATCAGCGCGTCCTGCGAGGGGCCCTTCCACTGCGCCCGCGGCGTTTGAAGCATTGACCGCTCAATCAGGGTGGCTCCCAAGTAGAAATCGGCGACACCGGGATTCTTTGCGGTCTGCGGGGATTCCAGGTAGTTCATCAACGTTCGGCGCGCGTCATCAAATTGAGAAGCGTAGAAGTACTTGATCGCTGTTTTCAGTTCGCTCTTTGCGGCGGCGGGATCGTTCTGAATCGCTAGTTGAATTCTGTCCGTGCTGCTTTGCGCTTCCGAGTTACCTGGCTGAAGTTTCAAAACCGCTGCATAATCGCTGAGCGCGTCCTGCTGCTTGCCCTGCTTCTCGGCTTCGTGCGCATCGTTGAGGAGCTTTGCGACTTTCTTTTGAATGTCCCCACCAGGATTGGTTGGCGCTTTTGGAGTTTGCGTTTGCGGGGGCGGAGTGTTTTTCGCCTGAATGGCTTTTTGCAAATCAGCAATCATTCCGGTTGGATTGCCGGGACCATTGGGATTCAGGTTTTTCGCCAATGTCAATTGCGCGATGGCCCCCTCGGGATTGCTTTGCGCCAGAGTCTGCGCCTGGTTCATGTAGCCCTTGTAGGTGTTGACGTTATTGACGTAGACGGCCGCGGCGGTCTTTGCATCCCCGTTGGTCAGCACCTGCGACAGGGAAAGAATCGCATCAAGATCGCCTGACTTCCAGTCAGTCTGGATTTGGGAAAGAACTCTTTGGTTCCGGACCAGATCCAGCACAAACTTGGCCTGGCCGGAGAGCTTCGCGTCATAACTCGAAACCAGCTTGGCCTGCGACTCCGCTCGATTGAGGTCACTGCTCTTGTAGGCCGCAATGGCGCTTGCCAGCATTGCCGTGTCGTCCTGAATGAGGCCGGTGCGATAGCTGGTGCATTGGTCAGAGTATTTCTTTTCTTTTGGATCCAACTGCGCTGCGGAGCAGAAATCCTTGACTTGCTGAACGCGGTCTGCACCTTCGCCCCTGGCCTTGTCCGCAAGGTCCTTCGCCTGTTGCTTCGGCTTGTCTTCTGCATGCGCCGTGGCAATTCCAACTGCACAAAAAAGGACGGCGCAAAAAAGGAACACTTTCCTCAGCGTCATTTTGCACCTCCGACAATTTGCTCGATTGTGTTGTCGTCGACGGGTTTCATTTCAATGGTGCAGATTTGCGCTGTTTGTGCGACTTCACATGATTGGTTCTGTGTGCTGCCGTCTGCCGCCTTAAAAGTCACTGCATATTTTCCGGCGGGAATCCCATCCAAACGCAACGGGGTCCAGTGATCTCCTTGAGGGAGGGGAATGGCTTTTCCCTGGTCGGAAGTCACACTGAGGACTTCGGCATATGGACTGGCGTTGAGTTCGAGCGCGCCTGATGGCGGCACCGCAGCCGGCCGCAGGAAGAACCAGTAGCCGGCGCCTCCGCCACCCAGCAGAACAACGATCAGAACAATGATGACGACCGCCCATGGGAACTTCGACTTCGCAGGGGGCGCGGCTTGGGCGGGGGTGGAAAGTGGCTGCCACTGCTGAGCGGATGCGGCCTGCGGAATTGAAACGGCCTGCGTGGCTGATAGTGGCTGCGGAACCGGGACTACTTGCGGAGCAGGGGCCGGTGGCGGCGCTGGTTTTTTGGGCGTCGCCTTTTGCGCTTCCTTGATCAGCTTTTTCAAGTTCGCTTGAAGCCCTGTGTCGGCAAATTCACCCACGTCGGAAACTGAATCCAGTGCGCCTGTAGCGCGTTCACGGTCGCCTTGCTGAATCGCTTCGGTGGCAGATGCGAATGCCGCGGTGAGCAGCTCATTGGCAAACTGGACACGGCGCGTCTTGTATTCCGCGATTGCGGAGGCAACTCGCGGAGAATCTCCATAGGTTTGGCGAACCGACTCGAGGCCTTGCAGGCCATTTCGGAAATCGCGCCGCTGGAGTGCGTCGCCGGCCTGACGAATCGCGTCCAGGGTCTGGTGTTCCTGCTGCAAATCGGCATCCAGCCGCGCGCGCAGCTCACGAATGCGCGGCTGCTTCTGGATATCTTCCGGCTGGCTCGAAAGAAGCTTCAGCGCTTCTTCGAGATTGGTCTCGCTCAATGCCTGTGCGCGACTCAGTGCCGCGTCGAGGCGGCGAGCCTGATCGGCCAGACTGTTGGTTGCCTGGCGCAGCAACTGATCAACAGAAGCGTCGCCGGTCTCCGTGGCAACTGGTTGAAGCAGGGAGATGGCCGCTTCAAAGTTACCAGCCTCAATCAAACCTCGTGCATCACGAATTGTGTTGGCGGCTAAAAGCCCCAGTTCAACTTTGCGTCTCTGCTCGCGCGCATACGCCAGCAAAGATGCGATCTCTGGAATCTCGCCGCAGTCAATGGCCGCGGACTCGAGAATCTGAATCGCCTGGTCGAATTGCTTCTCATCGATGGCCGCTTGAGCTCGCTTGAGGGACTGAGATTTGAGTTCCTCGGCGCTGGTCTTCTTGATCTGTTCGGCAACTTTTTCCTGAAGGGCGAGCAGGCCCGGTTCTCCCGGAATTTGCGCAAGCGCCTGCTGAACGGCGATCAGCGCCTCCTGCGGGTTGGTGTGGAGCACGTTGTACACATGCAACGATGTCTGCTCCAGCAGCCTTTTTGCGGACTGATCGCGCTGCTTGGTTTCAGCTTCGGCCTTTAACTTCAAGAGCACCGTTTCACCAGGGAGACGTTCCTGTGCGCGTTGAATCAAGGCGAGAGCGCGGTCGTAGTCTTCAGCGCCGATGGACTCAGAAATCTCGGCAACGATCTGCTCAATGATCTTGCGCCGCCGCTGCTCCTCCTGGCGCTCCACCGCGCCCTGGTAGAGCTGTTGCGTTTCGTTGTCGGTGGGGTCAATTTCGAGCGCAGCGCGAAGATTTTTGATCGCCTCAGTGTATTGACGGGCCGCAAGCTGGCCGCGCGCCAGTTCGCTGAACTCGCGGCGCTGGCGCTCACGGTTCATTCTCTCCGCTTCCTGAACAATGCGCGCGCGCTCATTGCGCAGGTCGGTGTTGCGCTCGTCGAGTTGAAGCGCCTTGTCGATCAGTTCACCCGCGGACGCAAAGTCGCTGCGGCCGCGTGCTTCTCGAGCCTGCTCAAGAAGCTGAGCGACCCTTTCGGCCTTCTCCTTCAAACCGCGAACGTGCTCGATCTTAAGCGCAAGCTCAGGATTTCCTTTGTCCAGCGTCGTGGCCTGGTTGTAGAACTCAAGCGCATCGCGATAGCGCTGCGTCAGGACGGCCTCTTCGGCCTCTCCCAGCAGTTGGTGCAGTTGCATCGCTTTCTGCTGCTTAGCAACCTTTTCCTGGACTTCGCGGAGTAGTCTCTTGACCTCAGTGTTCTGTGGATTGAGGCGCTGCAGGTCGAGCAGGACGGGCCGTACACTGGTCCACTTCTCCTGATCGATCATGTGCTTCACGTTGCCTAATGCTTCGCCGACCTTCTCGCGTTTGAGATCGTCGTTGGCTGCTTCAAGGTCGGCAGCCATTTCTTCCGCGGTTTCATATCGATCAATGGGATCTTTGGCCAGCGCACGGTCAAGTATGTGGTCGAGCACGGGCGGATACCCGGCGTGCGCGCTCGAAAGGGGTTCATGGGCCTCGCGGATGACTCGATGAAGAGTTGCGGGATCGTCGCCGGGAAATGGGAGTCGACCGGTGAGCAGTTGATAGAGAATGACGCCTACGGACCAGATGTCTGCACGTCCGTCCGCTGGTTTGCCAAGAAGCCGCTCAGGCGAAATGTAGTGAAAGGTCCCGATGACCATGCCGGCCTGGGTGTGGCCGGAGTGGCTTGCGAGGCGGGCAACGCCAAAGTCAACAATCTTGATGTTTCCATCCGGCTGCACCATTACGTTGGCCGGCTTGATGTCGCGATGAACCACGCCCTTCTGGTGGGCGTAGCCGAGAGCGAGGCAGACCTGGCGAACAATCTCCAGTCTTTCAATCAGGGTGAACTGCCGTCCGCCGCGGAGCAGGTTCTCCAGCGAATCCCCAGGAACAAACTCCATCACAATATAAGGATTGCCATCCTGCTCGCCGAAGTCATACACGGTGACGATATTGGGATGATTCAATACGCCGGAGCGAGCTTCAAGCTGAAACCGCTGGCGCAGTTCATCGGTCGCTTCGGTGAGCGTTTTGATCGCCACCTCGCGGCCCATGGAATTATCCATGCCCCGGTAGACGACGCCCATGCCGCCAACGCCCAATATTCCCAGGATCTGGTACTTGCCGATTTGCGTAACCGGTGTAGGCGTATCCATGAAGAAACACCCGATTCAAAATGATTTTCAAGGCAATAACCGCACAGGCACCTGAAAGGCAGCCTGCGCGGCAAGGAAATGCAAATGCCTAGGAAGCCTTGGTGCTAGTCGTGTGAATGATGGTGATCTTTGTCTTTCCATCATGTTCAGACGAATTGGGGGTAACCGTCACCATCACCGTTTCCTGCTTGCTCTTTTCGACAGTCAGCATGGCGCTGTTGGAGCTATCGAATACAGAAGCCTGGCTTCCAAACTTATCTTTGTAAAAACTGACCACCTTGTCCTTGGAGTCTGGAGTGACATAAACAGCAGTTACCGAGGTACCGGTCGGCAATGTTAATCTCATGCCGCCCTTTGCTGACTGAGCGCCGGGGTAGATGTCCGTGCCCAGATCGGATGCGCTATAGCTCTCGTTGGGGTTGGCGGTAATGGAGCCGCCGGGAGTGCTGATGGAAACTTCACCGTTTGGACCGGAGACGTGAACGGACCGCGCAATCCGCCAGGCCATGAATCCGAATGCGCCTACGCCGATAATTCCCAGGCCCACGACAATGGCCACAATGATCAGGATGATCTTGACCGCGCTAGTGCCGGAACTGGGCGGTGGAGCGAAAGGTTGAGCGGTGGCCACCGGGGCGACCGGTTGAAACGAGGTCGCAACCGGCGTAAAGGTCGCGACGGGTGCGCCGCATGCCGTGCAGGATTGCTGGTCTGAGGATACTGCAGCTCCACATTTCGGGCAGAAGTTAGCCATCTTACTCTCCTTGTCGTTCAGCCCCACCCTGGGACTTCCAAGTAGCCTTACCGGCTATAACGGAAACTCGATCCATATTCCTTAAACACGTCGCGCTCAGGTCAACGCGGAACTGAGGGCGCAAAAACAAGAATGGGGACATTGATTCAGGTTCCGTTCTTAGCAGCCAATATACCTCAAGAAGCGTACGACAGTAACTAGTTTTCACTAGTCTCCAGCCCCAGAGCACGGGCGGAACAAGACGAGAGGATTGCTGGGGGTTGACGGTGGCTTCGAAGCTGGACGCGAGGGATTTCAAGGCAACTCGGGAACACAATCGATCGGAACGTGAATTCCCTGAAATCCTTCTTGACAATTACGCGTCTACAGGTTTTCCTTAAGTCGTTCCAAGTTAGCGCCCGCGGCGTGCATCCGCGCCCGGAACTTTCCAATCTTGTTCTCCCGGGTTTACGCGCAGGGCACCCAAGACAAAATACTCCAGCCTCGACTTTGAAAGGAACTTAGCATGCCTGATCCGAACCAGACCGGCCTCTCCGATAACGCGGCGGGCGCACTCGCCTACTTCACGTTTATTCCGGCGATAATTTTCCTTGTCGTCGCACCGTATAACACCAACCCGTACGTGCGCTTCCACTCGTGGCAGTCACTTCTGCTGAATATTGGAGCCTTCTGCATCAACGTTGTTCTGGGGATAGCTCTTAGCATTGGAGGGTTCTTCCTCCCATACTTTGTCCACCACATGATATGGGGCCTGATTGAGTTGGGATGGCTGCTGGTCTGGTTGGTGTGCGTATACAACGCATTCCAGGGGAACCGGTTCCAATTGCCCTTCATCGGCAGCTTCGCCGCCAAGCAGGCAGGGAGCTAACGCAGGGTGAGTTTCAAGGTGAGTTTCAACCAGTGAGGCGCTGAGGACCACTAAACTCCGGCGCCTCGCGGCGGTTGGCTGCGTTCTTTTCTCTGGGAATTCATGCAGCAAGTGGGCGAAAATAGGGCGAATTATTGCGTTCCGGGCGGAGGCTGATCGACGTTCGAACCAGGGGATTACCCGGATGGGTATCTGGGACCATCTGAACAGCATCAACAGCAGGGATTCAACGCTGCGGGGTCCGAGGGTGTGGGCTGGGTCATCGGAATGGGAATAGGACCTCTAGTTCTCCGCAGTAATGGCTGCCGGCTGCTGCGGCTGACTGCGCGGAAGCCACGATAAATCCCCGCTGAGAATGTAGATTGCGAGAGCGGCAAACATGAGGAGGGCACCGACCCAGAAGCGCCAGTCACGATGCATGCGGCGCCAGTAAGGCCCCGGATCAGGTTCGCCGAGTCCGCTGCTATTTCCCTCGTGATTCGATTTGCTTCCGGTCATCTCCGCTCCCTCGCCGCTCCGTGCGTTCCCAACCCGGCAGCCAATTCTCTAACTATCGAAGGCTTGACGGCGCGCAGGCTGTTCAAATGTGCACAGGGCGGTAACCGGCTGGTTCGATACAAATTAGAAACGCCCACACGCATTCCCGAAAATGGCGATGTAACCTATGCGGAGAGGCTTCCCCCTCCTGTAGGGATTCGAATCGTACGCTTTGGCATTTGAGTCGCACGCTCTGGCACAATCAGCAAGCGCTTTGGAAACTGTCGGTAAGGTTCAATTGAGCCGACGCAAACTGCGAGCAGCCTAAACCTCTCTGGCTCAGAAAGCATCTGAGCCTAGGGGTAGCGCGGGAAATTCAGCTCTCAATCGAAAGGAACAGCCAATGGAATTGGGCATGATCGGCCTGGGCCGAATGGGAAACAACATGGTGACTCGGCTGATGAAAGCCGGACACCAATGCGTTGTTTACGACCTTCACACGGAGGTTGTCGAGGCGCTCGTGAAGCAGGGCGCTGCGGGGACAACCTCCCTCGAAGAGTTTGCGAAAAAGATGCAGAAGCCGCGCACCATCTGGCTGATGGTCCCGGCGGCCGTGGTGGATTCGACGCTGACTGCGCTGGTTCCGTTCCTTGAAACGGACGACGTGATCATCGACGGCGGCAATTCCTACTATCACGATGACATTCGGCGCGCCGCGGAGTTGAAGCAGAAGGGAATCCACTATGTTGATGCGGGAACCAGCGGCGGCACGTGGGGAGCGGAGCGGGGATATTGCCTGATGATTGGCGGCGAGAAAGCGGTTGTCGAGCGCATAGAACCGATTTTTGCAGCGCTGGCGCCGAGCATCGATTCCGCGCCGCGCACGCCGGGCCGGGAGAAAGTGGGTGGCACGGCGGAGCATGGCTATTTGCACTGCGGGCCCAGTGGCGCCGGGCACTTTGTGAAGATGGTGCATAACGGTATCGAGTACGGAATCATGGCTGCGTATGCGGAGGGATTGAATATTCTGCACCATGCCAACGTCGGCAAGGAGCGGCAGACGGAAGACGCGGAAACGACACCGCTGCGCCATCCCGAGTACTACATGTACGACCTGAACATTGCGGATATCGCCGAGGTGTGGCGGCGCGGAAGCGTGATTGCTTCGTGGCTGCTGGACCTGGCGGCGATTTCGCTGCTCGATAGCCCGGACCTGTCTAAATTTGCCGGCCGCGTGTCGGATTCCGGCGAAGGCCGATGGACAATTGCGGCGGCCACAGACGAATCTGTCCCCGCGCCTGTGCTAAGCGCTGCACTCTACGCGCGGTTCAGTTCGCGGGGTGAAGATCAGTTTGCCGACAAACTGTTGTCCGCTCTTCGCTTTCAATTTGGCGGGCACCAGGAAAAGGCCGCAACCCCGAACGGAGGCGCCTGATGGACAGGATTCATTCCGACGCGCTGGTGCTGTTTGGAATCACTGGAGACCTGGCGCACAAGATGACTTTCCCTGCGCTCTACGCCATGGTAAAGCGCGGCGTGCTCGACGTTCCGCTGGTGGGCGTCGCGTTTCCCAAGTGGAGCATGGAGCGGCTGCATCGGCGCATCGAAGACAGCCTTGAACGGGCCGGCGGCATTGACGACAAGAAGGCATTCAAGAAGCTGCTGTCGCTGCTGCAATATGTGAGCGGCGACTACAAGGATCCGGCGACATTCGCGGCGATCAAGAAAGCGCTGGGTAATGCCAAGCGGCCCGCGTTTTACCTGGCGATTCCACCCGTGCTTTTCGAAACAGTGATCGAAAGCCTCGGCAAGTCGGGGCTGGCGGAAAATGCGCGCGTGATTGTCGAGAAGCCGTTCGGGCGCGACCTGGCGTCGGCAAAGGAATTGAACAAGGTTGCGCACTCGGTTTTTCCCGAGGATTCGATCTTCCGCATTGATCACTACCTAGGCAAGGAAGCGATCATGAACATCATGTATTTTCGCTTCGCCAACACATTTCTTGAACCCATTTGGAATCGCAATTTCGTCGCCAGTGTGCAGATTACGCTTTCGGAAACTTTTGGCGTGGGCAAGCGCGGGGCGTTTTACGAGTCTGCAGGCTGCCTGCGTGACGTGATTCAGAATCACCTCTTCCAGGTGGTCGCGCTGCTGGCCATGGAACCTCCCTCGGGCAGGAATTACGGAGCCTTGCATACTGAAAAAGCTAAAGTCTTTGAAGCCATGCGGCCGTTGACCCCGGACGACGTGGTGCGCGGTCAGTATGAAGGCTATCGCGAAGAGAAAGATGTGGCGAAGAATTCCGACGTGGAAACCTTCTGCGCCATGAAGTTGTTTATCGATTCGTGGCGCTGGGAGGGAGTGCCGTGGTATTTGCGCTCCGGCAAGTGTCTGCCCGACACGGCTACCGAAGTGCTCGTCGAACTGAAGCCGGCACCACAACGACTGTTTGCGGATTCTGCGCCGGAGACCGGGCGAGCGAACTACATTCGCTTCCGGCTATCGCCCAACTCGGCTGTGGCAATTGCGGCGCGCGTGAAGCTGGCGGGCGAGGAGTTCATTGGACAGCAGAAAGAGCTTTACATGCTGGAGCAGCAGGCCGGCGAGGAATCTCCTTACGAGCGACTTTTGGGCGATGCGATGGCCGGAGATGGCGCGCTGTTTACACGCGAAGATGCGATAGAAGCGGCGTGGGTGGTGGTGGATCCTGTGCTCACGCATCATCATCGCGTTCGCCCCTACAAACGCCGCACCTGGGGACCGAAAGAGGCGGATGCGCTCATTGCGCCGGATGGGACCTGGCATAACCCTAATAGCAAAGGGCCGTCGGGAGGGTGTTAACGCGGCCGTTGCATGCGTGGCAAAAGAACAGGCCGCCGTCATCGCTGACGGCGGCCTGATTGTTGATGAACTAACCGTTATTCTACTGATCGGGATGAACGGTGCGATAACTTGCATTGCCCTTCGACCAAACCAGCAGCAGAAGGTCTTTGCCGCTTGGGTTCTGGTGCACTGCGTTGGCGAACTCGCTGGCTGATTGCGCCGGCTTGCGATTGACTTCAAGAATCACATCGCCGGGTTGGATGCCCGCATCGTCCGCGGGACTGGCTGGGCGAACGCTCTGAACAACGACGCCGTGCACACGGTCAGGCACGTTGATTTGCTGCCTGGTATCCGGCGTGAGATCGCTCACTGCGAGACCGAGTTTGCCGCCTTGCGAGCCTTCCTGATCGTCGTCGCCATTGGCTGCTAATTCGGTCTTGCCGTGGAATTCGCCGACTGTCAGGTTGAGATTGACCGGCTTGCCATCGCGGAGAACGCCCATGGAGATCTTTGCTCCGGGAGTCATTTCGCTGACAGCAACCTGGAGCGCGCTGCCGTTAATGATTTGTTCGCCATTGAGGTGAGTGATCACGTCACCGGTTTGAATGCCGCCGCGGCTTGCAGGTGAATCTGGCGTAACCTGGGCGACGATTGCGCCGCTTGCGTCCTGAAGATTGAAGAAGTGGGCGTTGTCAGGGGTGACGTCGTTCATGCTGATGCCGAGATAGCCGTGTTCGATCTTGCCGGTCTTGATCAACTGTTCGGCTGAGGAGCGCACAATCTGCGACGGAATCGCAAAGCCCGCGCCGGCGAATGAGCCGCTGTTGGAGATGATGAACGTGTTGATGCCAACCAGTTCACCATGCGCGTTGACCAGCGCTCCGCCGGAGTTGCCGGGGTTGATTGCCGCATCGGTTTGGATGAAGTTGCCGGGTTTGCGTGCGTCATCAGAATAAGGATTGGGGCGGTTGAGCGCGCTCACAATGCCGCGGGTGACCGAGAAGGGGAAGTAGCCGAACGGGCTGCCAAAGGCCAGGACCGTCTGTCCGGGTTGGAGCTTGTTCGAGTCGCCCCAGGCGATGGTGGGCAGGTTGGAGGCGTCAATCTTGATGACCGCGAGATCGTTCAGCTTGTCTACGCCAATGACCTTGGCGTTGAAGATGCGGCGATCCTTCATCGTCACCTTGATCTGGGTGGCACCGTCGACCACGTGGTCGTTGGTCACAATGTACCCGTCGGGCGAGATGATGATGCCGCTGCCTACGCCGTGCTCAATCTGCGGCTGGGTCTGGCCCTGGAACATGGGTCCGAAGAACTGCCTCAGGCCAGGCGGGATGTTCTGCATCTGGCCGTCGGAGACTTGCTCACCCGAGGTCTTTGAGGTAACGGCGACGTATACGACGGCTGGAGTCACTTTTGCGGTAACCACTTCCATGGCGCGGTCGAGGGAGGTGAGAGCAGAAACGCTGTCGTCGTCGATGGCCGACGCGGCACTGACGTTGCCGTGTCCGACAAACGCAAGCGCGCCCAGCCCGAAAGCAGCGGCGAGGGCAGCGGGGATAGCGAACTTCTTCGATTTGGCAACTAATTGATTAGTTACTTGGTTCATGAGAGTACATCTCCTTGTTGATGATTGAGGTTGACGATTTTGCTGTTGAAGTTGAGCGCAAACTTGCCAGCGCCGGGGAACTTTGCGTTTAAATCTGAACGATCAACCAGCCATTCGCTACGGGAACGGCGGCATACCGAATGCGATTGTGGTCGACGGCGAAAACCACGTGAGGCGGAATCCCGTTGTCGGTCCACTCTGTCAGGACAACGAATGTTTGTTGCGATTCCAAGGTCTGGAGTGCTTCCGTGAGGCGCGGTCTTGCCACTCTTTTTGCGGCTTTAATCGGGAGTGGCTTCTTGTCATTCACGGGTTGACCCAGACCCCAGGGCATGACGGCCTTCACCAGCTGAACGGAAGGTGTTTGAATTCCGGATTGATTGAGGCTGCTGTTGGTAAATCTTCCAGGAGCAATCGAACTAGCCTGCATTGTTGGCTGAGCAAGGGGAGCGAAGCTGACCAGTTGCGGAGTTCGCGCCAATGCTGCTGCGCCGCCTAACGCGGCGATGAGCAAGCTCGCAGTTACCAGCTTTGCGTGCCTTGCGCTCATTGATTGACTCGGGCGGCTGAGAATGCGATGGACGCGGCGGACCAGCTCCGATTGGCGCTCCCATGCGCCAAGCACAAGAGAGAAGCTGCGGCGCAGCATGGAGTGTTCCGCCAGGTGCGTCAGGCAAAGCGCGTAGGCCTTGCGGCCGCAACTGGAGCGCAGAACGCTGTCGTCGCAGGCCAGTTCGCGCTCGGCGCAGAGACGGCGCTCGACCCACAGCAGTACCGGGTTCACAGGGAAGAGAACGAGGCAGACCTTTTGCAGCAGATTGGTCCAGTCGTCGCCGCGGCGCAGATGCTCCATCTCGTGGATCACAACCTGCTCGAGCTCTGATGTGGAAAGCTCATCGAGCAGGGCGGGAGGGAGCAGGATACGCGGACGGAAAAAGCCGAACACGCTGGGGCGTTCGACTTCTGCTGAAGTGCAAAGCAGCGCGGAGCGGCGGGCTATAGAGCTTCCGACTTGAGTTTGTAGCAGAGGCTTCAGAGCCGGATCGGGAACGATGGGTGTCGATCGCCGGACCAGACCACGCAGACGAACAGCGCTGACCATCAACTGGATGGCGCGACCCAGCGAGAGCATGCACCAGAGGGCCGCAATCGCCAGACTCCAGCGGAGATCGAGTTCGATGGGAGCAGGAATCGCTGCCGTTCCGGGAAGGCCGCTTCTTTCCGCGAGAGAAAGGATGTGCAACGAAGGAAGCAGGGGTAGCAGCGCTACCAGCAGGAACACGTTGAGCCAAATGACCGAGCGAGCAGCCGCGCTAAGACTGGGAAATAGGCGCAGGCAGACGGCTACGCAGGCCGCGAGGATCAAGCCCTCCCACACTGCTGAAAACAATGCGCTTACGGCTGAGGCAGAGTAAATGGGAAGAACGGGGAAGAGGAATTCCATCTAGCGCTCCTCCTTTTGATATTCGGGCTCTTGGTTTTCCGGCTGGCGAACTTCGAGTGGATCGTCGTCCGGGGCAAGGGCGATGGCTTCCTTGAGGCGCTTCAGCTCTTCCGGGGTAATTTCGTCGTCGCCAAGCAGGGAAAGCAGCAGCCGTTCGCGCGAATTGCCGAAGAAGCGCTGCAAAACGTGGCGGACTTCCGACCGGCTGGCCTCCGTTTCCCCTACGCTGGAGTTATAAAGGAATGCCCGGCCGTCCTGCCGATGGCTGACGTAGCCCTTTGTTTCGAGGATCCGAATGGTGGTGAGCACGGAGGTGTAGGCCAGAGCGCCGTCATCGGAAACCGCTGAAACCATGTCGGCTACGGTCGATTCGCCGCGGTCCCAGAGGACTCGCATCAGCCTGAGTTCGGCCTGGGTGAGCGTGATGGATCTCTTTGGCGGCATAGAATCTGAAAGCCTGAAAAACCCCGTTCGTCGAACCTTCTTGTATCTATTGACGCAGAACTAATCATTTAGTTGCTAAGTTTTTTCAACAGGCGGCGGTGCTTTTCGGCGACACTGACTCTTCTTTGAGAGCGTAGGCAGCAAGATAGCGCCGGTCCCCGATTGAGCCGGGCCGTGGTAATCTGTCCGATTCCGGGTCGAGTTTTGATCAACGGACCTTGAACTTGAGGAAGGCGACCGCATGGCGGGGAAGTTGGAGCTGCTGCTGGGACCAATGAGGAGCAACAAGACGGCGGAGTTGCTGCGGCGCGCCGACATGCGACGCCAATACGCCGGGCAGTATGTGCTGGTTCTCAAGCCGAGTGACGATACCAAGGGCGGGCCTGGGGTGGTGGAAAGCCGCAATCCGAAGGGTCACGGAAAGATGAATGCCGTCGAGTTCAATTCGCAGAACCCGTGGGCGGTGCTGCCGGTGATTGCCGCAAAGGAAAAGGACATTGGCAAGAGAATTGAGTGCATCGCCATCGACGAGGGGCAGTTTGTTGAGGAGCTATTTGAGTTCATTCGACGGCTGCTCGACGCCAATCACGATGTGCTGATTGCAGGGCTTGATCTGGACTTCCGCGCTCTTCCGTTTGGCGAGATGCTCGACCTGTCGTGGTTTGTCGGGGCATATGGAGGAAGCATTACGGAATGCATTGCTTATTGCGCGTGCGGGAACCGGGCCTTCTATTCGCAGCGGCTTATCGAGGGTCAGCCGGCGCCGTTTGACAGCCCGGTGAAGATGCCCGGCGATTCGTATGAGCCGCGTTGCGCGGAACATTTTGTGCTTCCGGGCCGTCCTCACTGATACATTGAAATTTCCTATTTGAGCCCCTGCTTTTTTGACGTTGATTTCTCACAAGCGAATTCAATTACCCGGAATTCAGAGTCTGGCAAAGGCTCTGAGGGCCGGGAGACCCTCAGTACAGCCGGCCTGGAGTCCGGCGCTACCGTCCCACTTTGGAGTCCCGCCTCATGTTCTTTCAACGCACTCTGCAATCCCTGAGTTTGGCCTCACTGACTGTTGCATCAGCGCTTTGCGTTGTTGCCGCACCGGCATTCGCGCTTGCCGCTGATACGCCTGATCTGCACCGTGGTTATTACACCGATCCCGCCTTGCATGGCGATACGATCCTCTTCACGTCTGAGGGGGATTTGTGGTCGGTTGGCATTCACGGCGGGGCGGCGCATCGGCTCACCTCGGCTGCCGGGACGGAGAACAAGGCGATTATCTCGCCGGATGGAAAATCGGTTGCATTCAGCGCCGACTATGAGGGGCCGACCGAGGTTTACACAATCCCGATTGAGGGCGGATTGCCACAGCGGCGGACCTGGGATGGAAGCTCCGGGCCGGCGGGTTGGGCGCCTGACGGCCGACTGATTGTGGCAACGGCGCGCTATTCCACGCTGCCCGGCGATGAGCTGGTGCTGATCGACAACAACGGCGCGCGCGAGACGATTCCGCTGGCGCAGGCGGCGGAAGCTGCGTATTCGTCGGACGGACACACGCTCTTCTTCACGCGCTGGTTTCATCAATGGAGCGAGACCAAGCGTTACAAGGGCGGCTGGGCTGAAAATCTGTGGAAGTTTGATGGCACGAATGAGGCGGTCCCTCTGACTGCGGATTGGCCGGGCACTTCGACCAATCCGATGTTTGCGAATGGGCGTCTCTATTTTCTCTCCGATCGCGACGGCGTAATGAATGTCTACTCGATGGATGCGGATGGGCATGGCGTGAAGGAGGAGAGCCATCAGCATATCTTCGATGTTGAATCGGCATCGCTCAACGATGGGCGCATCGTTTATGCATCAGGCTCCGACCTATGGCTGCTCGATCTGAACACGGGCCACGAGCAGGTGATTCCGATTACGCTGGTCTCTGACTTTGACCAGATGCGCGAGCATTGGGTGAAGAAGCCGCTCGACTACCTGACTTCGGTACACATTTCGCCGGACGGTTCGAGTGCCGTATTCACTGCGCGCGGCGCGGTGTTCACACTGCCCGCCAAGACGGGGCGCATTGTGAAGGTGGCGGAGAAGTCCGATGTGCGCTATCGCGAAGCGCACTTTCTGCCCGATGGCAAGAGCATTGTTGCGCTCTCGACTGAAAGCGGCGAGACGGAGTTCTGGAAGTTTGCGGCGAATGGCGAGACTGCGCCGGAGCAGTGGACGCATGATGCGAAAGTGCTGCGGTGGGATGGAGTGCCGTCGCCCGATGGACACTGGCTGGCCTATCACGACAAGGACCAGCAACTTTGGATCTACGACATCAAGACCAAACAGGATAAGCGCATCGCACAATCGATGCACGGCGGTTTCAATGACCTCACTTGGTCGCTCGACAGCCGCTGGCTCGCATACACACAGGCGGCTGCGAATGGCTACGACGAGGTCAAGGTGTACAACATCGAATCGGGCGCGATTGAGGCGCTGACTTCCGACCGCTATAACAGCTCCAATCCGGCGTGGAGTTCGGATGGGAAGTGGCTTTACTTCCTCTCCGATCGCAATCTCAAGACCACGGTGCAAGCGCCATGGGGACCGCGCGCGCCGCAGCCGCACTTTGATCGTGCAGAGAAGATTTATCAGCTTGCGTTGACCACCGGTCTGCGTTCGCCATTCCTGCCGGCCGATGAGCTGCATCCTGACAAGAAGGATGATGAGAAGCCCGCGGACGATAAGAAAACTGACGCCGACAAGAAAGATGATAAGAAAGGCGACGCCGATAAGAAGGACGATAAGAAAGACGAAAAAGCGTCGGACAAGTCTGCCGAGAAAAAAGATGAGAAGAAGCCGGCTGAAGTGAAGATCGACTTTACCGATCTGGCTTCGCGGCTCACAGAGGTTCCGGTGCCGCCGGGAAACTACGACGACTTGCAAGCGACCGAGAAGCGCCTGTGCTGGATGAGCGCCAATGACGACCAGCACAGGCACCAGTCGTTGCAATGCCTCGAGATTGCCAACAAGGGCGACGATGTTGATACCGTGATGGGCGACGTGAAGGGCTTTGAGATTTCGCTCGACCGCAAGAAGACGCTGGTGGCGAAGGGAGATAACTTCTACATTCTTGACTCGGGCGTGAAGGCTGGCGGGATAAGTGATCCCAAGGCGCTGGCCAAGGCGGCAATCGATCTTTCGCGCTGGACTTACTCAACCAATCCGCGCGAGGAGTTCAGAGGCCTGTTTCTGGATGCGTGGCGGCTGGAGAGGGATTATTTCTACGACAAAAACATGCATGGGGTGAACTGGGTGGCGATGCGGGACCGGTATCTGCCGCTGGTGGATCGCGTGGCTGATCGGGATGAACTGAATGATGTGATTGCGCAGATGGTCAGCGAATTGTCGGCGCTGCATACGTTTGTGCATGGCGGAGATGAGCGCAAACCTTCCGATGAGATTGATCTGGCTACGCTGGGCGCAGTGCTGCGGCGTGATGAGAAAGCCGGCGGCTATGTGGTCGAGCATGTCTATCTTCACGATCCGGATCTGCCGGACCAGGCGCCGCCGCTGGCGCGTCCTGACTCGACGGTGAAGGAGGGCGAGGTGATTGTCAGCATCGATGGGCAGAGCCTGCTGACGGTTCCGGACGAGCGCGTGCTGCTGCGCGGGAAGGCTGGGACGCAGGTGATGCTGCGGGTGAAGTCGGCTGCGGGAGAGACGCGGGATGTGCTGGTGACACCGATCAGGGCTCGCGACGACGCTACGCTGCGCTATGCGGAGTGGGAATATACACGGCGGCTAAAGGTTGAGGAGGAGTCGAAGGGAACCATCGGCTATGTTCATCTGCAGGCGATGGGACCGAACGACATCGATCAGTGGGCGCGCGACTATTATCCGGTGTTCGATCGCCAGGGACTGATTATCGATGTGCGCCACAATCATGGCGGCAACATCGACCCGTGGTTGCTGGCATCTCTGCTGAAGAAAGCCTGGTTCTACTGGCAGACGCGCGTTGGCGATCCTTCCTGGAACATGCAGTACGCGTTTCGCGGCCACATTGTGGTGCTGTGCGATCAGGAGACTGCTTCAGATGGCGAGGCGTTTACCGAGGGCTTCAAGCACTTTGATATGGGCAAGGTGATTGGAACGCGGACCTGGGGTGGGGAAATCTGGCTGTCGGGCAGTAACTACCAGGCGGATGGGGGAGTGGCGACGGCGGCGGAGATGGGTGTCTACAGCGCGGATGGCAAGTGGCTGATTGAGGGGCATGGCGTCGATCCGGACATCGTGGTCGACAATTTGCCGCATGCCACTTTCAGCGGGAGCGACGCGCAGTTGCAGGCGGGAATTGAGCTGTTGGAGAAGGAGATCAAGGCCGATCCACGACCGGTGCCGCAGCATCCGCCGTACCCGGACAAGTCGTTCAAGTACCAGTGAAGGTGAGGCAGTGAAGGTAAGGCAGTGAGGGTGAGGCAGTGAATTCAATGCGGGGGCAGTGGGGCCGGAGGCTTCCAGTTTCGGCTCCGGTTGGGCGGGAAGGGTTTGTGTGGGTACCCCCCTCCCCCCTCCTTTTCTTAAAATCCCTATTATCATGGGGTTAAGGGGTGGTCGTCGCTGCAAATATGACATAACAAAGGAGTTATTGTCATATATAAGAAAACAAATGACTTGTGGGTGGCTTTTGCACCTTGCCGCTAATTCTGTACCACATCCCGAGACGGCCTGATGATGCCGACCGGATCACGAGTAGGCCTAGTTTCATTGTGCGCCTTTGGAGGGTAATTATCGGCAAAACGGCGGGGTTTTTCTGGGAATCTGCGGTGTGGCCAGACGCTCGCGGGAGGCTCGCAGACAGGCGGAGTGCTTACGACCCTTTGCACAGGAAGGACAGGGAGCAGGTTCTTCGCCTCCTCTGAGAATGACAAGCAAAGGGCAGAATCGAGCTCATTGAAATTCTTGAATTAAGGATTGACCGGGTCCGAATATATTGATATCAACGTATTGGGACGAGCCGTGGTTTGGGCCAGTGAACGGCTTGCGTATCACAGGAGAATCAAAATGAAGAGGAAAACTCTCAAGACTGTTGTGTCTTTGAGCTTGACGGCTGTTGTCTTGCTCAGTGGGGTGGGCAAAGCGGGTGCGCAGGCGGCCAAGGACCCGTATCCGAATATGGCGCCGGTTGAGCAATACATGATGGATCGCGATGCGGAGATTGCGCTGGCGAAGAGCGCTGCGCCGCCGTCGATTGCACAGGATGCCGAGGTGATGGTGATGGGGCGCCATGGCTACGAGACCGCGGTGAAGGGGAAGAACGGATTTGTGTGCATGGTGGAGCGGGGATGGACGGCCAACATAGATTTTCCCGAATTCTGGAATCCCAAGCTACGCGGACCTATCTGCTTCAACCCGGCGGCCGTGCGGACCTACATGCCGCAGACGGTCATGAAGACGAAAGCGGTTTTGGCGGGACGGACGAAGGAACAAATGATTGCGGAGATCACGGCCGCACTGGACTCGAAGGAACTGCCGCAGCAGGAGCGGGGCGCGATGTGTTACATGATGTCGAAGGACGGGTACCTGAACGACGGCGTTGGACACTGGCACCCGCACCTGATGTTTTTCCTGCCGATTGGCGATTCGGCGACATGGGGGGCGAACGTGGATGGGTCGCCGGTTATCGGCTCTGACGATACGCTGGGGCGGCTGACAATTTTCATGGTTCCGGTGGGGCATTGGTCGGACGGGACGCCGGCGGGGCACTGAGGGGAAGGTTACAGGTTACAGATGACAGATGACGGTGTGGACGGCCCATCTATGTGTCGATGCGGTCTGGTTTCTCAGGGTTCGTCTTCCAGAATGCCGTCATCGTCCTCGTCTTCGAGGTCGTCGTCTTCCAGGTCGTCATCGTCGGGGTCGGTCTCTATCAGTTCTCCGGTGTTTGGATCGTTCACTGGGTCCAGGGTCGGATCATCGAAGTCCGGGTCTCTGAAGGTGGGTTCGGGGATTGTTTCTGGATCTCTGGCCGGCGGATATGAAGACGGGGGCATAATTCTCTCCTCGGAGGTCTGATGCGGGGATTGGGGCTGGGGCCGTACCGTTCGAAAGGCCGAATACGAGGAACCCCGGCTGCCCACTCTTGACAAGTGTAGTCAAATTTGACTACACTTCTTAGTAAAGCCAGTGGTGAATCAATGGTCAGACAGACGCGGCCGATCTCATGGATCAAGGCCGCGCTCAAGGACTTCGAGAAGTTTCCATTGGATGCGCAGTCGGTCTGCCTTACGGCATTGACGATTGCGGCAGATGGCGGCAAGGCCGATATTGTGAAGCCGATCAAGGGGCTTGGCTCGGGTGTTCTCGAGATTGCGCTGCCGTAGCGCGGGGATGCATTTCGGGTTGTGTACGCGGTCCAACTCGCAGCGGAGATTTGGGTTCTCCAAGCAATTCAGAAGAAGGCGAAGCAGGGAATCAAAACGCCGCAGCAGGAGATTGACCTTATTGAGACCCGACTGAAGAGATTGAAGGAGGTGCTGGGATGAGAAGTGTGGAAAATGGGATAGTCCGTGGAAGTGGAAATGTGTTTCGCGATCTGGGCTATGCCAGCCCGGATGTTGCGCAGTTCAAGGCTCTGCTGGCGTCGGAGATTTTGAAGATGCTGGATCGGGAGGGCCTGACGGTGCGGGGCGCACATGCGCGGACTGGAGTCGCTGCTGCGGATTTCTCGCGGATTCGCAATGCTGACCTTGGGAGGTTCACGCTAGACCGGCTGGTTTCAATCATCAATCGGCTGGGGGCGCGGGTGGATGTGCGAGTTAGCGTGCGGGCGGTTGAGGCGGTTGGAGAGGCTGTTGCTGGGGACTAAGGGTCCGACAATTATGCAGTGTTTTCCAGGAAGCAGAATCGGTGCGAGTCAAAGACCAAATGAAAGCTATGCTCACGCTCGTCATCGCCATCTTTGAAGTGGGCCACCAACGTATATTTGGCCTGATTTAGAACTTGCGGGCCATCGAGCACGAAGAGGCGCAACAACTCCCCTTGATATTGCTGAGTTGTTGCCCAGTCTTTGGGGCTCAATTTCCGTGCACCTGTTTCTAGGACTTCAAAGTTGATCCCCGTTGGATGTGAACCGGGATCAGCGTGTGGTAAGGCATCGAATCGCAACAGGAATTTCCCTAACGTGGAAGGAATAGGATCAAAGCGAATAGAGGTTGGTACTCTCCCGCCTAAGTGCTGGATTGTGAAGGCGACGGGAACACCGGTTGTCCTCCACTTCGTGTCTCCTTGCACGCTGTGGACATTCAGCCCGAGTCGTGGACGGTCATTGAAATACTTCTTGGTTAGTTCCGCGATTCTTGCATCGGAGGTTACAACCGCTTCACGAGTGGTACACAGTTCTTGGGTGAGGTCCGAATCCATTTTCCATGGTGTGCGGACGGCTTGAATCAATAGATAAACGCCGAGTAAGACACCATAGAGAGCGATGGTTGGCCAAAGGATACTCCAATCAACCGCGTGTGTTCGATCCCTCCAAAAGGCTACAAGTGGGGGGAGCACAGCCATCAGGCAAGCCACCACAGCATTGTCTCGTGGCCATTCGTAGCTGTGCTTGAGCAACCTTCCGAGGAATTTCCGGTAATACCGAAAAAAAGAATTTGGGTGGTCCATACTGTGAAATATTCTCATTCGATTCCATCGCCTGTACAGATGATTGCGACAGATTTCCGCCATCAAGAGCAACGCGGGATTCGCCCAAATAAATATGACTCCAGCGCAAGCGTCAAAAAAGGCTACCCCGACCGGACCGAGAAACGAGATTCGCGCGTGGCGACTCCTGACAGAGTCCGGTCTGTCTCGCCTTCTCCTGTAAAGTTGGAATTGGCGCATTGTGTTTCTTGGCGATGATTCTGTGGTCTTGCCCCTTCTTTTGACTACTTCTCTCCATTCCGAAAATCTTCTGTCGCTGCTGGGGACGGTGTTTGGGTTTGCGGGGTTTCGCGCGAACCAGGAGGCCGTGTGCGCTGCC
The DNA here is from genome assembly GCA_050013695.1 of Occallatibacter sp. Classification (GTDB taxonomy): domain Bacteria; phylum Acidobacteriota; class Terriglobia; order Terriglobales; family Acidobacteriaceae; genus Telmatobacter. The sequence goes on from JBEKET010000001.1 coordinate 81,054, forward strand.
GCTGTCGCCGGGCGCGACTTGCTGCTGGTGATGCCGACTGGGGCGGGGAAGTCGCTCTGCTACCAGTTGCCGGCAATTGCGCGCGGAGGAACGGCGCTGGTGATTTCTCCGCTGATTGCGCTGATGGACGACCAGGCGGCTAAATTGTCCGCTCTCGGATTGCGCGTGGCGCGGATTCACTCTGGCCTGGAACGCGCGGTGGCTCGGCAGGCTTGCGTGGATTACTTGAATGGGAGCTTGCAGTTCCTGTTTATCGCGCCGGAACGGTTGCGGGTGCCGGGGTTCAAAGAGATGCTGGCCAAGCGGAGGCTGGCGCTGATCGCGATTGATGAGGCGCATTGCATCTCGCAGTGGGGACATGATTTTCGGCCGGATTATCGGATGCTGGGGGAGGCGTTGCCCTCGCTGCGCTCGGGCAACAGGGAACAGGGAATAGGGAATAGGGAACAGGAAAACCCGGGACACGAGACGGATGACTTACGTGTGCCGGTGTTGGCGTTGACGGCTACGGCTACGCCGGCAGTGCAGGCGGACATTATTGCGCAACTGGGGATGGTGGGGCCGGCTCGGTTCATTCACGGATTCAGACGCGACAACCTGGGGATTGAGGTGGTGGAGGTTCCGGTGCCGGAACGGGCGGGGGCGATCTGCGGGCTGCTGGCCGATGCGATGCGGCGGCCGGCGATTGTGTATGCGACTTCACGGAAGCAGGCGGAGGCGCTGGCGGAGGAGATCTCGAGAACAGTATCGCAAGGTGGTTCCGGGAGGATTCCGGCTGCGGCATATCATGCTGGGCTGGAGCCGGAGACACGGGAGCGGGTGCAGACGGCATTTCAAGCGGGGGAGCTTGAGGTGGTGGTGGCGACGATCGCGTTTGGGATGGGAATTGATAAGGCCGATATTCGGACGGTGATTCACGCGGGACTGCCGGCGACGCTGGAGGGCTATTACCAGGAGATTGGGAGGGCGGGTCGCGATGGCCGGCCGAGCCGTACGTATCTCATGCACAGCTATGCGGATCAGAGGACGCATGACTTCTTTCTGAATCGCGACTATCCGCCGGTGGGAAATCTGGAGCAGGTGTACCGGGCGCTGAGGGACGAGCCGCTTTCCGTAGACGAGTTGCGGGCAGCAGTATGTGTGAGGGCACGAATTGGTGAAGAGGAGTTTGACAAGGCGCTGGAGAAGCTGGAGATTCACGGCGGGGCGCGGATGGATTTTGGCGGCAACGTGACGGCGGGCGGACCGGGGTGGAAGAAGACGTACACGGTGCAGGCGCAGTATCGGGCCGAGCAGTTTGAGAAGGTGCTCAGGTTTACGACGCAGCACGAGTGCAGGATGTGCGCGCTGGTGCGGCATTTTGGGGATGATGCGGACGCGAGCAAGGCATGCGGGGTGTGTGATGTGTGCGATCCGGCGGGGGCGGTGCTAAGGCTGTTCAGGCGAGCTACGGCGCAGGAGCGGGAGATTGCGCAGCGAGTTGTAGAGGAGTTACGTGGGGTGAGTTACAAGGCCACAGGCACGCTGCAGCGGGATCTCGAGTTAGTAGGAAGGATAAGTCGCGGTGAGTGGGATGGGCTGCTGGGCGCGCTGGTGCAGGCTGGCATTGTGGAGATGGAAGAGGCGGAGTATGAGAAGGACGGCGAGGTCAGGCGGTATCGCAAGGTGATGCTGACGGAGGCGGGGATGAGGCTGCGTTCGGACGCGGCGCTCAATCTGTTGATAAGCGATGGGTTGGTTGAAGAGTTCAGTGGCGGAGTTGGAAGGCCGGCGCGCGGGAAAAAGGCTGGAGGGACGAAGGCCAATGCAGGCGGGAGTAGAGCGAGCGCAGTCCGGGAGTTAGTTCTTGCTGTGATGAACCCAGGGGCAGTTATAAACCCGGATGCGGAGGCTTTGGCGGCGAAGATTCGCCTGTGGCGCGCGGGGGAAGCGAAGAGGCTGGGTGTTCCGGCATACGTGGTGCTGCATGACAAGTCGCTGACGGCGGTGGCGCAGAACTGTCCGCGGAATCCGAATGAGTTGCTGGCGATTGACGGGATTGGTCCGGCGAAGGTCGAGAAATTTGGTGCCGCGTTGCTGGCACTTTGCGCAGATGGGTTGGGCGAGCGGAAGCACTGAAGCGATGGCGCGCCGAAACGTGTCTTGCCGATATCCAATGCGCAATCGCAGCGCATTCTGATTTGCAATCTAATGTTTGCAACATGGATCGGCTTTGAAACCAATGAGAATCATAGATTTCTACTAGAGATTTACACCGCTTGTTACAGGCTTTTAACGATCAAGTTACAGCCCTTTAATAGCTATTCCGTCCTGACAGAGCAAGCTATGTGTTGGGGTGGTGGCGTCCTATAACAGTCATTCATCCACAACCTTAATCCTTAGACCAACTAGCACGTTATGAGGAGAATCATGAGTCATTCTTTTTGGAGGAGTGTCGCCAGGTGCGGTTTGTTCGCGCTCAGTATTCTGTTGTGTCTCAACGTTCCTGGAATCGCCCAGCAGACTCTGGGTGGAATCGTAGGGACGGTAACCGATAGCAGCGGCGCAGTGGTGTCGGCTGCCAAGGCGGAACTTGTCAGTACGACGACGGGCTTGACGCGCACATTGGTTGTCAAGGCGAATGGTGAGTTTGCATTCAGCGATCTTCCCGCGGGGAACTATACGATCACATTTACGCACGACGGTTTCGATACTGCGAAGTATGACAACGTCGTGGTGCAGGCTGATCGCAAGGTCACGTTGAATGTGCAGATGAAGGTCGGGTCGGTTTCCACTTCGGTTGAGGTTACGGCGAATTCTTCACTGGATACCGTGGATACGACGAACGGCAATGTGATGGAGTCAGGCCAGATTGAAAACACGCCGCTTGGTACGGGGAGCTTTACACAGCTGGCGACGCTTTCGCCTGGCGTATCGGCCGATCTGCTGTCCGGCACGGGCACCAATAACGGATTGGGCAACCAGAACCTCTGGGCCAATGGTCAGCGCTCAACGAGCAACACTTTCACGTTCAATAGCGTGATGTCGAACAATCTGTTCAACGGAAATTCATCGAGCAACGTTGCCGCAAGCCGCGCGGTGTTGAACACGGGCGAGTCATTCCAGAGCAATGGCACAATCGGAACGAACACTTCAATTTATGACGCGATCGGCCAGGCGTTGCCGACGCCACCGCAGCAAACGATTTCGGAGATGCGTGTCGATACCTCGATGTTCGATGCGGCAGAGGGCGCAACGGCCGGAGCGCATCTCGACGTGACCACGAAATCAGGCACCAATCAATATCATGGCTCGGTTTACGGGTTGCTTGAATCGGGCAGAATGGATGCCGATCCATTCTTCAACAGGCAGATTGGGTTGCCAACACCGGACCTGCATCGCTACTGGTCGGGCGCCGAGTTGGGAGGACCGATCGTCAAGCAGAAATTGTTCTTCTATCTTTCATACCAGTACACTCGCGTGCGCGACCAATTCAAATCAATGACCAGCTATTATGTGCCTGCGGCACTTACGAACGATCGCAGCGTTTCAACGCTGGAGACGGTATTCAACCAGTCCTCGCTCGACCCTGTAGCGGTGGCTCTTTTGCAAGCAAAGGTGGGTTCGACTCAATTCCTGATCTCATCTCCATTGAATCCAAAATCGGGTGGAGCGAATGTCAATTTTCTTGGACCGGCATCGAAGTTCGATGCGGCGCAGGCGAATGGCAATCTGGATTATCACCTTTCAGACAACGATGTGATTTCAGAGAAGTACTACTACCAGCGCGATCCAACCGAGAGCCCGTTCTCGAGCGGACCGCTGATTGGTTTCCCGCAGACATTCCAATCCGGCAGCCAGGTGTTCGCGCTTGAAAACAATCACATCTTCTCTCCCAAGTTCACGTGGGATCAGAAGTTCGGTTTCTTGCGCGAGGTCGCTGATTCGTTTACCGCACAGCCATTCGGACCCACCGATATCGGAGGTTCCGGAGCGAGCATTAATCTGTTTGGGAGCAAGCTGTTGCCAGGTATCACGGTGGGGAGCTTTAACGGCGGTGGAAAGTCCTTATCGATTGGGCCGACATCGAACTTCTCCAACACCGGTTTTGCGCAAGACACGTTTGAAGGCACGACCAACGTCAACTGGGTGTTGGGCAATCACACACTGTCGTTTGGCGCGAACTACGATTTCAGCCAACTGAACATTCTGAATCGCGCCAACCAGGTGGCGTCCCTCGCATTCACAAGCGCGAAGAATTTTGTTACGGGCGGCCCGGTCCGCACGGGCGGACATACGGTCTACTTTCAAGGCGCGAGCAACCGCTACTACCGCGCTCCGCAGGTTGGCGCTTATGCGCAGGATCATTGGCGCTTGACGAGCAAGCTCAACGTTACGGCGGGCGTACGTTATGACGACGACGGTGGCTTGTATGAGAAGTTTGGGAACCTGGTCAATTTCGACCCGACGCAATACGCCTACGATGCGAGCACAGACATAATCCAAAACGCCGGATTGATTGTGGCGGGAAATAACAAAAACTATCACACGCCGGGGGCAAGCAACTCTACGCTGAAGCAGGGCCAATGGGGTATTGCTCCACGTATCGGCGTCGCGTATAGCATTCGTCCCGACCTGGTTGTGAGGTCAGGTTTCGGGCTTTACTACGACCGCGGAGAATTCTTCACAGAGTTCTCTCCGAGCGCGGGCGGCGGATTCAACGGGCCCTTCGGAGTTACCCTGCAACCCCCGTTTGTGCAACCTGTGAATGCGACATCTTCCGGCACGCTTCAAAACCCATTCGGAACTACTCCTCCAACGGTCAATACCAATCCGGCGCAGTTCATTAACAATCTCTCCAACATGGGTGCATTGATCAATGGCTCGGAGCCTTATCTGTTCGGCGCCTACGGGCTCAATAACAAGCTGCCCTACACGGAAAACTGGAGCGTGGATGTGCAATGGCATGCGCGGCCGGATATCACGACGTCGGTAGGTTACACGGGCAACCATTCGCAGAGGCAGACGATTCCCGTTCCCTTCAACCAACCGCAGGTGGCCACGCCAACGGCCCCGCTTTACCCGAATGGAAAGTACCCGCAAATGTACAGCTACGGGTACCAGGTTGGCGCAGACGAACTCTATAACACGTACACGGGTGGCAACACGGATTTGCGGACTCCGTATATTGGTTACAGTCCAAACTCCGTTTCATGGAACACGGTTGGAGTCGCCAACTACGATGCGTTGCTGGCATCAGTTCACAAGACGCTTAGCCATGGCCTGGATATGTATGTTGCCTATACGTATTCCCATTCGCTGGATGACAGCAGCGGAATGGGCCTCTTCTACAACGGGAACAATCCGCAGAATCTACGTTCTGGATATGCATCTTCCGACTTCGACCAAACGCATACCACGGCGATCAGCTTCACATACCAGGCGCCCAAGCTGAATGAGGGTAGCCCGACCTTGCATGTATTCACCAACGGCTGGGGAATGAATGGATTCTCGATTCTGCAAAGCGGACAGCCGTACAACGTCTACGATTACAGCGGTACGGTCGGGAGTATCTTCTTCTCTTCCAGCGACTACCTGACCAACCCTGTGTTGCCCCTTGCCCCTGGTGTGAGCGCAAAGAGTGCTCTGACTGGCCACAGCGGCGCATTTGGCGCTGCCGACGCAGCTTTCAACCCAACCTCATTTGTTTACCCGACCCTTGCTCCCGGAACCGACGGCGTACCGCCTGACGATCCGAGTGAGTCGGGTTTTGCGAGTGGTTATCGCAACATCTTCCGGAGTGCATTCCAGAAGAGCGCGAATATTGCGTTTATCAAAATGACGAAGATCACCGAGAAAACCAATCTGAGGTTATCCGCGGAATTCCTGAACATCACCAACACTCCCAGCTTCGACGCTCCGGGCAATAGCTTTACCGGGGCGCCAAACTACGGACCTCCCTTTATTCCGATCGGGCCGGGGGCTGCTCCAGACACGTTCTCCAGCCAGGGCGTGGGTATCGTAACCAATCCAATCGGCGGGGCGCGCCAGGTTCAGTTCACGGGCATTCTCACGTTTTAGAACAGTTTCAAGGAAACGGAGATCGGGGTTCCTTCGGGGACCCCGATTTTGCTTTGCGGTGGTAGATCGTGCCGCAGATTGATACAGGCCCCCGCTTTTCCACAGCGATTGGCATGAAGACTGATAGAAGTCGAAGATTTCGCTTGGAAATTGAAGCAAGGTGTCACAAACTATTCATATTCAACTGATTCGCACATCACCAGCCTTCCCGGGAACATCGATCGAGCAAAAAGTTGAGGTAGAGGCATGCAAAATGCCCTTCGTTATCAACCTGAATCCAGAAACCCGAGTAAATACGAATTTTGTGAGGAGATATATGAATAAGCCCTTTTGGAGGAGTGTCGCCCGTTTTTCCCTTTGTCTGCTGGCCTTATCACTTTGTACGTTGCCTGGCCGCGCGCAACAAACGCTGGGTTCGCTGAACGGAACAGTGGTCGACCCGTCGGGAGCCCAGGTAGTTGGCGCTACGGTGAGCGCCACTGATGTCGCCATCGGCGTGTCGCGGAGCACGACGACGGGATCAACCGGCTTCTATCAGATATTCAATCTTCCCATTGGCACCTACACGGTAAGGGTCACGCATGAAGGTTTTGAAGCGACCGAATTGAGGGGAATCGGGGTTCAGGAGGCGCACGCTGCCACAGTGAACGTGTCGTTGACGCTGGGCAAGACAACCGAATCGGTGGAGGTGGTAGCCAATCCGCTGATGAACGCGACGGACGCCACCAACGGATACACGCTGGATTCCTCGCAGATTGAAATTGCGCCGCTGGCCACGGGGAGCTTTACACAGCTCGCCGTGTTGTCACCGGGTGTGAATGCCGAATTGCTGTCGAACCTGGATTCAAACTCAGGTCTCGGCAACCAGCCTATCTGGGCCAACGGCCAGCGCGACACATCGAACACCTTCCAGGTAAACGGCGTGGACTCGACCAACCTCTTTAACGGGAAAAGCTCGTCGGGTTCGACCTCGCAGCGTTACAACTTCAACATTGGGAGCGCGCCCACGGCTGGTGGTTCATTCTCAGTCGGCACATCGGTCTATGGATCGAATGGCAACAGCTTGCCTTCTCCTCCGCCTGAATTCATTTTGGAAGAACGCGTGAATGCCTCGATGTATGATGCGCAGCAGGGCGCCACCAGCGGTGCGCAGATTGACGTGAACACCAACAGCGGCACAAACACCTGGCACGCCCAGCTCTATGGCACTTATGCCAATAACGCGCTGAATGCCTCACCCTTCTTCTTTAACCAGGCTTATCAGCTGACGCAGCAGGGAATCGGCGCTTTCCCGCAGTCGATGGTCAATCCCTGGCTTCGCCGCTGGGATTCAGGCTTTACCGCCGGCGGTCCTCTCAAAACCAACAAGCTCTTCCTCTTTGTTGCCTACCAGCGCCGCGTGAATGCAGATAGCGCAACGGGGCTTTCGGAGATGACGGTGCCCACTGGGTTGACCAGCGATCGCTCGTTGAATGGGCTGCTGAATGCAGATGCGAGCTGGGGCGGGACGCTGACCAGCACGAGTGAGATTGACGGGGTTGCGGCGGGTTTGCTTTCGGCCAAGCTGCCCAACGGACAGTACCTGATTCCTTCTGCCCAAGGCCCTGCAGGTTCCGTGTACACGTATGGCGTGCCCAATGCTTACCTGCTTGGCGTGTCGCGGTTGATTTCGGACCAGGCGGATGTGGGGATCGACTACGACGCCAGCAAAAACGATCGTGTGTCGGCAAAGTACTTCTTCCAGAACGCGCCGGTGTCAAGGCCTTACAGCTTCTCGAATACGGGCGGATTCCCGAACACGCAGCACAACGGATCGCAGGTGTTTTCGCTGGGGAACACGATCGCCATCGGCCAAAGATTGAACTGGGAACAGCGTCTCGGCTTTGTGCGCATGGGTTCTTTCAGCAACTACAATCAGACGCTGGCCGGCGGCAATCTGGGGGTGGGAGCCGGGCAGACGACCGGCCTGAACGCAGATGAGCTGCCCGGATTGACGATCAAGAACTTCGGCTACTACGACCAGTATTCACCAAGCCTGTACGTTGGCCCGGCGGGAACGCCAGGCGCCTTTGTGGACATGGGTTACTACCAGAACCGCCTGAACCCTTCGACCAACGTCATCTTCACCGCGGGCAGGCACACGATTGTGGCCGGCGGCGGATACAGCTACACGCAGTTGAACATCACCAACAACCGCACAGGCCACGCCGAAGTCACAGTCGACAGCTTTGACGATTTGCTGTACGGGGCAGTGCACAGTTCGCTGGCTTTTGAAAGCATCGATCCCACTACACACCGCAATAATGCGGATCGCTACTATCGGACCAATGAGCTAAGCGGCTATGTGCAGGACAAGTGGCAGGTTCTTCCCAACCTCAGCATCACGGGCGGAGTCCGCTATGACTATCACGGCGGGATGACGGAAAAGTACGGCGATATGTTCAACTTCAACCCGGCGTCGTACAACGTGACTGGTACCTCGGAAACAGGGTTCGATGTTATGAGCACCGGATTCGTGGTGGCCGGCAACAACAAGCAGAACCCCACGCCGGGCGTTTCAGCGTCAACGCTGAATGGGCGCCAGTGGGGTATATCGCCGCGTGTTGGGTTTGCCTGGTCGCCGGAAGCGAATCACGGCAAAGTTGTATTCAGCGGCGGCGCCGGCATGTACTTTGACCGCGGCGAACTCGAAAGCTATCTCTCACAGCCCGCGGGCGGTAGCATCGGCGGTCCTTTTGGCGTGACGGAATCCGCTCCGCTGACCAGCGTGGCATACGGAAATTCAGATCAAAGCTCCGGTCTTACGCTGGAGAATCCCATGGGCGATCTGGCTTTCAGTCCGCCACCGGCGGGTATCTATACGGCGCCGAGCACGAACCCGGCCGCCATGGACCAGGTCTTGCAGCTCCAGTTGAACCAGATGACGGGGTCTCCCGCCGCAGGTTCTTATTACGCTCAATTCGGCAAGAACTGCAGCGGCGTGCAAAGCCAGGAAGGGTACACCCTCTGCACCCAGGCCATTCCATTTGGCTACTACGACAAGAGCAATGTTTTGCCCTACACGCTGAACTACACGCTCAATATGCAGTGGCAGCCTACCGGCACGCTGGCTGTCATGCTTGGCTACACGGGCAACCGTGGGCGCCACTCGGTGATTCCAATTCCCTTCAATGAGGCGGGTATTGCAACGCCGAGCAATCCAATCTGGGGCGAGACCTCCTCCTACGGGATGGAAGTGATGAACCAGAACAACCAGGTGGATGTGAACTACGACTACGCGCCGATTGCGGTTGAGCCGTGGGCTACGGCTGACTCCGGCAATACCGACTTCCGCGCACCGTATGTCGGGTACAGTCCCAATTCAGCGGCGTTCAAGACAGTTGGTGTTTCAGCCTACGACGCGCTCGGAGCGCACCTTGAAAAGCGCCTCTCGCATAACTTCCAGGTGGGCGCCAGCTATACCTGGAGCCATTCCCTCGACGAGCAGAGCGACATCGGCCTGTTCTTTACCGGTGACAATCCAAGCCATCTGCGCGATTCATGGGCTTCCTCCGACTTTGACCGCAGGAACGTGTTTGGCGGGAATTTCCAGGTGGATATCCCGAATGCGTCCAAGGGCCACGATGCGTTGTCCTATGTGGTCAACGACTGGCACTTGACCGGTGTTGCAATTCTGCAGAGCGGTGAGCCGTACTCTCTCTACGAGTTTTACGGTGCTGTGGGCAGCATCTACGTTGGGAACTACCCGACACTGATGAACCCGATTCTCGGCATCAAGGATCCGCAACACCCGAAGAGCGCACTGACCGGCAACAAGGGCGCGACACGCGGTACGGGCGGCAGCTACTATCCCGCCATCGATCCTTCTCAGATCGCCATCCATTACCTGGCGCCGGGCACCAACGGGATTCCGGTATCATCGGCGGCCAGCGGCGATCCGCAGGATATCTACGAAACGGCCTTCAACACGGGCCAGCGTAATATCTTCCACCAATCCGCGCAGAGGCGAATTGATCTTTCCATCCGCAAGGGTTTCAGAATTTCGGAAAGAGTCAGGGCGCAATATGAATTCAACGTCTTCAACGTGACCAATACCACCAGCCTTGATGTGCCGCAGGATCAGGCGCAGATTCGCCAGAACAACGGATGCTCGGCCTCTGCGATCAGTGCGTATGGCGGCTACACGAACTGCAATAAATACCGCGACTATCTGGGTTATGGGCAGGTTGTAACATCAGCGAGTTCGGTGGATCAGCAGTCGGCGCTGACCAACCTGGACCAGATCCCGTATGCTGTCGGTTCGGGGAAAGGGACGCAACTTCCGCTGACGCTTTCACTGAACCCGCCACAGGGTACCTGCACGATTCCGGGCTTGACGATTGCGGGCACCTCAACCTGCCCCAACAATGCGGCCAACTTTGGTTCCGCCACTGGAACGATCGGTGGTTCGCGTGCCATCGTGATGGGCTTCCACATTACCTACTAACTACCGGCTCGGTCCGGGACAATCGGGGTCCCTTCGGGGGCCCCGAATGCGTTGTGGCAGAGCATGTGGCGGCGCGGAGTTTTTAAAACTCGAATAAATCCGGTGAAAGTCAAGGACGGATTGAACAATTCTTGTTGATAAAGTAGTCATGACTGGATTAAAGTAAAGATTCTCCGGAAACAGTTGTTTCACTTGTGTCGTTTTTGCCGAGGTGTCTCTATGCTCTGCCCAAAGTGCCAGTCTTCTTCCGTTTCCGTCATTCCGGCGGAGATTCGTCTTTACCGCAATGGAACCCGCACCATGAGCCATCCCCCGATGACGCCGTCGCCTGATGTGCATGCGTGCCTGGATTGCGGCTGGTCGGAGTTCTCGATTCCGCGTTCCTGGCTTGCCGCGGGGTGGTTGCGCTCGCAGCAGTCAATCCAGGTTCCCGCTGGGGTTGAACATGCGCGCGTGTCGGGGATTGCGCTGGTTTCGTAGGGCGCGCCGCGCGAGTTCGGGGCTGATGGCCGTGAACCGTGAACGATGATACCCTGGCTGTCGTTTGCTCAAGGGGCGATCATGAACGCGAAACGAAAGGCCCTGGTCGGTTTTATTTCTTGCTTTTTGATGCTCCTAACTGCTGCCTGGCAGTTATCGGCACAACAAGCAGCCAGCCCGGACGCCACGGGAAAGCCTCAAGACATCCACGATCAAATAGCGCAATTAACCCCGGATGATCGCATCATGTTCGATGCCTTACGCGCGGCCGTCGAACAGGAGCACGATGCCGAAGTACTCAGTATCGGTAAGAAGCTCCTTCCCGCACTCAAGACAGACACATTGCTGTCCGACTTCGTTACCCAAATCACTGCCGGAGCAGCCGTTGAAATTGGCGAGACGGATTATGCATTGACACTCACGAAGCCCTCTGTTGACGCACACCCGAAGGATTGGCATAGCGCTGCATTGCTAGTGCGGATCTACGCTGAGAGCGGAGAAAAGGCATTACGCGATCAGCAGATCGGACATTTGCTTGACCTGCATAAGAAGACCGACGACCCGGACTTCGCCAAGTTGCATGTCTTTCCGATTCAAAAGGTCAAGCTCCATTCCGGCTATGCTGTGTTTCTCTATCCATTCGAACCGTTGGGGCGCGACAATGCTTATCTAGTCGCTTTGATCTATACGAACGAAGGCAAGCAGGATTACCGCATCGAGATCGATAGCGATGATGGTGACCAGGCATTTTTCAAGGCAAAGAAGCCCGGTGCCCGGCGCTTCTCCATCGACAGCTATCGGCAGAATCCGACTAATCCCAACTGGCCCGAGTCGCAGGCTCTGTATGGTTTTATCGACGGAGTTTTTGACTACGACGCCATGCGGGACCGCATCATCGTCATTGCAAACGATGAGGACTCGAAGCACAAATAGAAGCCGGGACATGGACGAAACAAAGGCCCCCAGCCAAAGCTGGAGGCCTTTGTGTGTGCGCAAACAATTACCGGAGATGCGGGGCAGGGGCTTGGACTGATCCTTGGCCCTGATCTCTGTTTAGTACATGCCGTCCATGCCGCCGCCGTGGCCGCCGCCTGCCGGAGCAGCCTTGGGCTCGGGGATTTCGACAACCAGGGCTTCGGTGGTCAGAAGCAGCCCGGCGATCGAAGCCGCGTTTTGCAGCGCGGTGCGGGTGACCTTGGTGGGATCGATGACGCCGGCCTTGACCAGGTCCTCGAACACGCCGGTAGCCGCGTTGTAGCCGAAGTGCGGTTCAGTGGACTCAAGAACCTTGGCCACGACAACCGCACCCTCTTCGCCGGCATTGGCGACGATCTGGCGCAGGGGCTCTTCGAGCGAACGGCGCACGATCTGCGCACCGATCTTCTCATCGCCTTCCAGCGTCTTGATCAGCGCGTCAACCGCGGGGATAGCGCGAACCAGCGCCACGCCGCCGCCGGGGACGATGCCTTCTTCCACAGCCGCACGAGTTGCGTGCAGGGCATCCTCAACGCGAGCCTTCTTTTCCTTGAGCTCGGTCTCGGTAGCCGCGCCCACCTTGATGATGGCAACGCCGCCGACCAGCTTGGCAAGGCGCTCCTGCAGCTTTTCCTTGTCGTAATCGGAGGTGGTCTTCTCGATCTGCGAACGGATTTCCTTCACGCGGCCCTCAATGTCAGAGGACTTGCCTGAACCGTCCACGATGGTGGTGTTTTCCTTGTCGATGGTGACCCTCTTGGCGCGGCCCAGGTCCTCGAGCTTCACGCCTTCAAGTTTGATGCCCAAATCTTCGGTGATGGCTTTGCCGCCGGTGAGGGTGGCAATGTCGCCGAGAATCGCTTTACGCCGATCGCCGAAGCCGGGCGCCTTGACGGCTGCCACATTGAGGGTGCCGCGCAGCTTGTTGACGACCAGGGTTGCGAGCGCTTCGCCTTCGACATCCTCGGCAATGATCAGGAGGGGCTTGCCGCCGCGCGCAACCTGCTCGAGGAGGGGTAGCAGATCCTTCATGGCGCTGATCTTCTTTTCGTAGATCAGGATGTAGGGATCGTCGAGAGCCACTTCCAGCCGTTCTGCATCAGTCACGAAGTAGGGGCTCAGGTAGCCACGGTCAAACTGCATGCCGTCGACGGTTTCGAGACCGGTGTGCATGGTCCTCGACTCTTCAATGGTGATGACGCCGTCCTTGCCCACAACCTTCACGGCGTGAGCAATGATATCGCCGATTTCTTGGTCGCCGTTGGCGGAGATGGCTCCAACCTGGGCAACCGAACCCTCGTCAACGGGCTTCGAAAGCGCGCCGAGAGCGCCGCCCTCGGTCCACTTGCCGTCCTTGTCGCGGGTGCCGATGATGGTGGTCACGGCCTTGTCGATGCCGCGCTTGAGGGCCGTGGGGTTGGCGCCGGCTGCTACGGTCTTGACGCCTTCCTTGAAGATGGACTGGGCCAGAACGGTCGCGGTGGTGGTGCCGTCGCCGGCCACATCTGAGGTCTTGGAGGCGACTTCGCGAACGAGCTGCGCGCCGACATTCTCGACCGGATCCTTGAGGTCGATCTCTTTGGCCACCGTCACGCCGTCCTTGGTGATGGTGGGCGAGCCAAACTTCTTTTCAATTACGACGTTGCGGCCCTTGGGCCCGAGCGTCGCCTTCACGGCGTCTGCGAGGACGTTAACGCCGCGCAGAATCGCCTGACGGGAATCTTCACCGTGCAAGATTTGCTTTGCCATTTTTGAATTCTCCGAATTCAGCTTCTAGCTACTAGCCTCTAGCTTCTAGCTGATGAATGTTGGTGTCTGATTGATTTCGAGTGCGCGCAGTGCATAGCTAAAAGCTAGCGGCTGCTCTCAACTACTTCTTAATGATTCCGAGGACTTCTTCTTCGCGCATGATGAGGAACTCTTCACCGTCGATCTTGATTTCGGTGCCGGAGTACTTGCCGAAGAGGATCTTGTCGCCCGCCTTGACGTCGAGGGGGAAGGTTTCGCCCTTGTCGTTTGACTTGCCCTTGCCGACGGAGATGACTTCGCCCTCCTGGGGCTTCTCCTTGGCGCTGTCGGGGATGATGATGCCGCCACGGATGGTTTCGCCTTCTTCCAGACGGCGGACGAGGATGCGGTCGTGGAGCGGGGTAAACGTGGTTGCTACAGATGTTGTTGCCATTGCTTCGCTTCTCCTTCACAGGCGAACAGGGTTGAGCCCGGTTCGCGAGTTTGCTATTGGTTTTCTGGAAAAAAGCTGTGGAATCAGCGGAGTGCGGCTCCGTTCCTGGGAGCGTTGGCCGACCGGGAGCAGTTGATCCGGCTGGTTGCTAGCACTCGCACCTTCCAATTGCTAACGATAGGGAAGAGGGGTCGAACTTGTCAAGTGGGTTGCATGTGAAATCTTAGTCAATTACACTCACATAGATTGAAGTGGTATTGACTGAGGTCGTTCGCGCGGGTTGAAGTTTGGAGGTACAATTCGATGGTTGTCCCAGAGCCACGGCCCCTGGCGCCTGCGAAAGCAGACGTCTGTGCGCGCTCCATGTCGGCACCGCCTCGACTCACAACGGCCGCTTGCAGGCGTCTCTTCATATAGAGGATCAAACCGGATACAATGAAGGCCATGCTACGCCGCTCAATCTTTCGTCTCTTCGTGATCGTCGCCGGGCTCGGCCTGGTTGTTACTTCGCTTGCTGCCAACGGCCAGGAGGACAGCTCAAAGCGCGGCCGCAAATACAAGGCTCCGGCACCAACCGCTCGTGTCGAGGTGACGATTCTCAGGGATTTTAACGGCAAGCCAATTGAGAACGCCGCGGTCGTCTTTCACCCCATGACGGGTGACAGAGACGAGGGCAACATGGAGCTGAAGACCAATGAAGATGGCAAGGCCGTCATCGACGTGCTTCCTCTCGGGCACATGGTTCGGCTGCAGGTGATTGCCAAGGGCTATCAGACCTATGGCGAGGACTACAAGGTTGACAGGCCCTCGCTGGTGATTGAAGTAAAGATGAAGCGGCCAGGCGCGCAGTACTCCATCTATGAGGCTCACGACGGATCGCCGGTTGGCGGAGGTGGAAAGCCTGCCGAAGTGCCGCCGGCTGCAAAGGACGCGACTCCGCCTGCTGCGCCTCCAGCTGCACCGCCCGCTCAGCCACAACACAACTAGACACGGCCGCGCGAGGGCTGATGATGCCAAACCAACCTCTCAGCGGCAAATCGGCATTGGTCACCGGGGGAGCGCGGCGCATTGGCCGTGCTATTGCGCTGGCCCTCGCCGAAGCTGGCGCGGATGTGGCGATTACTTATCGGAAATCCCACCCAGACGCCTCGCAGACGCTTGAGGAGATCAAGTCTCTCGGTTGCCGGGCGCTTGGGGTGGAATGTGACGTGCGCTCCGAGGGCTCCGTTCGCTCGGCTATTCAGGCAGTCACAGCGATATTCGGCGGGCTGGATGTGTTGGTGAACAACGCGGCGGTCTTTGAGACGGTTCCGCTGGAACAGATCAGCGTGGAGCAGTGGGATGCGGTGTTCGAGACCAACACTCGGGGGCCGTTTCTGGTGGCGCGCGAGGCGTTGCCGTATCTGCGCGCGACCAATGGGCGGATCATCAATATTGGCTCGCTGGGCGGCATACATGCGTGGGCCGGACATGCGCACTACTGCGGCTCAAAGGCCGCGCTGCACATGCTGACGCAGGCCATGGCGAAGGCCTTTGCGCCCCAGGTAAGCGTCAACTGCGTGGCGCCCGGTTGGATTGAGATGACGGATGCGGAGAGCGAAAGCGGTGCGCGGTTTGCGGCGCGCACGCCGATGCTGCGCAACGGAACGGCGGACGATGTGGCGCAGGCGGTCATGTTCTTTGCTACCGGGCCGCAGTTTGTTACCGGGCAGATTATGACGGTGGATGGCGGGTTGGGTTTGTAGACGCTACGACCGTCATCTGGAGGGGGCTGGAGATGTCAGATATCGATGAGCTTCGGAATGCTCTTCTGAACGTTCTGACGACGGGGTTACTTCGGATTCGAATGTATGCACAACATGATTCAGGCGAAACCTGCTTCATTGAGGCAGATCATCTTCACAACTTGCCAGGGCTTATCAAGGACCCTCGACCTGAACTTGTTTTTTATTACTTTGACCGTGAGCGGCCGTCGTTCATTAAGCGAGCCAGGAATGTCGAACAGTTTGAGGAAGAATGGGATCGGCTCAAAATGATCATCGACCGGATGCGCGCCAGCTCTGCGAAGTAAGTCGCACTACTTCGTTGCCAACGCCTGAATCATTGACTCGAAGATTCTCCAGCCATCGGCTGAACCCAGTAAATGTTCACTTGATCGGTCGGGGTGGGGCATCATGCCCAGCACGTTTCTGCCGGCATTGAGGATGCCTGCGATGTTGCTTAAGGAGCCGTTGGGATTTGCTTCCTGCGTGATTTCTCCCGTGGGCGTGGCATAGCGGAGGGCGATTCGGTCCTCGCTCTCCAACTGGTGGAGCTCCTCGGGGGTGCAGAAGTAATTGCCTTCCATGTGGCCGATGGGAATCTGGAGAACTTGTCCTTTAGTCAGTTGATTGGTGAAGGCGCTGTCGGTGGTTTCGACGCGCAGATGGACCTGCTTGCAGATGTACTTGAGGCCTGCGTTGCGCATGAGGGCGCCGGGCAGCAAGCCGGCCTCGGTGAGGATCTGGAAACCGTTGCAGATGCCGAGCACCAGGCCGCCGTCGGCCGCAAAACGCTGGACCGCCTGCATCACCGGGGAGAAGCGCGCAATGGCCCCGGTGCGCAGGTAATCGCCGTAGGCAAAGCCGCCGGGGACGAGCACGGCATCCACGCCGGCCAGGTCTTCAGAGTCATGCCAGAGGAAGGTGACGGGTTGATGCGCCACTTCGGCAATGACGTTGTAGGTATCCTGATCGCAGTTGGAACCCGGAAAGACAAGCACACCGAATTTCATGGTTCTAGGGTACCAGCTTCGACGAGTGGGGAAATTCACTTTCTTGTCGCGGGGAATACGGTTACCAAAGGCGGGGCACGGCCAAATCGTCGAAGATTGTGTCGGCACTGACCAGTGTCAGGCCCTCCAACAACGCCTGCGCAGCCAACATGCGATCGAATGGATCCTTGTGGGGATAAGGAAGTAGACCACCGAGGCGGGCGTGCTCAACGGAAACTGGAAGTACGTCGATTTCAAGAGAAGCGAGAATCCGAGTCGGATTGTCGACTAGCAGAGCTGCATCGGGGAATTTGCCGAGCCTGAACTTGGTGGCTGCTTCCCAGATAGAGGCAGCGGATGCGAACGCGGGATTGGAAGGAAGAGAGATTGCGGAGCGTGCTGCTCGTGAAAGCCGCCGGTTATCGTTCATCACCCATACAATCGTGTGGGTATCGAGCAGAAGCCTCATTTCGATCCCAGGAGCGCGTCGTCATTCGCACCGCTTTCCCATAGCGCGAGTTCTTCTTCGGGTAAGGGCTCGAAGAATTCCGGCCCAATCTCGATCTGGCCCTTGTAGAGGCCGATAGGGCGTTTGCGCAACCGAGGAGCTTTCACCGGAACCAGTTTGACCGCGGGGGTGCGATTTCTCCCGTGGGTCAGAATTACCTCTTCTCCAGCGAGAGCGCGTTTGACGAGGTTGGAGAGCTGGGTTTTTGCTTCATGCATGGTTGCTTCCATTGGCGCTCCTCGAACTTAGCTAACCATATCTTAGCTAAGTAATGCTCCCGGAGCAAGTGCTTCTTCGCGCATTCTACGGTGGGACTCGCGGGCGAAGCGATGCTGGAACTCGCGGCTGGCGGGCCAGCCGAGGCGTGCAAGTAAATGGCGCGGCCGGGAGATGGCTTCAAGCAGGTAGTAGACATCGCCTGTGGTTGCGTCGAACTCCAGCAGAAAGCGCTCGGCGCCCTGTTCGACATGCATCGGCGTGGTGGCATAGAGAAAGCCAAAACGGCTGGCGGTGTCGACGGTCTCCATAATGCGGCTCATGTTCAAGGTCCAGAGCCCCAAGGTATGCGCTTCCATGGCGATGATCTGGCCGGGCTGGATGGGCGCTCCGGAGTTGGCTACGCGGGCCCATCCCAGGTCGAACATTGCCCATCGACAGAAGCCTTGCCGGGCTGCCGCGAACGCAGCGGCTCCGTGGCCAATGCACGAGTGCGAACGATCGTGAACGAAGCCGAGGGGAAGGCGCGCGCTGGTGTCGAGCCCGTTTCCAAGCGAAAGTCCCGCGGGCGAATTTGAGGGCAATCTGCCAGCGGCCGCGACTTTTCTTTCGACGCTGGCGATGGTGGCTCGGGTCAGGCTGAACACAGACTCAGTATGCCAGTTCGAGGGCGAGTCCTTTGCCATCGTCTGGGACGACGGCGGTGACGCGGTGGTGATCGGCGTCGAAGCTGGTACGGACGGCGGTGTTGCCGATGTGCGCGGACACGATGGATTTGGACTGGCCGTAGACCTCGATCGAGAGCTGACTCCACCACGGGGCAAAGCTGCCTTGCTGCGGAAATACCCTCACGGTGAGTCCCTGGGCTGTTTGAGTGCAGATGAAGGCCTCGCGGAGTAAGACGCCTTTCTGATAGGCGTAGCTGACGCCGTCGTCGAGATAGAGGCCTCCGCTGCACGCCTGACCTGGTTCGGTGGGCGGGTAGACGCGCAGGGTGAGCGGGCCAACGGGTTTTTCTTCCGTGCTTTGAACGAGGGGCTGCTCGGGGATGATGGCGCCGGCGCGGACAAAGACCGGTAGCGTCTCCGGCGACGTGTGAATCAGCAGCGACTGGTCGGACACCGCGGCGTTTTCCACGGCTTGCTTCTCCGCTTTGCTGATCACACGCGCTCCGGTCCAGTAGTCGTACCAGCCGGATGGGGGGAGGGTGATGGTGTAGGTGTCAAGCTCGTCGGGAGACGGACTGGGCGCGATGAGCAAATCGGGGCCGAGCAGGAAGGCGTTGTTGCCGGGACTCAGGTCGAGAGGAAGCCCGTCAGCGCTGGCGGCAGGGAATTCGAGAAACAGCGGGCGCATGAGGGGCAGGCCGGTGCGGCTCATCTCTTCCACAGTGGTATAGATGTAGGGCATGAGGTGGTAGCGCTCTTCGATGTATTGGCGGCGCAGATCTACATCTTTTTGGGTGCCGTTTTCCCATGGCTCTTGCGGCGCGGTGTCCTTGGCGGTGTGGTCGCGATCAATGGGCTGGAAGGCGGCGATCTGAAGCCAGCGGGTCAGCAGCCCGGGTTGCGGCGAACCGACAAAGCCCCCCACGTCCGCGCCGCTCATGGCGAAGCCGCTGAGGCCGAGATTGATCAGTTGCGGAGTGGTCTGGCGGAGATGATTCCAGGTGCTGGAGTTGTCGCCAGTCCAGGTAGCTGCGTAGCGCTGGCCGCCCGCGTAGGTGGCGCGAGTCATTACGAAGGGACGTGTGTCGGGCGAGAGCTTGCGCAGGCCTTCGTAGGTTCCGCGGCTGTTCTGCATGCCGTAGATGTTGTGAACCTCAAGATGGCTGGCCACGCGCAGTTTGAATCCCGGCTCGACGATTCGGTGTTGAACGTCGTCGGGCATGGTCTTCGAGGCGACGTTGAAGATGGCCGGCTCGTTCATGTCGTTCCAGAATCCGGCTACGCCACGTCCGACAAAATCGGCGAACAGGGTGCCCCACCAGTCGCGCGAGACATTCCGCGTGAAGTCGGGGAAGACGGTTTTACCGGGCCAGACATCGCCTACATAGATCGAACCATCAGGATTCTTGACGAAGTGGTCGTGGGCTACGCCTTCATCGTACGGTTTGTAGCCGATATTGGGCTGGTCAGCGATGTGGAGGTCGGTGATGACGACCGTGTGCAGATGCTCGGCTTTGAGGTCCTGGATCATCTGATCGAAGTGGGGAAATCGCTCCGGATCAACGGTGAAGGGGCGGTTCTTCAACTGGAAATCGATGTCCAGCCAGATGACGTCGGACGGGATGCGCTCGCTGCGCAGCTTGGAGGCGATGCGTCTGACTTCAGCCTCGGGGGAATAGCTGTAGCGCGACTGCTGGTAACCAAGCGACCAGAGTGGTGGCAGCGGGGTGGTGCCGACGAGCCAGGCCCACGTCCTGACGACGGATTTTGGATCCGGACCGTAGAGGATGTAGAAGTCGAGCGGGCCGCCATCCGAGCCAAAGGAGTAAGCGTCGCGGTACTCCTTATTGAAGTCGAAGCTGGTGCGCCAGGTGTTGTCGAGGAAGATGCCGGCGGCAATTCCCTTGCGGTAGGTGATGAAGAAGGGAATCGACTTGTAGATTGGGTCGGTCGACTCCTGCCACTCATAGGCGTCGGTGTTCCAATCGACGAAAGACTCGTTGCGGCGGTCGAGGGGACCGGGCTTGTCGCCAAGGCCGAAGTAGTGTTCGTCGACGGGTGATTTGAAGAAAGCTCGAAAGGCCGCGCCGTGGTATTCGATTGGGTTGCCGGGAAACTCGTCGGCAATTACGTGGCCGTTGAGATCGGTGACGGTGAGTTGCAGCGGGTCTTTCTGGACAGTGACGAGCAGTTTGGCGGTTTTGAAGCCGACTGCGCTGTCATTTTGCTGCTGCGTGACTGTAACGCCGGCAGTGCGCGATGCGGGCAGGACGGCCCAGGAGGCGTCTTCGGGCAACTCGCCAGTTGCGCCGACGCGGACACGCAGCACATCGTTGCGCAGCGCGGTTATGCGCATTACGGCCGTTCCGGAGCTGATCTCTATACCATTTTCGATTCCCCGAGAAGCGGTGACCCGGTCTAGCCGGGTGAAGTTGCCGCCTGATTGAGCATCGGCCGTGGTATTCGCTTGCAATGCTGCGACTAGAAACAGGGAACCAAATAGTGGAATGAGAAGACGTACTGCCCTTTGCACTCAGCACCTCTTGGGAGCCAAATTATAGGTCGTCTAGAAGGATAAACTGCGCGAGCGGGTTAGTTCTTGCCGGTTCCGGTGAGCAGGCGGGGCTGGCTGCCTGGCTCAGAGTCCTCGAGCTTTTCTTTGACGATGTCGATGAAGGCAGCCATCGCCGAGGAGATCCATTTGTCCTTATGCCAGACGATGTTGGTGGCGATGTCGAGGGACGGGCCGGCCCAATGGAGGGCCTTGAGCTGATGCTGGCGTATTTCGCGGGATACAACGATCGCAGGAAGCAGCCCGAGGCCCATGCCGACAGCCACGCATTGCTTGATGGCTTCAACGCTGGAGAACTCCGTAATGTTGGCGGGGCGGATGTTCATCAGAGCCATTGCCCGATCCAGCTTTTCGCGGTAACCGCAGCCGGCTTCAGTGAGCAGCAGATTCTGTCCGGCGAGGTCGGCAGGCTTGACCGTTGCGTGGTTGGCGAGTGGATGAGTGGGATCGGCAAACAGGAAGACGCGTTCGGTTCGCAAACGAATCGACTTGAGCGCCGGGGAGAGAGGTAAGTCGGCCATGTGAATGGCCATATCGAACTTTCCGGCCTCAAGTTTCAGCGCGAGTGTTGCATCGGAGTAGGGGCGGAAGATGAGTTCGACGTGGGGAAACCGGCGGCGAAAGGCGCGCAGAACCTGGGGCAGGCGGTAGGTTAGAACGCTTTCCGGCGCGCCGATGCGCAGCGGCCCGGAGGGTTCGGCGCCGGTCTGGACGGCGCGCTGGCCCTGCTCCATGGCGGCGAGAGCCTGGCCGGCAAAGGGAAGGAAATTGCGGCCCGCATCGGTGAGCGTGACGCGGCGGCCGAGGCGGTCAAACAGCGGCACGCCGAGTTCCTCTTCGAGCGCTTTGATCTGGGCGGTCACGTTGGATTGGACTGTGTGCACTTTTTCGGCGGTGCGCGTGAAGTTCAGCTCTTCAGCGAGGATGCGAAAGATCTGCAGCTGGCGAACTTCCATGGTCTGTCTCCGGTCATGATCCATCTCAAATTGAGATGGTTTCTATCCTATCAATCTATTGGACGGATGTATAGATTGAGGACAAACTCTCGGTATGAGAGTCTCGCAGCGCATGCGGAAGAACCGGAATTGCTTACAAGAAACGGGTAGCACCGCGGATCGCGAGTCGCCCAAGATTGGGCTTATGAAGGAGAGATTCCAAAGTGGGTCATCGGAAGGGCTGGAGAGCGGCGAGGGAGGGTGCGCGGGTGCAGACGCGCCTGAGATTTCACACTCACGGGAATCGGACGGTTCGCATGGCCTGAGGCTCTTTGAACGCCTGATCCTTTGCGGATTGAGTTCGAAGATTCGCCGGGCGCGGGCGCTGTTTTCGCCTGGAATCCATGGCTTGATCGGCATTGTTTTGGCCGCGGTGGGTTTGGTAATTGGAGTTCCGAGCGCATTGGCGCAAGCGTCCGAGGCCGCGCCTATCCGCCTCACGGTGGTGATCTTTGCCGATCATCGGATGGAGGATCGCGAGTGGGCGGCGCTGTTCGATGCGTTGCGCAGGAACCTGGCGGAGGGCGCAGCGGAGACGCAGGTGATCGCGACCAATCCGGAGATTATTCGCGGGGATACGATGCAGCCGGGGCTTCAACTTGAC
Organism: Occallatibacter sp.; assembly: GCA_050013695.1. Taxonomy (GTDB): domain Bacteria; phylum Acidobacteriota; class Terriglobia; order Terriglobales; family Acidobacteriaceae; genus Telmatobacter. Next base: position 103,552 of record JBEKET010000001.1, read on the forward strand.
TCGCCGGTTGTGATTTTTCTGCACGGCGATTGCAATCTGGCGCCTATTCCGGTGAGGACTGCCTATGGGGTTCCTCTAGGTTGGGTGGAGCAGGTGGATGGACGCATCGAGCCTTTCGTGCATGTGGATTGCCGCCGGATTGGGCAGGTGATCGGGCCACAGGCAGTGGGGATCAACGCGGATAGGCGCAATGCGATGATGGCAGGCGCGATGGCACGGGTGATTGCACACGAATGGATCCACATTGCGACGCAAAGCACGGCGCATGCTGCTCGCGGTATTGAGAGGGCGCAGTTTGGCGTGGCGGACCTGATGGCCGGCAGGGAAAAACCGGGGGCGCCGGTGCGTTATCCGCGGTGAGAGGTGGAATTGTCTAAAACACCCGTCAGGCGCTTTCCAAGGTACTGATAGGAGAAGAGTTGCCTTTCTGGCCGCGTCCCATGATTGTGGAATCCGACCTGGGTTTCATCCGACAGGTGTCGCCAAGGGTAACGCCTGTGGTCCCCATACTGAGACGATGCGCATTCGAAGTGACTATAATCACATGCGGGACGGAAAGACTTAGGCAGTATCAGGTCTTTCCAGAATCTATCGGAAGGGAATCCCCGACCCCATGGCAACAGGGAACCTTACCCTGGGACAAGAACAGGGTACGACGAGCGCGCGCGAGCGCGTGATTAACGACTTCAGCATCAACGTAGCAACGGTGAACGGGTCCGGCTCGCAATCCGCCAATAGCGTGTTGTTGAAAAGCATCTTCGGCATGGGGGTTCCAGTCAGTGGAAAAAACCTCTTCCCGTCGAACATAGCCGGTCTGCCCACCTGGTACACAATCCGCGCGAGCAAGGACGGATATGTGGCGCGCAAACGCGACGCCGAGGTCCTGGTGGCGTTGAATCCCGACACAGCAAAGCAGGATACCCTGGCGCTGCCAACAGGTGGCGTGGCGATTTACGAAGAAAAGCTGAACCTCAAGCAGTATCGCGACGATGTGGTGTTTTACCCGGTTCCGATGGACGCGATCACAGCATCGATTTGTCCCGAGGCCAAGCTGCGCAAGCTGGTCCGGAACATGGTTTATGTGGGCGCCGCGGCACAGTTGCTTGAGATTGACCTGGGCGTGGTGGAGAGCGGGCTGCGCAAACAGTTTGCCAAGAAGGTGAAGGTCTTCGAGCTGAACTTCGGCGCGGTGAAGGCCGGGTTTGACTACGCAACACAGAACTTTACCAAGCAGGATCCGTATGCGATCGAGCGGATGAACGAGACGGCCGGCAAGATCATTATCGACGGAAACGCGGCGTGCGGCATGGGCGCGGTGTTTGCGGGCGTGACGGTAGTGGCCTGGTATCCAATCACTCCTTCGACTTCAGTGGTGGAAGCCACGACGGACCTGCTGAAGAAGCTGCGCGTCACGCCGGACGGCAAGGCGACTTACGCGGTGGTGCAGGCTGAGGACGAGCTGGCCGCGATCGGCATGGTGCTGGGCGCGGGCTGGGCGGGTGCGCGGTCAATGACTGCGACATCGGGCCCTGGTATTTCGCTGATGGCGGAATTTTCGGGGCTGGGATATTACGCAGAGATTCCGGGCGTGATCTTCGACGTACAGCGGACGGGGCCCTCGACGGGCATGCCGACGCGTACTTCACAAGCTGACTTGCTTTCGGTTGCATTCCTTTCGCACGGCGACACCAAGCATGTGGTGCTGCTGCCCGGGAATGTTACTGAGTGCTTCGAGTTGGGATATGCGGCGTTTGACCTGGCCGAGCGGCTGCAGACGCCGGTGTTCGTGCTTTCGGATCTCGACCTGGGAATGAATAACTGGATGTCTGATCCGTTCAATTATCCGACCACTCCGCAGGATCGCGGCAAAGTGCTCAGCAAGGAAGATCTCGATCGGCTGGGTGGATTTGCACGGTATCGCGACGTGGATGGCGATGCGATTGGCTGGCGCACATTGCCAGGGACGGATCATCCGAAGGCGGCTTATTTCACGCGCGGCTCGGGACACAACGATGCCGCGGGTTATACCGAGCGGCCGGACGAATACGTCGCAGTGATGGAGCGGCTGGCACGCAAGTTTGAGAATGCGCGAAAGCTGGTTCCGGGGCCTGTGACGGTGAAGGATGGAAGCTCGAAGATCGGCTTCCTGGCTTATGGCAGCAGTGACTTTGCGCTGCGCGAGAGCCTGGACCAGATCAAGAAAGAATACGGGCAGGACGTGGACTACATGCGCATCAGGGCTTATCCGTTTGCGCACGCCATTCACGACTTTGTAGCCGCACACGAGCGCGTCTACATCGTAGAGCAGGATCGCGACGCGCAATTGGCGAGCTTGCTGAAGCTTGATTTGCCGGCTGACCAGGTGACCAAGCTGCGGAGCATTCTGCACTTCAATGGATTGCCGCTGGATGCCCAGACCATCACGGAAGAATTCGCGACCAAGGAGGGCCTCTAAATGGCTACCGCAACTGCGACACCGAATACGCCAACGGGCCCTAAAGTTAACCATATCGGCCTACCGGTTCTTGAATACCGCGGCGGCAAGACCACGCTGTGCGCGGGCTGCGGCCATAATGCAATCTCAGAGCGCATTATCGACGCGATGTGGGAGATGGGCGTGGAGCCGGAACGGGTAATGAAGATGAGCGGCATCGGCTGCTCGTCGAAGAGCCCGGCCTACTTCATGAGCCGCTCGCACAGCTTCAACAGCGTTCACGGACGCATGCCCTCGGTTTCGACCGGAGCGATTCTGGCACAGCACAACATGAAGATGCTGGGCGTTTCCGGCGACGGCGATACCGCTTCGATCGGCATGGGACAGTTCGTTCACCTGCTGCGAAGGAACCTGCCGATGATTTACATCATCGAGGACAACGGCGTTTACGGGCTGACGAAGGGCCAGTTCTCGGCGACGGCGGATATCGGCTCCAAACTCAAGACCGGGATCATCAACGATCTGCCGGCCATCGACACTTGCGCGCTGGCGATTCAGTTGGGCGCGACGTTTGTGGGTCGTTCGTTCTCCGGCGACAAGAAGCAACTGCTCTCAATGCTGAAGGCCGCGATTGCGCACAAGGGGACGGTGATGCTGGACGTGATCAGCCCCTGCGTGACCTTTAACGACCACGAAGGATCGACCAAGAGCTACAAATTCATGCAGGAAAACGACGAGCCTATCAACGAGATAGGTTTTGTGGCCAGCTTCGATGAGATCGAAGTGGATTACGATTCCGGCCAGGTCTACGAAGTGGAGATGCACGACGGCTCCAACCTGCGCCTGCGCAAGCTGCATGAAGACTACGATCCAACCGACAAGGCCAATGCGGTGCGCACGCTGATGGAGTCGGCCGCCAACGAAGAAATCCTCACTGGCGTGTTTTATATCGACACGCAGAAGCCGACGTTCATCGACCTGCTCAACGTGGTGGATGAGCCTCTGGCCACGCTGCCTGAGTCAGTAACCAGGCCGTCGAAAGCGGCGCTGGATTCGCTGATGCACAGCTTGCAGTAAGGGCTAATTCGATCTAACAGGAATCCTCTTTCGCAGTTCGTGTGCGAGGGAGGATTCTTTTTTGCGCTGTGCGGGCCTTCCCATCCCCCACTTGCGTTCGTTATTGTAGATTGCGTTGCGCTGCACAGTGCTTATCCGCACTCGCAACTGGAGACGCATGTGACCGAGATGGGTAAGTCTACCTTTACGCGATGGGATGACATCGAACTTGAACAGCTAAGCTCGCTCATTGAACGGCAGTTTGTGGTCGGAACCAATACGATGCTGGCGCGGGTGCTGCTTAAAAAGGGCGCGCACGTACCCTTGCACAGCCACCATAACGAGCAGACCACATACATTCTTGAGGGAGCGCTCAAGTTCCATATTGAAGGGAAAGAAATTACCGTGCACTCCGGTGAGGTGCTTTGCATTCCTCCTCATGTGCCGCACGAGGCATTTGCTCTTGAAGACACGGTAGATCTGGATATTTTCAATCCGCCGAGGCAGGACTGGATCGACCGCGACGATGCGTATCTGCGCGCGGAACCCAAATAGAGATGCGCCGTGACGGGCGCGTGAGAGAGAAGTCTTGAATCTTGGCTTGAAGCATCGCAGCGTGATTGTCTGCGCGTCCAGCGAGGGTATCGCACGCGCAGCAGCGGAGAAGTTTGCCGAAGAGGGTGCGCGCGTGGCCATGTGTTCACGCGACGCCGGGAAACTGAAAGATGCTGCGCACGCGATTCGCAACCGCTATTCCGCCGAGGTAATAGCGGAACCGCTTGACGTGACCGACGAGGCAGCAGTGAAGCAGTTTGTGGCGCATGTCGCGTATGAGTTCAATGGCGTGGATGTGTGCGTGACCAACGCCGGCGGCCCGCCTCCGCGCATGTTTCTTTCGACCACCACCGAGGAGTGGCATCGTGCTGTCGAGCTGAACTTCATGAGCATTGTCTACTTTGCCCATGCCGTGCTCCCGCTTATGCAGCAGAAGCACTGGGGCAGGCTGGTGACGATCACGTCGGTCTCGGTGCGCCAGCCCGTCACGGAACTGATCTACTCGAACGCCGTTCGCAGCGGCGTGCCGGGCCTGGTGAAGAGCCTGTCAAATGAGTTTGGAAAAGACGGAATTACGGTCAACAATGTTGCGCCTGGGTACACCGCTACGGAACGGCTGAAGCAGTTAGCACGGGCGGGGGCGGCGGAGGCTGGTCTGCCCGAAGAAGACTGCCTGGCCGGATTGGGAAAGCAGACCGCGTTGCTGCGCGTGGGACTGGCGGAAGAGGTTGCAGACGCAATTGTATGGCTCGCTTCCGATCGCGCTTCTTATATCACGGGGCAAACGCTGCTTGTGGATGGGGGACTGTCGAAGGGTATCTGATACGGCGTATGCAGCAGACTTTAAGGAAGCGAATTGGCGGCAAACGCCAAAAAGACATTTCCAATGAATCAGATAACACGAAATGAGTATCCCATAAAGATTTTAGTGAATGTAAACTCAGTGTTAATGTTCTTCGTCTACCCGAAAAAGACGACGAACATTCAAAGCCCGAAACTTCAGTAACTCAATGGTAACTCAATATGAGATTACTGAGGTGGTATTTTTCGGTTGTTATTGAAGTTTGTTGAATCCACACAAGGAGGAGTAGCAGTTGAATAACTTGCTCATCAAGCTCTACGTTAAGCTCCAGGTCCTGAACACACACGAAGAAGGCCAGGATTTAGTCGAATACGCCCTTGCCGTGGCGCTCATCGCGTTTGGAGCGGTTGCCGGCATGAAGGCGCTTGCGCACGGACTCGACACTGCTTTCAACACTGTTAGTACAACGCTTTCCACGTCTGTCTAGATTTCGATAGCGGCGCAGGATTTGGGCCTCCCCAGGCCCTTTTGGTTCATCATTCAGCGGAAGCGCATAACTCCCCCGTGCCTTCTCGCCTTTCCTTATCAAACATCGCATCTCAATCACTGAGATCTAGTGAGGTGGCGTAATCTTCACGCCCATCCCGTTTAGTTTGCTGCGCGCCTGCGTGGCCTCGGGAGATTGCGGGTGGCGTTGAATGAGTATGCGCAACTCGCGGACCCCGGCATCTTTTTTGCCCAACTGAATCAAGGCTAATCCCTTGCGGAGTTGGGCGGCTGGAGCTTTGGGGCTGCCGCTGAACCCTTCCAGAACATTGTTGTAGGCCTTGACCGCATCGGCGTAATCCTGCTGGCGATAGGCAATTTCGCCGATGTAGAACTGTGCGCTTCCGGCCAGGTCGTCGGTCGGGTAGAACTGGAGCACAGACTGAAATTCGCCAAGGGCGACGTCGTAACGCGCGGCGTTGTAGTCGCGCACGCCGGCCTGAAAAGTCTCCTGGAGCGGGGGCGCCTGGTTGGCCCCTGGGGCTGCGCCGGGTCCTGTCGCGGGGCTGCCGTCAGTCCCATTCGCGCCTGCGGGAGCCACAGGCTGGGGCGGATTCTGGATGTTCTGCAACTGGGTCTGCATTTCCTGGATCGACTTGTCGAGCTTGGCGATGCGTGACTTCAATTCGTCGACCGAGTCATTGAGCGACTGAATCTGGCCGGAAACGGTGTCCATCTTGCCGGCGCCCGCTTCATTCTGCGCATTGATTTTCTGCTGCAGGGCGGTCACGGTGGCGGACATCTGGGTAGCATTGTCGGCGGTTTGCTGCGCCAGGTGCTGGAGCACACCAAAGCGTGTGTCCATGGTGGACTGCAGGCGTTGGACCATGTCCAGCAACTGCTGCACCTGGGTTTGCAGCGCAATCATGTCTTTCGATTCCGCGTGCGCAGACATGGGTGCAACGCCAACAACGACGGCCAGGACAGCCGCCAAAAGGCAGCGATTACGAAGGGTACGGGCTATGTGCATGGGTCACCTGTGAGAAGCAGTGAATGAGTGAAAAAGTGAACGAGTGAGACAGTGAAAAAGTGAAGGAGTGAAGAAGGGAAAAAGTGCGAAACCGAGGATCTTCGCTGTGCACTTGCCCACTGTCTCACCCTTTCACTTTTTCACTGCCTTTCGTTCACTGCCTCACCATCATTTTACCTGTCGAGCGTGAAACCGGCGCGGCGGTTCTGCTGCCAGCACTCTTCGGTCGACTCAGTGCAGAACGGCTTCTCCTTGCCGTAGCTGACCACGCGGATGCGGCTGGCTGCGACTCCGGCGGTGACCAGGGCATTCTTTGCGGCATCGGCGCGATTCTGGCCGAGTGCGAGGTTGTATTCATTGGAGCCGCGCTCGTCGCAGTAACCGCCAATCACGATTTTCACTTCGGGATGGCTGCCCAGATAGGCGGCATCCCGCGAGAGGGTTGCTTGCGCGTCACTGCGGATTTCGTAGGTGTCGTAGTCGTAGAAGATGTCCTGGACGTTAGCCTTGAAATCATCCTCGGCGCTCACAGTGGTGGACGGGACACTGACGGCCGGCGGGGAGTTGACGGTCACGCTGGCGGTTGCGTCGGTTGATCCACCGTCGCCGCGGGCCACCAGGTGGTACGTGGTGGAAGCGGTCGGGGTTACTGTTCTTACGCCGGATGTGGGCACGTCGCCGATGCCATCGATGGAGACGGTGGTGGCGTCGCTGGTGCGCCAGGACAGCTGAACCTGGTCTCCGGCTGAAATCACGGCTGGGGTTGCGGTGATCTTCGCCATTGGCGCGGGTGCGGATGTTGTGGGCGGAGCGGTCTCTGTGGGGGCTATCGGGTGCTCATTCTTTTTGCAACCTGCAATTGTGACCAAAGCGATCAGCAGTACAACAGGGAGTAGAATGCGATTCGTTTCTTTCAAGGGGATTCTCCTTCCGAAAAATCAAGAGCGCAATTCCGAGCGAGCCAGCCTCGTTTTCCATTGCGTTTGCCGCAATTGGCAGGGTGTCAAACCGGAAAAACGCTGATGTTAGGGTCGGGGCCACATCTCGGGCGATAAGAAAATGCGAAGCCGACGTTTCATCACGCCACACCCACTCTGCAAGTTGCAGATGCCGGCGGGTAAGGCAACGATTCCATCATAGTGCAACGAATCCGGTTATCTCTGTGTTCTCGACCAAAATCCCACAGCGGATTCCGCCTCCAGGAAGACTATTTCCAACTCCAGTTGGGCATGAAGTTATTGCCCGTATGGGTGAGTTGATGCTGCTCAGTGCCGTCGGCCAGCATGGTCCAGATCTCAGTGTGACCGCCGATGGCGCGTTCAAAGACGATATGCCGCCCGTCCGGCGCCCAGGAGGGATAGTCGTTGCTCCCGGATTCGTGGGTGATCTGAAGATACTTCTTGCTGGCAATATCGATGACGTGAATGTCGACGCCGCCGGGGTCGCCGGGGCCGTATTTGCGATTCCAACTGAAGGCCAGCAACTGGCCATTGGGCGACCAGGACGGGGAAACGGCATAGCCGCCATCCGTGATGCGCTGAACGTTGGAGCCATCCTGATCCATGATGTAGATCTGCGGCAGGCCGGTGCGGCCGCTAACCCAGGCGATCTGCGCATTGGTGCGTGGATTCCAGGTCGGCGCGATGTCGGGCCCGCGGAAGGTGGTGACCCGGCGCAGGTTGCCGCCACTCGCGTCCGCGACCCAAATCTCAGGGTCACCGGTGCGTGCCGAGGAAAAGGCGATCTTGGTGCCGTCGCCCGACCAGGCAGGGGAGAAGTTGCTGCCACCCGGAGTACCCGCTGGAAAGGCCACCAGGCGATTCAGTTCAAGGGAGTACATACGGATCGACCAACCCTCACGGCCGAGGGATGCAAAAGCGAGCCGGGTGTTGTCGGGTGAGATGCGCGGAGAGAGCGAAGTGGTGCCCAAGTGCGTGATGGCATGTTGATTTTGCCCGTCGTAGTCCATTGCCCAGATTTCTTTGGTGCCGCTGCGGGAACTGACGAAGTAGATCTTGGTTTCAGCAATGCCGTTGATGCCGCCACCGAGGCGGAGGATGATTTCGTCGGCGAAGCGATGGGCGACGGTGCGCGCCATGTCGTCAGTTGCGGCTTCGTTGTACTGCTTGCCCAGCACCTGGGGGTTGGCGGTGTTGTGCGTGTCGTCAAGCCAGCCATAGACGACCAGGCGGCCGTTGGTGGACGAAAGCGCACCAAAGGCTACCATGGCGGCGTTGGCCGGCTGATCGGACCACTGGCCGAGGTTAATCTCCTGGGGCGAACCGGGCGTGGACTGCGGCGAGAGGCTCTTGGAAACCAGGTCGAAGATGCCGGCGTTGGACAGGTCGCTAAAGAGGGTGGCGTCGAAGGTGGTTTTGAGGGTGGGGGTCTGTGGATCGGCGCCTACGGGCTTGAAGTCAGCCGCGGCGATGCGGATGCGATCGTTGCCCATATTGGAGCCGGTGTGCACCCAGTCCTGGGCTCGGACATGCGACGACGCGACGAATATGAGCAGAATGACAGCGGAGAAATAAATTCGGGAATGGAGCTTCATGTGTTGAGTGATCCTTCCTCGTTGGGGTGGGAGGGGCGCGCTTCACATCGAGCGCCCAGGAACTCAATACGTACAATCATAAGTGACATTGAGCAACGACAGGTTTGCTTCTCTTGGCAAGGGGCCAAATGTGTCAATACGCTGTGCGGCGCGCAGGCAGGATTGATCCAGCGTCGGGTTGCCGCTGGGCGTGTTGATTTTGAAATGCGAAGGCACCCCCTGGCTACTCACCTCAAAATAGATCTGGGCTGAAGCTCCCTTTTGAGTGCGTGGATCGACTTCATAGCGATTCCAGCTCTGGGTCATTTTCCGCTTGATGATGTCGACATACCATCCAAACCGGCTGCCGAAGTCTCCGTTGGTGATGGTCACTGGTCCGTTGGATGCGGTATTTTGCGACATGGTAGCGCGGGGCAGGGCAGAACCGCTCTGTTCACCGAAGTGGGCGACGTTATCCGGCTTGGGGAGAGGCTGATGCTGCTGCGTCTTGGTGGTGGTCTGCTTCTCCGGTTTGGCCTGCTTGCCGGAGATGGGGATGGCGGTGTCTTCCAGTTTTTGCTCGGTTTTGGGTGCGGGAGGAGCGGGCGCCTTGCTGGGCGTTTCAGTGGTCAGCACATTGTCATTGACGGGCTGATCGGCAGGCAGGGGAATGGCGCTCGAAACGAGCTTTACTTCGATGGCGCCTCCTTCTCCGGCATTGCCCCACAGATTGTGATGGAGCAAGCCCGCGAGCACTCCGTAGAACAGGAGTCCACCGAAAAGAAGACCGTGGAAGAGAAGCGATCCCGCTGCAGGCGCACCGATACGGTCCGGCATCAGTCCGCGCTCGAGATGCTCGCTGCCGCTCATCAAACCGTTCATGCGCTCGCCTGCGAATTCTTCTTCAAAGGGAGTTTGCCACTGGGGCATGATCCCTCCTTCAGCAGTTCGGTCAACTTACCGGGCAGCCTTCGCGTCCAAAGGCTGCGTGACTATGGAGATGTTGGTGATCCCCGATTGCTTCACTTCGTCCATGACGGTGGCGAATACGCCGAAGGGCACCATCTCGTCGGCCCGCAGGTAGATGGTCTGATGTTCCGGATCCTTGCCCTGGGCCTGAAGCTTCGCCGCCAGTTCGTGAATATTCACGGGCTGATCACCGAGGAAGACCTGCTGATCGCGATTGATGGTGAGCACCAGGCGCTGCTGGGTAATCTCGTTCACGGTGCGGGTCTTTGGAACGGAGACATCGATTCCTGACTGCAACACCGGCGCAGTGATCATGAAGATGATGAGCAGCACGAGGACCACGTCTACCAGCGGCGTGACGTTGATCTCCGCCAGCGAAGTCTGGGTGCGGCCGCTGCTACTGGTGAACGCCACGTTCAGCCTCCCGGGGAATATCCGCTCCAGGCGAGCGCACCGGCGCCCCCGTACGCACCGGAATCTCCTCCAGCGAGTTCAGCAATTCCCGGCAAAAATCGTCAATGGCCGCGGCAAAAACACGGATGCGCGCAGTGAACTGGTTAAAGGCCACAACGGCCGGTACAGCGACAAACAGGCCGGCAGCGGTGGTGATCAGCGCCTCCGAAATGCCGGGAGCAACGGCGCGCAGAGTGGCTGCGCCTGCTGTGCCGAGGCCGAGAAAGGAGTCCATTACGCCGATCACCGTGCCGAAGAGGCCGACGTAGACCGTGGTAGATGCGATGGTCGCCAACCAGGTCATGCGACGCTCCAGGGCGGTGACGGCCTCGCTGGCGGCGGTCTGCGCCGAGCGCTCCAGCGCGGTCATGCTGCGGGGCGGACCTGATCCGCCGGTCTGCCGCTTGTAGGTCTCATAGACATCTTCAAAGACCTGGGCCAGTGGGCTGCGCGGGCAATCGGCGGCCAGAATCGAAATCTCCTGGAGGCGGCTGGCATTGCGGAAGCCGCGAAGGAAGCGGCGGGTGTCCCTGGTTGCCCTGCCGAAGGTGGACATTTTCCCGAAGATTACAGTCCACGAGTAAAGACTGGCCAGCAGCAGCAGCACCAGCACCCCGATGGCGACTGGGCCAATGTTGTGGAGTAACTCGACTACCGCGGTTGGGATCTCGGACAGCGGCGCCGTAGCCGGGGCCGTGCCACCGTCCGCTTGCAGAATCGTGAGCAAGGCTGCAGTAAGAATCGACGTTCACCTCAATATCAACCGTATCAGACGGGATGCGCGCTTCCAAGTTATCGATTGGATGCTGCCTTGATGGGAAAGGATTAGCGGGTGTCCCCGCGCAGACGCTGTTCATGCTATGCTGCGGGCGGATTGTCAAGGGTAGGGCGGTGACCTATTCTTGTGCAGGTTACCGATCAGGTTCCAAGAGGAACACCAAGGAATGCTTGTCGAACTCCGCGCGGAAAACTACGCCGTCATCGATCACGCGATCGCTGTGTTTGGCCCGGGACTGAACCTGCTGACAGGTGAAACGGGCGCAGGCAAATCCATTCTTGTGGATGCGCTGGCACTCCTGATGGGTGGCAAATCGTCAGTTGAAGTGGTGCGCCACGGGGCCGACAAAGCCGTGGTTGCGTGCGTTTTTGAGTCGACGCCGGGCGCCGAGGCCATTCTTGAAGAGAACGGCATTGACGCGGAAGGCAACGAGATCATTTTGCGCCGTGAGATTCTTTCCAACGGCAAGGGCCGCGTGTTTGTAAACAACCAGCCGGCTACGGTTGCGGTGCTGAAGCAGTTGGCTCCGGAACTGGCGCTGGTTCATGCGCAGACGGAGACGCTGACCAGCTTCGACCAGGCCCAGCAACGGATTTTGCTGGACCGGTTTGGCGGCATATCGACAGAGGCAGCTGCGGAGGCCCATGCGCGGTGGCGTGGAGCACATCAGAAGCTCGACGAACTGCTGCAGGGCGAGCAGGACCGGCTGCGCATGGTCGATCTTTGGAGCTATCAGCGCAAGGAGATTGAGGCAGCGCGGCTTGAGCCTGGCGAGGATAAAGCGCTGGAGACGGAAAAGCGGGTGCTGGGAAATGCGGAAAAGCTATATACCGCGGCGATGAATGCCTTCGATCAGCTTTATGAAGGTGGCGCATCGGCTGAGGTCGCGCTGAGAGCGGCGCTGCGCAACGTTGAGGAACTGGCGCGTTACGATGGGCGATTTACCGAGGCCGCGCAACAGCTGGAGTCGGCGCGCGCCACGCTGGGCGACGTCAGCGCCAGCCTCCGCGATTATGCCGAAGGGATTGATGCAAGCCCGGAGCGGTTGGCTGAGATTGAAGACCGTCTGGCCGCGATCGATCGACTCAAGCGCAAGTATGGACAGACTGTGGTTGAGGTGATCGCGTTTGGCGAAGAAGTGGCTGTGAAGCTGGCGGAAGTGGAAGATCGAGACGAGATTTTGAAGGAACTGCGTTCGAATTTGGAGGCTGCGGCAAAGGCGTACCAGGCGGCTGCCGCGACGCTGAGTGCCGAGCGGAAGGCTGCTGCGACCAAGCTTGCCAAACTGGCGGAGACGCAGATTAATTCATTGGCGATGAAGGTGCGCTTCGAAGTTGCAGTGACTACAAACGAACAGCAATCGCATTGGACGGGCGCAGGCTGGGACGAGGTGGAATACCGCATTGCCACTAACCCCGGCGAACCGCTCAAGCCGCTGGCGGAGATTGCATCTGGCGGTGAGATGTCGCGCGTGATGCTGGCTCTGAAAGTGAGCGTGGAAGAGGGCGCGGTGAAGCCGAAGAAGAAGTTTCCGACGCCGCGGACGCTGGTGTTTGATGAGATCGATATTGGCATTGGCGGACGCGCGGCGGAGGCGGTGGGACAGAAATTGAAGTCCCTGAGCAAAGGACAGCAGGTGCTGTGCGTGACTCATCTTCCGCAGATTGCGGCTTTTGCCGATCAGCATTTTCTGATCGACAAGCGCGAGTCAGATGGGCGGACGAAGACTCACATCCGGCTGCTGGATCAGCGCGCCAGCACGCATGAGGTGGCTCGTATGCTTTCCGGTGCAACGGTGACGGAAACCAGCTTGCAGCACGCGGCGCAGATGATTGCTTCGAGCAAATAGTCGGCTTTCCCCTCGTGCCAGCACTACAATCCATGCTGAGGAAAACTCATCTTGAAATCGATTCGAAATCTGATCCTTGGCGTGCTTGGCGTTGTGGTCTTCACGCTGGCAGGAGTTTCCGGAACAGACGCGCAGGAGCTTTCCGCCAAGCTACAAAGCGCCGTCGGGCACTGGCAGGTGGTCAACAACGACGGCACGCCGGGCGGCAAGGTGGAAACCTACCTCGAAAATGGCAAGCTGTTTGGCAAGGTGACCGAGGTGCGTCCGGGGCGCACTCCGCACGATCTTTGTGATAAGTGTGCCGGGGAAGCCAGTAAGCAACTGATCCTGGGCATGGTCATCCTGCGCAGCTTCCATCCCAACGGAGATGATTGGGTGGAAGGGACAGTTCTCGATCCCGAGAATGGGAAAGAATACAAAGGGAAGATTTGGGCGGTTGGGAAGGACGAGCTTCATATGCGCGGCTTTGTCGGGATCTCGCTCTTGGGCAGGACAGCGGTGTGGAAGAGGACTCCTTAGTTATTCTGAGTTACCTCAAGCGGGTAAGTCCGCGGTCGAGGGAATGGCGCCCCAGGGCCTCTCAGGGAGGCCCGGGATTCGATCGTCGCCCTCGAACAATCTTCACAGGCCTGACTTAGCGTTTGCCTGTGTGGCCGCGTCCATCGCGGACCTCGTTACCCTTGAAGTGTTCGATGTGGTTGATGTCTTTGCCTTGTTCAGCTTTGTCGCCCTTGTTGGGACGTGGGCCGGTGTAGCCATGCTGCACGTCGAGGCGGTTATTCACATGGCCGTGGAACCCGGAAGGTCCATGGAACCACGGGCCCGCGCCGATGAAAACGCCGCCGGTGAACCACTCCGGACCGTAGTAGCCATAGGGTGCGCAGTCATACGGCGGAACATCGTAGTAGCCGTACGGGCAATCGGGCGCAACGCCGACGTCAACTGTTACCTGGCCGCTTGCAAATGCCGGCGCAGGTTGATAGCAAACCGCCGCGGCAATGGAGATTGAGAGTCCAGCAGCAAGTGCAAGAATCCTGGATTTGTGCATACATCCTCCTCACTTGGGGCTGAGATGAGGCGAAAAATCCAAAGGATGCCAGCGCAAATCCAAAATCCTTCAATGCGGCCAGTTATGCCTTGTAACAGTCACTTATCGTTGGAGTTATCCGGAGCTTGTTTTCTGCGATGTTTCGCTGACACGGCCATCGCCAGTCTATCTGGTGCCGAACACAAACACGTTTCCGTCGGGGTCTTTGAATTTGGCCATGGTGCCCCAGACTTCTTTCCTGGGTTCCTCGGCCAATTCCACACCTTTTGATTTGAGCAGTTTCGCCGTGGCGAACACATCGTCGCACCAGAAAGTGACAGTCTGAAACCCGCCAATGCGATTCTCATGGCCCTCGGGTGTAAACAGGGCCAGGTTCACATCGGAGCCGGGGATAAGTAACTCAATCCAGCGCTGACCGGGCCCGAAGGCTTGATCGGTCGCAACTTTGAATCCCATTTGTTCGGTATAGAACTTCAGCGATACATCCTGGTTGCTTACCGGGATGGTGACGAGTTTGATTCCGCGTATCATGAGCGGCCTCCATAATGAGATGCCCGGAATATAACCGGCATATTTTGCGAATGCAATCTGGTATGTATTGCTATACTCTTAATCGGTATAGCAATGCCGAATGTCGATGATTATGTAACCGATACGCTGATGCGGGACCTGGTCGGACACGACAAGAAGCCCGTGTGTTTCCTGGTGTATTTGTGGCTGGCGGCGGAGCAGCAGCGTCGCGATGAAGGAGTGAGGATCAGCTATCAGGAGTTGGCTGAGTCGATCGGCGTCTCGAAGAGTTCCGCGCAGACTGCGGTCAGCTGGCTGGTTCGCCGGAAGCTGCTTACCGTAAGCAAGGCCAACGTGACGGCGACACCGGTTTACAAGGTGCAGACGCCGTGGAGGAGCTATCGGCCGGCAGGGAAGCAGGCTTCCGGCTAGATATTCGAACCTGACGGGCAAAGCCGGGCCGTAACCATCAGAATCCAGCCCATGAAATACCCAACATTGAGAGTTTGTACCTTGTTATACTGGATGTGTGACCACTACTGTCCTCGACTCCATCTCGAATGGTACTCACGCCGAGACTTCCCCCAGCCAAAAGAGGGTGTTGTTGCTTAAGCCACGCGGCTTTTGCGCCGGCGTGGTGCGCGCGATCGACATTGTAAAGATCGCTCTTGAAACCTTTGGCGCGCCCATCTACGTGCGCCGGGAAATAGTTCATAACCGCTATGTTGTGAACGAGCTAGCCGAAAAGGGCGCGATCTTTGTCCATGAAATCGACGATGTACCGGACGGCCAGCGGGTGATTTATTCGGCTCATGGTGTTTCGCCGGCGGTGCGGGAGCGGAGCAAGGGCCGGGGCCTGAGGGTGATTGACGCAACTTGTCCGCTGGTTACGAAGGTCCACATTGAGGCCGTCAAGTTTGCCAAGCAAGGGTATTCGCTGGTGCTGATTGGCCATCGCGACCACGACGAGATTGAAGGCACGCTGGGCGAAGCTCCGGACGTAACCCAGGTGGTTTCAAACGTTGCGGAGGTTGCGGCGCTTGAGGTGCCGGACCCGAACCGCGTTGCCTATCTCACCCAGACCACGTTGAGCCTGGATGAGGCGCGGGACATCATTCACGCGCTCAAGGAAAAATTTCCGAATATCGCCGGGCCGCACTCGCAGGACATCTGCTACGCCACGGAGAACAGGCAGGTTGCGGTGCGCAATGTGGCACATAATGCAGAGCTTGTGCTGGTTGTGGGTTCAACCAACAGCTCGAATTCCAATCGGCTGGTGGAGGTTTCGCGCAACCTTGGAACGATGGGGTATTTGATCGACAACTCCCAGGCGATTGATCCGGCATGGCTTCAAGGCGTGACAAATGTTGCGGTTACGGCCGGGGCTTCAGCTCCTGAAGTACTGGTTGAGGACGTGGTCAATTATTTGCGTCAAAACGGATTCGACAGCGTCGAAGAAGTAGAAGTGATGCCGGAGAATGTTCGGTTTGGGTTGCCACCGGAGATTATCCAGGCTATCGGCGGCGTGGGCGGTGCAGAGCCTGTGCCGGTGCGTTGAAAAGGCAGGGACTTAGGGACCAGGGACGGAAGAGCAGGGACTAGGGACTAAGGGACTAGGGACGAACGATTGAGTAAGCGGAGTTTTGAGGCGGGTAGTTTGGCGCTGACGGACTAACTGTTGATTTGAATTTGTTTTGAGAGAACCTGAGGCATTTTAATCCGCATGAGCCTAAAACAAGTGAAGACAACCTCTGCGGCACCCATGTCGATGGCGCCACGGTTTGGCCGGTTGGACGCGGATCTGGCGGACGTGGAAGCAGCGGTTGTTCGCTCGACGGAATACCTCCTTTCCGAGCAGCATCCGGATGGGTACTGGTGCGGGGAGTTGGAAGCGGACTCGATGCTCGAGGCCGACTACATCTATCTGCACACACAACTGGAAAGCGGCGACCCGGGTCGCTTGCAGCGCGCGCTCACTGAGATGATGCGCTACCAGAACGAGGATGGAAGTTGGAGCCTTTATCCCGGCGGACCTGGAAATATCTCGCTTTCGGTCAAGTGCTATTTTTCGGCAAAGCTGATGGGTATCGGGCCGGACGATCCGCGCCTGAGCAAATGCCGCGAGTGGGTCCTGGCGCATGGCGGCGTGGTGGCATGCAACACATTCACCAAGATGTACCTCTGCGGGCTGGGGCAATACGATTACGACGCGGTCCCTGCCATTCCGCCGGAGATCGTTCTGTTTCCGAAGTGGTTCTACTTTAATATTTACGAGATTTCTTCGTGGTCGCGTTCGATTCTTGTGCCGCTGGCGATTATCTACGCCAAGAAGCCGTTCAAGAAGATTCCACCGGAGCATGGGATCGACGAGCTGTTTGTGGGCGGCCGCGCAAATGCGGAACTGCGGCTGCAACTTGACCGCAAGAGAATTGTTTCCTGGCGCAATGTTTTTATCCTTCTGGATCGCGTACTGCATTTTGCGGAGGCCGTGCATCTGCGGCCGCTGCGCAAACTCGCGCTGGCCAAGGCGGAGAAGTGGATGCTGGAGCGCCTGGAAATGACCGACGGGCTGGGCGCCATTTATCCGGCAATGCTGAACGCGATCATTGCGCTGCGCTGCCTGGGTTATTCCGAGGACGACCCGCAGGTGATTCGCGCGCGCGATGAATTTGAGAAGCTGGGGATTGAAGAACGGGCCAGTGCATCGATGCCGGAGCCGACTTTCCGCATGCAGCCCTGCGCGTCTCCGGTGTGGGACACGGCACAGGTGGTTTACGCACTGGGCGAAGCCGGCGTGGCGCGCAACGATCCGCGCATGATCAAGGCCGCGGATTGGATGCTCTCAAAGGAAGTCCGGCACAAGGGCGACTGGGCGGTGAAGGCGCCGCACACCGAGCCGGGCGGCTGGTACTTCGAGTTCAATAACGAGTTTTATCCGGACACCGACGACACAGCGCAAGTGCTGCTGGCGTTGAACAAGGTGGACAATCCCCGCGAGCGCTATCAGCACCAGGTGTCGCAGCGCGCCATCGAGTGGGAATTCGCCATGCAGTGCAGGAATGGCGGATGGGGCAGCTTTGACAAAGACAACACCAAGATGATCTTCCAGTACATTCCATTCGCCGATCACAACGCGATGCTCGATCCGCCGACGGTGGACATTACGGGAAGAATTCTGGAGATGCTGGCCAACTACGGGTTTGACCGCAGCGACAAGCGCGTGGAGAAAGCGATCCAGTTCATTTTGAGTGAGCAGGAATCGGATGGGAGTTGGTTTGGCCGCTGGGGTGTGAACTACATCTACGGCACATTCCTGGTGCTGCGCGGTCTGGATGCGATTGGCTTTGACCACAACGAGCCGCAGATCCAGCAGGCGGCGGAGTGGATTCGCATGGTGCAGAATTCCGATGGCGGCTGGGGCGAAACCTGCGGCAGCTACGACGATCCGGACACGCGCGGCGTGGGCCCGAGCACGCCGTCGCAAACAGCCTGGGCGCTGCTTGGGCTGCTGGCCGCCGGCGATGACCGGTCCGACTCGATCGCCAAGGGCGTGCGCTGGCTGCTCACGCGCCAGCAAGAGGACGGCAGCTGGGACGAATCGATGGGGGAAGGAAGCACGCGCCAGAGTATCATCACAGGAACAGGCTTCCCGCGCGTCTTTTATCTGTCGTACAACTTGTATCGCCAATATTTTCCGTTGCTGGCTTTAACCAGCTATCGGCGAGCTATGGAACGGCAAGGCAGCTAGAAGCGACGAAAGAATTTCAACGTTAGCGCCAGAACAGGCGCCGGAGGATAACTCAAAGATGGCTGTTCCGATTTCTCAGATGTGGACGGTTGCCACCTATGTTTTGAAGAAGAGGATGTCGGGCGAGAAGCGCTATCCGTTGGTGCTGATGCTTGAGCCGCTCTTCCGCTGCAACTTGGCGTGCGCCGGGTGCGGCAAGGTGCAGTATCCGCCGCACATCCTCAAGAAGCAGCTTTCGCCCGAGGAATGTTTCGCCGCGGTGGAAGAGTGCGGCGTGCCAATGGTGGCCATCCCCGGCGGGGAGCCGTTGTTGCATCCTCAGATTGTCGAGATCGTCAATGGACTGGTGGCGCGCAAGAAGTATGTCTACATGTGCACCAATGCGCTGGAACTGAAGAAGCGGCTGCACGAATTTACACCGTCGAAGTATCTGACGTTTTCAGTGCACCTGGACGGGCAGCGCGATCACCACGACTTCTCAGTGTGCCGCGAGGGCGGGTACGACATTGCTGTCGAGGGCATCAAAGCAGCGGTCAAGGCTGGTTTCCGCGTTACGCCGAACTCGACATTCTTTGACGGCACCGATCCAAACAGTGTGCGCGCACATTTCGACGAGATGATGGCTATCGGCGTGGAGGGCATTGTGCTCTCGCCGGGCTACAGCTACGACAAGGCGCCGGACCAGACGCACTTCATGGGACGCGCGCGGGTGCGGCGGTTGTTCCGCGCCATTTTGTCGAATCGCAAGAAGTCGTGGAAGTTCAACATGTCGCCGCTGTTTCTTGAGTTTCTGATGGGCGACCGCAATTACGACTGCACTCCGTGGGGTTCGCCGGCCTACAACATCTTTGGCTGGCAGAAGCCTTGCTACCTGTTGCAGGACGGCTACGTGGACACGTTCAAAGAGTTGATGGAAACCACCAAGTGGGAGGAATACGGCGTTGCGAGCGGCAATGCCAAGTGCGCCAACTGCATGGTGAGCTGCGGCTATGAGCCAACGGCGGTCATTGACGGATTCGGAAGCATGTCGGGATTCTGGGCGATGGTGAAGGGCACCTTCAGCATGTACAAAGACAAGCATGCGCTGAAGCTGCTGAACGAATCAGGGCCGCATGGGGCCACCAAGCTGGTGCAGATCGCCAAGCCGGAGCACGCGCTCGAGGAGACCAACGCATGAGCGCAGAGGTGCTGAAGTACAGCCGCGAGCAGATCGAAACGATGGAAGTCGCTCCGGGATTCAAGCACGAGAATCTGGAGGGCTGGATTCCCGAGTTTGCCAGCGACGACGATGTGCGCGAAGCGTTTGAAAAGGCGTTTGATTATCGCGGCGATGTGACGCTTACGCTGAAGAGCGGCGAGCGCATTGAGGCGTATATCTTCAACCGATCGACCGGCGCAACGCTGGCTGAATCGTGGGTGCAGTACTTTACTCCCAGAGCGGCGGACAAGCGCAAGGTTAGCTATGCGGAGATTGCACGGCTGGAGTTTACGGGCAAGGATCGCGCTGCGGGGAAGCACTGGGAGGACTGGGTGAAGGCCTACAACGAAAAGAAGGCTGCGGGCGAAAAAGGAATCGCGCTGGTTCCGGACGCGCTGGAGTAGCGTGGATTTCAAGAAGCGTTCGCGATTCTCAAGGCGTCGCTCGCACTGAGAAGGATCTGACTCTCAAATCATCCCAGCAATTTGGCTTTTTGCCCCTGTTTCGCAACTGTCGCGACAGCCCTCTTATCGAACGACACAAATGTCTCTCCGCCTAGCCAGCGTCCTTCGTAAGCAATTAAGCCATCGGCGAAATCCGCGCCCAACTGAAGCATCGACAGTCCGGCATCAACGGCAGCGCTGTCCAGTTCAATATTGCTAATCTCGCGTAATCCGGAAATCGTGGCTGCGATGTTCTCGCGCGAGACCCCATAGCGGCTGCGCAAGACCCAGGCAAACTCACAGAGCGCGACATTCGTGACCACGACGGTCTCGGCTCTCTTCATGATCTCAAGCGCCGACCTGTATTGCGCTGGATCGTCGGCCAGGACGTAGCGCAAAAGAACGTTGGTGTCCGCGATCATCCTCACCGCTGAACGCCTCTCAGGAACTCATCGACGACGGCTTGGCCAATGGCCTCGTCCATCTCTTCAATCGTCAGTCTGGTGCCATTGGTCTTGTCCTTCAGGCATCCGGCAAAAGCGCTGATGCTGCCCTTCTTGCGCACCGCCCGGCCACGGAACTCGCCACCCGGCAATAGCTCGATCTCCAACTTCTCCCCGGGGCTGACCCCGACGTGCTGGAAGATTTCCTTGCGGAGAGTCACTTGTCCCCGCGAAGTTGTGCTCACGATAGGCATAGGATCGTCCTTCCTTCTCTATTGTAATGCACTTTCGCATTATTAGGCATGTTTCTGCCCGCACTTTGTGCGTGAAAGGGATCGCGCTGGTTCCCTGTGCCCTGGAGTAGAGCGAAGTCAATGTGCGCTGATGCGAAGAGTCTTAATAGAAGAACACAACAACTTTATCTTGATATAATCGCTGCTCAAAACAGGAGCAGACATGCGCAAACTTATTTTCTCCCTCTGCCTTTTGGCATTGCCGGCAGGCCTTGTGCCTGCGCAGCAGTATGACTTGGTGCTTGCCGGCGGGCGCGTGATGGATCCCGAGACCGGGCTGGACGCGGTTCGCAACGTAGGCATCCGCGACGGAAAAATTGTGCGGATCTCTAGTGAAGCGCTGAGCGGACATCGCGTTGTGGATGCCCATGGGTTTGTGGTTGCGCCTGGATTCATTGATCTGCATCAGCATGGACAGGATATTGCCAGCCAGCGGGTGAAGGCGATGGATGGTGTGACCACTGCGCTGGAACTGGAGATTGGGGCACCTGATGTGGCAGGGTTTCTCAAGGCCAAGCAAGGCGTTTCGCTGATCAACTACGGCACGGCAGCCAGCCATGTAGCGGCGCGCGCACTTGCATTCGGTACGCCGCTGCCTGCCGGCGACATTCTGCCGAAGAGCGGGCCGGCGACCAATCAACCGGCAACGCCTGCGCAGATTGAGGCGATGGAGAAGCGCCTGCGTTCGGAGCTGGATGCCGGCGGGCTGGCGGTCGGCATGGGCATTGAGTATGTGCCGGGCGCTACGCGGGCCGAGGTGATTGACGTCTTCCATCTCGCCGCTGAGCGGAGAGTGCCGGTCTACACGCACGTGCGAAGCAGTGGGCGCATTGAGCCGGGATCCGGGGTGGAGGCAATCAGCGAAGTGATCGGAGCGGCGGCGATTACCGGAGCGTCACTGCATATCGTGCATATCAACAGTTCGTGCGGACCCGACTCGCTGGAGTGTCTGTCGATGATTGAGGGTGCGCGCGCTCGCGGACTTGACGTGACGACAGAGGCGTATCCCTATATTGCGGGGATGACGGCGATTAATTCGGCGCTCTTTAATCCGGGCTGGCAGGAAAAACGAGGGATCAGCTATGACAACCTTTTGCTTCCTGAAACCGGAGAGCGCCTGACGAAGGAGCGATTCGATGAACTGCACAATTCGACTACGTCGCACCTGGTGATTGTTTTCAGCAACACGCAGGAATTGGTGGACAAGGTGATTCCGCACCCTCTGGTGATGATTGCCAGCGACGGGGAGAAGGGACATCCGCGCAATGCTGGAACTTATTCGCGAGTGCTGGCGCAGTACGTGCGCGAGAAGGGAACCATCTCGCTGATGGACGCGCTGCGTAAGATGAGCCTGATGCCTGCGGAGATGCTGGAGCGGTCGACGCCGGCGGCGCAGCATAAGGGGAGATTGCAGGAAGGCGCGGACGCGGACATTGTGGTGTTCGACCCGGCAACCATCAGCGACAAGTCGACGTTTAAAGATCCAATGCTGCCGAGTGTTGGCGTGCACTACCTGGTGGTGGGAGGAACGGTGGTTGTGGACGATGGCAAGGTGGTGGGCGATGTTTGTCCTGGCCGCGCGCTGCTGGGGCCTGGGGCTCGCAATTTAGAATAAGAGTCCTACGATGCGAGTTTTTCTGACAGGCGCTACCGGATTTGTAGGCCATCATGTGGCGCGAGCACTGGCCGCCGAGGGAGCCGACCTTCGGCTTCTGGTGCGCAAGAGCAGCAACCTGAAAAACCTTGAAGGCATTCGCGGCGAGACGGTGGTTGGCGATCTTGCCGAGCCGGAGACGCTGCGTTCGGCGATTGAGGGTTGCGATGCGGTGGTTCACGTCGCGGCCGATTACCGGTTGTGGATTCCTGATCCCGCTGGAATGTATCGAGCTAACGTGGACGGCACGCGGGAGCTGCTTAAGATGGCGCGGGAGGCGGGCGTGGCTCGATTCGTCTATACATCGAGCGTGGCGACGATGCATTTTCGCACCGATGGGCTGGTCATCAATGAGGACACGCCGGTTTCGCTGAATGAGATGGTGGGCCATTACAAGCGATCGAAGTTCATGGCCGAACAGGAAGCGATCAAGGCGGCAAAGGACGGGCAGAAGGTGATCATCCTGAACCCGACGACACCGATTGGGCCCAACGATGCGAAGCCTACGCCGACGGGGCGCATCTTTGTGGATTTTCTCCAGGGCAAGTTTCCGGCTTACATGGAGACTGGGCTGAACCTGGTGGATGTTTCCGAGGTTGCGCGGACACATGTTTCGGCGCTGACGCGGGGTAAGCCGGGACATCGATACATTCTGGGTGGGGAAAACCTGACGCTGAAGCAGATTCTCGACAAGATGTCCGCGATTACCGGAATTCCGTCGCCGACGGTGAAGATTCCGTTTGCGATTGCTGCGACCTATGCATTTTTTGAGGAGTGGATTACGGGGCGGATTCGCGGCAAGGAGCCGAGGGCGACGCTTGAAGAGGTGCGGATGGGGCGCAAGAAGATGTATGCGTCGAGCGCACACGCGCAACAGGAATTGGACTTCAGGATTGTGCCGGTGTATCCGGCGATGCGGGCGGCGATTGAGTGGTTCCGGGCAAATGGGTATGCGCCGTGAGCACAAGTACGAGCAGAGTGGCAATCATTGCCGCCATGGCTGGAGAACTGAAGCCGCTGGTGCGTGGGTGGTTGCATGAGCGGCGGGATCGCGTGGATGTGTGGCGCTGGAAGTTCGATGAAGGGGAGTGGGTGGCGGCCTGCGCGGGGGCCGGCGTGGATGCGGCGACGCGGGCGTTTGCGGCCGTTGAGCAGGATGGCGCTCCGGATATGGTGATTTCAGTTGGCTGGGCGGGGGCGTTGACTGCGGAGTTGGAGACTGGACGGGCCTACAGAGTCTCTGGTGTGATCGATTCGCGAACCGGGGAGCGGTTCCGGCCTGCGATTTGGATTGACGAGATTTGGCTGATTACCAGTCCGAGGGTTGTGGACGAGGCGGAGAAGCAGCGGCTGGCGGCGGCTTACGGGGCTCAATTGGTGGATATGGAGGCATCTGCGATTGCGAGGCTGGCGGCGATGCGCGGGATTCCGTTCTATGCGATCAAGGGCATCAGCGACGGAATTCACGATAAGCTGCCGGATTTCAATCGGTTTATTCGTCCCGATGGGCGGTTTGACATGGCGGGGATGGTACTTTTTTCGATTCTGAGGCCATGGCACTGGCCCTCGCTTGTCCGGATGGGTGAGAATAGCAAGAAGGCTTCCCAGAGCATTCGGGAAGCTGTGCTCGATTTCCTGGATGAAAGGGCATACATCAGAGAGCGTAATGGCTACCCAAATCTCAAACATTGAAAGCGGGCGGGACGAAGTGAGCGACGCGGCAGAGATTCCCGCCGCAATTCCCGCGTCAATTCCAGCGACCATGCAGGCTGCTGTCTATCGCGGCGTAAATGACATGCGTGTAGAGACTGTGCCGGTGCCGAAGATCGGGCAGGGCGAATTGCTGGTGAAGGTGGCCACGTGCGGGGTCTGCGGCACCGACCTAAAGAAAATCCACACCGGATCGCACTCCGCGCCGCGCATATTTGGCCATGAAATGGCGGGGACCATTGTGGCAGTGGGCGATGGCGTGGAGAACTACGCCGTGGGCCAGCGGGTGATGGTCTTTCATCACGTTCCGTGCGGTGATTGCTACTACTGCAGGAAGCAAACGCCGGCGCAATGCCCGCTCTACAAGAAGGTCGGCGTGACTGCCGGATTTGAGCCGTCGGGCGGCGGCTTTGCGGAGTACATTCGGGTGATGGGCTTTGTGGTCGCGAATCGCGGCGTAGTGCGGATTCCGGACGATGTTCCGTTTGAGCAGGCAGCATTTGTGGAACCGGTGAACACGGTCCTGAAGGGCGTGAAGCTGTTGAACCTTGCTGCGGACGATACGGTGCTGGTGATTGGGCAGGGTCCGATCGGGCTGATGTGGGCGGCGTTGTCGCGGCGGACGGGAGCGCGGGTGCTGACTTCGGATTTGTATCCAGAGCGCCATGCTATTGCGGCAAAGTTCGGGCTTAAAGACCCGATCCATGCGGGAAACGAGAATGTAGTTGAACGCGTGCTGCGGGAGACCGATAATCGCGGGGCGGACGCGGTGGTTATTGCAGTCGGGGGAAACGCGCTGATCCAGACGGCGATGGCTGCGGTGCGGCCGGGTGGCAAGGTGATGCTGTTTGCGCAGACGCAGCACGGCGAGGCGACGTTTGATCCGGGAGCGGTGTGCATGGACGAGAAGACGCTGCTCGGCTCCTACTCGTCGTCGTTCCCGATCCTGGATGAAGTGACTGAGCTTGTTTTCAATGGCTACCGCAACGGATTCGATTTGACGCAACTGATTTCGCATCGTTTTCCGCTGGGGCAGGCGGTGACGGCCATTGATATTGCTTCGCATCCCAAGGCGGACTCAATGAAGATTATGATTGAGCCTGTGTTGGGCAGGGGGGCGGATTAGGAGGGGTTTGATGGCGACAACCATGAAAGCCGCAATCCTCCACGGTCGCGAAGATATTCGCATAGAGCGAGTTCCTGTCCCGGAAGCGGCGCCCGGCGAGTTGGTTGTCCGGGTGGGCGCGGCGCTCACTTGCGGAACGGATCTGAAGGTTTTTCGGCGTGGTTATCACGCGCGAATGATTGTGCCTCCGGCGTTGTTTGGCCACGAATTGGCGGGGACAGTTGTGGAGGCGGGCGAGGGGGTGGTCGGGTTTGCGCCCGGCGACCGCGTGGTGGCGCTCAACTCCGCTCCCTGCGGGCAATGTTTCTTCTGTGAGCGCGGGCAGGAGAATTTGTGCGACGATCTGCTGTTTAATAACGGCGCGTATGCGGAGTTCATTCGCATTCCGGCGCGGATTGTGGCCAAGAATACGCTGCATATTCCCGACCATGTAGCGCTGGAGCATGCGGCGCTGACAGAGCCGCTGGCTTGCGCGGTGCATGGGTTTGAGGATTCGCGTCCGCGACCGGGTGACACGGTGGCCGTGATTGGCGGCGGGCCGCTGGGGTTGATGATTTTGCATGTAGCCGCGCTGTCTGGATGCAACGTAATTGCAATCGTGAAACATGATGGGCAGGTGGAAGCGGCGCGGCAACTGGGAGCGTCGCATGTGGTGCAGACGACCAATATTCGCAAGGCCATTCGCGAGACGCGCGAGCTGACGCCGAAGAATCGTGGCGTGGATATTGCGATTGAAGCGGTGGGCGTGCCCGATGCGTGGCAGGAGGCGGTCGAGCTGGTGCGGAAGGGTGGCACGGTGAACTTCTTTGGCGGATGTGCCGTAGGAACGCACGTGACGCTCGATACCAACCGGATTCACTATAGCGATATCACGCTTCGGGCCACCTTCCATCACACGCCGGCTATCTGCCGCAAGGCGCTGGATATTATTGCCGGCGGGCGCTTCCAGGCAGGAGCATTCATTACCGGCCACGCGCATTTATACGAACTTAACCGCGTCTTTGAGAAGCTGATGAAGCGGAGCAGCGAAATCAAGACCGCCATTGTTCCCTGAGGCGAAACCATGACCCCGACGCAGGATCCGATACCGGAAACGGATGATCTGGAAAAACAACTGCTGATCCTGCGGGGCTGGGCGGCGCTGCCTGAGAATTATCGTATTCCTGATGTTGCGCCGGCGCTGGACGAGGCGCGGGAATTTTGCAAGCAGTTGGCGGAGTCGCACTACGAGAATTTTCATGTGGTGACGTGGTTTTTGCCCAAGGCATTGCGTCCGCACTTTCATGCGATTTATGCCTACTGCCGCATCTCGGACGATCTGAGTGACGAGGTGGGCAACCCACAAGCGGCACTTGCGTTGCTGAATATTTGGGGTGACGAGCTGGACGCCTGTTACGAGGGCAACGCGCGCCATCCGGTGTTTGTTGCGCTGGCAGAGACGATCCGCGAATGTTCGATTCCCAAGGAGCCATTTGCCGATCTCTTGACGGCTTTTCGGCAGGACCAGACAGTGACTCGCTACGCGACGATGGAAGATGTTCTCGGGTACTGCCGCTATTCGGCCAATCCCGTAGGCCGGCTGGTGCTTTACGCCTGCGGCGAGGCGAACGGCGAAGACGTTGAGGAGAAGTTCCGGCTGTCGGATCTGACCTGCACGGCTTTGCAGCTCGCGAATTTCTGGCAGGACGTGCGCGAAGATTACGCGCGTGGCCGGGTCTATATTCCGCAGCGGGATATGGAGGTCTTTCACGTGTCGGAGACCACACTTGCGGAGGGAATTGCGACAGAGAAGTTCCGCGGACTGATGCGCACCGAGGTGAGTTACGCGCGCGATCTTTTTGAAGAGGGACTACCGCTGATTGGGATGGTGAATCGGAACCTGGCGCTAGATCTGGATCTGTTCAGCCGGGGGGGACTCGAGATTCTGCGGGCGATTGAAGATCGAGGCTACGACGTGCTGAGCGCCCGGCCAGCAATTTCAAAGAACAGGAAACTTGGGCTTGCGCTGAGGGCGATGAGCGCCCGGTTGCTTCCTTTCGGGGGATTTGGCAGAAGCGCGCGGCGCGCAGAGAAGGCGGCTTGACGCACGATCACTCATTGAACGAGGCATACGCAGTCTGCCGGGCGATTGCCAAACGCGAAGCGAAGAACTTCTATTACGCCTTCGTTGCGCTGCCTGCGCCAAGGCGGAATGCAATCTGCGCCATTTACGCCTTCATGCGCAAGGCTGACGACCTGGCCGACGATGAGAGCGTCCAGATTGACGTACGGCGTAAGCGGCTGGAGGCATGGCGCGGGGCCTGGACGGCGGCCAGCGCTGCTGGAGCAACAACAGATCCAGTGTTTGTTGCGGTACGCGATACAACGGTGCGGTTTGGGATTCCGTTGACGCTGCTGGATGAGTTGGTAGCAGGCGTCACGATGGATTTGGACTCTGCCAAGGGAGACATGCCGGACACTTATGCAACGTTTGATGATTTGTATCGCTACTGCTACCTGGTGGCGTCAGTGGTGGGGCTGGTATGCATCAGGATCTTCGGTTACACCGACCCGCGCGCGGAAAAGCTGGCCGAAGAGACGGGGATTGCGTTTCAGTTGACCAACATATTGCGCGATGTTGCCGAAGATGCGGAGCGGAATCGCGTGTATCTGCCGCTGGAGGATCTGAAAACACATGGCGTTGCGTTGGATGGTCTGATGCATCGCGCGAAGGGTGCACAGCCGACGACGGCGGAACGTGCGCTCCTGAAGGAGATTGGTCAGCGAGCGGAGAAGTATTATCAATCGGCGGAGGAACTGATGCCGCTGATCGATAAGGAGAGCAGGCCGGCGCTTGGGGTGTTGGTTGATATTTATCATGCGCTGTTGAAGCGGATTGAAGCTGCGGACTACGACGTGTTTTCAAAGAGGGCGGGCGTGCCGACTGCTGAGAAGCTGCGGATTCTGACGGTCGGGCTGGCTCGGATGGGCTGGGTGAGGATCGCGGGTTGAGCGGGACAAATGAGAACCTGGCAAAAACAGTAACGATTATCGGCGGCGGCGTGGCGGGCATGAGTGCGGCTTGCGCGCTGGCGGAGGCCGGATTGCGCGTGCAACTGGTGGAGCGGCGCGGCTATCTTGGCGGGCGAGCCAGTTCGTATCTGCATCCCGGCGTGGGTGAAGTGATCGACAACTGCCAGCATGTACTGTTTGGCTGCTGCACAAATCTCCTGGGCTTCTATCGGCGCGTCGGTGTCACGGAACAGATTCACTGGACCAGCGAGATGACCATGATTGAGCCGGGTGGCAGGCGGTCAAAACTGGGACCTTCGTTTTTGCCTGCGCCGTTTCATGGACTGCCAAAGCTGCTGATGGCGCATGCGTTTTCATTTGCGGACAAGGTTGCGCTGGGACGGGCGTTCGGCGCACTGATGAGGCCTGTTCCGCAAGATTCAACCGAGAGTCTCGGCGCGTGGCTCAGGCGCCATGGACAGACAGAGGGGGCGCTCAATCGCTTTTGGCGGCTGGTGATTGCGAGTGCGCTGAATGCGGACATTGACTCGATTGCGTTGCCGTATGCGGCCAAGGTGATTCGCGAACTGTTTATGAATTCGGCTTTTGCGGGCAGCATGGGGATGAGCACTGTGCCGCTGAGCCAGCTTTACGCAGGGGCGGCGGATTATTTGACGCAGCGTGGTTCCACGATTCTGTTCAACGCCAATGTGGAGTCGGCTGAGTGGGATGAAGAGAGTTCTCAATGGTCAGTGAATACGCGTAACGGCGTGCTTCTGTCCGATTTTCTGGTTTTGGCGCTGCCCTTTGAGGCTACGGCAAAACTGCTGCCGAAACTGCCGCCGGTAGATGGCGTTGATGCTCTTGCCGCGCAGCTTGAGCGTCATGAACCCTGGCCCATTTGCAGCGTGCACTTGTGGTTTGACCGCGAAATTACAGAGTTGGATCACGCCGTGCTGTTGGACCGCGAGATTCACTGGATGTATAACAAGGGCCAATTGCAGCCGTGGCGGAAGCTGAAGGGGAGTTACGTGGAGTTGGTGGTGAGCGCCTCTCGGGCTTTTGCCGCGCTTAGCCGTGAAGACGCGATTGCGCAGGCAGTGAGGGAATTGAGAGAGTTCTTTCCCGCCGTGGCCTCGGCAAAGCTGGAGAAAGCTGCGCTGATCAAGGAGATGCGTGCGACGTTTGGTGTGCCTCCGGGGATCGATGCGGCGCGGCCAACATCGATTTCGCCGTGGCCGAATTGCTTTCTGGCCGGAGATTGGACGGCAACGGGTTGGCCGTCGACGATGGAGAGTGCGGCGCGATCGGGACATCTCGCTGCTGAAGCAATCTGCGCGAGCATGGGACAAACGCGAAGGATTCTTGATGCAGATTTGAGAGCGCGCGGATTGATGAGGATGGTAAAGGCAGGGACTAGAGACTAAGGGACTGAGGGACTGGGTGGTGTGGCGAATTGGCGGGAGTTGGTGCCGGCGCCCATCAGCACCAGGGAACGCTGGGCGAATGGCGAGTATACGAGGAGCGTGGTGCAGGCCAGGGCCAGGCCATAGTTAATGTGGTGGAGAAGCAGGAATGGCGAAAGCGCCCACAATTCATCGAACGCGAGTAGAGCCGGCCAGATCCGCAGAAAATTGCTGCGGGCTCCGGGGGCATAAAAAAGCGTCGTTGTGAGAATGAATGCGCGGGCGGGAATCAGGATTGCGGCGGTCACGATCAGGACTTTCAGCGCGAGGGCGGGTTTGGGAAGCGGCGAGAACAGGTCCTCAATCTCAGCCAGATTCGTCAGCGCACCGAAGTAGAAAGCCACGTACATCAATTGCAAAAGAACGAA
Organism: Occallatibacter sp.; assembly: GCA_050013695.1. Taxonomy (GTDB): domain Bacteria; phylum Acidobacteriota; class Terriglobia; order Terriglobales; family Acidobacteriaceae; genus Telmatobacter. The sequence goes on from JBEKET010000001.1 coordinate 133,495, forward strand.
AAGCGTTTGCACGACACGATGGGAGGCTTGCGGAAGCTCGTCTGGTGAAGCGAGAACGCGGCTGACCAGATTGGGCTCGGCTTCCGCGTGAATTGTGGGTTGATTTGCTGATGGTGCTGGGTTCTCTTCTGGAACTGCTGGGAGGTTTCCGGGCGTGAACTCAGCCGGGTCGATCCGCGTAGGAACGATCCGCTCAACGGGGGCGATGAAGCGATAGCCGCGGCGGGAAATGGTCTCAACAAAACGGGGATTGCCGGCGGAATCGCCGAGGGCTTCCCTTATCCGGTTGACGGCGGAGTTTACTCCGTGTTCGGCATCGACAAAGACGCCGTTGGGCCAAAGTTCGCGAGAGATTTCCTCGCGCGTGAGCACCTGGCCAGGGCGCTCGAGGAGCATGGCGAGGACCTGGAAGGGTTGCGTGTTCAGCTTGATATGGACACCCTTTCGGCGCAGCTCCCCCGTTTCAACATCGGCTTCAAAGACGCCGAAACGATATCGCCGGCCTGGTGCAAGTTCGGTCATGGGCTGTCCCGTCTGGTGATCAGTGTACGCGAACGGAGGTTCAATTCCAATCTGTCCGGCAATGTACAACTTTTCGTAAATTAAAGCAGCACAAATACTTGCACGGTGAGAATTAATCCTAAACAAATGAGATTCCATGCATTGCATTTGCAGTGCAGTTTGAGGCAGTGTGGAAGACATGACGGGAAAGTATGCATTGAACGTTTGGCGTGGATTTGGGACTGGTTGCTTGCTTGCCTGGTTGTTTCTGATGGCGGTTCCGAGGTGCGCGGCAGTGGAGCCTACACGGGCAGCGGTGTCGGCTTTCAACGCATATATTCGTGGGGTTGAGTCGCGTCTGGCCGCGCAGCATCGGTCGCAGAACGGATTTCTGACGCCGGTAGCCGGTGGTCAGGACGACGTGACGAGGTTGCGCGAGGGCGAATTGATTGTGGAGCGGGTCGCGGATCGGGCGGCTTCGGTGGCAGGTTCAGATTTTGAGGGAGCGATGGTGCACCACTGGCGCGGGACAGCGTTTGCGCCGGGAGCTACGGCCGCTGATTTTGAGCGGCTGATGAAGGACTTCGATGCGTATCCTCGGCGGTTCGCACCGCAGGTGGTTTCGGCGAGGGTGCTGGCGCAGCAGGGGGACGGTTTTCGAGCGGTGATGCGGGTTCGGCAGAAGCATGTAATCACGGTGGTGATGGATACGACCTATGACATTACTTTTGCGCGGCTCGATGGGCAGCATGGATCGAGCATTGCGCGGAGCACGAAGATTGATGAGGTGGAAGGCGCCGGGACTAAGTCAGAGCGTGTGTTGAGTGGCGCCGAGGAGCATGGATTTCTGTGGCGCTTGAATACCTACTGGAGTTATGAGGAGCGGGACGGCGGGCTCTATATGCAGATCGAGTCGGTGTCTCTGACGCGGGCTGTGCCGCGCGGGCTGGGGTGGTTGGTGGGCCCGTTCGTGGAGTCTGTTCCGCGAGAGTCAATGGAGTTTACGCTGCGGGCGGTGCGTGAGGGGCTGCGGAAGTAGGTTGCGTGAGATGCAAATGAAAGGAGAAGCAGATGAGCGCGAATTCGGTTGCAGTGAAAGATGAAGGGGTGTTTGTATCGGAGCGGCGGGTAAACAGAGCTCTGACCGCTCGAATGGAGAAGCGCGCGTTGTTGTGGATGGCCGAACGCGCACCGCGGTGGGTCACGCCGGATCAACTCACGGCGCTTGGACTGGGCGCGCAGATCGGCGCGGGCATCTGCTATGCATTGGCGCGATACGACCGGCTTGCGCTCCTGGGAGTGATCGCGTTTATTGCGCTGAACTGGCTGGGAGACAGCATGGATGGGACGCTGGCGCGCGTGCGCCGGCAGCAACGGCCCCGCTATGGATTCTATGTCGATCACATGGTGGACATTTTTGGTTCTGTTGCGCTGATGTGCGGGCTTGGCTGCTCCGGACTGCTGCATTGGCAGACCGCGATTGCGATGCTGGTGGCGTTTCTGCTGCTATCGAGTGAAAGCTATCTCGCCACTTATTCACTCGGCTGCTTTGAAATGTCGCAAGGTTTTTTTGGTCCGACGGAGATTCGCATCTCGCTGGTCATCGGGAACCTGGCGCTGCTGCGCAGCCCGTACTCGAAATTGTTCGGGCACAGGATGCTGCTATTTGATTTGGGAGGAACGATTGCCGCAGCGGGCATGGTGGCGATGGCCATTACGGTTGCGGTGCGGCATACGGCGGAACTTTATCGGCAGGAACCGTTGCCGTGAATACATTGATGCGTTGGGGCAAGTTCAACCTGGTGGGCGTGGTGGGGATGTTGGTGCAGTTGGGTGCGCTGGCGGTGTTTGTACAATTGGTTCCGGGGCACTATCTCTGTGCTTCCGCGGCGGCGCTTGAAGTGACGCTGCTGCATAACTTTGTCTGGCACTGCAAGTTTACATGGCGCGACAGGCGCGACGATGCGGGGCTGGCGACGCGATTGATGCGGTTTCATCTTACGAATGGGCTGGTTTCAATGATAGGGAACCTTGTGCTAACGCGGATCCTGGTTCACGACGCGCGGATGGCGGTGCTGGAGGCAAATGGAATTGCCATCCTGTGCTGCTCAATTGTGAATTTCTGCCTGAGCGATAGCTGGGCGTTCGCGGTACGAGCGTATTGAGAGGACCTGAGACGTGGCAGGCGATTTCAATGGGTGATGCATGGTCTACTAACGCGGTGATACGTCTAACCTTCAGGGTGTGACGCGGACTGGTGTCTAATCGAGATGAAACTCTTCGAGCTTCAGAACTGAGGGCGGGGCTGATTGGGAATGGGACAGATTTGAAGGGCGAGCGCAAATGCTTGCTGAGCGGCGGTCTGGGAACAGGCCAGGTTCTGATCTTTCTTACGCTTGTTGCATTTGGGTCGGTGGGCTGGTGTCAACAGGCGGTGATTCCCGCGGCGAATCCCACGTCTGAATCCGCTTTGCCAGATGGGCCAGAGGTGCAGTCGGCAGGTGCTCTGGTCGAGCAGACGCCAGCGGAACAAGCTGCGACGGGCAGTATTCACGGCGTGGTTGTCGACAAGGACGGGACGGTCTGCGAGGGCGCGAAGGTCCAACTTGCGAGGGCTGGCGCGGAAACTCGAACCATCACTTCAGACGGCAATGGACAGTTCCAATTCAACGGCATCTCGCCGGGCGCCTTTCAACTGATTGTGTCGTCGAGCGGGTTTGGGACGCAGGTAGTTTCCGGCGTTCTGCACGCGGGCGAGAGCTATGATGCGAAGACGGTTCAAATAGAGGTGACCAGCACAACCGATGTGCGCGTGACGGCGTCGCAGGTGGAGATTGCCCAGGCACAGCTCAGGCAGGAGGAGACGCAGCGGGTGTTGGGCATCATTCCGAACTTCTACGTGGTCTATGATCCGAACCCCGCGCCGCTGACGACGAAACAGAAATTCCATCTTGCATGGAGGTCGCTGGTGGACCCGGTGACATTTCTGGGAGTGGGTGCGCAAGCAGGGTTCGAGCAGGCCACGAATTCATTCAGCGGATACGGGCAGGGCACGGAGGGGTACGCAAAGCGGTATGGCGCGGGGTATACGGACGGCTTTACGAACACGCTGATCGGGGGCGCAATTCTGTCGTCGTGGTGGAAGCAGGACCCTCGGTATTTCTACAAGGGAACGGGGACGGTTCGGTCGCGAGTGCTGTATGCGATTGCGATGTCCGTGGTGTGCAAGGGCGATAACGGGCATTGGCAGGGGGCCTACTCGGCAATGGTTGGCGGGCTGGCGGCAGGTGGAATCTCGAATCTTTACTATCCCGCGGCGAACAGGAGCGGGTTTGGGCTGACGTTTGAGAATTTTGGAATTGGGACGGGAGAAGGCGCGATACAGAACTTGATTCAGGAATTCGTGATTCGCAAGTTGACGCCTCATGTTCCGAATTTCAATTCGTCGAAGCCGTAGCGATGAACGAAAAGCAAACGCATGTCCCCTGCGACTTCACTCAGTTCAGGCTTTCGCTTCGCTCAGCGATGACAGCCGTCTCAATTGAGCGATGAGCATACAAAATCAGATGGGAACAAAGCAGGGGCTAATCTCGTATGCTGTTCCCATATGAGTATCCCCAGGCCTACGACTTCCCTGCGGTCCGATGTGGTTGTGCTGAGCGCGTTTGCGGCTCTCATTGTCGCCGCGCATTTTTATATCGGAAACGGATATGGGTTTCATCGCGATGAACTCCAGTTTCTGGATGACGCACGGCATTTGGATTGGGGTTTTGTTGCATATCCTCCGATGACGGCTTTCTGTGGGCGGATTGCCATTGCGCTATTCGGCATATCGCCCGCGGTGTTTCGGCTTCCGGCGGTAATTGTCAACGCTGTTTCGCTGGTTGTTGTGGGGCTGATTGCGCGGGAGCTGGGCGGACGCAGACCGGCGCAGATTATTGCACTGTTTGCGATGTTCCCGATTGGGCTGGCGTTCAGTTCGGTTCTGCAATACAACACCTTCGATCTGCTGGCCTGGGTGCTGATTCTACTGTTTGTGGCCCGGCTGCTGCGGACGGGCGACGAGCGAAACTGGATCGGCGTGGGGGTGGGCATCGGCATCGGCGTCCTTTCGAAGTACTCGATCGCATTTCCGGTGGCCAGCCTGCTTGCCGGCCTGATTATCTTCCCGTCGCAGTGGCGTCATTTTCGGTCGCGGTGGCTCTGGTATGGAGCTTTGACCGCGACGATCATTGCGGCGCCGAACCTGATCTGGCTGGCGAGCCACCATTTCATCACGGTGCAGATGGAGCAGTTCATCCATGCGCGCGACGTTCGGCACGGCCGCGCGAATGGCTATTACACAGACCAGATCAAGTTCACCATGCTTGCGTTCCCGCTGGCGGTGACGGGGCTGGTTTCGCTGCTGCGCAGCAAGCAATTCCGGTTTCTGAGCATCTTTTACATTGGGCCCTTTGTGTTGTTTGCGATCGCGCGGGGGCGCGGCTACTACCTGTTGCCGGCGTATGCGGTGCTGTATGCCGCCGGGGCGGCGGCACTGGAGCGGCTGGTTGGCGGTTGGGCGACTGTTCCGCGCGTCACCGTACGAGGCATTGTGATTACGGCGATGCTGGTGGATACTGCAGCGGTGGTGTGGGCTTTTCTGCCGATCTGGCAACCTGGGTCGCCGGGATGGAACTGGCAGATGAGGAACAATTCCGACATGGGGGACGAGGTCGGCTGGCCGGAGTTGGTGGCCCAGGTGGCGGCGGTGCGTGACACGCTTTCACCGGAGGAGCGGAGCCGGCTTGCGGTACTGGCCAACAACTATGGCGAGGCCGGCGCGCTGGCGCTGTATGGGCCGCAGTACAATTTGCCGACGCCGATCAGCAGCACCAACACCTTTCACATGCGGGGTTATGGGCCTTATGAGCCGGAGACGGTAATCATCACGGGCGGGGAACTGGACGACCAGCTCAAGAACTTCGAGACATGCCGGGTGGCGGCGAATGTCGTTATCCCTTACGGGGTGCAGAATGAGGAGGCGGTTGAGCACCCGGTGATTCTGGTGTGCAAGCATCTGCGCTGGCCTTGGCCGGTGGCCTGGGCGCGCTCGCAGGAGTTTAGCTGAGGCAGATTACGGATGGCAGATGACAGATTACAGATGACGGTGAATGCGCTACACCCCCTCCCCCCGTCATTTTGATAAAATCCTTGTTTTCATGGTGTTACGCAGTGTCGTCGCTGTAAGCATGACATAACAAAGGGGTTAAAGTCATACATAAGAAAACAAATGATTTAGCGGAGTCTGCGATGCGGCAGACGCTCGCGGGAGGCTCGCACGGGCTGCGTGGTCTCCCCAGTCCCCAGGTGCGAACTAGCGTGGAGCGCGCGGACCGGAGATGACATATTACAGATTGCATTGACCCCCTCCCCTATGCTGAAAATAAGTGGCTTGTTTTCATCGGGTTATGGGGTTGGCTGCGCCGTAAGCATGACATAACAAAGAAGTTATCTACAGACATTAGAAAACAAAGGAGTTAGATGCGCTTGCGATGCGGCAGACGCTCGCGGGAGGCTCGCACGGAATTCATGGTTTCCCCGGTCCCCAAGTGCGAGGGACCCTTCGACAAGCTCAGGGCAAGCTCGGGGGCACCCGCTTTTAGACTCTGAAATGATTGTGCGCTAAAGCGCGGTAATTATCGGCAAAAGTGCAGGGAGTTTTTTGGGCTATTTTTGGGGTAATGCGAGGGGGCCCGCGGCTAAAGCCGGAGCAGTGCCGGTCGGGATTCAGGGGCCTCGACCCACGGTGTGGGTACCCCGCCCCTGCTCCCTCCGAACCACCTGCGGACACCTGCTGTGCGGCGGACGCTCACGGGAGGTTCGCATGGAGTTGGAACAGTCCCTGGTCCGCAGGTGCGAGGGGCCGGGGGCAACCGCCGGCTGGGGAATGGTCAGTTTAGCTCGGACTTTTGACGCGATCGCGAGCGATGATGAACCACCCGCGTGAATCGGCCAGACGTTGCATTTCCATTCCTTTCCATTGCATTCGCAGCGCTGGCGGTTCACATTCGGCACGGCGGTTCCAAGATAGGGTCTTTCCCGATACGGTCTTTTCCGGTCACGGTCTCCGCAGGACATGGTCTCTCCGGGACACGGTTTCTTGAGGAAGAGTATGCTTAAGGAGTCCTAAGAGAAATTCTCCTCTCGCCTCTCGCGAATCAGGCCTCACTCCAGACCGGCGCCGCGCCAGCACGCAACCGAATGATCGGAGCCGTCATGCCTGATTTGCTGAAAGAATGCAGCCTGCCATTACCTACACGTATTGCGTTTGTCGGCAATTATCTTCCGCGCGAATGTGGCATTGCGACGTTTACGACTGACCTGTGTTCGGCGCTTGCGGCCGAGTATGGGAAAGGAAGGCTGTTTGCAATTCCAGTGAACGATCCCGATTCAAGCTATGACTACCCGGAACAGGTGCGGCTGGAGTTGGCGCAGGAAGATCTGGAATCGTACGAACGAGCAGCGGATTTTCTAAATTTCAACGGCAACGACCTGGTGTGCCTGCAACACGAGTATGGGATCTATGGCGGGACGGCGGGGCGCCATATTCTGACCCTGCTGCGGAAGTTGAAGATGCCGCTGGTGACGACGCTGCATACCGTGCTGCGCGAGCCGAGCGTGGATCAGCGGGCGGTGCTGGAAGAGATTGCGCGGCTCTCCGATCGCCTGGTGGTGATGAGCGAATTGGCGGCAGAGTTGCTGCACGGAGTGTATGGGGTGCCGGCGGGGAAGATCGATGTGATTCCGCACGGAGTGCCGGACATTCCGTTCATGGATCCGAATTATTTCAAGGACAAGTTTGGAACTGAAGGCAAGTCGGTTTTGCTGACGTTTGGATTGCTGTCGCCGAACAAGGGTATTGAGAACGTGATCAGGGCTCTGCCGGCGATACTGGCGCGATATCCGAACGTGGTGTACCTGGTGTCAGGCGTGACGCATCCGCACATTCGGCGGAGCGAGGGCGAGCGGTATCGGGAAGAGCTGCAGGCGTTGGCGGTTGAGCTTGGTGTTTCAGAGAATCTTATTTTGAACAATCGATTTGTGAGCTCCGAGGAACTTGTGGAGCATGTGGGCGCGGCGGATATCTATATCACTCCGTATAGGCAGGAGGCGCAGATTGTCTCCGGCACCCTGGCGATTGCGCTGGGAGCGGGGAAGGCGATTATCTCGACGCCGTACTGGCACGCGAAGGAGTTGCTGGCGGAGAAGCGCGGCGTGATTGTGCCGTTTGACCGGCCGGACGCAATTGCCGAGGCGGTGCTGGCGTTGCTGGGGAACGATGCGGAGCGTCATGCGATGCGGAAGCGCGCATACCTGCATTCACGCGGGACGACATGGGAGAAGACAGCGCGAGCGTACATGGCGAGTTTTCAGCGCGCGCGCTTTGAGCGTTCGCTGCAGCCGAGAGCCGCGCTGCTGGATGACGGAGCAGCGGAGCCGGAGGGTCTCTTGCCGGCGCTGGATGCGGGGCATCTGCTGGCGCTGACGGACGACACGGGGATACTGCAGCACGCGATCTTTACGGTCCCGAATACGCGCGAGGGTTACACGACGGACGACAATGCGCGGGCGCTGATTGTTTCGACGAAACTGGACGAGAGCATTGCGTATGAAGGCTTGACGGACCATCGCGGCCTATCGAGGCGGTACCTGGCTTTTCTTTGGCTTGCATTCAATGCGGAGACAGGGCGGTTCAGGAATTTTCTTGGATACGACCGGAGATGGCTGGAAGAGGTTGGTTCGGAAGACAGCCATGGACGTGCACTCTGGGCGCTGGGAACCGTGCTTGGACATTCTCACGATGCGGGGCTGCGCGGCGCGGCAGGCAGGCTGTTCGAAGTGGTTGTGCCGGCAACGCTGACGTTCAGCAGTCCGCGAGCGTGGGCGTATAGCATTCTGGGAATGCAGGCTTATCTGGACTGGTTTCCGCAGGACCGGGCGATCCAGGGAGCGCGCAACACGTTGGCAAACCGGCTGCTGGACATCTATGACCAATGCCATTCGGAAAAATGGCGCTGGTTTGAGAAGAGCCTCTCCTACGCCAACGCGAGGATGTCGCAGGCGCTGATTCTGGCGGGATGGCGGAGCGACAACCAGAGGATGATTGAAGCAGGAATGGATTCTCTGAAATGGCTGGTTCAAGAACAACATCGCGGCGACGAGGCGACCTTTGTGCCCATCGGTTGCTCGGGATTTTTTGCCGAGGGCGATGAAAAGGCGCGATTCGATCAGCAGCCGGTGGAAGCGTGTGGAACGGTGTCCGCGTGCCTTGAAGTTTATCGGATGACGGAAGAGAGTCAGTGGCTGGAAGAAGCACGACGGGTTTTCAGGTGGTTTCTGGGCAAGAACGACTTGCAGGCGCATCTTTACGACGAAACCACAGGCGGCTGCAGAGATGGGCTTCATCCGGATCGCGTGAATGAGAACCAGGGAGCAGAATCGACGCTCTCATTTCTGATGGCATTGCTTGAGATGCGGGCAGCCAAAGTGACAAACGCAGATCAACTGCACCTTGAAATGGTCGTTCCGATTGAATCCGATTATTCCACTCCCAGAAGCACCTGAGTCGATTTCTTCAGCACCGGCGAAGGCATGTCACGAGCTTGAATTGTTTACGCGGCACGACAGCAATCCTATTCTCACCCGTGAGAATTGGCCTTATCCGATCAACAGCGTCATGAACGCCGGGGTGGTGTTACTGCCGGACGGAGAGACACTGCTGCTATGCAGGGTGGAAGAGCGAACGGGCTTTTCACACCTTTGTGCTGCGCGTTCCGCGAACGGCGTTGATGGGTGGCGCATCGATCCGCAGGCAACACTGGTTGCGAATCCGAAGGAATATCCGGAAGAGATCTGGGGCATAGAAGATCCGCGCATTACTTTTGTGCCGGAGCTTGAACAGTATGCCGTAGCTTACACATCATATTCGCGGGGAGGACCCGGAGTTTCACTGGCGCTGACCAGGGACTTCAAGAGCTTTGAACGATTCGGCGTGATCATGCAGCCGGAAGACAAAGATGCGGCGTTGCTTCCGAGGAGGATTGGGGGCAGGTGGGCGATGATTCATCGTCCGGTGACGACGCTGGGCGCGCATATGTGGATCTCGTATTCGCCGGATCTGCGGCATTGGGGAGGCCACAGGATCATGTTGGAAGCGCGTCGCGGCGGATGGTGGGATGCCAACAAGATTGGGCTGTGCTCGCCGCCGATTGAGACGGATAGGGGATGGCTGACGATCTACCACGGGGTGCGGCAGACCGCGTCGGGGAGCATATATCGGCTGGGCCTGGCGCTGTTTGATCTTGAGAATCCGGAGATTTGTCTGCAGCGCGGCAAGTCCTGGATCTTTGGGCCGGAAGCGCCGTATGAGCGTGGCGGAGACGTGAATGACGTTGTGTTTCCCTGCGGGCAGACGATCGGCGCCGATGGAGACACGATTCATCTGTATTACGGGGCAGCCGATTCGAGCATTGCGTTGGCTAAGGGGAGTATCAAATGCCTGCTGGCGTGGTTGGACCGGAACGCAACGATTGATCCGACGGCGGCGGCTTAGTTACAGACAAGAAAACGATCCGTGAGCTAGCGGACGCGGAGGATGATGATGGTTTCGTCGTCAAAGCGGTCCTGCTCGCCCTGGAATCTTGAGACGTCGGCCAGGATGGCGTCGGCGATGTCTTGCGCGGGGAAGTCGCGGTGAGCGCAGAGCAGGGCGGAGAGGCGCTCTTCACCGTACATTTCGCCCTTCGCGTTTTCGGCGTCGAGAATGCCATCGGAGACGAAGACAATGGCGTCGCCGGGCTGGGTGGCTACGCTTAGCTCTTCATAAGTGACGTTGGGAAACATGCCGAGTGGGAAGCCCTCGGCGCGCACGGTGACGGACTGGCCGGCGCGGCAGAAGACGGGCTGGACTGCGCCTGAATTTGCCACCTGGAGGGTCTGGTTCTCATCGTTCCAAAGAGCAAATAGAAGCGTGACGTATTGCGACTCGAGCTTGCGCTCCTGGAGGGCGTCGTTGAGCGCAACGAGCATCTGGGCCGGCTCAAGCTGCTGGACTGCGGCGGAGCGCATGATGCCGCTGACGAGGGCTGCAAAGAGTGCGGCGGGGGCGGCTTTTCCGCTGACGTCGCCAAGCACGATGGCGGTGCGGTTGGTGCCGTAGTCGATGAAGTCGTATAGGTCGCCACCGATGGTGCGGGCAGGGAGAAAACGGACGGCCATTTCAGCATGGGGGTGGGAGGGCGCGACGGGCGGCAGGAGGCGAAGCTGGACTTCGCGGGCCATGGCGATGTCTTTTTCAAGCTGAGCTTCCTGGCGGCGGACGGCCTGGTAGAGGCGTGCATTTTCAATGGCGATGGCGATCTGGGCGGCGAGCGTGGTGAGCATGCGCTCGTGCTCTTCATGAAAGAAGGCGGTGCGGGTGTGTTCGAGGTCGAGGACGCCGATGATGCGGCCTTTGTAGAAGAGGGGCACGATCAGCTCGGAGCGGGTTTCCGGGTTCATGGGGAGATAACGCAGGTCTTTGCGGACGTCGGGGACGTTGATGGGACGCCACTCGCGGACCGCCGCACCGACCAGGCCGGCGGTGACGGAGACGCGGCGCGCGGGGGCGTGGGCGTATCCGAAGCGCCAGGCGTAGCGGGTGATGAGCGTCTCGCCGCTCTCGTCGAGGAGCATGACGGTGAACATCTGGTAGTCGATGAGGCGGCGGAGGAGCTGGCCGACGCGTTCGAGGAGGGGATCGAGGTCGAGGATGGAGATCAGCTCGACGGCGATCTCGTTGAGGACTTCAAGGGTCTGCGCCTGACGGGAGACGCGTGAGTAGAGGCGCGCGTTTTCAATGGCCTGGGCAATGCGGGAGGCGGTCAGGGTAAGCAGGTGGATGTGCTCAGGGCGGAAGTAGTTGGCCTGTTCGCTCTCAATATCGAGGACGCCGATGAGGCGGTTTTTGGCGATGAGAGGGACGGCGAGCTCGGAGCGGACTTCTGGATTGACGGGGAGATAGAACTCGGAGGTGGTGACGTCGTTCAACAGGATTGGCTGGCGGGTGAGGGCGACCTGGCCGACCACGCCGCGGCCGAGAGGCACGCGGGTGCGTTCAGTGGCGGGGGTGTGGCCGATCTGGAAACGCATGCGGAGCTCATGGGTGCGGTCGTTGAGCAGAAGAATGGCGAAGATACGGTAGGGAATGATGGCGCGAACGAGTTCAGAGGTGCGGTTGAGGAGGGTTTGCAGGTCGAGAGTGGTGTTGAGGGCCTCGGCTAGCTGCGCAAGGTAGGCGATGTCGGCGGTTTCAACGCGGGCGTTGATGGGGTCGAGATGAGCCCATGGGTTGGCTTGAGGCGCGGGGCGGTAATCGCCTTCAAGGTCGGATTGGTCGCGCGGAGGTGGGGGATTGGTGGGCATGGGGGTGCAATTGGAATCATAGCGGATGGACGAGGAGCAGGGATTAGGGAATAGGGACTGAGGGACTAGGGACTTAGGGACTGGGAACTACTTTGGGGGGTGGGGTTCCTGGTCGCGGTTGTTCATGAAGGCGCGGCTTGTGGAGTGTGGGTGGAGAGCTGGGTCGTTGACCGGGGGGCGGTTTTGGGATGCGTCGAAGCCGCGGGCGAGTTTGGGGTTGGGCCGAAATTTGGGTGGGCCGCCGTAGAATTGGCGCGCGTGGCTGAGCACCATTCCGGCCCGGCCGTGCATGGGCTGAACGATGCCGCGAATCTTTACGTCCATGTCGCGATATTTCCGGAGTTCGCCGACCTCGTCGTGGTCTTCCCAGAGGCTGACGATGGTGAAGCGGCAGGCGTCGTCGGGGGTCTGGGGTGTGCAGATGTCGAGGAAACGGGTGCCGTCTGGAAGTTGAACTACATCATAGACATGCGCGGTAATGCACACGTCCTTGTTGAGGATAGTGGAGGCTTCTTCGGCGGTCACGCAGGGCTTTGGCTTGGCGGCCTGGGCTGGGATGGGCAGGGCCAGGACGATGAGGACTAGCCAGCGCATTCGGCGCAGGGGCATGCGGAGCTCTTTCCGGGGAATGGGATGATGGTACCCGGATGTGGATGGGTTGGATGTGCTGGAGCGCACTGCGGAACGGTTGTGCGAAAGGGTTGGAGCCGGATGGTGTATGGTGGCGGGTGACTTTCTGCTTGGAATTCGGATTGAGGCAAATGCTGTGAAGAACCTTCTTAGTCGGTGGTTTTTGGTTGCGGGCATTGTGGCTGTCTGTTTTGGGGCTGTCGAGCTCTGCGCGTTGCAAGGCAGCTTTTTGGCTGAATACAAAGGCACGCCGTACCACGACAGCCGCTATCAGGGAGGGGCGCAGGCGATTCCTGGGAAGGTGATGTGCGCGTATTACGACCTGGGCGGGGAGGGTGTGGCGTATCACGATTCAGACGCGAAGAACAACGGGAGCGGGGCGCTGAATCCGGCGGATGGGAGCTACCTGAACGAGTTTCGAATGAACGAAGGGGTGGATACTTCTTACACAAAGTTTGGGAAAGACCCGCAGATCGACGATAACCCGTACGACAAGGTGAAGCCGTCGGCGAACCTGCTTTATGTGGGATGGACGGTGCCGGGGGAGTGGTTCAACGTGACGGTGGACGTGGCGGAGGCGGGGAATTATGCGGCGGATTTGCTGTATACGTCGAATCGGGGCGGGACGATTTCAATCGACGTGAATGGGGAAGATGCGACGGGGCCGCTGACGATTGTGAGCACGTTTGACGCGGCTGATCCCGTGGCCTGGCGGCAATGGCATCACTGGAATGTTGCGCCGAGGATTGTGAAGGTGCATTTGCCGAAGGGGAAGGTGGTTTTGACGGTGCACATACTTACGGAGGGGCAGATGAACCTGGCTACATTGGATTTCAGAAAGGTAAAGTGAAGAGATGACAGACACAGATCCCGATTACGCCCGGAGGCAGGAAGCCCTGAAGGTTATGCGCGAACTGGCGTTCCCGCTTCCTGAGGGATACAAGTTCAACCGCGACGAACTTTATGATGAGCGGTTTGATAGTAGCGTGCTCGGACGGGCGCTCAAGGAATCTCGATCAGGGTCCGGCTCTTCTGACGGCGATGCCCTGAATTTGGAAGAGCAATAGCTTCATCTACTCCCAGGTCTCAAAGGCGAGATCTGGGGTACCCGGCAGATGAATCTGGCTACGTTCGAATTTGAGAGGGTGAAGTGAACTCAACATCAATACCGTGGACAAGGCGACTCATTGCATCCGAGTGCCCATGCGGTAGCGGAAATAAATCATACGGATGCTGTTGGAGGGGCGACGGGAAATGGGAGAAGGCACCGGTCGGTGCTATCAACCTGCCTCAACTGGAGGCGCTTCCATCGACAAATGACCGATGTTATCTCTCGTCTCATGGCGACTGTAGCTCGAAGATTACGAGGGAGCACTCTATTTCGAGGAATATTTTAGAAAGAATTACCAAGGATAAGCTTACCGTTGAGAATGCCGGGCATATTTTCGGTGGGAAAAATAGAGTCGAGATAGGCATCGATGCTTTCGCGGCCAAGGTGCTGTGCGATGTGCATAATCCGGCTCTGAGCCCTCTCGACTCAGCGGCTGGAATTGCGTTCTCTACCATAGAGGCGCTCACTAAAGACATCGCAAGAATCGCCGATCCGACGGCGGCCCTAAGATCCTTCCACATATCTTCTGGCATGGACTTAGAGCGATGGTTAATTAAGGTGTATTGCGGCTTGGTCGCGGCAGAGAAGATTCGGGGTTCATCTGGGAAGATACTGCAACTCAGCGCTCTCCAGTCGTATTTCTTCGATGCGTTGCTTGGGATCAGTTCGCTACCCAGTCCGCTCGGGCTCTATCAACACACTTTCGCAGGTCAAAAACGAAGGCTAGGGGGGATCGAGATAGGTACGATTCAACTGACAGATGGGTCGGATGATGTCGGTGGCCTGTTGCTGAATTTGGGACCAATAAACCTCATACTGGTGACGTCGACAGCATTCGGCCAATCGTTCAAGGAGCCGAATTGGTATCGGCATCCAACTTTTCTATTTAACGTAAAGCAAGGAAGATGCAGAATCGCATATCTCTTGACATATTAATCAGCTGCCGGGCATCGCGCACATGCCGAGCGCTCATCAAACTTCAATCGCAAGCGCGCCCAAGGCGGTGGACGGGGCACTGAAAAGCTACCCCGGAGGCTTATCGCGCGCCGACTAGTTCTTCGCTTTTGGCAGACTGGCCGTAGTGGGTTTGGACGTAGGTGTCTAAAATCTCCTTGAACTCGGCTACTATGGTGTCACCGTGGAGGGTCTTGAGGAGCTTGCCGTCTACGTAGACGGGGGCTTTGGGCTCTTCAAAGGTGCCGGGGAGGCTGATGCCTAGATTGGCGTGCTTCGATTCGCCGGGGCCGTTGACTACGCAGCCCATGACGGCTAGCTTGAGCTCTTCAACGCCGGGATATTGTTTGCGCCACTCGGGCATGGAGGTGCGGAGGTAACTCTGGATCTGCTCGGCCAATTCCTGGAAATAGGTCGATGTTGTCCGGCCGCAACCGGGGCAGCTCGTTACCTGGGGCATGAAGCTGCGGATGGAGAGTGACTGAAGGATTTGCTGCGCGGCTAACACTTCTTCAGTGCGGTCGCCGTTGGGCTTGGGGGTGAGGCTGACACGGATGGTGTCGCCGATGCCGGCGAGAAGGAGCGGGGCGAGGCCGGCGGTGGATGCGATGAGACCCTTTGATCCCATGCCGGCTTCGGTGAGGCCGAGGTGGAGGGCGTAGTCGCAGCGCGAGGCGAGCGAGGTGTAGACGTCGATGAGGTCGCGGACGCCGGAGACTTTGGCGGAGAGGATGATCTGGTCATGCCTTAATCCATAATGCTCGGCGGCCTTGGCGGACTCGAGGGCGCTGACCACCATGGCTTCCATCATTACGTCGCGTGCAGGGAGCGGGTCGGCGAGCTTGGAGTTGGCGTCCATCATGCGGGTGAGGAGCTGCTGATCGAGCGAGCCCCAGTTGACGCCGATGCGGACGGGCTTCTGATTTTCAACGGCGCACTCGACCATGACCTGGAAGTTGTCGTTGTCTTTTTTTCCAATAGACGCGTTGCCGGGGTTGATGCGGTATTTGGCCAGAGCGCGCGCGGCGGCGGGGAATTTTTTGAGCAGGAGATGGCCGTTGTAATGGAAGTCGCCGACGATGGGGACGCGGAGGCCGCGCTTATCGAGACCTTCAACGATATAGGGAACGGCGGCGGCGGCGTCTTCATTATTCACGGTCACGCGGACGATTTCAGAGCCGGCCTGGGCGAGGGCTGCGACCTGCTCGATGGTGCCGGGGATGTCGGCCGTGTCGGTGTTGGTCATGGACTGGACGAGGACAGGGACTTCCCAGCCGACGCGGACGTGGCCGATTTTTACAGTGGGGGTTTTTCTGCGCTTGATCTCCGCCATGCCTATATTTTACCTGTTCGTTGGCTGGCGGGGAAGGCTGAACGCGCGGACGTGGACGTCCACGATACAGCCGGACCGGAGTCCGGCGCTACTCTCGAGGAGTTCGGCGCTTCTCGTACAACGTCTTGTCACACTCTATAAAACTGAAATGCGGTAGTCTGGGGCGACAGCGAATTGGGAGAAAAACTTGGAGGCGGGATGGCGATGGAAGGATTGGCGGAGGCTGAGGTTCGCACTCCGGTGAAGGGAGATGGCCCGACGCTGCTGCTGCGCGGACTGAAGAAGGCTTTCGGGGATGTGAAGGCGGTGGACGGGCTGGACCTGGAGGTGGCGCGGGGCGAGTGCTTTGGGCTGCTGGGGCCGAACGGGGCGGGGAAGACTACGACCATCGAGATTTGCGAGGGGCTGACCGACCCGGATAGCGGGACCGTGGAGCTGCTGGGGTTGAATTGGAAGGCGAATGCGAACGAGCTGCGACAGCGGATCGGGATTCAACTGCAGGAGACGCAGTTCTCAGAAAAGCTGACGGTGGAAGAGACGCTGCGGATGTTTCGCAGTTTTTTCAAGCGCGGAATTTCTGTGGATGAATCGATCAAGACGGCGCAGTTGGAGGAGAAGCGGAAGTCGCGCGTGGGCGGATTGTCGGGCGGGCAGAAGCAGAGGCTGGCGATGGCAACGGCGCTGGTGGGTGACCCGGAGTTGCTGTTTCTGGATGAGCCGACAACGGGGCTCGATCCGCAGGCGCGGCGGCACTTGTGGGACCTGGTCGATGAGCTGAAACACGCGGGGCGCACGATTATTTTGACAACGCATTACATGGATGAGGCGGAGCGGCTGTGCGATCGCGTGGCGATTATGGACCATGGAAAAGTGATTGCGCTGGGAACGCCGAACGAGCTTATTGCTTCAATCGGCGGGGAAGACATTGTGGAGTTTGCGGTGAGTGATTCCAGTAATTCCCCGGTTCCCAGGGGCGAGGGACCGGGGGCACCCGCGGATCATGGGAGGGTGGACACGGCGAAGTTGCTGGTGATTGGGGGAATTCAGTCGCATCGCGTGGACGCTGGGCTGCACCAGCTTTCAGTGAGCGAGTTGCACCTGGCGGTGCCGCGCATCTTTGCGGAGCTGGCGGAACAGGGGTTGCATCTGAGTGAGTTTCGGACGCACTCGGCTACGCTTGAGGACGTGTTTGTGAGGCTGACAGGAAGGAATTTGCGCGATGAATAAGCTGGCGGAGAGCAGCCTTTATCAATTGACGCTGGTGCGGTTCAAGCTGTTTATGCGCGAGCCTGAGGCGATTTTCTGGATTTTTTGTTTTCCGATTCTGCTGGCGATGGGGCTGGGGATTGCATTCAGAAACCGGCCGGCGGATGTGTTGCAGGTGGGCGCGACGACTACGCAATTGACGCAGGCGCTGGCGGCCGATAAGGGGCTGACGGCGGTGACGCTGGACGAGCAGGCGGGGACGCATGCGCTGGCTACGGGGAACATTTTGCTGCTGGCGATTCAAAGGCCGGACGGGGTCAAGTACAAGTATGACGACACCAATCCCGATGCGCGGACGGCGCGGTTACTGGCGGATCGCGCGATTCAGACGGCGGCGGGACGGCATGAGGCGGTGCGTGCAGAGAACGAGTTGGTGCACGAAACTGGGGCGCGCTATATCGACTTTGTGGTGCCGGGGCTGCTGGGGCTGAACCTGATGGGGTCGGCGATGTGGGGGCTGGGGTTTGCGATTGTCGACTCGCGGCAGAAGAAGCTGCTGAAGCGGCTGGTGGCTTCGCCGATGAAGCGATGGCAGTACCTGGCTTCATTTCTGCTTTCGCGGATTGCGATGCTGACGATTGAGGTGGTGGCGTTTCTGGGGTTTGCGCGGCTCACGTTTGGCGTGCCGTTTCGCGGATCGCTGGTTGAGCTGGGAGTGTTGTGCCTGCTGACTTCGCTGGTGTTTTCAGCGCTCGGGCTGCTGGTGGCTACGCGGGCGAGGACCATGGAAGCTGTTTCGGGACTGATGAACCTGGTGATGCTTCCGATGTGGATTTTGTCGGGAGTATTCTTTTCGGCTTCGCGGTTTCCGGCGCTGATTCAGCCGGTGGTGCGAGCGCTGCCGCTGACGGCGGCTATCGATGCGATGCGGGGAAATATGCTGCAGGGGATGAACCTTGGACAGATGATGATTCCGGTGGCGATTCTGCTGGCGTGGTTTGTGGTGCCGTTCGCGATTTCTTTGCGGATATTCAGGTGGAGATAGTGAGAACAGGGAGTAGGGAATAGGGTGCAGTGGACAGTTTGAAAAATGCATCCCTCAGGGGCTAAAGCCCTCTTCCTCTTTTGCGTTTTTCGGCACGACTGAAGTCGTGCCCTTTCAAAGCAGGAGAACATCTGTTATGCGGTGATTGCGGTTTCGATTTGAGACGATACCGATTCGCTTAGCAGGTTGCGGCCTAGAGACAGGGCGCGCTTGTCTAGTTCAACCCATTTTGGATTTTTGAGGAGGCGGCGCAGGGCGGCGTCGAGGCTCACGTCGGGTAGCACGTTTGTGGCTTGAAGCAGCACGCCTAGCATGACCATGTTGGCGGCTTTGGCGTTGCCGAGATCGGCGGCCATTTGCGTGAAGTTGCGGGCGATGACATGGACATCGTCGCGTTCACATTCGGGCGGGAAGGACTCACCGTTGTATACGATCCAACCACCGGGGCGAACGCTGGCATAGAACTTGTGCAGCGACGGCTCGTTCATGGCGACGAGGATTTCGGGATGCGGGACCATGGGCGAATCGATGGGCAGGCCGGCGAGGCGAACGTGGCAGTTCGACGTGCCGGAGCGCATCTCTGGGCCGTAGGACGGGAGCCACGAGACTTCAAGGCCGGCGTCGAGGCCGGCTTCGGCTAACACTTCACCGAGCAGGAGGACGCCCTGGCCGCCAAAACCGGCGACGCGCACGCGCAGATCGAGGTCGATTGCAGTTTCAGTGATGGGCTGCGCATTACCTTGCGACAAGGTTTCTTCGGCAACGCCGAGGATGTGCGGGACCTGCGAGAGAGGCGGAGCCGGCTCAGGCAAAGGCTTGGGCTGTGCGTCTTTGGTGCGGTCTTTGAAGACGCCGAGCGGGAACGTTTTTTCCATGACGTCGCGGACCCAGTGCTGCGCTTCGACGGGCTGCATCTTCCAGATGGTGGGGCAGGGCGAGAGGACTTCGACGATGGAGAAGCCGAGGCCGCGGGTTTGATTTTCGACGGCGCGGCGAATGGCCCGCGTTGCCTGCGCGATCTGCTTGTTGTCTCCAAGGCCGACGCGTTCGATGTAGACCGGCGCTTCGAGCGTTGCGAGCAGCTCGCTCATGTGGAGCGGATAGCCTTCATTAGCGGCATTGCGGCCGCCTGGAGTCGTGGTGCTTTTCTGGCCGATCAGCGTGGTGGGCGCGGCTTGTCCGCCGGTCATGCTGTAGATGGCATTGTTGACGAAGATGACGGTGAGGTTTTCTCCGCGGTTGGCGGCATGGAGAATCTCCGCCGAGCCGATGGCCGACAAATCTCCATCACCCTGATAGGAGATGACGATGCTGTCCGGGCGGCTGCGGGTGACGCCGGTGGCGACAGCGGGGGCGCGGCCGTGCGCGGCCTGGATGTTGCCCACGTCGAAATAGTAGTAGGTGAAGACCGAGCAGCCGACGGGGGCGATGAGGATGGTGCGATCCTGGATGCCTAACTCGTCAATGGCGCGGGCGAGCATTTTGTGGACCACGCCGTGGCCGCAGCCGGGACAAAAATGGGTCTGGTGCTGGAGGTCGGCCTTGCGCTCGAAGGTCTGGTAGAAGGACTTGGCGCGGCCTTGGGCTACGGCGTATTCGGGAACCAATTCGCTGGACAATTCATTAGACATGGATCACCTGCTGTTGTTCCGATTGCGATGCGGGCTGGTGTTGGTCGGCCAAGTTGCGTACGAATTTGAGGACTTCTTCGTGGGAGGGGACATTTCCGCCCATGCGGCTGAGGAATTCGACGGGGCGGATGCCGTTGAGAGCGAGGCGCACATCTTCAAGCATCTGGCCGTTGCTCATTTCGACGACTACGAAGACGCGCGCGTGCTGTGCGAGACGCTGGAAATGCTGTTTCGGAAAAGGATAGAGAGTGATGGGGCGAAGCACGCCGACGTTGATGCCGCAGTCGCGCGCTTCGGATGCTACGGCTTTTAGAATTCGCGCTACGATGCCGTAACCAATCAGGACAATCTCAGCACCGTCGGTGTGCCACTCTTCGGCGCGTGTCTCAAGCTGCTCGGCGCAGAGATATTTTGTTTCGAGGTCACGATTGTGGGCTTCGAGTTCGTCGCATTCGAGATGGAGGGAATTAACCAGGTTGCCGCGCGACTCGGCAGTGCCGGCAACGGCCCATTCGGGCAGATGGGGCGCGATGGCCTCTTGCGGAAATTCGACCGGCTCCATCATCTGGCCGATGAATCCGTCGGCGAGCAGGACGACGGGGTTGCGATATCGGTCTGCAAGCTCGAAGGCTAGCGCGGTGAGGTCGGCCATCTCCTGCACGGAATGCGGAGCGAGAACGATGGTGCGGTAGTTGCCGTGGCCGCCGCCTTTGACCACCTGGTGATAGTCGCTTTGCTCGGCGGCGATGTTGCCGAGGCCGGGACCGCCGCGGGTGATGTCGGCGATGACGCAGGGGAGCTCTGCGCCGGCCATGTAGCTGATGCCTTCCTGCATGAGACTGATGCCGGGGCCGCTGGATGCGGTCATGGCGCGGACACCGGCAGACGCGGCGCCGTAGAGCATGTTGATGGCGGCGATTTCGCTTTCGGCTTGCAGGAATACGCCGCCTACCTGGGGCAGGAACTGGGCGGCGGCTTCGGTGATTTCACTGGCTGGGGTGATGGGGTAACCATAGAATGCGCGGCAGCCCGCGAGGATGGCGGCCTTGACGATGGCTTCGTTGCCTTTCATCAGTTGCTTGCGCATGGGGCTGCTCCTTGACTGGCGATTGGGGGGATGGCGGCGGCGAGCTTGCGGCTGACGGCGCGCAGAACGGTGATTGCGCCCGGCTCGGGGCAGGCCATGAAGCAGATTCCACAGCCGGTGCAGCCCGCGCCCGTGTAGGTTGCGGTTCGGTAGCCCGAGTGATTGAGGTGGTCATTCAAGCGAATGACTTTGGGCGGGCAGGCCTCGACACAGAGGCCGCAACCTTTGCACTCGTCTTCGTCAATTCGAAGGACGCCTCGGTCAAATTTGTTCGTGTCGCTCATCGGACGCTCCTGTGGTCTGGTACTGTGGCTGTTTTGGCTTTGGGCAGGGTGCTAATTGGTTCGTTTGCATGCGCTTGCTATGCCATCGACCAAACCTGTCCGAAGCCAACCGAAACACCTCTCAGAGCCCGAATAACTGTAGGCCGGGCGAGAGCGTGGGTGCAGTGATGTGGGTCACCGCAACGCGTCGCAGATGGCTTCAACCGGCTGCGGATAAAGGACGAGTTTTTGGTTTTTTAGGACGACTCAAGGACATCCCGCAGGGGCTAAAGCCCGACTTTTCTTTTGGCTTTCTCGGCACGACTGAAGTCGTGCCCTTTCGCACATCTATGTCGAGCGGGAGTTTTCCGCGGCCTGTAAAGCCTCATTGATTTCATGGGCATTTTCGGCATGACTAACGTCATTCCCTGATACAAAGCCTTCGAGAATTGGCTATGACGCTGGTTGTTCCGCAGTCTGGTCGGTCCCACTCATCAATAGATGTTGATAGACGTTGACCCGAAACATCGGCTGGAATAATCGGCCGGCAATATTGCCCGGAAACATGGAACGCTTAATACGCATCTAACTGCCTGGGAGAGACAGAGCGTGAAAAAGCCGGCAAGCGCGACCGATCCGCTCTGGTACAAGAGCGCGATCCTCTACGAACTTCACGTGCGAACCTTTGCCGACTCAAATGGGGACGGAATCGGGGACTTTCCTGGTTTAATTTCGCGGCTCGACTACCTGCAGGACCTGGGAATTACCTGCATCTGGCTGCTGCCGTTTTTTCCTTCACCGCTGCGCGACGACGGCTATGACATCTCGAACTACGTCGATGTGAACCCGTCTTATGGAACGCTGGATGATTTCAAGTTGTTTCTGAAGGGCGCTCACCAGCGCAACATCCAGGTGATGATCGAGCTGGTGGTCAACCACACCAGCGATCAGCACCCGTGGTTCAAGGCTTCGCGCATGGCGCCGCCGGGCTCGCCGCAGCGTGAGATGTATGTCTGGTCGGATACAGACCAGATTTACAAGGATGCGGCGATCATCTTCAGTGACACGGAAAAATCGAATTGGACATGGGACGAGACGGCAAGGGCCTACTATTGGCATCGCTTTTTTTCGCACCAGCCGGATCTCAATTTCGACAATCCCATGGTGATGGACGAGGTTTTGAAGGCCATGCGCTTCTGGCTGGACATGGGTGTGGACGGGCTGCGGATGGACGCGATCGCTTACCTGGTGGAGCGCGATGGGACGTCGTGCCAGAACCTGCCTGAGACACATGCGGTGGTGAAAAGAATTCGCGCCGCCATCGATGCCGAATATGCGAACCGGTTCATGCTGGCCGAAGCCAACGAGCCGCCAGTCGATGTGCGGCCGTATTTCGGAGATGGCGATGAGTGTCACATGGCGTTCCACTTTCCGCTGATGCCGCGCATTTATATGGCGCTGCGACAAGAAGACAGCCTGCCGATCACCGACATCATGGCGCAAACGCCCGCTATTCCGGACAACTGCCAGTGGGGGTTGTTTCTACGCAATCACGACGAACTTACTCTTGCATTGGTGAGCGAGGACGAGCGCGACTACATGCACATTGCCTACTCCAACGACCCGCGCATGCGGCTCAACGGAGGCATTCGGCGACGGCTGGCGCCGCTGGTGGACAACAACCGCGGGCGCATCGAGCTGCTGAACTCGCTGCTGCTCAGTTTTCCGGGTACTCCGATTCTCTATTACGGCGATGAGATCGGCATGGGCGACAACATCTACCTCGGCGACCGAAATGGCGTGCGCACCCCGATGCAATGGAGCTCGGATCGAAATGCCGGATTTTCAAAGTGCGACCCGGCACGGCTTTATCTTCCAGTGGTGATGGATCCCATCTACGGCTACCAGGTAGTCAATGTGGAGGGTCAACTCAGCGATCAGTCGAGCCTGCTGCACTGGATGCGGAAGATGATCGCATTGCGGAAACTGTTTCAGGTGTTCGGCTGCGGCAGCTTCAGTTTTCTCAAGCCGGCCAACCGCAAGGTTCTTGCCTACCTTCGCGATATCGAGCTCAGCGACAAGTCGCACGAGACCGTTCTTTGCGTGGCCAATCTCAGCCGTTTTGCGCAGCCCGTAGCGCTTGATCTGTCTGCCTACCGCGGCGCAGAGCCCGTGGAGATGCTTGGCTACGTGCCCTTCCCAACCATCACCGAAGCACCTTACGTCCTCACGCTCGCACCCTATTCGTTTTTCTGGCTCGAACTCCAGCCGCCGAGTACGAAGCCGGTGCTGTGACGGTTGAGGTCCAACACGAGCTGGTCACTTTGAGACTGTGAAAAGATTCCGGCTGGCATACGATCGATCACTCGCATAGACATGGCAACTGTGGATCCAATTTCCGAAATCACCGCCTCGTCGATTCAACCCGGCGTCGAGCTGCTGGTGCTGCTCGCCGCAATGACGCCGGAACAGCGCGAACGTGTGCTGGCAAATCTGTCCGCTGCTTTTCCGATGTCGGGATTGCTGGTTGCTTCGCCAGACGTGAATACGGATGCGCACTCGACAGACGCTTATCCATCTTTGCGCATGGTTGCAATTCCTGCGACGAGCAATTCGTGGACTCTTACCGCCGCCGATTTTGTAAACGCGTACCAGCTTGCGGAAAAGAACGAGGCACGCGGCATTCTCATGTTGAGCGCGGAGTCTGGTTCATTCAGTTCGTCCGCACTGCGCGACCTGGCGCATGGCGTTCTCGATGGCCCAACGGACCTCGCCGTCGCTTGTTACGATCTGCCGCCGCATACGGGGCTGGTTAATTCCGCAATTCTTTATCCGCTTACGCGCACATTGTTCGCATCACGCGTGAGGTTTCCACTGGCTGTCGATCTTGGACTCTCACGGCGCATGGCGTTGCGGCTTGCGGGCATTGCCCAGCGTTTCACCGCAAACAACCAGAGCGAGACACCACTTTGGCCGGTCAGCGAGGCCGCGGTTGCCGGGTTCACCGTCGACCAGTTCGAGGTTGGATTGCGCGTTCAGTCGCAGCCGGCCGGACCCGACCTCAACACCATTCTCCCCATGATTGCAGGATCGCTGTTTTCCGATATCGATGCGAAGGCAGCGTACTGGCAGCGCTTCCGACCCTTGCCGCCCGCAGGTAACGCGAGGCATCTGCCTGAGGCATTCTCCAGCGATGCGTCCGTTGAAATTGCCCCGATGCTACAGGCATTTCGCCTGGCCTACACCAACCTCCAGGAAGTCTGGTCACTGGTGTTGCCGCCGCAAACGCTGCTCGGACTCAAGCGACTGGCAGCAACCGATGGCGCGGAGTTCCGCATGCCGGACAGCCTGTGGGCACGCATTGTTTATGACTTTGTGCTTGCGCACCGGCTTCGCACCATCAACCGCGGCCATCTTCTGGGCGCGCTTATCCCGCTTTACCTTGCATGGGTTGCAAGCCATATCAACATCACTGTTTCCGCCGCCGACCCTGAGAGCCATATTGAGGCCGTCGCTCAAGCTTTCGAGGCGGAAAAAATCTACATGGTCTCGCGTTGGCGATGGCCTGACAGGTTCAGCCCATGAGGGGGAGCCGAATCGAGGGTGCTTCCAGTGTCCAGCAAGAGATTCAATGAAAGGAGTGAGTCCTATGCACAACGTTCTTACTAGTGTTATCCAGGCAAGCACGTACCAGGTCGCGCAATCCTCGGATGCCGATAACCCATCGACATGGCACCATATGTCCGAGGCGCTTCATGAGTCGCTCAACCGCGTGCTTTCGCTGCTTATCGCGATCCTGCCCGGCATCCTCGCCTTCATTGTTGCGCTGGTTGTGCTCACGTTGATCGGGATGGCTGTTTCAGCGCTTTTGCGGCGCGGATTGGCGGCGGCAAAGTTTGATGAACACATAGCGCGTGGACGCGGCAATGTCGATTGGGCGCCATCGGCTTCACCGACAGCGTTGATTGCGCGCGCCTCTTTCTGGGCCTGCGTGCTGCTGGGACTCATCATCGGCGTGTCGGCTTTCGATGCATCTTACGCATCGGCCGCAATGGTGACGAACTCGCTGCTGCCCTACCTTACACGCGTGGTGGGCGCAGCGTTTCTGTTCATCGCCGGGACTCTCGTGGCTCGCTACCTGGCGCGTTCAGTACTCATTGAAGCGGTGAATGCCCAGCTCCAATACGCGCGCTTTCTTTCGCTGGGCATCAAATGGCTGATGCTGGTATTTACCGCAGCCACGGTTCTTGATCATCTTCAGATCGGCGGCCATGTGGTTGAACTCGCTTTTGGAATTCTCTTTGGCGGCATTGTTCTAACGCTTGCGCTGGCCGTTGGACTAGGCTCCCGCGATTTGGTCAGCCGCTCACTTGAAAGCCACGTTGAACATCCCAACGAGAGCGGGTTTGCAACCCCGACAGCGCCAGCCGCCGGCGCAAGCGAGACGATTCGTCATTTCTGAGGGCATTTGAACGGAAAGTGCTGTGGTGGCGCACCTGCTGAATGATGGACATGCGGGCACACGATGTTCCAAATTGCTCAGGGAATCAGAACCAGTTTGTATAGAACAGAACAAAGAGGGGTGACATGAAGTTTTTTCGCATGCGGTTGATTCTCGCGCTGGTGGTGGGAATCACGCTGATCTCGGTTGCCTCTACCTACTTTGAGGTGTTGGCGCACAAGCACGCATTGCGACTGGAACTGGAGCGCAGGACCGCCCTGCTTAGCAAGAGCATGCAATCGGAGATGGAGATATCGGTGGCCGGCGGGGTACCGGGAGAGATTGCAGCCGATACTGCGCGGCTGCGCTCGGAAAATGAGGCGTTGGGACTGGCTGTCTATGACGCGCAGGGAGGGCTGATGACCGCGTCTGGACCTGCGGGCGTTTTCGCAGTGCTTCCACGCGGCCCAATGGATAAGGCCATTCAGCAGGGACTTGACTCGTTCGCCTTTGGCCATCTGGATGATCAGCAGTGGCTGCAAGAGGCGATTCCCCTGCGCGTGAATGGGAACACTGTCGGAGCGCTGGTGGTTCTGGAAGATGCGGGGTCGATTCGCGCGGAAGGCACGCGGGTCTGGAAGCAGAGCTTCTGGCGGATTGCCGCCTTTGTTCTGCTGATCCTTGGCGTGACGCTGCTGATGGTGCGCTGGCTTTTGATGCGGCCGATGATGCGAGTAGCGGATCGTCTCAGGCGTTTGCGCATGGGTCAGACCGACGATCTTGAGGACGAAGGCTTAGCAGAGATGAGCCTGTTCACACCGCTGGCTCGCGAAGTTGAGTCGATGGCCGAGAGCCTGATTGAGGCGCGCGCCGCTGCTGAAACCGAGGCCCGCCTGCGCGACGCAGGTGAGCACCAATGGACGGCCGAGCGGCTGGCTGTGCACATTCGGGAGCGCTTTGGATCAAGCCGCATCTTTGTGTTGTCGAACCGCGAGCCTTATATGCACGTGCTGCAGGGGCGCGAGACGGTATGTGTCGTTCCTCCCAGCGGCCTGGTGACGGCGATCGAGCCAGTGTTGCGGGCCTGTGACGGCGTGTGGGTGGCGCACGGCAGCGGCAGCGAAGATGCATCGGTGGTGGATGAATTCGATCGGCTGCGCGTGCCGCCCGACGATCCCCGCTACACGCTGCGCCGGGTATGGCTTTCGAGCGAGGAGGAAGCGGGCTACTATGACGGCTTTGCCAACGAGGGGCTGTGGCCGCTCTGTCATATTGCCCACACGCGGCCCATCTTTCGCGCTTCGGACTGGGAATGCTACCAGCGCGTCAATGAGAAGTTTGCGAGCGCATTGCTGGAGGAGATGGAGGGCACCGCGAATCCCATTGTCTTTGTTCAGGACTACCACTTCGCGCTGGTGCCGCGGCTCATCAAGGCGGCGCGTCCGGACGTGCGCGTAGCCATTTTCTGGCATATTCCGTGGCCCAATCCGGAATCATTCGGCATCTGCCCGTGGCAGGCAAAGCTTCTGGAAGGCTTGCTGGGCGCGGACCTGATCGGATTCCACATTCCGCTGCACTGCAATAATTTTCTTTCCACGGTGGACAGGGTATTGGAGTCGCGGACAGACCGCGAACACATGACTGCCCGCCGGGATGGGCACATCACCGCGGTACGGCCATATCCGGTGAGCGTGGCTCTGGACGACAAAAAGCCGGAGCGATGGACGCCGAGAACTTCTCGCGAGGAACTTCTCAAGGAGTTTGGCCTGCGGTGTGAAACCCTGATCGTGGGCGTGGACCGCATGGACTACACCAAGGGAATTGTTGAGCGGCTGATGGCGGTGGAGAAGCTCCTCGAGGAGCATCCTTTTTACCTGGAGCGGCTTACCATGGTGCAGATTGCCGCGCCGAGCCGAACGCGCATTCCAAGTTATGCGAATCTGCAGCGGCAGGTTGAGGAGACCGTCGAGCGGATCAACCAGCGCTTCCAGACGAGCCATTGGAAACCGATAGTGCTGATCGAGCGCCAGACCAGTCATGCGGATGTGGAGCGCTGGTACCGCGCGGCGAACGTGTGCCTGGTGACGTCGCTGCACGATGGGATGAACCTGGTGGCGAAGGAGTATGTGGCCGCACACGACGACGAGGACGGAGTGCTGGTGCTGAGCAAGTTTACGGGCGCGGCCACAGAGCTGCTGGATGCGCTGGTAGTGAATCCCTATGACATTGAAGGTGTGGCTGAGGCGATTCACCAGGGCCTTGAGATGAACTGGACGGAGCGGCGCACCAGGATGCAACGGATGCGCCGGCACATCATGGACCACAATGTCTATGGCTGGGCTGCCGGCATTCTGGGCGACTTGCGCGAACTGCGGATAGAGAGCGCGGGGGGAAGCGATCTGGCGCATGCGTGGCCGGTTTCGATATCGCCCCTTGCAATAGAACATCGCAAAATGGCCTGAAACGTGAGCAAACGGAGAATCGAGCATCCAGTGACGAGCGACGCGTCAAAGAGGCTGGGAGAGTTTTTCAGCGCCTTTTCAGGCGGAGCAACTCCGTATCTGCTGCTGGATTACGACGGCACGCTGGCGCCCTTCCGGTTGGATCGTTTTCGAGCGCGGCCCTGGGCCGGCGTACGAGAACTGCTGACCCGTATAAGGCGGCAGGGGCGAACCCGCATGGTGGTGATTACAGGGCGGCCGGCGCGCGAGATTGCGCCGCTGCTGTGGATGGAGCCTCCATTAGAGGTTTGGGGATTGCACGGAGCGGAGCGGCTCTTGCCCAATGGCCGGCGCCAAATGGAGCAGATGTCTCTGGCGGCGCGGGAGACGCTCGACAAGCTGCGCGCGACGCTGAAACGCGACAGCCTGGGAGGACACTTCGAAGACAAGGCCAACGGTGTAGTGATGCACTGGCGAGGCTTCTCCCCGCACAAGGCAAAACAGATTGAGCAGAAAACGCGTGCGCTTTTTGAGCCGGCCGCGGGGATAGATGGGCTCACCTTGCTGGAGTTTGAGGCCGGCTTGGAACTGCGGGCCGGGTGCGACAAGGGCGGCGCTGTCGAGGCGATCCTGCGGGAAGCCGGCGACGACTCGCAGGTTGCTCGGCCGGTTGCGTTTTTGGGAGACGATCTGACCGACGAGGCTGCGTTTCGCGCGGTAAAGAATCTTGGGCCGCTCGGCCTGGGGGTTCTGATGCGGCGTCAATGGCAACAGACTGACGCTGATGTGTGGCTGCGACCGCCGGTGGAGCTGAGGTGGTTTCTGGAGACCTGGCTATCAGCCTGCGCGATCCCGGTGAAAGAGCAGGGAACACTGCCGTCGCCGGGTCTGGCTGATCCGGCCGAAAGAATCGGGACACGGCGCGCCCGATAGATGGTGAATCGGGGAAGCGTGGTCTCCGCGCGCAGCGGTTGGCCCGCGGTATGCGAGCGATGCTAACCTGTTGATAGGGTGACTTCAGCCTAAATTGGCCCCGTAGCTCAGGTGGATAGAGCAACGGTTTCCTAAACCGCAGGTCGGAAGTTCGAATCTTCCCGGGGTCACCATTCCTGCTGAATGACGAGCGCCAGTTGCGGGGCTGCCAGCATACCGCGGCGAAATGACGATGGAAGTCCCGAGTTAGTGGAGTGGATATGATTTTCCAATCAAGCCTTGCCTCACTGAGAAGACGGGTGCTTGATCGACTTTCTCCAATTTACAAAGGCAAGAAAAGCTTTCAAGGGGTGGTTTACAGAAAGAAATTTGAATCGCTCGAACCGTTGATTGACGATCATTTCTCGAAGCATTCCGAATCAAATCATCCTTGCCGGGGAACTCTCACCACTGCGCTTGAAACGCTCGGTCAACGGCCCGCGGTCATTGTCGAGACTGGTTCTTCGGCCTGGGGAACAAACAGCTCGCTGCTGTTTGATTCCTATGTCAACAGTTTTGGCGGCTCCTTTTTGAGCGTCGATCTTCGGGCGGAGCCAATGTTTACTTTGCGATCATTGTGCACGAACAGGAGCACGTTTTACTGCGATGATTCCGTTTCATTTCTGAAGCAATTTGCCATTCAGAAAACCCAACCGAACCTTGTTTATTTAGACTCGTGGGATCTTAACTGGGCAGACCCGCTGCCTTCCGCGTTGCACGGCCTTCACGAATTTCTGGCGGTGCTTCCGTTGCTTCGAGATGGCGCATTGCTGTTAGTGGACGACACGCCTCATAACAGCGATGTTATGCGGAGAATTGAGCCTGCAAAGGTGGAGGAGTTTGACAGGTTCACCAAAGTTTATGGGTTTGCGCCGGGCAAAGGGGCACTCATCAAAGAGTTTCTGGTCAAGAACGCAATCGGAAGAGAAATCAAACACGACTATCAGCTGCTGTGGGAGTTTTGATCGATTCGATTTTCTTTGGAAGGAGAGGCGCGCCGGAGTTTTACAATATCAAATCAGGGGTACCGCTCTACCAGCCGCTGGTGTTCTTTGTTTCCTGGGGCTGAGTCGGTACCTTGACCCTGTGCCGCCCGCTTGAGAGATTCAAGCGATTGATGATAAACGACTTCGCCAAGGATGCTCGGGAAGGCGGTGAAACTCCGCCACTGCCCCGCAACTGTGAGCGCACTTGCCCTGATCGGCGTCCCAGTCATGTTGGGTCATCGAATGAGGGCAGGATTTCAGTCAGGGTTTTTCCGCCGAACGCGGAGGGACCCCGGAAACCACTGGAGGCGAGTGATTCAGCTCGTCACTGGGAAGGTGGCTGAAGGAAGCGCAAGTCAGGAGACCGGTCCTAGGCCCCTAACCCGCTTGCGTTCCGAGGGGAACGAAGGAGCTTATGATGGCTATCTCCGCATTCCGGCGCGGATCACCGTGCCGTGCATTCACTCAAATACTTGTCGCTTTTCTGCTGGCCGCGTTCGCAGCGGTGTGCCCGGCTGCGTCGATCCGCGGCTTTGTCACGGATGCTTCGGGCGCCAAGGTGACCGGCGCCAACGTGGTTCTGCTTAGCAACGGAAAAGTTGTCGGTTCCACGATCTCCGGAGCCGATGGAAGTTTTCAGATAACGACTGGAACGACGGGCAGGTTTTACCTGGTGGTTTCAGCTTCAACTTTTCGCCAACTTGAGACGCCGGGCTTTTACGCAGGAGCGCTGGACAACATTGAACGCAGTATTGTGATGGAGCCGCAGTGGGTGAGGGAATCCATTGTGGTGACCGCGACCGGGACGCCGACACCGCAGGCGCAGACCAGCGCGGCGACCAGCGTGATTGGGCCGCAGGAACTAGCCTTGCAGACTGACCTGCCGGACCTGCTGCGGATGATGCCGGGTACGTTTGTTGTGCAGGCTGGGCAGATGGGCGCGCAGACGTCGCTGTTTGTACGCGGCGGCGATTCGGACGATAACAAGATTCTGCTGGATGGCGTGGACGTTGGCGATATGGGCAACCTCTTCGACTTTGGGCCGCTGTCGACGACCGCGATTGAGAGAGCGGAGGTTTATCGCGGGCCCAATTCAAGCCTGTATGGCGCGGGCGCGGAGAGCGGCGTGGTGAGCTTGACCACGCCTCACGGGACCACCAGCTTTCCTTCGCTGCTGTTTGAGGGAGACGCAGGCGGATTCAATACATCGCATGAAGAACTTGAAGTGGCAGGCGCGTACAAGAAACTTGATTACCTGGGCGCCTTCAGTTGGCTGCAGACGGGCAATGCGCTGCCGCGGGATGAGTACCACGTGGCTACGACGGCGGGCAATTTTGGCTGGCAGCCGAACGGGAACTGGCAGATTCGCGGGACGATTCACTATGGCGTGGATGGGACGGGCGTGCCGAATGCGTGGGACTTTTTTCATGTTACCGACAATGCCACGGAGAAGGATCAGAACATCTACCTCAGCGCGTCGGTTGACAACCAGACCACACCGGATTTTCATAACAGCGTTCGTTATGGATTGACGCGCAAGCGCGAGCAATACAACATGTGGTCGCAGGAGGGCAGTGGGACGTTCGATGCGTACGGCGACAGCTTTGGCTATCCGGTTACGATCACGGGAGCGAATGGCTACGCGGTCAGCGGACAGGCGTTGCTGGATTACGCGAGCTACGACACGCCGTCTTATCCGGAGGGATACCAACTGGTTTCAAATCGCGATCAACTGAATTATCAGGGTGATTACAGCTTTACGCCGCACCTGATCGGGAGCATTGGCTTTCACTATGAGGACGAGCGCGGCGCGGAACCGGGCAGCGCCTATCTCATGCCGGTGGAGCGGACCAACTACGATTACCTGGCGGCCGTGCACGGGGATTTCAAGAGCCGCTTCTTCTATACGCTGGGCGGCAGCCTGGAGCACTATTCATTGTTTGGGACGCAGACTTCGCCGCGCGCGGGCGTTACGTATTACGCGCTCAAGCCCAAGCCGGGCATCTTCAGCGGGACGCGCGTGCTTTTCAATTTTGGCGATGCGGTGAGGGAGCCTTCGCTGAGCGATCAGTATTATTCGCTGTACAACTTTCTTGAGCTGAATGGCGGGCAGTCGACGATTCAAACACTGCACATCAGTCCTCTGGCCGCGCCGCAGGCACGCACTTACGAGGGCGGCGTGGAGCAGGCGTTCTTTAGCCAGCGGCTGATCTTCCGCACCAGCTTTTTTCACAACGAGTTTGGACGGCAGATTGAATACGTGGGACTGGACCTGGTGCCGGAACTGCTGCCTGGGTTGACGCCGGCGGAGCAGAACCAGTTGGAGCAGTTTTTGCAAGCCAGCGGGGCGTATGAATTGACGCTCAATACACAGGCGTATCGGGCGCTGGGCGTGGAGACGACGGTGGAGGGCGGGATTGGCCGCAACATCTTCATGCGCGGGGGATACACGTACCTGGATGCGGTGGTGCAGCGGTCATTTGCCAACGACGACGTGGCGCTGCTGGGGCCAATTCCGACTTACAACGGGGTTCCGAACGGGATTCCGATCGGAGAGGATTCGCCGCTGCAAGGGGCACGGCCGTTTCGACGTGCGCCGCATACGGGGTTCTTCACTGCCACCTATTCGGCGAAGAAGCTGACGGGTATATTCAGCTCAGCTTTCGTGAGCCGGTCGGACGACTCGGACTTTTTGGCCGGGGATGACTTGAATGGCGGGAACAGCCTGCTATTGCCTAATCGGAATCTGGACGCGGCTTACGCGAAGCTGGATTTGGGTGGGAGCTTTCAGTTGCTGAACTGGCTTGGCATTTACGCACAGACACAGAACCTGGCTAGCAGTCAGCATATTGCGCCGATTGGGTTTCCGAGTTTGCCATTCACGTTCAGGGCTGGGCTGAAGATTCAGTGGGGGCCGGGGAGCAAGCAGTAATTGTTGAGATTGAGAAGCGGAAAAGCCGCGCGGTTGGCGCGGCTTTTTCCGTTTTGGCGCTGTGAAATATTTAGCTGACGCGCTCGATTACGACTGATTCGAGTACTACGGGCTTGTGTGGCTTGTCCTGGCTGTTGCGCGGAACGAGTGAAATTTTGTTGACGATGTTCTGCCCTTCGACGACCTCGCCAAAGATGGTGTGCTTGCCCGTGAGCCATGTGGTGGGGATGATGGTGATGAAAAACTGGCTACCGTTGCTGTTAGGGCCGCTGTTGGCCATGGCGAGTTTGCCGGGCTTGTCGAAGGAG
This sequence comes from Occallatibacter sp., assembly GCA_050013695.1. Lineage (GTDB taxonomy): Bacteria > Acidobacteriota > Terriglobia > Terriglobales > Acidobacteriaceae > Telmatobacter. The sequence continues at coordinate 166,781 of JBEKET010000001.1, forward strand.
TGCCGCGAGCCCCTTGTCTCGTCTTCAAATTTGTAGCCGGGTCCACCCGTGCCGTTGCCGGCAGGATCGCCACCCTGGATCATGAAGTCGGGAATGACCCGGTGGAAGATGGTTCCATCATAGAGCTTGCTCGTGGACTTTTCGCGAGTGGTAGGGTGAGACCACTCCTTTGAACCTTCGGCCAGTTCGATGAAGTTCTTGACGGTGAGGGGAGCGTCGGATTCAAAGAGGCGGACGGTGATCTTGCCTTCGGTGGTATTGAAGACTGCGTAGGTGCCTGGTGCTAGGGACATTGAAACTCCTGTGTTGGTGCGGGGATTGAAGGTGTCCCATGTCTCAGGATCAAGAAATGGGACACCCGGTGAGTTATTGTTTAGGCCCGGCCGGCTTGGGCGCTGCTTGACCCGGCATCGGCGGCATCGGCTGGCCCTCATGCACAATGGTGACCTTGTTGAGGTAGACGGGGGTGAGCGGCTTGTCCTGATCGTCGCGCTGAACGCGGGCGATGGTTTTGACGACGAGCACGCTGGGATCGTCGCATTGGCCGAAGAGGGTGTATTTTTGGTTGAGCGAGTCCTGGGCCTGTTCAGTGATGAAGAACTGGCTTCCGTTGGAATCCGGCTCATCTGAGTGAGCCATTGCCAGACGGCCGGGCTGGTCAAAGTTCAGATTGGGATCGAATTCATAGCCGAATGAGTAACCGGGGTCGCCTGTGCCCGTGCCGGTGGGATCGCCGCCTTGAATCATGAATTCAGGAATGACGCGATGAAAGATGGTGCCGTCGTAGAAGGGCTTGTGATGCTGCTTCTTCTTGGTGACAGGGTCGGTCCAGTCGATGGTGCCTTCGGCGAGGCCGATGAAGTTGGCGACCGCTTTGGGCGCCTGCTTCTCATAAAACTGGCAAGTCATGCGGCCCATGGAAGTGTCAAAAACAACGGAGGGGCCGTTGGGATGGGTCATCGCCGCCGCGGTTGCCTGGGGTGCGTCAGGGAGGTCTTCAGCCGGTTTGGCGGGGGTTTGCTGGGCAATGGCCGAAGCGGCGAAGGCAAGGGCCAGGGCGGGTGCGAAAAGCGTGCGTGTCAATCTCGTGCCGTTTTCAAGGTTCATGCCGTTTTCAAGGGTAAATCATGCGGCGGGCGGGTTGCCAGAGCCAGCGGCGCAGGCTGTATTGTATTGAACATGAATTCTCCTTGGCTTCAACTCTCCCCCAAGCGCCTGTCCGTGTTGGCATGCGTCCTCCTTTGCCTTGGAATCTCGACCACGCCTTGCGGGGCGCAGGAAGGGAAGCAACCCGCAGTCGATAAGGCGGCTACCGATAAGGGCGCAGGCGGCGATAAGGCTCAAGACAAAGCGACGCTGCCTCCGTTGCCTGTGGAGGCGCATACGCAGCAGTCGATTGTGCTGGACGGCAAGACGCTGCACTACACCGCGACCGTGGGCGCGCTGCCGGTGCGCGATGCGGATGGAAAGACCGCGGGCCAGGTGGTTTTGACGGCCTACACCATGGACGGCGACAACCGGCCGGTAACCTTTGCGGTGAACGGCGGACCGGGTGCAGCGAGCATCTATTTGAATTTCGGCGCGATCGGGCCAAAGCATGTGCAGGCGGGCAACGAGGGGGACAGCCCTTCGGACACACCGACACTGATCGACAATCCCGGCACGTGGCTGGATTTTACCGACCTGGTGTTCATTGACCCGGTGGGAACGGGGTTTAGCCGTTCGAATGTGCCCGAGGCGGAGACGAAAAAGCTGTTCTATTCAACAACGCCGGACATCGAATATCTTTCGCGCATCATTTACGACTGGCTGGTGAAGAACGGGCGGTTGGGGTCGCGGAAGTACCTGGTGGGAGAAAGCTACGGAGGGTTTCGCGGGCCGCGGATCACTTATTATTTGCAGTCGCAACTGGGTGTAGCGATGAACGGGGTGGTGCTGGTGTCGCCGTATCTCAATCCATGGATCGAGGATAATGGGGACTTGTCGCCGGTGCCGTGGATGATGACGCTGCCTTCGATTACAGCGGCGCACCTGGAGCGCGAGAACAAGCTGACGCCGCAGGCAATGGCGGACGTGATCGCGTATACGCGCGGGGAATATGCGACGACGCTGCTCAAGGGGCGGTCGGATCCTGACGCGCAACAGAAGTTGATTCAGCATGTGACGGAGCTGAGTGGGCTGGACCCGGCGTTTGTGAAATTCGCTGGAGGACGGCTGGAGACGGGCGCTTATCTCAGGGAGGTTCACCGCGAGGAGGGCAAGCTAGGCTCGGTGTACGACTCGAACGTGACGTCTTTTGACCCGTTCCCGTTTGCGCCTGAACAGCGGGCGAACGATCCGATCCTGGCCAGCATTATTGCGCCGCTGACGACCGCGATGGTGGATTTTGTGACGCGCACGGTGGGATGGAAAGTGGACGCGCGGTACAACGCGCTGTCGTTTGAAGTGGGGCGGGCATGGGATCGCGGCGAAGATTTAAGGCGCGGTTCGGTGGCGCAGTTGCGCGAAGCAGTGGCTGCCGACCCAAAGCTGCGGGTGCTGATTGTGCATGGGTGGAACGACCTATCGTGTCCCTTCATGGGGTCGGTGCTGACTGTGGACCAGATGCCGGTGATGGGCGATCCAACACGGGTTGCGGTCCGCGAGTACCCGGGAGGGCACATGTTCTACACCCGTCCAGATAGTCGTGCGGAACTGCGCAAGGATGTGATGGAGATGTATTCGAAGCATTGAGGTGCGGGGAACGGATTCAAGTTGTCAGTTTTAAGTTTTAAGTTGTCAGTTCCCAGAAACCCGAGATCAGGATCGAGTAACAAGTCCTTAAGCGATGGCTGCTTGCATGATTGCGGGCAGCCATTTTGATTGGATTGAAGAAAAACCGGATGCTCTGAGATTGCCATTGACTCTCTACCCATAGATAAACTATATATACGTGCATGGCTAAGAAACCTGAGCTTCTGCCTGGCACCCTCGACATGCTGATTCTGCATACGCTGACGCGCGCACCGCTGCACGGCTACGGGATTGCGCTCAAGATCAAACAGCTTTCCGACGATGTGCTGACGGTAGAAGAAGGCTCGCTTTATCCAGCGCTGCAGAGGCTGCTGTTGCAGGGATGGGTGAAGGCGGAATGGAAGATGACGGAGACCAATCGACGTGCGCGGTTCTATACGCTGACGGCGGCGGGGCGGAAGCAACTGGGCGTTGAGCTGACGCAGTTTGAGCAGATGATTGCGGCCATTGGGCGCGTGATGCGGAATGCGGAGGAGGCCTAGATGAATGCAATGAGTCGTTTAATGAAGAAGCTCGGAATGCTTTTTGGCCGGACGCGGTTCAGGGGCGAGTTGGATGAGGAGATGGCGTTCCATCGCGAGCAGGCTGAGAAGGAACTTGTTGCCGGAGGGATGATGCCGGAGGCTGCGCGCTACGCGGCGATGCGCCAGATCGGCAATGCGACGCGCATCCAGGAGCGAACGCACGAGGTGGTTGGATTCAGCATGGAGACTGTGCTGCAGGATTTGCGCTTTGCCTCGCGCCAGCTTCGCAAGAATCCTGGATTCGCCGCCACGGCGGTTCTGATCCTCGCCCTTGGCATTGCTTCGAGTGTGGCCATCTTTGCGTTCGTCGATGCTGCGCTGATCAAGCCGTTGCCATACATGGACTCGTCGCGGCTGGCCGTTCTTTATGAGAGCATTCCCATTGGCCCAAGATTTCATCTCTCTTATCCCGACTATCTCGATTGGAAGCGGGAGAACAAGGTTTTCAGTTCGCTGAACGTTTACGAGGTTGACGGCTTCATGCTGAAAACCCCAGACGGCCTCCGCAAGGCCGACGGCGCAAGGGTCAGCGACGGCTTCTTCAAGACTCTTGGCGTCAGCCCGGTGATTGGTCGCGATTTCAGTTATGGCGAGGACAAACCCGAGGCGCAGCGCACCACGCTGCTGAGCTATTCCGCATGGCAGAAGAGATACGGCGGCGATCCGAAAGTGCTGGGGCAGTCGGTGGTTCTTGATGATGAATCTTACGTCATTATCGGAGTGCTGCCGCGGGACTTCAGCTTTGCGCCTGCAGGACCTGCGGATTTTTGGGCAATCGCGAAGCAAACCGGCTACTGCAAGGCACACCGCGCTTGCCACAGCCTGTATGGCATTGCGCGGCTCAAGGATGGAGTGAGTTTCGCAACCGCATTCGCTGATATCAAGAACATCGCGCAACTGTTGGAAAAGCAATATCCGGATTCGAATCGCGACCAGGCCGCGAATATGTTGCCGCTGACGGATGTGATTGTGGGAGACATTCGCCCCATTCTTCTGGTGCTGCTCACCGGGGCGGGCCTGCTGTTGCTGATTGCCAGCGTGAATGTCGCCAGTTTGCTGCTTGTCCGTTCTGAGAGCCGGCGGCGCGAAATGGCGGTGCGCGGAGCGCTGGGCGCCTCACCCAAGCGCCTGGTTCGGCAGTTCGTGACAGAAGGCCTGCTGCTAGCTGCGATAGGCGGCGGCCTCGGCGTGGGTGGCGCCGTGGAGGCCATGCGCCTGCTTGATGCACTCATGCCCAAAGACATGCTGGCCAGCATGCCCTACCTCCAAAACCTCGGGCTGAATGGGCGTGTGAGTATGTTCGCTGGCCTTCTCGCACTCCTGGCGGGCGCGCTGTTCGCGCTTGCACCCATGTCGCGCCTGAACTTTGCCGAGATTCACGAGGGACTGTCACAGGGAGCACGCGGTGCGGCGGGAGTGGTGTGGCGTCGCTTTGGAGTGAATCTTGTGGTGATCGAACTGGCAACCGCCATGGTGCTGCTTGGCGGCGCGGGCCTGTTGGGCAAGAGCTTCTACCGGTTGCTGCACTCGGACATCGGCATTCAGCCGGATCACGTTGCCACTCTGCGCATAGCCGGCGAGAGCGGGAAGTATGACAAGGACGAGCAGGTGGTTGCGCTGGAGCGAGAGATTGCTCGCCGGGTTCAAAGTTTACCGGGCGTAATCTCAGAGGGCGTTACCACCAAGTTGCCCCTCGAAGATGGCGACAACACGTCGGGCATTCGAGTCGTTGGCCGCCCCTATCACGGCGAGCATAACGAGGTCGCGAACCGTTCGGTAAGCTCCGGCTACATGGCCACGCTGCGTGCTCAATTGGTGAGCGGTCGCTATTTTGCCGAAGATGAAGATGCATCGAAGCCTGGAGTAGTGATTATCAATGAAACGCTTGCGAAACAATACTTCCCCGGCGAAAACCCGTTGGGCCAACAGATCGCGTTCGATGAGACCGAGAAAACGCGCATGCTCATTGTCGGCGTCGTCAGAGATCTTCAGGAAGGCCAGTTGGACGCCGCACCGAGGGCAGCGATATATCGTCCGTTCAACCAGAGTCCCTCGAACGATTTTGCTGTGCTGGTGCGCACCGCGCAGGACGAGGCGGCATTTCTGCCCAGCCTGTCCAGCGCAATCCACCAGATCGATCCTCAGATGGCGATCTACGACCCGATCACCATCGGCCAGAAGATTCATGATGCGCCCTCCACCTACCTTCATCGCTCTGCGGCATCGCTGGTGGGTGGCTTTGCGGCCATGGCGCTGCTGCTTGGCGCTGTAGGCCTATATGGAGTGATCGCATATTCTGTGAGCCAGCGTACGCGGGAAATCGGCGTCCGCATGGCGCTCGGAGCGCAGCGCGCATCGGTGTACCGGCTCATTCTCAACGAGGCGGGGCGGTTGATCGTAGTCGGCATTGCCTTTGGCCTGGCTGGTTCTGTTGTTGCGGCCATGCTGATGCGCAAGCTGCTCTTCGGCGTGCCTCCGTGGGATCCGTTCACACTGGCAGGCGTGGCCATTGTGCTGGCGAGCTCAGCACTGCTTGCCAGTTACATCCCCGCACACCGCGCTGCATCCGTAAGTCCGGTAGAAGCGTTGCGCGTCGAATAGAAGATCCATCGGCGGCTAACGCGTCGGAAGTGAATACACGCCAGACAGACACGGAGGAAGAAGTGAATTCGATAAGCCGTTTCTTGAAGAAGCTCACTATTCTCTTTGGGGGTGCTCGGTTCAGGGGCGAATTGGATGAGGAGATGGCGTTTCATCGCGAGCAGGCTGAGAAGGAACTTGTTGCCGGAGGGATGACGCGGGAGGCCGCGCGCTACGCGGCGATGCGCCAGTTTGGGAATTCTACGGGGGCCAGAGAGAAGAGCCACGAGGTGGTTGGATTCAAGGCGGAGACAGTGGCACAGGATTTGCGATTTGCGTTGCGGCAATTGCGCAGGAACCCCGGGTTTGCGCTGACGGCGATTCTGATTATCGGGCTGGGGATTGGGGCCAGTGTGGCGATCTTCGCATTCGTGGATGCGGCATTGATCAAGCCGCTGCCTTATCCGGAGCCGACGCGGCTGGTTGCAGTGACAGAGAGCATCGCACTGTTTCCCAACGCCAACCTTTCTTATGCGGACTACTTGGACTGGAAGCGCATGAACACGGTGTTCAGTTCCATGGATGTATACACCGCAAATCGCTTCGAATTCAACACTCCAACCGGGACGGAACCGGTCCACGGATTGCGTGTGAGCGTGGGCTTCCTGGGAACGCTGGGAGTTAAGCCAATGCTTGGCCGGGATTTTCACGCGGGCGAGGATGTGGCCGGAGCGGCTCCGGTTGTGCTCCTGCGCTATGGCGTATGGCAAACCCGATTTGGCGGCAGGAGCGATGTCGTCGGACAGACAGTGAATTTGAGTGGAACGGCCTACACCATTGTGGGTGTGCTGCCGCAGGACTTTGAATTTGCGCCGCGGGACATTGCGGAGTTCTGGGTGCCGCTGCAGCCGAAGTCGGATTGTGAGAAGCGGCGCAGCTGCCACAACCTGGATGGCGTGGGCAGGTTGAAGGACGGCGTCACTGTGGGCACTGCGCTGGCGCAGATGAAGTCGATCGCGGCGCAGCTGGAAACACAATATCCGGATTCGAATCGAGGACAGGGCGCGAGTGTCATGCCGTTGACTGACAAAATTGTCGGAAATATACGCCCGATTCTGCTGGCGCTGCTTGGTGGTGCGGGTCTGCTGTTGCTGATTGCGTGCGTCAATGTATCGAGCCTGATCCTGGTGCGCGCAGAGAGCCGGCGCCGCGAGATTGCCGTGCGTGGAGCGCTGGGCGCATCGCGGGCGCGGCTTTCGCGGCAGTTTATTACCGAGGCTGTGACGATGGTTGTGGCAGGAACCGCAATAGGGCTTGGACTTGCATATGGCGGAATGAAGGGATTGAGCGCGTTGATGTCGAAGGACTGGATGGACGGGATGCCATTTTTGCGCGGGCTCGGGCTCAATCCACGGGTGTTGATTTTCGCGGGGTGCCTGGCGGTGATTGCCGGGATTCTGTTTTCGATTACGCCGATTCTGCATTTCAGATTCTCAGACATGCGGGATGGTTTGACTGAAGGCACGCGCGGGTCGGCGGGAATGCTATGGCGGCGGATGGGTTCGAACCTGGTGGTGATTGAGCTGGCGACCGCTCTGGTGTTGCTGGCCGGCGCGGGCTTGTTGGGCAAGAGCTTGTATAAGCTTCTGCATGAGGATCTTGGATTCAGGGCCGACCATCTGGCGACGGTGAATGTACATGTGCCCCATGCTGTGGCTCCAGGGGCAGGACAGCAAATTGCATTCGAGCGCGCGCTGTTGGAGCGGGCCGGCAGCTTGCCCGGTGTGCAGTCGGCGGCCGCGATCGATGTGCTGCCGGTGAGCTGCAATTGCGATACGGATTGGGTGCGCTTTGTGGGAAGGCCTTACAACGGCATCCATAATGAGGTGAATGACCGCGTGGTGAGCACGGGGTTGTTCTCGACTTTGCAGGTCAAGCTGAAGAGCGGCCGGTTTTTCAGCGAAGCGGATGATGCAGCGAAGCCGAAAGTGATCATGATCAACAATGCGTTTGCTCGAAGGTACTATCCGGGCGAGGATCCGATCGGAAAGAAAATCGGCGACACTCAACTGACGCCGACTTCGATTCGAGAGATTGTCGGCGTGGTGGAGGACTTCAAGGAAGCGGGCCTGGATCAGGAGCAGTTGCCCACCGAGTACGAGCCTTTCAATCAGGATCCGGATAGCTATTTTTCGATTGTGCTGCGCACTTCGCAGGATGCGGGATCGATTTTGCCGGCTCTTGCGCCCATGATTCACGGGGTAAATCCGAATGTAAGCGTTGATTGGCAGCGAACGATGGAGGACCGGATCGAAGATTCCGAGGCCGCGAATATTCATCGATCGGCGGCGTATCTGTTTGGTGGTTTTGCCGCGCTGGCGCTGGTGTTGGGGGTGGTTGGATTGTATGGCGTGATTGCATTTTCGGTAAGCAGGCGGACGCGTGAGATCGGCGTGCGCATGGCGCTGGGAGCGCAGAGAAGTTCGGTTTATCGACTGGTGTTGAGAGAGGCGGGACGACTGATTGCCGTGGGTATGGTGCTGGGATTGGCTGGATCAGTAGGCGCGGCGATGTTGATGCGGAAGCTGCTGTTTGGAGTGCAGGCGTGGGATGCGGGGACATTGATCGCAGTGGCTGCCGTGCTGGCGGGATCGGCGCTGGCGGCCAGCTATATTCCGGCGAGACAGGCGGCTTCGGTGGAACCCGCGGAGGCGTTACGGGCGGAGTGAGGAAGCAGGCTACAGATGACAGGTGACAGATTACAGTCCTGGTCTTCGACCGGTTACTAGATGAGGCTCAGGAAGCGGTTGGGCTGAAGCTTGGCGCCGGGGAAGACTACATCGAGGTTGTTGGCGCCGATGGTTTTTGTGACGGCTTCGCCGAGGACCTGGCGGAAATCTGTGGTGACGGCGAGGTCGCGGCCTTCATTCAATTCATGGTCGGAGAGGCCGGGCCAGCGGCCGTAGACTTTGCCGCCCTTCACATTGCCGCCCAGGACAAACATGGCGTTGGCGTGGCCGTGGTCGGTGCCGCCAGTGCCGTTTTGGCGCGCGGTGCGGCCGAACTCAGACATGGTGACGAGGGTGACGTTCTCCGCAGCGTCGCCCATGTCTTGCCAGAAGGCGGCGATGGCCGTTGAAAATTCGCGCAGGCGATCTGAGAGCTGGCCGTTGACGCCGCCTTGATTCTGGTGCGTGTCCCAACCGCCGACGTCGGTGAAGGCCGCTTCAACGCCGAGGTTGGACTTGAGAAGCTGTGCGATCTGCTTCATGTTGTTGCCGAATTCATTGTTGGGATATTCGATGCCGGCTGCGGGTTTGTACTGCGCGGGGTTGGCATCGCGGAGCATCTTGACGGCTTCAAAAGTTTCGTCGCCGGTGGTGTGCAAGATGTGGTCGCCGCTTTCTCCATACATGGCTTCAAAGGCATTGGCTGCGACAGAAGGGGCGGGGCCGCGCTGGCCAACGACGAAGTTGTTGAGGTTGGAAAGCGCGATGGCGGGCACTTTGCCGGCCAGAGTGCGCGGGACCTGCGAGCCGATAGCAAGGGCGCGGAAGGCTGTGTGCTGCTCGCATGTTCCGGCGCAGCGATGGCGCAGGTCTTCAGCCTGGAGGGCGCGGTTGAGCCAACCGTCTTCAGTGCTTTTGACGCCGGGCGTGCCGGACTCCATGTAGTCCTGCGCGTCGAAATGGGAGCGGGACATATCGGGCGAGCCGGCTGCGTGAACGATGGCGAGATGGCCCTGGTCGTAAAGCGGCTTGAAGGCGGCGAGCGATGGATGGAGGCCGAAAAAACCGTCGAGGTCGAGAACCTGGTTATCGGGAATGGCGATGCCGGGGCGCATGGCGTAGTAATTCTTCTCGCGATAGGGAACGACGACATTGAGGCCGTCGGCCGCTCCACGCTGGAAGATGACAACGAGACGGCGGCCAGGGATTGTGGCGGCCTCGGCCATAACTGAGCGGACCAGAAAGCTGGGAATCACGGCGGTGCCGGCGATGGCCAGTGCTCCGTTGCGCAGGAAAAATCTACGGTTGGTCTGCATGGTGTACCTCGTGTTGCCGTGTCTGCGTCCGTTATCTTCGTTGAAATTCCGGCGAACCAAGTAAAAGGCCGGCTAGCAGTTGATCTTGTTTTTCAAGCGCCGACGCCGCTTGTTTCGAGTTCATGGGTTTCGGTGGCGCCGGAGCTGGAATGCCCGTTGCAGTTGGCGGTGAAACCTGTGCGGCCAACTGTTGTAAGACGGCCGAGCGCGTTGTATCGCTCACTCCGCCGGCGACGAGAATCAATTCCAGGCGATGCTCTTCGACCTCCGGCGCCGGGATATTCGCGGGATCGATCCCGGTTGGTATGTTATGCACCACGGCGGGTGAGCCATTGTTGTCAGCAAGCTGCACGGTGCCGAACGCGGGCGGCGGCGCGATGTTCACGGCAACGCCCTGGAATTTGTTGGCCGCGAGCGAGAGCGCGAAGTTCATGCGGTTGACCAGCGCGCCGGTACTGACCCAGTTTGACGAATCCCACTTGTAGCCAGTGGGAGGGACTGCGCCGTAGAGCGGCATGCCCATGTCACGAAGGGCGTTGATGAGCGGTTGCAGGTTGTCAGTGTTGGCATTGCTGGCGCGAGCGGCGGAGACGACGTATTCGATGGGCGTCTTGACCTTGGCGCGATAGGCGCTCGAGGCCCAGAATTCAGGAGAGTGGAAGAGCGTCTTGAGAACTGTGCTGATGTCGCCGTCGCTGGCAAGATAGGACTGGGCCATGTGGTCGACGAGGGACTTCGGCGGATCGTCACCTACGAAGCGAATAGCCAGCTTGCGGGAGATGAACTGAGCCGTCGCGGGACGCGTGGCGAGCATGTGCAGCAGCTCGATGCCTTCCTTTTCGCCGTTTTCCTTGATCTTTTTGCCGAGAACTTTTTTGGCGCCGGGCTCGTGGCGATTTTCGTCGAATTTAAAGGCGCCACCGCGCTGCGGACGATCGACGGTCCAGCCGGTGAGAACGCGCGCTACCTGGGTTACATCGGCCTGGGTATAGCCGCCGTCGACGCCAAGGGTGTGTAACTCCATGAGCTCGCGGGCGTAGTTTTCATTGAGTCCTTCGGGGGCGGCTTTCTTGGCATTGGGATTGCGCGCGGCCCGTTCCTTGGCCTTCTCGGCGGAAAGGGAATCGGGGCCCATGCTGGTGGCGTTGTCGAGGTAAAGAAGCATGGCTGGGCTGTGCGCGGTAGCTTCAAGCAAGTCTTCAAACTTACCCAGCGCGTTGGGGCGAATTACATCGCGCTCATAACTCACGAGATAGTAGGGAGTTGCTTCGTTCTTATGAAGGTAGACGTTGAAGTGATTGAGCCAGAAATCGGTCATCACTTCCTGGAGTTGGGCGTTGGAATAGATGTCGCGCACCAGGCGCTGGCTGGCCAATTCATCGGCGACGAGGCGCTGCGGATTTTCAAGCGCGGAGACAAATTCCTTCTGGGCCGGGGTGAGGCCGGCGAGGAGCGCGGTGCGCTGGGGCGGCTTGAGGGCCTTGCGGAAAGCGTCGTATTCCGGCTGCTTCATGATGGCAAGGCGAGCTATGCGGCTCTGCGCGGGGAGGGCTAGAATTTCGGCGATCAGCGCGGGGTCGAAGGCTGGCAGCGCTGGTTTATCCGCTGCGGGAGACATGCCCATCTGGCCGGTCTGTTGAGCCGATGGCGGCTGGATTTGGTCGGAGGCTTGTTCAGGTTGCGGCGGGCGGTTTGCAGCAGAACTGCTTGCCGTGCCTGGTTCCATGCCTGATCCGCTGGTGACTTGTGCCATGGCCGGGTTGGTGGCGACGACGGCTGAGGCCTGCTGCTGTTTCTGCTGATCCTTTTCCTGCCTTCTGAACTCAACGCGGGCCATCTCGTTTTCATAAATGGCGCGGAGCGCGGGGCGATCGGGGATGGGGGCCTTGCCGTCGATTGCCTGCCGGATCACGGCATTGCTGGGGAGATAGTAAAGGAGGCCTTCCGGGTTGGCCTGCATGGCAGGGAATTCGGCGAGGCGGGCGTCAAGGTCGGATTGGTCCAGGGTCTCAGGGTGTAATTGCTGATCGAACCAGTTTTCGATGCCCATGGCGCGGACGATTTCAAGGTCGCCGGGGCGAACTCCAAAGGTGAAGCGGTTGAGAGCGTGAAGGATACGCTCGTCGCCGTGCAACTGGCCGGCCTGATAAGCAGGACGGGACGCAGGACGCTTGGTTGCCTGGTTGGGCTGCGGTGTCGTTTCAGCCAGCGCTGAGCCAGAGGGACTAAAAAGGCTCAGGCACATGAGAGCAGCGATCGGTCCTCTGCACTGATTGATCAACGGACTCTCCTGTTCGGCGGTTCGGGGCAATGGAGCATCTGACCCAGATTATCTTCCTCATCCGGGCCTTCTTCCTAATTGGAACCCTGCCAGGCCTCGAAAGTTGTTAGACGGACCCGGAAAGACTGAGTTATGCCAGCGGGCAGAATGTTTCCCTGCCAAGTTAGACGATTTATGGGTCCTGAGAAACAGTCCCAACGCCAGCCGCGCCCTTTTCTATCTCCAATTGCCCATTAACACAAATGGCGCCCAGAAGAACGGATGAGTATATCCTGGCGGCGGATCCTGATCATGCCTGGTGGTCGCGCCAGGCCGCCCTCTCGATCCTGCGTTTGGAATGGGCCTGCCGAGGAGCAAATCCAACTGCGCCTGTCGCAGAGCCTCAACCTTTGTTACTTTGCCCGCGCCGTCCGCCCAACGCTGGTAAAAGTCGGCCATCAGCCGGCCCGTGCTGGAGTCGTTTACCGCCCACAGTGACGAGATCACCGCACGGGCGCCTTTTTGCTGCGCTGTCGTGCCCAGTCCATCCACTTCGCGTCCGTTGCCGGCACTGCCGCTGACTCCCGTTTCACATGCAGAAAGCGTGAGCAAGTCTGTGTGGCGCAGCTCGAGGTTTCTGTTGTCGCGAAAATCCTCTACTGTCAGGTGATAGCCCGTGCCGTTTTCGTCTTTGCCGGCCAGCAGAAGATAACTCTTGCTGTCGTCTCCGGGCATGAAAACAAAGTGGCTGGCAATATGAACGACCTGGCGATGCGCGCTGAGCTGGGTCTCCATCGCCTTCTCGGTAAACTGTCCATTCAGCAAAATCGTTCCCGGCAACACGCCATCGGCCCCGTTAACCTGCGCATCCTTTACCACGTCGGATAGCTCGTCCGCCACAGCGGGCAGCGCAGGCAAATCCTGCTCGTACTGGTGAGAGATGCCCATTGCCAGCGCGGTCAGGTTGCTCACATCCGGCTTATCGGACAGGTGCGCGATGAATGCGGGCGTAATCGTCACCGAGTTATAGGTCTCGACTAAGTAGTGCTTGCCATCATAAAGCGCGGCGATAGGAACATAACGCAGAATGCCATCCAGCGACCAGACCAGCGTCTCGGCGTGCGCCTGGTCCAGGTCCGCTTTCACCGGTCCGATGAGAATGTTGTACAATTCGCGGCCCATTGGCCTCGGGTCCTGTTCCGGGTCGCGGAGGGCCTCTTCAAACTCCGCGACCTTTCTGTTGAGTTCGGTCATGGGGATCGCGTATTCCCGGGCCACCGTCGCTGCGGCGGTAATCACGAGCACACGGTAGTGATCCGCGGTGACCATGGTATAGAGCGCCGCGGTGTGGGGTGTTTCACCGATCTGCTCCTCGAGTTCACTGACGGTGCCTTTCACATCTGCCAATTGCTTGTTGGCTTCGTTGTTCTTTCCGAAGAGCACATAGAGGCGCGCGTAGTAGTCGTTGAGGCCCTTGCTTGCGCTGTCGAGCCGGGCTGATAAATCTTGGAACGTCTTTTCCTGTTCGGGCGTGCGTTGGCTGAGTTGCCTCAACTGCGTCCATTGCTCGCCCAGCGAGACAAGCTGCGCAGTGGACTGCTGATATTCCTCCTCGGCCTGCTGTTCGGCCGGGGTCAGCGCGAGCGGGCTCATGGCGTCTCCAGTTGCGCCCCGAACGTAGTCGCGATACTCCTGCTGCTTGATGATATCGAGCACCTGCTGCGCTTCCGGCAGACGGCCCTGGGTAATCAAGAGGTCTGCAAGATCGCGATAATCCTCTTGCTGCGAAGCGAGAAAGCTCGATTGCAATTGCCGGTCCATGCCCTGGATGTTGCTGCGCACCCGCTGCGCGCAATTCACGGCCTGCTTGCCGTAGAAGATCGCCATTGCGGGTTGGGTGGACTTGAGGTTGAGCATCAGGCTGCGAAAGACCAGGGCGGCGCGCAGAGGATCTCCGGCGGCAATTGAGAGCGGCAAAGCTTTGAGGTGGAATTCGAGAGCCTTTTGCTTGTCGCCGAGGCCGTCATAAACGTCGCCGATGTTATTCAGGGTGGTGCCGACATCGCCGTCGCCGCTGGCGCTCTGGCTTTGTCGAATGCGCAGCGCTTCGTTGAGAGATTCGAGAGCCCTTCGATAGTCGTGGAGATCGCCGTAAACGAGTCCCATGTTATTTTGCGTGAGAGAGACGCCCGCGTCGTCGCCATCGGTGCGGTAGAGAGCCAACGCACGGTTGTAGTAGTCGAGAGATCTCTGCTTTTCTGAAGGCTCAGAGTAGATGCCGGCGATGTTGCTCAGCGCCACGGCTTCGCCACCGTTGTTGCCGATTTCATGCTGAATTGTCAGCGACTGCGTGTAGTAATCGAGCGCGTCTTTCTTATCGCCGAGATTGTCGTAGACAATCCCGATGCTGTTGAGCGTTGTTGCTTCGCCCTTGCGCCCGTTGATGGAACGCCAAAGCGTCAGGGCCTGCTTGAGGTCATCGAGCGCTTTTTGCATCTGCCCAAGCACGTTTTCCTGGTTGCCCATTCCGACCAGCACGCCGGCCTCCGTGGAGACGCTGCCCATCTGGCGCGAGAGTTCCAGGCCGCGGCGGTAGGCGTCCATCGCGTCCTGCGAGCGTTCCAGATCGCCGTAGAGATTGCCGAGGTTGAGCAGCGCAACAGATTCGCCCAGCGTGTCATTGATTGAATCGAGGAAGGGAAGAGCCTGCTCGTAATAGCCCAGTGCCTTCTGTTTATCACCAAGAAGCTTGTAGACGACGCCGATGTTGAGCATGGTTTTGGCTGCACTGGCGCGGTTGCCGGTCGCGGTTGCAAACGGGAGCGACTTCTTCATGTAATCGAGGGCTGTCAGCTTGTCGCCCTGCTCCGCGTACACGATGCCGATATTGCCGAGTGTCACGCCCTGGCCGCGTTGATCGCCGGCTGACTGCCAAAGTTCAAGCGCCTGGGTATAGGTCTTGAGAGCATTCGCCTGGTCGTCAGTGGCGTCATAAACCTGGCCGATGCGATTGAGGATGAGCGCCTGCAAATCGGTGTCGCCGAGTTTCACCGCCAGTGGGAGCGCCTGTTTGTGGAGAGTCATCGCCTCGTCATTTTTGTCCTGGTTGTTTCTGGCCCATCCCATGCCATTCAGCGCTTCGGCCTGGCCGCGCAGGTCTCCTGAGGCTGTCGCCACGTCGAGCGCCTTGTGAAAAATCTCAACTGCCTTGTCGTTCTGGCCCAATTCGCGGTTGCAACTTGCTACGCCATTCAGGGCCTTCGCTTCTTCAATGGCATTCTTTGCGGAACGCGCCGCATCGAGCGCTTCAGTGAAGTTCTTGAGGCCCTGGTGGTAATCGGAGGTCAGGTAATGCAAATGGCCGATCTGATTGAGTGCGGCGACCTCTGCGTTTGCGTCACCCGCTGCTCGCGCCGCTTTGAGCGTGTCTTCGAATTTGTTGAATTGAGCCTGCACCGCGGGCGCCAGGTCCGCGCCGGCAGACGCAACGGCTTGTGGCGGCGCAGAAGTCGCCTGCTCAGCAAAGCTGGAGGGCACGATCAAGACCGCCGCCAGAAGCGCTAAACCGCATCCATATGCTCCTGGAATCAAGCGTAGATTCACCATACGGCAGACCTCGTAATACAGGACGGCGGGAGAAACAGGGGATGTGCCACAGGTTATACCAGGAGAACGAACAAGTGCTACACCTTCATAAAATGTGTACAGAGGGATGTTTTGCAGTCGTGAGTTTTGTAGAGAATAATTCCCAGCAACCCCAACCGCGAACTCCTCGAAGCTAGCGTGGGCCGAGATTGCCTTCCCAGCAAAAGTAGATTATTTTTCCTTCACTTTAACGACGAAATAGATGAGCGTGCTGCCTTTGGGAACGAGCATTTGGTGTGGCGTATTGGCGGGAATGTGAACGACATCTCCCTGGTTCAGGGCTGTTTTAGTTCCGTTCTGCACTGATGTTCCGCGAATCTCACCGGGGCTGGCGGTTTTCGGACTTTCCAGAGTGCCCCCCGTCAGGAGCGTGGCGCTGCCCTGGACCACGAAGAAAAAGTCCGCATAATTCTCATGAATCTCAGCGCCTCCATCCTTATGCCGCAGCGCGATCATGGTGTAGTGGGCTGGATACTCATCGAGCTTGGCGCTCGCCGACCCATCCTGGCTTTGCGCTTTTGATTCCAGTTCCTGAGCCCTCTCGATCAGTTGAGCTTGGGTGAAATGATCGACTGTCGGCGTCTGCGCAAATGCCGTCGGCAGCGCGCAAGCAGCAATGGCGAAGGTGGCAATTGTTATTCGCATTCAGGACCTCCAGGAAGATTCGGGGTAACTCATAAGTGCGGAATGAACGGCAGTGTCGATAAGTTCAACGACTTAGCCATCCACCGTCGACCACCAGCACATGGCCATGCATATAATCGCTCGCGCGCGATGCGAGAAAGACGGCGGCGCCAGCCAAATCTTCGGGAGTGCCCCATCGGCCGGCGGGAATCCGTTCCATGATTTGCCGCGAGCGCACCGGGTCATCACGCAACGCTTCAGTATTGTCGGTGGCCATGTAGCCGGGCGCGATTGCGTTTACGTTGACGCCTTTTGATGCCCACTCATTGGCGAAGGCCTTGGTCAGTTGTCCCACGCCGCCTTTGGCCGCCGCGTAGCCTGGAATGGTTATGCCGCCCTGGAAAGTCATCATGGACGCGATGTTGATAATCTTTCCCGAGCCTCGTGCGAGCATATGTCTGCCCGCATGCTTGGACAGGCGGAAGACGCTGGTCAGGTTGGTGTCGATGACAAGCTGCCAGTCCACATCGGAATGGACGGCGGCAGGGGCTCTGCGGATGGTGCCTGCATTGTTGACCAGGATATCGATGGCGCCAAAGTGCGCAACCACCTCATCGATCATCCGGGCGCAGTCGTCAGCCTTACTCACATCTCCCACCACGCTGATGGGCGATGCGCCTGCATTGCGCAGTAGCTGCTCAGTTTGCTCCGGGATGGTACGCGAGCCATGAACAGCCACCTGCGCGCCTGCTTCGGCAAACGCCAGCGCAATGCCGGCGCCCAGGCCGCGTGAGGAGCCGGTTACCAATGCTGTCTTGCCTTTCAGACTGAATTGATCGAGTATCATTGCCGCTCTCTCTTTGTCTAAAGCAGTTCCGCTATCGCCAGCGCATCCATATCACTATAAACCTGGTTTTCTCCGCCCATGCCCCAGCAGAAGCGGTAGCTGCTCGTCCCCACGCCGGCGTGGATGGACCAGCCGGGCGAGACGACTACCTGCTTGTTCGCCATCACCAGGCTGCGAGTTTCGTGCGCCGGGCCCATCAGGTGAATCACGCGCTGATCCGAGGGAAGATCGAAGTAAAGATATACTTCAGAGCGTCTCATGTGGGTGTGGGGCGGCATGGTGTTCCACACGCTGCCTGTCGCAAGCTCGGTAAAACCCATCACCAACTGGCAGCTTCGCGTACCTTCAAGATGGATGAGCCGCGTGATCTGGCGGGCGTTCGCGGTCTCAGCCGAGCCGAGTTTCGTCTTAGGCTGTGTGGCAGAAGCGATAAGCGTGGTTGGGTAACTTGCGTGGGCCGGGTAACTCAGAAGGTAGAACTCCGCCGGCTGCGCCAAGTCGTCGCTGGAGAAGATCACCTGCTCGTTGCCACGTCCTACATAGAGCGCGTCAAGCTTGTTGAGCTGATAGGTCGCGCCATTCACTGTTACCTTGCCCGCTCCGCCTATATTCAAAACGCCTAACTCGCGCCGCTCCGTAAAGTAAGTGGACTTGAGCGGGTCGTAGGTGGGCAAGGGAAGGCTCTCACCTGTCGGAACCGCGGATCCGATTACTGTGCGATCGAGATCGATGTAGGTTACGGTGAGTTTTCCCGGTTCAAACAGGTCGGTCACCAGAAAGGTTTCGCGCAGCTCTTCGGTGGTCATGGTGCGATACCGCACGGAATCCGCCATCTGCAGAATCTTCATTGCTTCACGCATTCTTTCTCCTGTGTGCGGTCAATCCAACATCAATAACGTTATCATTGGAAGGCGATGAGTAATGGGAGTCAATTGCGGAAAATCATCCACTGCGGGCGATGCGATATTGGCGCTCTTTGTGCGGTCGTGGGCGCATTCTTCAATACAGGACGAGTGGCTCTGATTGCTGGGGCTGTGACTCTGAGCGGGATGTTGGTTGTTCCTTTTCTTTCAGTGCAGGTGAAGACGCCTGATCGAGACTCGGCCGGCGACACCGCGACAATCGTGCTTCCAATCGCTACCGATTTATCTCCGAAGCTGAATCGGAAAGATGTTGCGCACGCGATGCAAAAGGTAGGAGATTGGCAGTTGGAAAGAGCGCGCGCACATTTTAATCAGGATTGGACTTATGCCGCTCTTTATGCGGGTTTCATGGCTGTTCCCGAGGGTGCAGGCGGGAAAAAATATCAGGATGCGATGCTGGAGATGGGGAGGAAATTCAATTGGGAGCTTGGCCCACGGATTGAACACGCTGACGATGCAGCTCTGGGCCAGACGTATCTGGATTTGTATTTCATTGATCACGATCCGGCCATTATTGCGCCTACCAGGGAGCGCATGGATGCGGTGATGCGCCTGCCGGAGGATGCGGAGAAGCCCTTGTGGTGGTGGTGCGACGCGCTGTTCATGGCGCCACCGGTGCTGGCGAAACTGGCGAAGGCAACCGGGGATCGCAAGTACCTCGACTTCATGGACCGCGAGTGGCGGATTACCACCGATAAGCTCTACAGTCCGCAAGATCACCTTTACTATCGCGACAAGTCATTCCTTGGCTCTCACGAGGCAAATGGGAACAGGGTTTTCTGGTCGCGCGGCAACGGCTGGGTGTTTGCCGGACTGGCGCGCGTGCTGGCGGAGATGCCGGCGGACTACCCGTCGCGGCCGCGCTATGTTGCCCAGTTTCGCGAGATGGCTGAGGAGATTGCTTCGCTGCAAGGAGCGGACGGTTTGTGGAGAGCGGGCCTGCTGGATGAAGCGGACTATAAACTGCCGGAAAACTCTGGATCTGCCTTCTTCACTTATGGGTTTGCTTATGGGATCAACGCCGGAATTCTCGATCGAAAGCGGTATAAGCCCGTCGTGGAAAAAGCGTGGCGGGGACTGCTTGCGCACGTGTATCAGGATGGGCGCCTGGGCTCAATTCAACCCATAGGCGCGGCGCCGGGCGCGTTCACCGAAACCTCGAGTTATGTTTATGGGACGGGCGCGTTTTTGCTGGCGGGATCGGAAGTCTATCGTCTTGCAAGATGAACTGATGTGTTAGCCGGAGAAATAAGAGAAACATATCAATAAGGCATTAGTTCCCGATGCTGTTGATTGAGGAGTTCCAGAGTCTGAAACCCCTCTTCCCATCCTTCTTCACCGCGTACATGGTTGCATCCGCTCTTTGAATCAGAGTCTCTTCGTCCGTCCCGCATTCCGGGTAAGTAACAATGCCAATGCTGGCTGATATTCGAGCTGTACCGCCATCGAGATCGACGGGCAATTCCAGTCTCTGAATCAAACCCTCTGCGAGCGCCGGCAAGTGGTCGGGCCGACAGCTATCGAGAATGACTGCAAATTCGTCGCCTCCATAGCGGCTTGCCAAATCCCCGGTGCGCAGGCTTGACACCAGCCTTTGAGCAACGGAACGCAACAGATCATCCCCGGCCTGGTGTCCCAGAGTGTCGTTGACTTCCTTGAAGCCATCGAGGTCGATAAACATCAGGGCGAGAGTCTGCTTGCCTCGCTCCGCCCGCGTCAATGCCAGGGCGAGGTTGTCTCGAAACATTGCGCGATTTGCCAGGCCCGTAAGTTGATCGTAATGGGCAGCGTTAATCAGCTCCAGTTCATTTTTCTTGCGATCAGATATGTCCTTGAAAAGTATTCCCACCTGATTACTTCGGTCTCCACCGACGCGGAAGGCAAAAACGTCGTAGTACTTTTTCATTGCTGTGGCCGGGTTTTCGAAACGAACGCCTACCCCGGTTCGCGCCACTTTTCCGTAGGTTTCAAACCAGTGCTCGTCATGATCTGGAACCAGACTGCGCATTGTCTTTCCTTTCGCATCACAGAGGCCTATTTGATGCTCGAACGCAGGGTTGTACTCGATAAAGCGGTAATCGATTGGCTTACCGGCGCGGTCATAAAGCATTTCGATCACGCAGAAGCCTTCATCCAACGACTCGATCAGGGTGTGATACACCTCCACGCGATCTTTGTTGCGGCGCATGTTCTCGCAAACGGCGGACATCAAACCGCCAATTAAAATGAAGACGATCATCCCTGGCCAGTGCGCACTGGTTTCGATAAATGGCTGACCGGTGAAGAATGGCCGGGCGATGGTGACAGCAACGCATGAGAGAGCCGTCGCGAGCAAGCCTGGAAAAAGTCCGCCGAGGAATGCGGCCATGAGTACGGCCGGGCAAAATGTCAGCCAGGGATGAGTCGATTCAAGCGGTTGAAATGGGCCGATCCTCAAAGCTGCGGTGACAGCCACAAGGACAATTGCGGAGGAATAGCGGGTTACAGGATGCCGGAATAGCTGCCTTTGATTCATGTCTCTCCCGACAGTGAGCGAGCTCTAAGACGCAGTGACTTGACCGGTCTTTTGGAACTTGGGAAGCGGAGCGCCGCCGTGCCTGCACTCGATGAAACTATCAAATATTAGATGCTAAGTTGATGAGGTTATGGTGCCCAGAGGGGGACTTGAACCCCCACGGCCTTGCGGCCTGCGGATTTTAAGTCCGCTGCGTCTGCCAATTTCGCCATCCGGGCTGCGTGAACAGGTGTTCCACGGATTATGTTAAATGAAGCGCAGGGACGAGTTCGTGGGATCAGCGGACTGCCAGGAAGCTTCACCGCAGGCAGAGAACTGCGGCACCCGCCAGAGCAGTGGCCTGCCAGCGTGGGGAGATGCATGCCCTGAGCGCATGCCGCGGCGGCTATTGTGCCGGACGGAAGCAGATGTTTTCGCCATCCAGCCGGTACTCGGCTGAGCAGATTTCGCCGCCGCAGATCATGGTCTCTCCAGCGCATAGCTGGCGGCGCGTAATCAGTCCTAACGTCCCACAACGGGGACAGGACATGACCGCTACATAGGGGTTTTGGGCGTGGCCGAGCTTGGCCTGGTTTTCAAGGACGAAAACCGTTCCGGGGTCCATTCTTTCGGGGATCCATTCTTCCAGAAACTGCAAGTCGGCTGACATCGTGCCCTCCAGTGGGATGATGTAACCGAGCCGCCATTTATCGACTTCAGGCCGGCTCCGTTGTGCAACAACAGCAGGCTGCGAATGGCAATCCGGAGGCCGGGGGACCACCGGACAACTCAGTGATACAGGGTGCATGCGGATGAGTCAACTGGAATCGTTGCTGGGGAGTATCGAGAGGGATTCCCCGTGGTTACCCGGAGGCTTTCGGTCTTCAGAAGGTACTTCCGCCAGTCAGCGGGATGCTCCAAGCGGGGCTTTGGCGCGGGTGCCGGCGTACTCGTCGATGGCGCGATAGGTTTCTTCGTTCCGCAAGATTGCCTCAACGTATTCGCGGGTTTGTGTGAAGGGGATGGACTCAACAAATTCATCCATGCCGTGATAGGGACCGGCTGCCTCCCAGTCGACGACGCGCGAATCGCCCGCGTTGTAAGCGGCCAGCGCATACTCCTGAACGCCTCCAAACTTATCAAGCATCTGGCGCAGATAGCGTGTGCCGAGGCGGATGTTGGTGGCCGGATCCAGCAGTTGGTAGGTCTCGAAATGGCTGATGCCTTCCTCGTGTGCCATCTGCTTTCCAACCGAGGGCAAGAGCTGCATCAGTCCCCACGCATTGGCGTAGGAGACCACCGAAGGATTGAATTCCGATTCCTGGCGAATGAGCGAAGCCACCATGTAGGGATCGAGATTGTTCTTTGCCGATTCAGTCTTGATGATGTCCCACCAGGCATTGGGGAAGAGGATTCGCCAGTATGCGAGCGGAATGGATTTGATGGACGCCGTCGCGGCATAGGGCAGCGCTTTTTTGAGTGCGCGCATAGCGCGATAAGTTTCGCCATAGGAGGCATAAATCTGCGCCTCAGCCAGTGCGCTCCAGGAGGCGGAGTCAGGATCGGCGGCAATCTCCTGCGCGATGTAATCGTTCAGCCCGGCGTTGGCCAGCAGGCGGGCCTTGGCCAGGTGCGGGCTGTCCGTCGGAAAGCTTTCGTCGAGATGGGGAATTGGAACGGCCTGGAAGTGGTCAAGCTGGGCCTGCGTCAGGGGCTGCGCTGCCGCTGGTGTGTCGCCCAACGCCGCGAGCCGTTGGCGCGCCATCTGGGCATAGAAGAAATGCTGATAGACGCGGAGCAGCGTGCGGTAATTGGCTGCGGCCATGGCCGGCTTCTTATCTTGCATCTCGTAAAGCCGGCCGCGCCAGTAGAGAGCGGAGGCCGTTTCAGGCGAGTTGGGATAGAGCTTGAGCTGTTCGTCGAAGAGTTGCGCTGCCTGGGGATAATTACCTTGACGATAGTCGAGCCAACCGGCACGCCAGTGCGCGGCAGCGGCATTGGTGTTTTCAGGAAAGTGGTTTGCGAGGTAGCTGTAATAGCTCACCGCGGTGGGATAGTCGCGGCGCAGCATGTACATATTGCCGCTGGAAAAAAGCGCTTCCGCAAGCCATTGACTGTGGGGAAATTCGGATTCCATTTGCGTGACAATCCGCTGCTGCTCATCCATGTCATTGCGGGTGCGGGCCAGCTCCATGAGCAGGTAAAGACGGCGCGCGCCATTTTCGTCGTGCGTGGCGGCAAGCGACTGCGCTTCAGAGAGAGTCAACTGCTTCATCTTCCACTGGCATGCGGCTTCGGCTACGGCAAAGCCATTGCGCGTGTTTGCGTCGAGTGTGGAGTTGCGCATGAGCGCGCGATACTGCTCGGCTGCTTCTTCATAGTGGCCGGCGTTGTAGTAGGCGTCGCCGAGGCTGCGCAGTTCAGCAATGGTTAGCGTGGCCTCGGCGCCGAGGGCAGTGAGCTTGGCGCGCGCGATCTGAGCATCAGAGCCGAGGGGATGAGTCAGGAGCAGGTGTTTGAAGATGCGCGCGGCTTCGTCATTCTGATTGAGCTTGAGCGCAATCTGGCCCTGCGCAAGCTGATAGCCGGGGCGCGCCGCGGAGTCCGGATTGGCCGCCAGTACCTTTTGCGCCGCTGCTGGATTGTTGAGCGCGAGAAGGATATTGGCTTCGAGCTCCGGCGCCTGGGCATTAAAAATGCTGTCGGGATAGCGGACCGCAAAACCGTGGAGCAGGGTTTCGGCCGTGGCGTCGTTGCCGGCTTCGTGGTTGGATTGCGCGCCAAGGAAGTCGGCGTAATCAGCCAGCACTTCGCCTGCCTGATGCGCCTCACGCAGGCTGGATTCCGCCTCGCCGAAACGCTTGTCGAGCATATACGCGTGGCCGAGCGCCAGGTAGGCCGCGGCCGCTGCTTCGCCGGTGTGGGCGTGAGCGTATTTCGTCACACCCGCATAAGCGGCTGGCGTGCGCAGGTTGGCGAGTTGCTGGGCCATGGGGCGCAGTTCGGTGGAAGCGACAAATGCTTGCTTGATCCTCGCGGTGCGCGCTGTTCGAGCAGCCTTGTCCGGCCGGGTCTTGTGCCTGGCGGTGGACGTGGACGGCTTTCCCGTCGTACCAGTTCGTTTCGCTGAAGTTGATTTTGATTTTGTCGATGGTTTCTTTGCTGTGGTTGATGTGCCGGTCTTAGCTGGGGTTCCCGTTTGAGCCGGCTTTTTGGTTGGTTTTGTTGTGGCCGATGCGGCAGGTTTCGCGGTCGAGTCGGCGGTAGACTGCCCCGTCACAGGCGTTGCAACCAGCAGCACGGAAAGCAGGCCGGACAGGAGGCGAAACGCCGACCGGGAGCTTGAGTTTGGGGAAGCCAAAACCCTCATACCTTCACTTTATGCTGCTTTTGCTACGCCGGGTTGGCCCTGAACCACTCGCGTTACCAGATGAAACCTGGGATCAGATGAGATTTGCAGGGTAACTGCCCATTCCGCAGGACATTTGGCCACCCACCCCGCTGTCCGGTACACTGGATTGGAGCGGGCCTGATGCTCAGTTTCCCCGGGTCCCCAAGGATTTCCCGCATCCAACCGCCATGTCGACCATCCAACCTATTGCAGGAGAACTCGAACCGCATCCCGACGTAGCCCTGGTAGAACAGGTGCGAGGCGGCGATGTCTCGGCTTACGACACGCTGGTCCGCAAATATGACCGGCAGATCTTCAGGATTGCGCAGCACATTACGCAAAACCGCGAAGATGCCGAAGACGTGATGCAGGACGCGTTTCTCAAGGCGTACGAGAAGCTGGATCAATTTCAAGGGAACTCGAAGTTTTACACATGGTTGGTAAGAATTGCAGTCAACGAGAGCCTGATGCGGCTGCGCAAGCGGCGCACCGGCAAGATGGTTTCGATCGACGAGGACGTCGAGACCGAGGAAGGCAGCGTTCCGCGCGACCTGGCGGATTGGGCGCCCGACCCGGAGCAGAACTATACCCAGTCGGAATTGGGCGAGATTCTGCGCAAGACCATTCAGGGGCTGCCTCAGGGATTTCGCATCGTATTTGTATTGCGCGACGTGGAAGGACTTTCCACGGAAGAGACGGCGGAGACGCTTGGTCTGAGCGTTCCGGCTGTGAAGTCGCGCCTGCTGCGCGCCCGGCTGCAACTTCGAGAGCGACTGAGCCGCTACTTTCGCAGGAAAAAGGGAGTTGAAAAGTGACCTGCACTGAGTTTCTCGCTTTGCTCGATGACCTGATCGACGACTCGGTAACTCCCGAGGTCCGCGCCGATTTACAGCAGCATCTGCATGGCTGCGAGCATTGCGAGGTCACCCTCAGCACCACGCGCAAGACGATCGAAATCTACCGGTCGCACGAGATTTACGATTTGCCTCCAGGGCTGCGCGAGCGGCTCCACGCGGCGATCATGGCGCGGTGCAAGAAGGGCTGCTGAAAAAGTCAAGCCCTGGAACTCCTACATTTCTCCCAAGTATCTCGTTCCATTGCAAATAGAGTTTTGTCCATTTTGCGTATTCTTTCTCTTCCTTGGCGCACAATGGAATAGAGTCGCAAATGGGCCAGAGAGCAGCTCCGTAAATCAACTCTCCCTCGCGCACCTGAATTCCGCAATCAGGAGGCTGGCCGGGGAAAAAAAAGATTGTTTCATCTTCTCCGAACATTCGCGTTAAGCAATCCTAAGTAGCACTATGTAAATGAGATAAGAGGCACCAAATTCGTTCGCCTTTCATTCCCCTTCTAGCGCGTGCAGCCCGAGAGCCTTCAGGCTAAAGTTCGCGCCGCCCGTCCATGGCGCGGGACATCGTGACCTCGTCGGCGTATTCAATGTCGCTTCCGGCGGGAACACCGGTGGCGATTCGCGTGAGCTTGACGGAGTGGCCGCGCAGCGCAGATGCCAGCCAGTTGGCAGTGGCCTCACCTTCGAGGGTGGGGCTGGTGGCCAGGATGACCTCGTCGATCTCGCCGCGCTCCACTCGGGCCAGGAGTGTGGAGGTGCGCAACTGGTCGGGGCCCACGCCATGGAGCGGCGAGAGAGTTCCATGCAGCACGTGGTAGACGCCCTGGTAACTACGCGTGCGCTCTACGGATTCAATGCTGGTGGGCTCCTCGACCACGCAGACGAGGCGCTGGTTGCGGCTTGAGCTGGCGCAGTAAACGCAGGGATCGATGTCGGTAACGTTGTTGCAGATGGAGCAGAGACGCAGGGCGGCTTTGAGGCCCCGAACGGCTTCGGCCAGCGCGGCGGCGTCCTCGTCCGTAGAGCGCAGGATATGGAAGGCGAAGCGCTGCGCGCTCTTGGCGCCAACACCGGGAAGCTTCTTCAACTCTTCAATGAGCCGGGCCATTGGCTCGGCGTAGCGTGCCACGGAAACTGCCTCCTAAAGAGAAACTGCCTTGGGATTGATTGTTTCCACTCATTCCGCAAAAAAGAAGCGGAATGTATGGGCACGGAGCATTTATTTTCGAGCCTAAGTAAGGCCGGGGATGTTCAGGCCGCCGAGCATTCCCTGCACGTTGGACTTGATGGCGTCGTCGGCCTTGCGGCCGGCATCATTCACGGCGGAGACGACCAGGTCCTGAAGCATCTCGACGTCGGCCTGTCCTCCGCTGAAGCCCGCGACCGCCGACGGGTCGATGCGAATTCTGAGCAACTCTTTTTTGCCGTTCATGGTGGTGGTCACCGCGCCGCCGCCGCTGGAGCCTTCAACGACGGTTTCGCTCAGCTTGCGCTGTATCTCCTCCTGCATGCGGTTGGCCTGCGAAAGCATCTCCGGGATTTTCAATGGATTGATCATGGTATGTGCACCTTGTTGGGGGACGAGCTGCTATTTCCCGCGCAAATCGACGACGCTGCGAACCTCTGCTTTGAAGATTTCTTTTGCCCGCTGAACCATGGGATTGCTGAGTGCTGCTTCCTGGATGCTGCCGGCGATTGGCGCGGAAACTGAAGCAGGCTGTGCGGTACCAGCGCTCGCTTCGCCGGGGACGGCATGGAAACGCGCGGGACCGCCGAGACGCTGCAATTCCTGGCGGACGATCTTGTCCGCGGCGGCGCTGATGGTCAGACCCAGCATCTTTTTACCGACGCCGGGTACTTCGATGCGCAGGCTTGCTCCTTCGATGTTCCATGCGGCGGTTCCCAGGAGTTCCGCTGCGGAAACGTGGCCTGCGGTGACCAGGGCGGAACCGATTGCTTGGCGTAGCTGGTCGATGCTTGGAGCGCCGGAGGGGGCTGGCGCGGGTTCAGGCAATCTTGCGAGAGCGCCCTCAGTGACCGCGGAAGCGAAGCCGCTGGGCGCGGCAGTTGCGGGAAAGGGTGCGGAGCCGAGGAACGGGCTGGCGACGGGCTCACTGGCTGGCGACGTGCGCTCCAACGTTGCTAGTGGGCTGGATGCGGATTCCTTCCTGGTCGGGGAATCCATGGTTGGCTGCGGGGCTTTGATGGAGGAACTCCAACTGCCACCGGTGGGGCCGAACGGTGAGATGGGCGAAGAGGCTGGCGGAGCGGGGGAAGCCGTCGGACGCGGTGGCGCGGGTGCGGGGCGCGACGGTGGTGTGGCGGGGCCGCGCTGGGAGATGCCGCTGGCTGCGCCGCTGAGCAGCTCTTCGAGCGGGAGCAGGCGCTGGGCGTGGATCAGCTTCAGGAGGCCGAGTTCAAGATGGAAGCGCTGCTCCTGGCGGTAGTTGAGGTCGTCGAAGGTGCGCAGGACGATTTGAAGATTGCGGGTCAGTTCTTCTTCAGTGAATAGAAGCGCGGTACGGGCGGCGCGGGCGCGTTCGTCGGTTGAGATTTGGAGGAGCTCGGTTTGCTCGCCGCCCAGCTTGGCCATGAGGGCGTTGCGCAGATAGCGAACCATCTGGCGCGCCAGCGAGAAGGGGCTGTGGCCGGCGTTGACGAGCAGGTTGATCTGGTTCATCAACTCTGCGCTCTGGCCGGCGGCGACAGCGTCAAGAAGGCGCTCAAAGATGGCGTTGGGCACGGCACCCATCAGCTCGCGAATCTGCGCGGCGGAGAGCAGGGGCTTGCCGTTTTCGACCGGTGCTGACGCGATGGCCTGGTCCATGATGGAGAGCGCGTCGCGCATGGAGCCGTCGCCGGCTTCGGCGAGGAGAGCAAGCGCACCGTCTTCGGCGTCGACATCTTCCTGGGTCGCGATCATGCGCAACTGGGCAAGAATGTCGTCGAATTTGACGGCATGAAAACTGAAATGCTGGCAGCGGGAACGTATGGTCTGCGGAATGTTTTCCGGCTCGGTGGTGGCCATCATGAAGATGACGTGCGCGGGCGGCTCCTCAAGGGTTTTGAGCAGGGCGTTGAAGGCGGCCTCGGTGATCTGGTGCGCTTCATCGAGGATGTAGATTTTGTAGCGGTCGCGGGAGGGGGCGTAGCGCGCAGCGTCGCGGAGTTCGCGAATTTCGTCGATGCCGCGGTTGGTGGCGGCGTCGATTTCAATGACGTCTGTCGCGTTGCCCTGGCGGATTTCGGTGCAGGACTCGCAGATGCCGCAGGGCTCGGGGTTGGGACGGGCTGCTGAGCCGATCTCGGTGCGGCAGTTGAGGGCCTGTGCAACGATGCGGGCGATGGTGGTTTTGCCGATGCCGCGATGGCCGGAAAAGATATAGCCGTGGGCGATGCGGTTCTGCGCGAGGGCGTTCATCAGGGTGCGCGTGACGTGGTCCTGGCCGGCCACGTCGGCGAAACGCTGCGGACGGTATTTGCGGGCCAGAACCTGGTAACCCATGTGCGCGCTCCCTGAGACCGGGTGACGAAAGAAGTGGCCTCAGGTGGATTGTATCGCCATGGGCTGGTAGGACGCGGAGGTGGAAAACGGACTTGCTGCGCGAGAGGCTTGGCAGGAATGACGCTATGCTCAGGAGTGTGCAGGGCTTGCAGTCTCTCGAGATTTGCGCGTGATCCTCTGCCTTTTTTCTGCTTTGGCGCGGGCTTTTTTCGCCACAGCCTTGCGCTTGCGAATCTCTTCGCCGGAATACATGGTGCCGCGGCAGTTTTTTGAACCGCAGTTGCAGGTGGCCTGGTCGTCGCCGCCGTCGTAGAGGCAGTAGTCGTAGGTGATTTCGTCGCCCGCGGCTATGTTCTTGATGGCCTTGACCCAGACGCGGCCGTGCTCTTCACTGGTTTCGCAGTTGGCGGCGCAACTGTGGTTGATGAACATGGCGGCGCAGTGGCCGTCGATGACGATATCCCCCTTTCCCAGTCCAAATAAGTAGGTGATGGGCGAGTCCTCGTAGGCAGAGTCGGCCTCGTCTTTGGTTAGGTGGCGGCCGGTGTATTCAGCCACGTGTTCACCCTTGCGAATGGGTGTGGTAGTGTAGCAGCCGGCGGCGTGGATGGCGGAGGAGCGGATGATCAAGCCCATGCGAATGTGCGATGCTTTCCTTTGAGGCGGAAAATGTTGTATGCAACGCATCGTACCATTGAAGGGATAAAGAACATGAAAGGGAGCTTGGCGGTTGCGCTGGTTTTGGTGGGCTGCCTGTCAGGGGCGGTGGCGCAGACTCCTGCTCCGCAGACGCCGGGTCAGGCTCCGGCGCAGGCTCCGACAACTCAGCCGCAAAAGCCTGCCACAGGCCAGCCTCAGACACCCGCACAGACAGCACCCCAGGCGCCGGCACTGACCGGCTCGTCGAATGCGTTCCCAGAGGATACGACCAACGTTCCGGTGGTATCAACGAATCCCAACGCCGCGGAAAGAATTGCGAACGGCGATGAAGGCGGAAGCCGCCCGATGGCGGCGCCGGCGGTGGACACGGATCCAGTGCGGAGTCCGGATGACGCGGCTGCGCCGGATGATGCGCAGGGCGACAATTCCAATTCAAGCTCGAGTTCGGCGGGGATGGACAGGCTGTTGCCCAAGCCGGACGAAGATCAGCCCAATGGCCGGAGAAAGATGTCGGTGAAGGAGCCTACGCACGCCGAGGCGGCTTCAGAGGACATAAACGTCGGCGAATACTACCTGCAGACCAGGAATTGGAAAGCTGCGCTGTCGCGCTTCGAGTCGGCCATGGTCCTGGCGCCGGACAATCCCGACGCGTTTTGGGGATTGGCGGAGGCGGACCGGCATTTGGGGAATTTAGCAGATGCGCGCAAGTACTACCAGATCGTGGTGGATTACGATCCGGACAGCAGGCACGGGAAGGATGCGCGCAAGGCGCTGAAAGACCCGGAGATTGCGAATGCGAAAGCTGCGACGCCAGCGGCTCCGGGAGCGAAGTGACCCAGGTCGTCGGTTTGAAGAGCTTACAGCCTTCAGTTTTGCTAGAGGCCAGACCAGCGCAGATAGGCATTGATAATCGGCTGACCCCATAGGCTGCTGATAACTCCACCAATACAGAGAAATGTTCCTAGTGGCAGCTTGCTGGCGGACCAGTGGGTCGAATCCCTGTGTGTTGAGCGATCCCTTCGCAGAGATGGGATGACGAGAATGATGAGGGCGGCAATGGTTCCGATGACAACGCCGATGGCCAAGGCCAGAAGGGCGCCGGGCAGGCCTAGCCAGGCGGCCAGCATGGCCATCAACTTGGCGTCGCCGAGGCCGAGGCCCTCGCGGCGGCGAATGAGCTTGTAGAGCCAGCGGATGAGGAGGATGAGGCCGGCGCAGATCAGGATGGCGAGAGAAGCATTTTCTGTGCCCATGACCGCAGTTTTTGTGTGCGTCCACCAGGAATCGTCAATGGGTGCGAGCACTGTGGTAAGGACGATCCCAAGACCAATTCCCGATATTGTGAGCTTGTCGGGCAGCCAGAAACTTTCTGCATCGAGCATGGCCAAGGCCACAAGCAGCCACGCGAAGATCATCTTCGCAATGAGGTCTGTCAGGGCAACTTCGAGATTTGAAGCGTCGGGGAGGATGGTGATGCCGAGAGAGTGCCATGCCTGTAGCGCCCACAGGACCGCGACAGCCGACTCCACCAGCGGATAGCGCCAGCCGATCTTGCCGTAGCAGATGCTGCAGCGGCCGCGCAGGACAATCCAACTGAAGAGCGGAATGTTCTCCAGCCAAGTGAGCATATGACCGCAGTTGCGGCAGTGGGAGCCTGGCGTGACGATGCTTTCCTCAGTGGGCCAGCGGCTGAGGCACACGTTGAGAAAGCTGCCGAAGGCGAGGCCGAAGAGGCCCGCGAATATAGTTCCAAGGATGCGAAGCATACGCGAGGTTGAGTATACCCACATGCGGTGAGTTAGTAACTAGAAGATGCTGGGTCCGAAAGTTCGGATCTGGGACACCCCAGTTTTGTTGGTGGGTTGAGAGCGGGATGGTTGAGGTTTGTAGTTTCCCACCCATTCGCAAAAAACGCGACTGGATGGGGCACACAGCATGAGAGAGAACTCACAGCGCCCCCACGGGGCGCGGGCAAAACATTTGCGACTTTCCCAGGGCTGCGCTTCGCTTGCTCTACGACCCCGCAGACGAAGACCTGTCTGTGGGGACCCCGTCCTGGGCAATTATCGTTCGCTCCCTACGGGAGGATATTCGAGGTGCGCTTCATTCCATTTTTGGTTTGGCGGCGTTCGCGGCCTGGATTCTTTCTGTAGCTAGCTTTTGTGCTGTCTCCAGAGCATCGGCGGCTTTCACCGGTACATCTGGCGTTACGCCGGTGCCTTCCCAATCGGTTTTGGTGATGGGGTTGATGGCGCGGGCGAAGGGAACGCCGATGGTGAAGTGGTCGTCGATGCGATGGCCGCTGACGGGGTGGGCGCCTCCACCGGTGGTCTCGCCAACGATGGTGGCGCGCTTCTGGGTTTTCAAGTCGTTGGTGAATTCCTCTGCGCCGGAGAAGGTGCGTGGCGCGGTGAGGACGTACGCCGGAATGGTGGGCAGGAGAGTGCCGGGGACGTAGGGCAGCGTCCAGTACTGATCGGTCTTGTCGTCCTTGCGGGTGTAGAGATCGTTGAGGTGGGTTGGCTTGTCGAAGAGGTAGGTGCAGGCCAGGGCGACCATTCTTGGATCACCACCGCCGTTCTCGCGCATGTCGTAGATGATGGCGTCGACGTGGGCGAGGAACTGCATGGCTGCAACAAGCGTGGGGCCGCAGATGTCGGCGTCGGCAAACATATCGAACTTGAGATAGCCGATGTTGCCGGGAAGGATTTCGACTTTGCGGAAGCCACAATTATCGTGCTCCATGTCTTTGCGAAAGTCGGCGATCTGCGCGGGCGTGGGGCCACCGCCATCGGGTGGATCGGGCGGCAGCTTGACAGGGCTGAAGTTGACGCGGAGATGCTTGTCGTGGCTGACGGCGAGCAGATCGGTGGTGAGCTGGCTGGCGTAAGCGTCGCCGTCGACGAACTTGTTGTAATCGCCGGCCTTGAGGTGGGCGCGGACGGCGTCGATCATCTTCTGGCCGATGTCAGGGTAGACGTAGGACTCGGTGAGCTGGGCTGCTATGCCATCGACAACGCTCTGGCGCATGGCAGCGTCGAGCTTCACGTCTTCAACCACGCCGCCAGGGGGAATGGCGCGCAGGCCGAAGTTTGCAACGGTGTGCGGCTCGGCGGGGGTGAGCAGGATGTTGCCGATGGCCTCGGTGGTGCTGGCTTTCTCCTTGACACGGAACTTGATTTGCAGAGGCTGGTTGAAATCTATGGAGAGCAGATCGAAGCCGCCGGTCTGGGCATGGAAATTGTGGAAGAACTCCGGCGTGGCCTTTGGGTCGTAGTTCTTGATGTAGGCATCGATCTTGGCCTGGTCGCCGGAGTTGAGGGCGTCGAACCACGCGGTGAGGGCGTGTCCGGCTGGGGTGTCGGGGATGGGCGCCTGTGCGGACGCAAAGCCGGTGAAACCCATGACAAGCAGAAGGAGAAGCAGTTTGCGAAGCATGCGGACTTGGACGGGGACTGCTTTCTTTTTGTGTTGGGATGGCGCGGAAAAAGATTGGGAGATTGGACAGGCGGGAGAATCGGTCACTGGGACCTCCTTCAAGAAGAAAAGCCATGCGCGGGCACAGGGCAACGGTTGCGCCGTCAGTTTACTTGATTGCCGGAGCGATGGTCTAAAAGAATAACGGCCTTCGAATCGCTGCGAAGGCCGTTGTTGATTCGGCGGAATGAGAATTCGCTAGTCGGTTGCGGGCTTCTCAACCTGATCGATCACGAGGACCTTGACGGGCCCCTGGCTGGGTTCCAACCTCAATCCAAGCTGATCTTCAAGGGACGCGCTCATGTCGTCTGGTGATTGCCCTTGCGGCCAGTGGATGGTGATGTCGTAGAGGCCGGTGAGGCCCGTCTTGTCGATCACCTTGCGATTGAGTTGTTGCGAGAGAAGGTCGGCCAGTACAACGGGCGAAGCGTTGTTGACCGTGAGCTCATGATTTCCGCTTGTGAAGGATGATCGCACCTGAATGATTGGAGGGTTCTTCCCGCTTTCTGTTGAAACCGGCGCAGAAGAATTTGCCGTGAGCTTTGCTCCAGAGTTTGCGACGACCAGGTCGAAGACGGGCAAGTTCTCTGATTGGGGAGTGAGTTTGAGATTGAAGCGCTCAGCAAGTAGCGTTTTCAGCATTTCCTGGAGTTCGCCCGACCCGAGATGAATTGAAATGGAACCCGGATGCGCCGGCGGAGGTGGTGGTGCTCCGGCAGATGAGACCGCAATTGAACTTACCCCTTCCATGGCCACGTTTGGGGCACCGGGGGATTGTTTCCAACTGGCGTCGATGTCGAAGTGGTCGGTGTCAGCCCAGGCGGGGAGGCCGGTCACTTGGTATTCGTGAACGCCGTAGGCAAAGGTGATGAGCGAGGTCAGGGAAGCATTTTTTTGAACGAACACGCCGGGCTCGATTCGCATGCTGGACTTGGATTCGGATGGGTCGCTCGGCTGAACTGAGGCATGATCGAAAACGAGGGTGGGCTTTGTGATTTGGACTTCCTGCGCGCCGACTTGCGGGGTGTTGTAAACGCCGAAGGTGACTGGCGCGGCGACGGCTGCGACGGCGAGAGCCGCCAGGGTGAGTTTGCCGGGCATTGTGAGATTGCTTCCAAGTTGACGATTCATGATGCGCACGATTCTCCTTTTGAGATTTGAGCCGGCCACGCCGGAGACACAGTTGAGTGGAGCTTCAACGCAGAATTTGCAGGCTTTGAGAATGCTCTCTGCGTAAACGTCGGGCTGATTGCCGGATTGCAAAACCTGCTCGTCGCAGGCGCGTTCGCGTTCGTCGACCATCTGGGCGCCAACCCACCAGACGGCGGGATGGAACCAGAAGGCAGCTTCAACCAGCATGTGAAGAGCCGCGGCCAAATTATCGCGACGGCGCACATGCCAGAGTTCGTGGGCCAGGATGCTGCGCAACTGCGGTTCGGAAAGATGGTTGGAGATCCCTTCAGGCCAGATCAGGACGGGGCGCAGGATGCCGAAGATGCCAGGCTCCATGGAGCCGGTGGAGACGAGAAACGGGATTGGCTTTCTGACTCCGGTTTCACGTTCGAGGTCGCGCAAGGCCGCCACTTCGCGGCCTTCCGTGAGTGGGAGTGCCTGGCGCGCCATGGATGCGATGCGGCGCCAGCGGGTCAGTGCTATTGCAGTAAGAACCAGGAATCCGGCGAACCAGATTGCACCCAGAGTCAAGGGTAAAAGCAACAGAAGATGATTGCTTTGCGCGAAGAGCCGGATGGCTGAAGAGGTATCGACAAAAGGTTGGCCGGCCTGTTGGATGACGGTGTAGATGGCCGGAGGCGCCGAGCGAGAAACATGCGGCCCGCCTACTGCGCTTCCCAGCGCGACCAGGAGGGAGAACGGCAAGAGGAACTTGATGGATGCGGCTAACCACAGGCCAAAGCGAATGCGCGCCTGGTTTTTTCGGAAAAGCAGTGTGGCGGCTCCGATTGCGAGTGCGAACCAAGACGATTGCCAGATGTGGTTGGCAAGGAAGTGTAACGTGGCCTGCGTGGAGACGGGCGTGATGGAGAAGGAGATCATGGTTTGGTTCTCCTATCCGAAGGGCGAAGCTCGAGCGCACGCAGCGCTTTTTCAGCGTCCTTCACGTCTTCAAGCGTGAGCTTGCCGGACTCGATCAGATGGGACATGACGGGTTGGGTGCTGCCGCCGAACAGGGCGAGCAAGTCGTCGATCAGTCGGCGCTGCGCTGCGACCCGTGAAATAGCAGCCGCGAAGATGTGGAAGTTGCCGACCTTCTTTACACGGCGAACGATGTTCTTGGCCTCAAGGCGGTAGACGGTGGTCTGGATGGTTGTATAGGCCGGGCGCTTTCTAGAGGGGAACGCTTCCTGAAGTTCACGGATGGAAGATTCACCACGGTTCCAAAGGGCGTCCATGATTTCAAATTCAAGTTTTGACAAGCGGGGTTCTGCCACTAGTCCCTCCTACATATGTTTTATTTACTACTACACGTGTATGTGAGTGTCAAGAATTTCTTTTAGGGACGGCGGATCGCTTGTGCGGCGCAAGGGATTGCGAATCTGGTGGAGTAAACTGATTGGGCATGGACGTTCCGTCTGAAAGCTGCCCCGCACATGCTGCCGATGCGCTGATTGCAACCGACCCGGCTCGGGCGGCGGCGTTGTTTGAACAGGCTGTGACGATCATGGCGCGGCTGAGAGCTCCTGGCGGATGCCCATGGGACCGCGAACAATCCTTTGACTCCATTAGAAAATACACGCTGGAAGAGACTTACGAGGTCTTTGACGCAATCGAGCGCCGCGACTTTCCGCATTTGTCGGAAGAACTGGGCGATCTGCTGCTGCAGGTGCTGTTTTATGCGGAGATGGCGGCTAACGAAGGACACTTCACGATCGCAGAAGTGCTGGATCATTTGAACAACAAATTGATTCGGCGGCATCCGCATGTGTTTGGCGACGAGGCTTCGCGAGCGGCTGGAAACCGGGCGGATGTGAATGCGGCGGTGGAGGGTTCTTCGGCGGCGGTGCTGCGGAACTGGGAAGAGATCAAAAAGGCAGAGCAGCTGGCAGAAGCATCGGATAAAGCGGGGAAGCCTTTG
Organism: Occallatibacter sp.; assembly: GCA_050013695.1. Classification (GTDB taxonomy): domain Bacteria; phylum Acidobacteriota; class Terriglobia; order Terriglobales; family Acidobacteriaceae; genus Telmatobacter. The sequence goes on from JBEKET010000001.1 coordinate 202,493, forward strand.
GAGTCGAGATTGGATTCAGTGCAGCGGGCGATGCCGGCATTGGCTGAAGCCGCGAAGCTGGGTGCGAAGGCGGCGAAGGCGGGATTTGATTGGCCGGATTGGCGCGATCTGCTGCCCAAGCTGGTGGAGGAGACAGCGGAGTTGGAGGCCGAGGCTGCTTCAGCGGACCCGGCACGGAAGCCGGCAGTTGAGGCGGAGCTGGGCGATTTGCTGTTTACCGTGGTCAACCTGGGACGTCACCTGGGCGTGGATGCGGAGATGGCGCTGCGGGGATGCAACAGGCGGTTTCGGGACCGTTTTCGTGAGATGGAAGCGGTTTCGGTCAGGCCCTTGGAAGAGCTTTCTTCGGCGGAGTTGGAAGGGCTTTGGGCGGCGGCGAAACGGAATTTGTCGACAGGAACGGCTTCCGAATCAGGATCGGAGGGGTGGGAATGATTCTGATTCGATCCTGCTCGGGCAGTGAGGAACTGCAGGCCTGCGTCGATCTTGAAGTGGAGACATGGGGTTATGACGAGGCCGACGTGATTCCACGCAGGGCGTTCCTGGTGGCGCAGAAGATTGGCGGGCAGGTGATTGGGGCATTCGATACGGAGATTGCCGGGACAGCGGAAGAGGGAGGGCCGGAATCGCTGGTGGCGTTCGCATTTTCTTTGCCAGGGTTCAAGGCAGGCAAAGACGGACCGCGGCCCTATCTGCACTCGCACATGCTGGCGGTGAAGGAAGGCTACCGGAATCGGGGGTTGGGCGCTAAGTTGAAGCGGGAGCAAAGGCTGGACGCGCTTTCGCGCGGGATTCGGCACATGGAATGGACGTTCGATCCGCTGGAGATCAAGAACGCATTTTTAAATATCCACAAGCTGGGAGCCCTAGTTTGTTGCTATCGAGTTAATTTCTATGGTGTATCCTCATCTCGACTGCAAGCTGGATTGCCCACGGATCGACTTTTGGCGGAATGGGAGTTGGATTCGCCGAGGGTGGAAGCGATTCTTGAGGGACGGCCGGCAGCCGCGGAGGTCATAGAAGAACGCATTCTGGTCCCGGCTGCGATTTACGAGTGGAAGGCGTCGGAAGCGGATCGGGAACGAGCGCTTGGTGTTCAGTTAGAGAATCGGAAGAAGTTTCTTGAGGCATTTTCCCGGGGGTTGGCAGTGGTTGGGTTCACCCGGGATGCGGAAGGGAATGGAGTCTTTGAACTGGGTTTCCTGTCATCCAAGGATCGTCAAGGCAAGGATCGTCAAAATTAAGGATCGTAAAAATCTATGAAAATCGATGCAATCATTCTTCGTGAACTGCACCTTCCCCTGGTGCGCCCGTTTGAAACCAGCTTTGGCGTAACCCGCAACCGCAGGATTCTGCTGGCCGAGATACGGTCAGAGGGCCTGACTGGGTGGGGCGAGTGCACGGCAGGTGAGCGGCCGTTTTTTTCAGGCGAATCGACCGACAGCGCCTGGACCACGATCGTGAACGAACTCGGCCCGATGCTGGCGGCGGAAGCGCCGCTTCATGGCGGGGACTGCCCGAGGATCTTCAAGCAGGTGCGCGGCAATCGCATGGCCAAGGCAACGCTCGAAAACGCCATTTGGGATCTGGAAGCGCAGCGGGAAGGCGTTTCTCTTTCGCGATTGCTGGGCGGGGTGCGCGAGATTATTCCGTGCGGCGTGTCGCTCGGGATTCAAGCGACGATTCCGGAGCTGCTGGCGAACATTGAGAAGGAACTTACCGCGGGCTACCAGCGCATCAAGCTGAAATGCAAGCCGGGCTGGGATGTCGAGGTTTTCGAGAAAGTGCGCAATCGCTGGCCGGGGATTACGCTTAGCTGCGACGCCAATTCAGCATACAAGCTCAAGGATGCGGATCACCTGGTGACGTTTGACGCGTTCGACCTGCTGATGATCGAGCAGCCGCTGTGGCACGATGATTTCTATTACCACTCGATGTTGCAGAAGCGGCTGGAGACGCCGATCTGCCTGGATGAATCGATTCGCAACCGGCGCGATGCGCTGGCGGCGATTGAGATGGAGAGCTGCAAGATTATCAACATCAAGCTCGGACGCGTTGGCGGTTTCTCCGAGGCGATTGCGGTGCACAATGCGGCGCAGGAGCGGGGGATTCCGGTGTGGTGCGGCGGAATGCTGGAGTCGGGAATTGGACGGTCGCACAACATCGCGCTGTCGACGCTGGAGAACTTTACGCTGCCGGGCGATGTGTCGGCGTCGGCGCGGTATTGGCGCGAGGATATTGTGGAGCCGGAGATCACCGTGTTGCCGACGGGCGAGATCATGATTCCGACGACTCCGGGGCGCGGGTACGATGTGCGGACGGAGCTGGTGGAAAGGCTTACAGTGCGCGGCGAGACGATCAGGGAATTTGCTTTGGTGGGTTAAGCACCTGCGGTGGGGCAGACGCACGCGGGAGGTTCGCACTGGCTTTGATGGTGCTCACCCTTTCCTTGATTAGACGGATTTGAGATGACTCCCTCGATCCTCAATAGGAATGGAATGCAGCATATAACCCGATTCCGCACCCGGTAGCGATTAAACCTGGTACAACAAGCCACCATTTGCTTCCTTGCTGTGCGGCAAGCAAACCGAGGACAAAGGATGTTCCGGAAGTGGCGAAGCTCAAAGGTTCACGCCAGTTTGCGAATGGCGGGATGAAGATGCTCACGAGCAGCATTACGCTGGCGATTCCTAGTTTTGCGGAGCGTGTCATCGTCCTTCCTCAGGAGTATTATCCTCCCAAGATTCACTGAAATGTCATCGTTGAAACATTGATTGTCGGTATTCAGGCAGAGCGGGGAACCCGCGATCTACCTTCTGCGTACTGGTATCCGGCAGGGCAACTTTGACGGCTGGGTAGCGTCTTAATCATGAGGCGGCCAAAGCTGACCGTTGCACACTGCCGGAGGTTGAATCGGTGACTCCCCAGGAAGAACAGCTTTTAAATTCTCTTGTTGAACGCGTAAACCAAACACAATTACAAGAAAAAGACCCCGATGCCGAGGCATTGCTGAACCGCGGATTGGGCGAGAATCCGGATGCGCACTACATTCTGGCGCAAACGGTGCTGGTGCAGAATATTGCGCTGGAACAGGCCAAGGCGCAAGTTGTGCAGTTGCAGCAGCAGGCCGTGCAGTTGCAACAACAGGTGCAGCAGGCAAAGCAGCAGCCTGTACACGCGACGAGCTTTCTCGGCAACCTGTTGGGCCATCGCGACCCGGCTCCGCCGCCCCCGCCGCGGCAACAGGCGCAGCCAGCCTATTTGCCGCCGCAACAGGGGTATGCGCCGCCGCAGCAACAGGGGTATGTTTCGCCGCCGCCTCCGCCGCCGGGGTATGTGGACCCGCAGTATCAACAGCAATATGTTCCGGTGGGCCAGCCGAGCTTTATGCGCGGAGCGATGCAAACCGCCGCTGGAGTGGCCGCGGGCGCTTTGGCGTTTGAGGGCGTGGAGGCTGTGCTGCACGGAATTGGCGGTTTTGGGCATCCGGGAATGGGCTGGGGCGGACCGGGCATGGGAATGGGCGGCTTCGGCATGGGGCCGGGGATGGGTTCGGGCATGATGGGCGGGGGATTCGAGCGGCCCGTCGAAGAGACAGTCATCAATAACTACTACGATCAGCCGGGCGGGCAGCAACACGTGGAACCCGGCTTCCAGCAGAGTGGCTTCGACCAGGGTGGCGGAGCAGAGCCGCGGCATTTTCAGGAATCAGCAGATCAGGGCGGGGCGCAGTTTTCGGATGCCAGCTACAACACAGGCGGAGACGATTCGGGCGACGTTGGAACTGGTGTGGAGGACGATGGCGGCGTGCAGGACGACAGCGCCGGATACCAAGACGGCGGGCAGAGCGACGGTGGTGGGTTCGATGACGGCGGCGGTGGTTTTGACGATGGCGGAGGGTTCGGCGGGGATGGTGGTGGGGACATGAGTTGATTCCCGTTTTGGGAGTCAATATGCCAAAAAATCCAGAATTGTAATCAAAAGTGATCACACGCACAGACGGTCCCTGATGAACGGCGTTTCCTGATGACACTGAAGTTTAACTTTCTCTAACGGGCTGCTGGTCAACCCAGCAATCCAACTGCGTTGTCACGAGGGGACGCGGCGAAGGTGGAGAGTGGGAGCAGATGATCCTGGGCGGGTTTTATCGCACCTGGACTTCCGCTGGATAATGGCCACGCAACCGCCGCGCAGGTTTCTCCGAAGCGTTTCCTATTCCGGTTTCGGATTGGAACGCGCAAGTCCTTTTGCCTTGGGGGGCTCGTGCTCAAACGCAGTCTGGATGTTGCAATGGCAGGATTGCTGCTGACGTGTGCTCTGCCGGTTTTGGCAGTTGCCGCACTCTTGATCAAATTGAATTCCAATGGCCCGATCCTGTTTTGCCAGGTTCGCATGGGGAGAGATTTTAAACGATTTCAGCTCTTCAAACTTCGAACGATGAAGGAGGGGGGTGGCGGCCTGGCCTACACGCTGGGCGCCGATCCGCGCATAACGAGCGTGGGGCGCTGGCTGCGCTGGTTCAAGATCGACGAGCTGCCGCAGTTGTGGAACGTGGTGCGCGGGGAGATGAGCCTGGTGGGTCCGCGGCCGGTTGTGCCGGAACTGGCGCTTGAGTTCTGTCGTGCTTATGAGATATTGCTCAAGGTGCGTCCAGGACTGACGGACCCGGCAACGTTGAAGTATTGCCGGGAGGCGGAGATGCTGGCAACGGTCGCTGAACCTCTTCGGTATTTCAAGAGGGTGGTGACTCCTGACAAGCTGCGCATTTCCGAAGCCTACATTCAAAACGCCAATGGGTGGCGCGATCTGTGCGTCATGGCATCGACGGCGAAAGCACTGTTTCTGTCGATTGGACAAATCAAGTCAACTCAACCGCTCTCTGCTCCGCCTCGTCTTGCGCCTGTTCTGATGTTCCGCGCCCCGGTGCGAGCAAACCATTTGTGGCCGGAGAAGGCGAGCGTTGGAATGGAAACCGAGAGAATGGACGGTTCGATGATTCGTCCAACTGTGAGGCTAGCTCGCGTCATGTTTGCGCCGGGCGCGGTTCCTGCGATCCCGGTTGGGCTTATTAGGCGGAAGTCTGCGGCGAAAGCAGCGGATCAAAGGCCCGCCGCGCCTTAAACGCTGGTGACTGGAATGTCCGTAGAGCTGTGCTGTCTGTCACCGGTGTAGCTAAGTGCTGTCTTGTTATGATTATCAGCGACAAATCAATGGCCGCGACCGTGTGGGTTGCGGCGAGGAGAGTGTAATGCCGGAAGTTTTTTCATTCAGTACGATTCCCGCCAAAATCCTGTTACCCATCGACTTCAGTTCGTCATCTCACGAAGCGCTTGAGCAGGCGACAGTGCTCGCTCAGCACTTTCATGCCGAGATTTACCTTGTGCATGTTGTTCCGGAGACTGGAAACGTAGAGGAAGCGAAGAAGCAGGCGGAGGCGGATTTTGCTCTATCCGTAGCTGGTCTGGCAGTCAAGGGGGTCAAGGCGAAATCGAGCGTTGAGGTTGAGAACGACATCGCGGGAAGCATTTTGGATGTGATTGATCGCGAGCACATCGATCTGATCGTAGTTTCAACGCACGGAACGACCGGATGGCATCCACTGGTTTTCGGGTCGATTGCCGAGAAACTGGTGAAGCTGGTGCAGATTCCGCTGCTGCTGATTCGCACCGCGAAGCCGGCAAGCAGCGTGAAGGTGGGATCGGGCCGCTTGATGGAGTGGTGGTAGAGAAGCAGGGAATAGGGAATAGGGAATAGGGATTAGGGCGAACGATCAGCGGTATTCAGCCGTTCGCCTTTTCCTATTGCGCGTCTTTGACGCAGCGGAATCCTACGCCGCCGGAGCGGTCATAGCCGGGGGCCATCAGGAGCAGCTTGCTGTGTTCGTCGTTGCGCCAGGCCTGGGGGAAGTACCAAATGGAACCTTGCGGCTGGTAGTACTCTCCGCCACGGAGAATTACGGCGCGGGTGTGTTCGTCCGTGAATTCGTCGGTCCACTGCCAGACGTTACCTACCAGGTCCATCACGCCGTAAGGGCTTGCGCCTGCGGGGTGTGCGTCAACAGGAGCGGGGCCGGGCATGGTGCGGCCAGTTGCTGGTGTGGGGACGTTATCGGACTGCCACTGGTTGCCCCAGGGAAATGCGCGGCCATCTGTGCCTTGCGCGGCCAATTGCCACTCCCACTCGTGGGGCAGGCGCTTCCCGGCCCACTTTGCGTACGCACGAGCATCTTCAAGTGAGACCCAGGTCACAGGGCGATCGTCCCAACCTGGGGGAAAGCTGCCGCTCTTCCAATCGCGCAGGAAGTTGATTGGATCACGGGGCGCGTATTGCGTTGCATCGAGGAACTGCTTGAACTGCGAGTTGGTGACTGGGAATTTGTCGATGAAGAACGGCTTAATCTCCATGGTGTGTTCGTGGAATCTGCGCGGGGAGTCTTCCCACGGATACTGCACGTCAACTCCGATGTTTCCTCCGCCCTCGATTTCTGTTCCGCTGACTCTGAAGGTGAACGGACCACCGGGAATTCTGATCATTCCGGCAGGCGTCTCGGTTGCGGGCGCGGTGGGAGGGATGTCAACGATCTTCTGGGGCAGGATTTCCGGTTGATGCGAGTAATCGTCGAGGGGCTTTGCCGTCATGTTGGCCATGCGCTTCATCAGGGCCTTGATTGCATCGCTGGGCTCGCTGGGCGTGGCCAGAATTGCGCCGTAGCCACTGGCCTCGATGGAGAAGCTGAGGACGGCAACGGGGCCGGTGGTGTCGGGCTTTAATTCGACGCCGTGGTAGAGATCGAAGTAGCGCATGGCGGGCTTGAGCGGCACATCCATCTGGCGCCCGGTGATGTCATACGCGTTGCGGTTGACGACGGTCCAGAGGGTTTCCTGTGCGAGCGGCCAGCGGCTGGCGTAGACGCCGTAGCTGTGCATGGGATAGAGCGGTTCCCAATCGGGGCTGATGAGGTAGGGTGCAAGGGCGCGCTCGAGGGTGGCGACCCGGCGGGTGGCTTCGGCGTCGCGGGGGGTGATGCCGACCCAGATGCCCCAGACATTTTCCCAACTCTCCCAGCCAATCCCATTAAAAAAGGCGAATTGAAGGTCATTGGTTTTGTCGGGGTTCCAGCGGTCGCTGATGTTGACCATGTGGCGGGTTTCTAGCCACTTGAACCGGTCGACCATGGGGATGAAAGGAAAGCTGTATTGGCCCCAAGTCATCACATTCCAGGCAAGGGCTTCGTCGCTGGGGCTGTCCTCGGGCTCGAATGCCAGAGGGTGACTGATTTTCTCTGCCGCTTGGGAGAAAGCCAGCGGTACGCCCTGCTGCGTGTCGCCGTTAATGCCGTCGGCGTCGATCTGTTTCATCAGGGCGGCCAGCGCGTCGGGCCAGGCGTCGTCACCCGCATTCGCGGAAGGAGGGTTAGTGCCTTCATCCCACATCATCATGGGAAAGAGGACGCGAACGCCGCGGCGATGGAAGTCGGCGACCATCTGGTGGACACCTTCGACGCCGCCGGGCATGGACTCGACCATCTGGAGCTGATTGCGGTCGTCGATACCCATGTTGGGGTATGTTGCCCAGACGAGAACCGCATCGATGCCGCCGTAGCGTTTGTTGAGGTCGTCGAGATAGCGGTCGACGGTGTAGCTACCGGCGACGGGGTCGTAAAAGTATCGGTCCTGGACCATCATCTGGGGCTGGATGAAGCTGGACTGGGACCATTGGAGCGCGGGTAGCTGGTAGCGGGAGGAGTCGTAACCGGTGCGAATATGGCGTTCGGTGCGCCAATGCTTAATGTCATTGAGCCAGCGCTCGTGGGTGAAGGGAGCGCAACCGGCCTGGAGAATGCCTTCCCAGGCGTAGTGGAGGTTGAGGCAATCGGGCGGGGGAATCTGCTGGCCGCGAGGCGGGTATTGGGTGTCTTGCGTGGCTGCGCTGAGGGCGATTGCTCCCACTAGAATTCCAAGGCAAACTTTGCGAAGCATGGTGCCCGATTCTCCCGGTTCGTGGATCCTGCGTTTCTTTTCAGCAGGAGGGTTGTTACGAATGTTGGATGAGGAACTGATCCACTTGTTCTCGGGTGGGCATGGATTCCTGTGCGCCGGGGCGGGTGACGGAGATGGCGGCGGCTGCACTGGCAAAACGCGCGGCTTCCCATGGGTCTTTGTTTTCAAGCAGCGCGACGGCGAAGGCTCCGTTGAAGCAGTCTCCCGCGCCCACGGTGTTGACGGCTTCGACTTTGAAGGGTTTGACCCAGGCTGCTTTTCCGCCGGCAACGGCAACGTAGGCGCCTTCGGCCCCGCGCTTGAGGACTACGCCGCGGAGGCCTTTGGCGAGGAGGTGCTGGGCGGCGTCTTCAGGCTTGGAGGGATTGGAATCGCCGTTGAGATAGAAGGCGGCTTCAGTTTCATTGGGGGTGAACCAGGCGACCTGGGACCAGATTGCGTCGGGGAGCGGGGCGGCGGGGGCGGGATCGAGCATGACGGGCACGCCGGCTTCAGCGCAGAGGGCGAAGGTGTGGCTGATGGTTTCCATGGGGATTTCAAGTTGGCAAAGAACCATGCCGGCAGAACGGATCAAGGCGGCATGGCGGTCAACATCGGCGCAATCGACATGGCCGTTGGCGCCGGGAACGACGACGATGCTGTTTTCGCCGGCCGCAGAGAGAAAGATGGGCGCGAGACCGGAGGGACCGGGAGTGGTTTCCATTGCAGCGGTGTCGACTCCGGCGGCGGCGAGGTTTTTGAGGAGGGCCGGGCCGTAGACGTCTTCACCTACTTTGCCGACCATGTGGACGGGATAGCCGAGGCGAGCGGCGGCGACGGCCTGGTTGGCTCCCTTGCCGCCGGGAGTGGTTTCAAAACCGGTGCCGATGACGGTCTGGCCGATGTGGGGAATCTGCGGGGTGCGGGTCACCATGTCCATGGTGACGCTGCCGACAACGACGATGGGTTTTTGGGAAGTGCTCATGAATAGGCCTCGGAATTAGTAGAGGGGAGCCAGTGCGACGGCGCTGAGTCCGGCAAGAAAGAAGATGAACATGAAGAGGAGCAGAATCCGGGCGGATCGAGGTGCGCCGGCAAACTCGCGCCAGACGAAGACGCCCCAGCAGGCTGAAATCATTGTCGCTCCCTGGCCGATGGAATAGGAGACGGCGGGACCGATGGGTTTGGCGAGGTGCGCAACCGAGGCCACAAAATTGGAGACTGCGCCGACGCACCAGATTGCACCGCCGAAGAGGCCGGCAAGGTGCCAGCCGAAGGGGGCGCGCCAGTAGCCGGATCCATCGACTGGGGGTTTGCCGTCGAGCGGTTTGGCCATCAGCAGCAGGTTGGCGGGGATGGTGGAGAGGAAAACGCCGATGGCGAAGAAGAAAGCGATGGCGTAGGGGCCGGGACTCGAGGTGGTGGCGAGGTCGTGGGTGGCGATGGGATACCAGCCACCCATGAGGATTCCGGAGATCAAGGATAGAAGGATGCCGCGGGTGGTTGTGGCTTTGGCGGTTGATTCACGCTTGCGGTAGGCTGCGGCGTCGAGGACGATGGCGATGGCGACCAGGGCTACTCCACCAAACAGGAGTAGTGGATTGGCGGCGGGTTTGAGGAGATAGCTGGCGACTGCGCCGATGACCAGGGCGAGGCCGATGCCGACGGGAAAGGCTACGGCGAGGCCGGCGACATCGATGGCGGCGACAAGGAGCAGGTTGGCGATGTTGAAGACTACTCCTCCGGCGAGGGCAAAGAGGATGGCGTGGGATGAGGTGTGGGCTACGGCGTCGAGGAAGGGCGGGCCGGAGTGGCCGAGGCTGCCGGCGGTGAATCCCCAGACGACGGTGGCGAGCAGGAGGCCGATGGAATAGTCCCAGTAGAAGAGCTGGAAGCGATAGCCGGGACAGAGCTTGAGGGTGTTGGCCCACGATCCCCAGCAGAACATGGTGAGGATCATCAGGAAGAGTGCGAATTCGTAAGTTTCGGGAAGGAGCATGGGCGGTTGACCTCGTTCGATTGCGCGGGTGCGGCGAACAACGAACGATAGCGCTTGGGGGTGGGTGGGCGCAAATGTCGCACCCCGGTATGCAAGGACAATTTCAGATACTGGTTAGTTCGCTTGAGCGGCGGGATGTTTGGCGATGGCGCTTAGCCGGGATATTGAGAAGAGGACGAGCGCAAGGGACGCGACCAATGCGACGCATGCGATGAAGAAGGCCGGGTCGAGTCCGGTCTGGCCGATTGGGAGTGCGGTAAAGGTTCCGGCGGTGCCTGACCACCAGTAAGCGAACAGGCCGATATCCATCAGGGTATGTCCGATGATGCATGGGATCAGAGACTGCGAGGACCTGGCCAGCATTCCGAGCATCAGGCCTGCGCCAAACACGATCGGCACCATTCCGACCGTGGACCAACTTTTGGTTAAATGCACCGACATGAAAAGGAACGAGGAAATCAGAATGGCCGGCGTTGCGCCGTAGCGTATCTCGAGGGGACGCTGCATATATCCGCGAAAGCCGGTTTCCTCGCAGACTCCCGCCGAAACTGCGGAAACCACGACCGCCAGCCAGCGGAGAGGCAGGGTGGGGATATAGGAGAGGTCATATCCGTGCCGGAATTCTGCTGTCGGGAAAGGCACGAGGCGGAACAAGACGACCATAGCAGTATGAATGGTGACCGCGAAAAAAATGGCGGCAATCACACCCCAGAACCACTGATCGCGCGACAGCGGGCCGCTCCGAAACGACTCGGCGCGCGCGGTTTGCGTGGAGCGCGGGAAACCTGCTCCAGCGGCCCACCATACATAGAGGGTGAGAAACGCAGCCTCGGAAATCGCAGCCAGCGGCACGCCAAGATGCAGCAGCAGCGGCCACACATTCGCGGCAACAAGGGCAATGAGGATTCCGGAAACGACGGCGCGAAGGATGAGGGGCAATCGGAACCAAAGTCCCTGAGCAGGGCTGGTCATCGAGCTCCACCTCGGACTCGATGATTGCACAGTTCCGCGATATCCGTCGGCGGCCTGGACGGAACGAATGAAGAATCGCCGCCTACTGCTTCGCCGCCTTGATTGCCTCCGTCAATGCGGGGACGACTTCGAAGAGGTCGCCTACGATGCCGTAATCGGCGATTTCGAAGATGGGGGCGTCGGGGTCTTTGTTGATGGCGACGACGCATTGAGAGGCCTTCATGCCGACCAGGTGCTGGATGGCGCCGCTGATGCCGACGGCGAGATAGAGCTTGGGCGCGACGGATTGGCCGGAGCTGCCTACCTGGCGCTCCATGGGCAGCCAGCCGTTGTCGCAGATGGGGCGCGAGGCGGCGAGTTCGGCGCCGAGGGCGCTGGCGAGGTCCTGGACGAGGGGGATGTTTTCGGCTTCCTTGATGCCGCGGCCGACGCTGACGATGAGTTGTGCGGAACCGAGGTCGACGGTCTGCGAACTGCCGCGGAAGGGTTCGCCGGGCTTGGTACGGATCTGGGCTGCATCGATGGTCGGGGTGAAGACGGAGACTTCGGCTGAGCCGGTTGCGGAGGCGTCGGCGCGGAAGGCTCCAGCCTGGACGGAGATGAGGCAAGGGCCACTGCCGGTGTGGCGATAGTTGCCGCTGAGACGGCCCTGGAGGAGCTGGCGGGTGAAAACCGGACCGTCGGTTAGGGAGATTACGTCGCTGATGAGGACTTCGTTGAGGCGGGCGGCCAGGGCGGGGGCGTAGTCGCGGACCTGGTAGGTGTGCGGGAATACGACGTACGCGGGGCTCTCGCTTTGGATGAGTTGATGGAGGGCGAGGGTAAATCCGTCGGCCGAGTATTGGGCTAGGAGCGGGTGCTCCACGCGGATGACTTTTCCTGAAAATTTAGTTGAGGTTTCAGTAGCAAGTGATTCAGTTTGCTTGCCAATCAACGCGGCGCTCAGAGGCAGACCGAGGGATGCTGCAAGCTTCTGGCCGGCGGCGACTGCTTCCCAACTGATGCGGCTGATTTTGCCGGAACGATCTTCAATGACAACCAGGACGCCGCTCATAGGACGCGCACCTCGAACTTCAGTTTTTCGACCAGGGCTGCGGCGGCTTCTTTGGGAGTGCCGGGCAGGATCTGGGTGGATTTTTGTTTTTGGGGGAGAACGACGCGGTCAAGCAGGACGACGGGCGCTGAATCGACGGCCAGCTCGGCGGCTGTCACGCGGCGGACTTCCTTGGTTTTGGCGCGCTTGATGCCCATGAGGGTGGCGTAGCGGAGTTTGTTGCCGCCGGACTGGATAGTGAGCACGGCTGGAAGGGGTAGTTCGATGGTCTGGAACCAGCCTTCTTCGAGCTCGCGCTTGACGGTCAGACCGCTGTCGGTTTTTTCAACGTGGAGGATCAGCGTGGAGTGGGGCAGGTTGAGGAGTTCGGCGACGATCACGCCGGTCTGGCCGAGGCCCAGGTCTTCAGACTGGAGGCCGGTTAGGAGCAGGTCGGGGCTCTCGGGCTTGATGGCTGCGGCGAGCAGGCGGGCTACGCCGAGGGCGTCGCGCTGGCCGAGATCGTCGCAGTCGATGTGGATGGCGCGGTCGGCGCCTTTGGCGAGGGCTTCGCGGATGGTTTGGCCGACGCGCTCGGGGCCGGCGCTGACGACGATGACTTCGCCGCCGTGTTTTTCCTTGAGTTGGAAGGCTTCTTCAAGGGCGTAGGCGTCGGACTCGTTGAGGGCGTATTGGAGGTCGGACTCCTCAATCCATTTGGCGGAGGCGTCGATGCGAACCTGGGCATCGCGGTCGGGGACTTGCTTGATGGCAACGATGATCTTCATAATGAAAACCCTTGTTCATATTAAGCTCCCGGGGTGAGGTCAAGCGACCGACCGGTTGTTTTAAAGCAGTCAGTTCGGCCACATCATTGTGTCTTTATGTGCTGCTTAATCATGTCAAGACTGTCGCCGACGGTCGCTTCGATTGCAGAGTCAGCATGGGCTTCATGCAGGGCCGGCAATACACGGTCCAAGTCAAGGTGTTTTTGAAATACGGCAATGTAGCCTAGAGAAAGTGCTGCAGCCCAGCGAACAAGCGGGTCCTCATGCCGCAAGAAGACAAGGCAATTCTCCTGCGTCCATCGCCAGTCTTCTTCGTACCATGCGGCGCTGTATAGGGCGGACCGAATTTGCTCTGAGTCTTTACTACCAAGCGCTTCGACAAGATCTGCCCGTGATTGTGGAAGAACTTCCTCGTATTGCATTTGCGCACGGCTCCGTTTGGTTGTGTTGTGGGTCAGGTGAAAGCTCGGACTGTGTTAGGCGCTGGCTACGAGGTTGGTTCTCCGGCGGTGATGTCTTCTTCGCGTTCGCGGACGATCAGGCCGCGCTGGCGGATTAGCCTTGAGTCGCGGATGCTGAAGAACTCGTAGAGCGGATCTTCCTTGTCAACTTTGATCTCGCAGCGGAATTCACCGGTGGCGGTTCCGACGGCTTTAGCAAGAGTTCTGAGGAAATCGACTGCGAACTGGTTGTGGTCACGGCCGTCAAACTCGAATTCGATGTAGTTGTTTCCGATTTCGATGGAGAGATCGGACGCGTCGGCGGCTTTACGGATGGTTTCGACCGAGTCGTGCGAGAGGGCTGGGGTGGTGATGGCGCCGCTGTAGGAGCAAAGCGCGCCTTCGGGTCGGGTTAATTTAGGGCCAGTGGCAGGCACGGTCACCTCCGGCGCGGATTGCGCGGGCTGGGTTGGGTTGGTGTGCGGCAGAGTGCGGGCGGCGATCTGGGCGATGTCGAGGAGTTGGGGCGCGTCCGCGCCTGTGGCGGCCAGGGCGTCGCGGAACATGGTGTTGCAGAAGGGGCAGGCGGCGGCGACGGTGGTGGCACCTGTGGCTACCAGCTCCGCGGCGCGATTGTGGCTGACGCGCTCGCCTGTTTCTTCACCGAGGAAAGCAAGGCCGCCGCCGGCGCCGCAGCAGAAGCTGCGTTCGCGGTTGCGGGGGGCTTCGACGAGATCGCCGGCGAGGGCGGCGACGGCGCGGGGCTGGTCATAGATGTTGCGATAGCGGCCTAGATAGCAGGGGTCGTGGTAGACGATTTTTTCTGGGGCCGAAACAGGACTTATTGAATCGGGCCTGGGCAGCTTGTCGGCGAAGCGGGCGAGGAATTCGCTGTGGTGCTCTATTTCCGGGGGCGTGCCGTATTCCTTCCAGTCTTCCTGGATGGTGCGGACGCAGTGGGGGCAGATGGAGACGATCTTTTTGACCTTGTTTTGCGAGAGGGCTTCGAGGTTGGCTTCGGCGAGTTGCTGGAAGACCAGATCATTGCCGAGGCGGCGGACGGGATCGCCGGTGCATTTCTCCTTGCGGAGGACGCCGTAACTGGCGCCGAGGTAGTTCATGACGCGGGCAAAGTCGGCTACGATTTCGCGGCCTTTGGGGTCGTATCCGCCCATGCAGCCGAGCCAGAGGCAGTATTCCTGGGTGCCGTCGAAGATGGGTAGCTCCTGTTTGGCGATGAACTTGTCGCGTTCGGCGGGGCTGAGGCCGAGGGCGTTGCTGCCGCGTTCAAGGGCGAGGAAGAGCTTGCTGCCGTGGTTGTCTTCCCATTCACCGGTGTTGACGGCGCCGCGGCGCAGGCCAACGATGATGGGGACGTGCTCGATGCCGACGGGGCATTGGAATTCGCATGCGCCGCAGGTGGTGCACTGAAAGACGGCTTCCTGCGAATTGTATTTGCCGAGAAGAGGCTGGTCGGAGGCGGGGCCGAGGTCGTTGAGATAGGCGCGGACGCCGAGGATGATTTCCTTGGGGTTGAGGAGCTTGCCGGTGTTGGCGGCGGGGCAGTGCTCGGTGCAGCGGCCACACTCGACGCAGGAATAGGCCTGGAGGGTTACGAGCTGGGTAAGGTCGGCTCCGGCGACGAGACCGAAATCCTCATCGCCGGCGAGCGGGGGAATCTGGCTGAAGCCGCCGCGGGAAAGAAAGATGGTGGCGGGGCTGAGGACCAGGTGAAGGTGCTTGGTGTGGGGAATCAGCGGCAGAAAGATGAGGATGGCCAACGAGTGGGTCCACCAGAGAATGCGGGCGGCGGCGCTGGTGTCGGCGACGAAGAAGGCGGCCAGGTAGGTGGCCATGAGGGCGAAGATGAGCAGGGCGATGAAGCCGGATTCCCAGGAGAGCTTTTCGCCGAGCCACTTGGGGCGGACGAGAAAGCGGCGGATGAAGAGGCCGAGGATGCCGGCGGCGCAGGTGAAGGCGAAGGCCGCGGCGAAATAGAAGTAGAAGCGGCCAAAGAAGCCGGAGGGCGAGAGAAAGCCGATGCCGAGGCCGACGGCGAAGTGATTGAGGGTGACGAGAGCGAAGGCGCAGAATCCCCAGAAGACGAAGGCGTGGGCGAGGCCGGGGAGCAGGCGTTCGCGAACAACTTTGGCCTGGCATAGGACTTCCCAGAAGAAATCCCAGACGCGCTTGCTGATGGGGAAGAGATGGAAGGCTGGGTCTTTTTTCGACTCGAGGATTTTGTGGAGGACTACGCCGAAACGACGCCAGAATCCGTAGGCTGAGGCGATGACCAGCGCGGCGATGAGCAGCTTCTCGATGAGGGAGAAGTGCTGGGGTTCGGCGAGGATTGGAAGAATAGCGATCATGATCGGACGTGACAAAGATACAACATATCGGACGGACGGAGCGGCTGTCGCGTGGGACGTATCGAATTAGACAAGCCAGTGCGGGTCAGACAGGGTGTTGGAGGCAGAGTTCGTAGTTATCGGGATCGCGGAAGAAGAGCTGCTTCATGCCGAAGGGGCGGACCATGGGGCCTTTGACCTGGATGCCGGCGGCCTGGAGGTGTTGGGCGGCGGCGTCCAGGTCCTGGCACCAGATGTAGAGCTGGGTGTCGCCGTGCATTGAGGTGCGGACGGGATCGGGCTGAGCGGGGCGGCGGCTGCGATCGTACATGGTGTTGAGCATGAGGTTGGCTTGGTTGCGGCGGAGCCAGATCCAGTCGATGTGGCCGTCGGGCTCGGGTTCGGAGTGGGAGTGGATTTCGAAACCCAGGATGTCGCGATAGAAGCGAAGGGAGGTGGGCATGTCGAAGACGACGATCAGCGGACAAAGGCTTTGCATGTCAATTTGCATGGTGGCCTCTTGAGGTCGGCGAAATCAGGATAGCTTGCGGAGCGAAGGTGTGCAATTGAGTGACGGGTCTATGCCGGGTTAGGATGTTTTCGAGACGGAGGTCGAAGGGATGATGAACAAGGTCACGCCGTTTTTGTGGTTTGATGCGAATGCGGAAGAGGCTGCGGAGTTTTATCTGTCAGTGTTTCCGAATTGCCGGAAACTGGGTGAACTGCGGGTAACGGAGGCGGGGCCTGGGCCGGTCGGGTCGCTACTGGTGATCGATATCGAGATTGAAGGTGAGCAGGTGTCGTTTATCAACGGCGGACCGGCGCACAAGCTGACCGAGGCGTTTTCGTTTACGGTGCGCTGCGAGGACCAGGCGGAGATCGACAGCTACTGGGCGAAGCTTGGCGAGGGTGGACAGGAGCTGGGCTGCGGGTGGATGCGCGACAAGTTTGGGGTGTGTTGGCAGATCGTGCCGCGCAAGATTATCGAATATGTGAGCACGCCGGCCGGGATGCGGGCGATGATGCCGATGATGAAGCTGGATATGGCGGTGCTGGAGAGGGCGGTTGCGGACAAACAGGCCTAACTGTTTATCGTCCGCCTTGGCCTCCGTGCTCTCCCACCCATTGTGCAACGGACGCACAATGGATGGGGCACAACTGATTCAATTAAAACTTGAGATGAAATTGTTCTAGCAGCGGAGGATGTTTGGCGAGTCGATGCCTTTGGTGGCGTTCCGGGTGTCGACTACGAGCTGCGACTGGTCTACGATGGCGCGGTAATCGTAGGTAGTGTGGTCGGTGACGATGACCACCGCGTCGTATTGGCCGAGGTTGTCGAGCGGGGTGTTGATCATGTTCAGGTCGTAGTGGCGGCCATGACCTACGTGCGGGAAATAGGGGTCATTATAGGATACGAGGGCACCCTTATCGCGCAGCAATTCGATGATGGTGAGCGATGGTGACTCGCGGAGGTCGTCGATGTCGCGCTTGTAGGCGACGCCGAGGACCAGCACCTTCGATCCCTTGAGTGCTTTGGAATGTTCGTTTAGGCCGGCGGCGATCTGATCGAGGACGAAGCGGGGCATCTCGCGGTTGACAGCGCCGGCAAGCTCGATGAAGCGGGTGCGGAAGTCGAATTCCCGGGCCTTCCACGAGAGATAGAAGGGGTCGATGGGAATGCAATGGCCGCCGAGGCCGGGGCCGGGATAAAACGCCTGAAAGCCGAAGGGCTTGGTCTTGGCGGCATCGATGACCTCGTGGATGTCGATGCCCATGCGCATGCAAAGCTGCTTCAGCTCGTTGACCAGGGCGATGTTGACGCAGCGGTAGATGTTTTCAAGCAGCTTGGTCATTTCAGCGACCGAGGGGCTGCTGACCGGAACCACGCGGCGGAAGATCGCGCCGTAAAGGGCGGAGGCCAGTTCAGTGGCCTGCGGGCTGCAGCCGCCAACCACTTTGGGAATGTCATGGCGGGCTACGGTGTCGTTCCCGGGATCTTCGCGCTCGGGTGAGAAGGCTACGAAAACTCCCGGCTGATCGGCGCTGCGGGCGACTTTGAGGCCCTGGGGATTGCCGGCTTCAAGCAGCGGGACGACGATCTCTTCGGTGGTGCCCGGATAAGTGGTGCTTTCGAGCACGATCAACTGGCCCTCATGAATATGGGGCGCAATGGACTCGACGGTGCCGGTGACATAGCTGAGGTCGGGCTCGTGATGCTCATTGAGAGGGGTGGGGACGCAGATGATGACCGCATCCATATTGTCAATTTCGGAATAATCCGACGTGGCGCGGAATCCTGCCTGCTGCGCTTGTTGAATAGATTCTGGGAGAATGCGGACGATGTAGGAGTCGCCGGCGTTGAGCTTGCTCACTTTGTCGTGAGCGATATCGAATCCTGTCACGCGGAAGTGCTGGTCGCTGAAAAGCAATGCAAGGGGCAGTCCAACGTATCCCATCCCAATGATCCCGATATGGGCTTCGCGGGTCTCCATTTTGCGTTTGAGATCGGCAAGCTGGTTTTGAGTTGCAGTCGTCATGTTGTCGATTGTAGAGCCATTAGCCGGCGCAGCGAGTACGGTGCTCCGCGTTTCGCCGGCGAACATTCGACCGGTCAGGGAACAGATTGGTTATGAGCTGATTGTTGATTTCATGGAGGGGTTGCGATGCACCGTTGAGTGGTACCGGGCGGGCGGAAGGATGAATTGAATTCGGGGCAATGATTGAAGCAAATTCGTTCAGTTTGACATGTGATGGACCGCACTCACATTCCGCGCCAACTCTGAAACACTGCTTAGGATTTCTTTCGCAGCGTTTTCCCGGATTGAATAAAAGCAATATTACTGCGCGAGGGCTCATGGACCTGAGGTTCCCGCGCCTTGACGGACCCTTCCGCTCGTCAGAACGATTCGCCGCACGAAGAGGATGGCACTTCCGGATCGTCAACATCTCTGCGCGAGGTCTGGGCTGTTTTGGTGCGCCAGCGCAAGCTAGTTGCGCTTGTGGTGGGCGGGTTTCTGTTGCTCTGTCTGCTGTACTGCCTGATCGTTCCGAATCAATATGAAGCTGTCGCGCGGGTGGAACTGCGCACATCGCCTGCTTCATCCCTCAGCCTGGATGCGGTCGAGCCGCTGGTATCGTCGTCGATTCTCTCTGCACCGATGGAACTGGAGACGCTGGCTAACGTCTTTCGCAGCGACCAGTTGGCGTGGCGTGTGATCACACAACTCAAGCTCTATGATGCGCCGGGGTTCATGGGGAACTTTGCCAGCCGCTTCCCGGGGTTTCGCGCCGGAGCGCCGGAAAACGATGGGGCCAATGCGGAGGCGCAGGCGTGGCTGTTGGAGCGGTTTCACAGACGTCTTCACGTACAGAGTTTGCCGCACACGCTGCTGATTGAGATTCGATTTCGCACCAGAGACGGAGCGCTTTCGGCCGCGGCGGTGAACGCGCTGATTCGAGCGTATAGCGAGCAGGAGGGCGAAACCCACATCGAGGCGACGAGTCACGCAACAGTCTGGCTGGAGAGCCAGTTGAAGGACTTGAAGGTGCGGGTGGAGCAGGATCAGCAGCGCCTGACGGCCTTCCAGCGCGATCACGGGATACTGAGCACCCCGGAGACACTGGAAAATGGCCAGCCGGGTGAAAATCAGCATGCGACGGCCTTGCTCGAGGTGGACGAACTGGGAAGGCAGTTGGTGGCCGCAACTACCGACCGCCTGCTGCATGAGGCTGAATACCGCTCCGCATCGCAAGGTGATCCGGAGGTGGTGATCGCATCCGACCCCAGGTTGCAGGAGGAAAGCGGAGGGTTTGCGACTGCGCTTTTGCAGCAGATTCATGCGCAGCAAAGCATGCTGGAACTGGAGGCCGCGCAGCTTGCGGCGGAGCATGGGCCGAATTTTCCTCGGGTGGTGGAGATTCGCAGCGAGATGCAGAACCTGGACAAGCAGAAACAGGCTGAGGACGGCAAGCTTGTGGAGCGATTCAAGACGGCGTGGCACACGGCGGTGGATCGCGAACAGCTGGTGAGGAAAAGCCTGGAAGAACACACCGCGGAGGGTATGAAGCTGAATGAGGCTTCGGCCGAGTTTGAGGTGATGCGGCGCGAGGCCGATGCGAGTCACCAGGTGTATATGCGGGTGTTGGAGAAGGTGGAAGAGGCGGGAATGGCGGCGGGCGTTCATGGCTCCAGCATCACGGTGGTGGACTTTGCGCGTCAGCCGGTCAAGCCTGTGTCGCCCAACCCGGCGCTCTATATGGCAATTACGTTTTTTGTCAGCTTATGGCTGGCACTGGGAGGGGCGCTCTTGATGGAATCGTTTGGCAGGTCAGGAATGAGCGCGGTTGTGGCGCTGCTGATGGTGGTGCTGGCAGGCGCGGCAGCTCTAGGACAGGCGCCTTCGCCCAACACCTCAGGACTGCCATCGGGCGTAGTCAAGATTCAGGAGACGCAGGAGATTCGCACGCTGCCCAATCCCAAGACTGCTCCTACGGTGTGGAATGAACCGAATCAGGCCGGGTTGCCGCTGGGCACTTCTCAGGCGCCACAGCCTATGCCGGCTCCCATCGGGCCTGGGGATTTTTTGGATGTGAGCGAGTTTCGCACGCCGGAGTTTCATTCTGCGGTGCGTGTTTCCGCGGCGGGTACCGTCACGCTTCCCATGATTGATGAGGTGAGTGTGGGCGGCATGGATGAACGAGTTGCCGCGCATGCCGTGGAAGCGGCACTGGTGGCCAAGGGAATGCTGCTTCATCCGCAGGTGTCGGTGTTGGTAACGGCATATGCCGGGCAGGATGTGAGCGTACTGGGGGAAGTAACGCGGCCGGGTGTTTATCCCTACACATTGCACCATCGACTGCTGGATCTAATCTCCGCCGCCTCGGGAGTGGCGCCGGCTGCTGGAACGCTGGTGAATGTTTTCCATCGCAGCGAACCGAATACGCCACATCCGGTGGTGCTGGATCCCAGTGGTACCGATACGAGCGCAGACCACAATCCGGAGCTTTTGCCGGGAGACACCGTGCAAGTGAGCCGCGCAGGGCTAGTGTACGTGGTTGGCGATGTGATTCGACCGGGTGGATTTCCAGTCGACCCGGCACAGGGATTGACGGTGGTGCAGGCGCTCTCACTGGCCTGGGGTCCGACGCAAAACGCCGCAGCCGGAAAGGCGCTGCTGATCCGCGAACAGAAAGGCGGACGCACGCTCACCACTTTGAACCTGCGGCGCATGCTGCACGGCCAGGACCCCGACCAGCCGATTCATGATCATGACATTTTGTTTGTGCCCGACTCGATGGCCAAGAACCTGATGAACAAGACGATGGAGTCAGCCATCCAATCGGCTATCGGCGTGACCATCTACGCCGGGCTGGTTTACTCGCAGAGGTTTTAGGGATGCGAAAGATAGCGTGGTGGCTGTTACTGCTGTTCGCCTTCGCAATTCCATGGGAGTATTCGCTGGACCTGGGCGAACCATTCGGCAACATTGCCCGCATCCTGGGATTGCTGCTGCTTTTGGTAGCAATTCCGGCCACTTTGCACTCCGGACGTCTGCGCACTCCGGGGCTTCTGCATTGGGTGGTGCTTGTCTTCTTCCTCTGGTTCTGCTGCTCGTATTTCTGGACCATCGACCAGCAGGTAACGCTGGAGAGGCTGCGCGGTTATTTTCAGGAAATCATGATTGTTTGGCTGATATGGGAGTTCGCTGAAAGTCCGGGTGACTTGCGTGCATTGCTGCGCGCCTGGGTTGCCGGATCGTGGGTGCTGGCCGCGCTGACAGTGTGGAACCTTGTATCGGCGGAAGCGCTGGTGGCGGCCCAGACTCGCTTTGTTGCGGTTGGGCAGGATCCGAACGACGTTGCACGATTTCTTGACCTGGCGTTTCCATTTGCGGCAATGCTTTTGAGTTGCGAACCGCGCTGGCCGGGCCGTTTGATGGCGCTTGGCTACCTGCCACTTGGCCTGGTTGCTGTGCTGTTGACGGCTTCCCGGGGTGGCTTCCTGGCGGCGCTGGTAGCGCTGGCGGGGAGTGCACTGCTCCTGTTGCGCAGACCTTCGCGGGCAATGATTGTAACGGCGTTTGCATTGCCGGCGATTGCTCTCGGTTTCTGGTTTGGCGTGCCTCATGAGACGTTTGAACGGCTGGCGACCATTCCCTCACAGCTGTCGGGCGGAGATCTGAACCAGCGATTGAACATTTGGAATTCGGGTTGGCATGCGTTTGTGCAAGCTCCGTGGCTGGGCACGGGAGCAGGCTCATTCATCGGCGCCGTGGGATTGGATCCGCAGGATACGGCCCACAACACCGTGCTTTCGATTCTTGTGGGTGGAGGATTGTGTGCATTGTTCATTGCTGTTTGCATTTTGGCTGCGACGGTGTGGAGTTTGATGCAAACCCGGGGGCCGCTGCTGCTGGCGCTGGCGGCGGCACTATCGGTTTGGGCGCTCACATCGCTTGTGGCATCAGTTGAGCAGAATCGAACGACCTGGCTGCTTTTGGGAGTGATTGCACTCGCAGGGCGGCTCGCCAGGAATGAACCACAACGATTGGCTGCGTGTTTTGCGACTCGCGTTCATTCTCCTGTGGCCCCGCTGGCAGGGCCTGCGCTGACCACACATCCTGCGCTCTAGATTGGCGGCTGTCCCGATCCATGTCAAGCATCGCCAAAATCGGACCGTGGTTCAACGGCGCCAGCGTCAATCGACGCATCTTCCGGGCCGCCATATCGATTACAGGGGCCGGAATCCTGGTCAAGCTGATCGCAACGTTGAAGGAGATCTCTGTTGCCGGGATCTATGGCCGATCGGACGCCATGGATGCATTTCTGACTGCAGCGCTTATTCCCGGTCTGCTGATTAACCTGATTTCGGAGTCGATGAACCAGGCGCTCGTGCCTACGCTGATCCGGGTGAGGGAACGGGAAGGCCACGAGAGCGCCCAGCGGTTGCTATCGAACGCTACGCTGTGGATGTGCATCCTGCTGGTTGCGGGATCGGCCGGCATGGCGCTGACGGCGCGAGAATTCTTCCCGGTTATTGCTTCGCATTTTGCGCCAGCCAAACTGGATCTCTCGGTGCGGCTCTTCTATGGTTTGCTGCCGCTGGTGCTGCTGACCGGAATCGCCACCAACTGCACCGCCGTTTTAAACGCATTCGAGAGATTCGCGTGGCCTGCGCTGGCTCCGGCAACGATTTCCGTAGCCATCATTGTGGGCGTGCTGGCACTGAACGGCCGCCTGGGCATCTGGGCCATGGTCTACTCGACGCTGGCGGGCGCGCTCATTCATGCTGCAATTGTGGCTCGAATGATGAATGCCCACGGGTATCGCTTTGACGTGCGCTGGTACGGGATGACGGAGGCAACGCGCGAAGTGGCATTCCAGTACGGCCCAGTGCTGCTGAGCGGCGTAGTGGCATCGAGCGGATTGCTGGTGGATCAGGCGATGGCCGCGATGCTTCCAGCGGGCAGCGTTTCCGCGCTGGTGTACGCAAACCGCTTCGTGAGTGTGGTGCTAACGCTGCTTGCAGGGGCGGTTTCAACGGCTTTGACGCCCTACTTTTCCGATATGGTTGCCAAGCGTGAGTGGGCCGTCTGCCGGCGGTCATTGCGGACATGGCTGGGTCTGACTGCGCTGGTGTCAGCACCCGTCGCGGTGGTGCTCATCGCCGGCTCGCACTTCCTGATCCACATTGCGTTTCAGCGCGGTGCGTTTGGTTCGCACGATGCGGCCGTGGTTGCGCCTGTGCTTGCACTGTATGCAATACAAATTCCTTTCTTTGTTTGCAGCCGGGTCTTCTACCGCTTCCTAATTGCAATGCGGCGAACTGAACTCATTCTCTATTGCGGCATGTTGAACCTGGTTCTGGACGTCGTTTTGAACCTGATTTTGATGCGCTGGTATGGCGTGGCAGGTATTGCTCTGGCCACTTCTCTCTGGACCGTGAGTACATTCTTCTTTCTATGGTATTGGACGTATAAGATTCTGCCGCGAGCGGAAAAGCTATGATGCCAGCTCAGTATCTGCTTCGCTTCGACGATCTCTGTCCGACTCACTTGCAGCGGCGGTGGGAGCGCTTTGTGCCGCTGATTGAGCAGTTCGGTATCAAGCCGATTCTTGCGGTAGTTCCCGACAACCTGGATCAGGAGTTGAATGTTTCGCGGCCTGACCCCGCATTCTGGGAGCAAATGCGCGCGATGGAAGCCGCCGGCGCAACGATTGCGCTGCATGGTTACCGGCATGTTTGCAGCAGCTGCGGAGAAAGCCTGGTGCCGCTGCATCGGCATTCGGAGTTCGCCGGGCTGCCGGAAGAGACGCAGCGCGCGTGGATCCACGCGGGTCTTGAGATTTTGCGTGGCCACGGGTTGAATCCGCGGGTGTTTGTCGCGCCGCGCCATGGCTTTGACCGCGCCACGCTCCTGGCACTGCGCGAAGAGGGAATTGACCTGGTCTCGGACGGATTCGCGCGTGTTCCTTACAAACGATACGGAATAACCTGGATTCCGCAACAGCTCTGGGCACCGCGAGAGAAATCAGATGGGCTATGGACTATTTGCATTCACAGCAATGCAGCGGGAAGTGCTTTGGTGGAAGAGGTGCGCGATTTCCTTGAGCTTCATGCAGCGCAATTCACTTCGGTGGAGCGTGTGGAGAGCGAGTGGAACCCGATTCGGCTGAATTTGATGGAGCGGTTATCGGGCGCGGCGATGCTGGGGCGGGTGCAGTCTTCGCGGTTTAGAAAACGGTGGCGTGGACGGATGAAAAAGATCATCGCAGATTAGGCGTTCTCAGATTTGCTTTCGGGCATAGCGCGCCGGTCTTCGATTCCGCTGGAGCAGGTCGGTGTAGAGCGCCTCCCAGCGGTTCAAAGCGCATTCCAGGCTGAATTGATCTATCACATGCTGTCGTGCACGAGCGCCCATGGCATCCCGGTCCACAGCTGAGGCATGCATCATCCTGGTCATTGCTTCCGCCAGGGACGCTGCGCTGCCTTGTACGGAAAGCAGGCCGGTGTCGCCATCGATAATGACTTCGCGTGTGCCGGGAACATCGGTTGCCACAGCAGGCAAGGCACATGCCGCGGCCTCAAGAAGGGCCATCGGCAGCCCTTCCCAGCACGAGGAGAGAACGAATCCATCCGCGGCCTGCATCCAGCGCAGGATATTGGGATCAAAGCCAAGAAAACGCACGCGTGACTCGATGCCTAACTCTCTCGACAGTTGACGGAGTTGAGCTTCGAGCGGTCCGCTGCCTGCGATGAGGAGGTGCGCTGAATTCGGGAGTGCGGTCATTGCTCGAAGGAGAGTGGGATAGTCCTTTACCGGTTCGAGGCGTCCGGCGGCGAACCAGAGGAATTCGTGTTCAAGCGCAAGCTCGCGGCGAAGCGCAGTCCGGATTGTCGGATTGGGCCGCCAGGCTGCAGCATCGACGCCGTTGGGAAATACTTCGATGCTGCCGGCCATCCTCACCAGCCGATGCGCGTCCGCCACAGCGTGACTGACGGCGGTGACTTGATCGGGCAGCCAGTTGCTGATGCGATAGCCAAGCCGTCGACCGGCAGTGCCAGTGGAAGAGCTGTGCAGAGTGTCTATTAATACGCGCACAGGCGCCGCCAGTCGCGACCAGCGTGCCATCCATGCTGCGTGGGGCAGATGCGCGTGAACTACATGCGGCGCTTCCTGTCTGAGCCAGTGATGGAGGCGCACCCATCCGCGCGGATCGGCGAGACCCTTGCGCATATTGAGACTCAGGAAGGCGATATCCGAGTCGGTGAGTTCAGCTGCTGCATCGCCTCCCGTACCCGAAAGCGCGATCAAGCTGACTCGCCATCCGTGTGCGTGGAGGCCATGCGCCAGCAGAATCACCTGGCGTTCTGCGCCGCCAATGCGGTCGAGACCCGGGATGATGAGAGCGACATGGTTCATCGAGAAAACTCTTGATGAACGGACGCAATCAACTCTTCATAGGCGTGGATCGCGCGATCCATTCGGAATTGCTCGATGAAAGCGTGTTGGAATCGCTCATGGGGACGCAACGCATCAAGTGCCATTAGAAGGCTGGAAGCAAGTGCGTCGGACGAGACTTCGTGCGCGAGCCAAACACCGGGCTGGTTTTGCAGCAGCTCTGTAAGGCCGGCATAGGCCGGCAGCGCCACGATGGGAAGGCCACCGGCAGCGGCTTCGAGCATTGCGTTGGGTAAGCCCTCATGCCGAGACGAGAGCACAAATGCCGAGGTGCCAGGAAAGTAGGCGTGAGGGTGGTCTACGTAACC
Organism: Occallatibacter sp.; assembly: GCA_050013695.1. Lineage (GTDB taxonomy): Bacteria > Acidobacteriota > Terriglobia > Terriglobales > Acidobacteriaceae > Telmatobacter. Next base: position 228,322 of record JBEKET010000001.1, read on the forward strand.
CACAAAACGCACGGCGGCTGTCAACCCCAACCTGCAGCAGTCAGCTTGCAGAGCCGCTTGTTCTGGGCCCGTGCCGGCGATCACCAGATCGGCCTGCGGATGCTTTTGGCGGACCGCGACAAGCGCATTGAGCAACAGGTCAAAGCCTTTGTCCCGCACAAGCCTGCCGACGGCGAGCAGATGCGGGCCTTCGCCTGACCACTGAGTCGGGGCATCTTCCATTGAGGCACGGAGCATTCCAACTTCCACTGGATTGGGTAAAACGGCGAGGCGCGTGCCGGGGATGCCGAGTTGTGCGGCAAGTTCCGCAGCCATGGCCGGCGTTTGGCAGATAACCCGGTCTGCCCTGGGGTAGAAGAGGCGATAGAGGGTGCGCGTGATCATGGGAAATTTGCCAAAGGCTGGAGCAGCAGCGATGGACGTATTCTGGCGCACCACGACACGTGAACGTCGCGAAAAAAATGGGCGTAGCATTAACACCAGAAAGTTCAGATGGGCCATTCCAGACAGAATCACATCTGGTTGAAGCAGATGAATCATCCGAAGGAGCGGAATTGCACCGGCACGCACTCTGGATCGACCGAGAGCGTGTATGTTGACCCACGGCGAGAAAGATTCCGGAGCGGCATCCGTCTGTGTGATGAGACCGAGGTGAAGTTCAAACTTACTGGTCGAGAGGTTGCGCGCAAGGTGGGCGGTGACGCGCTCTGCCCCGCCACCACCGAGATGTGGAATCAAGAGGAGAACCTTGAGCCGACGCATCATGAGCTTTTCCACAGGAAAATGAGTATAGGCCAGTGACTCGATACTTTCGTGTTGTCTCCATCACGCATGCAAACTGTCTCGAAGTGATACAGTTCAATTTTGCTCATGAATACCCGTACAAGGACTTCAAATCAACTCCCGCGGACGTTTTCTCCACGGGGCAGCGCGTAGTTGTGTCTTCTTGACTAAATTCCCGGGTGAAAGCCTGATCGATCTGGACCCCTGCGTTGGGGAAAAATTACGAGCGAATGGAACGAGCGTGCTCGTAAATTGCAGGGAGTGCAATCGAGTCTATGTCTATTTCCGAAGTTCTTGGATTTCATTCTGAGATCAGCCGCCGGTCAACGCTGCTGCAGCCCCATATTGTCATAGGGATCACGCACAGTCAGACATGTCTGACTCTCACCGGGCGTCTGCGCGGATTGCGCGAGGCGGGCTTTCGAGTGACGTTGGTCTCAAGCCCCGGCGAATTGCTGGATACGACGGCTCAGCGCGAAGGCGTCGAGCGGATTGCGCTTTCGATTGAGCGCGAGATTGCGCCTTTCAAGGATATTGTTTCGCTGGTGCGTCTTTGGCGTCTGCTGCGAAAGCTCCGGCCGGATATCACCGAGTTCAGTACGCCGAAGGCTGGTCTGCTGGGCACGATAGCGGCGATGCTATGTGGTGTGCCTCGGCGTGTCTATATGCTGCGCGGGCTCAAGCTGGAAACCTGCACCGGATTCAAGCGCCGAGTTCTTTTAATGGCGGAGCGGTTGACTGCGGCCTGTTCGCACGTAGTGCTGTGCAACAGTCCCAGCCTGCGTGCGGAGGCGTTGGCGCTTGGAATCGCGCCGCGGTCGAAACTCCATCTTCTCGGCGATGGCAGCACCAATGGCGTTGATGTGGAACGATTCTCGCCGGGAGCGAGCGACGTGCGGGAGCAAATGCATATCTCCGCGGAAATTCCCGTCATTGGGTTTGTAGGCAGACTGACGCGTGACAAAGGTGTGCCGGATCTGCTGGAAGCATTTGATCGGATTTTGCTCTTCAAGCCCGATGCGCGACTGCTGCTGGTTGGGTGGTTCGACAAGGCCGAAGATGCTCTGTGCAAGGATTTGCGATCGCGGATTGAAAACGATCCGCGCATTTATCTGACCGGATTTGTGCGGGATACGTCGTCCTATTACCGGGCGATGGATGTGATGGTGCTGCCAACTTATCGGGAGGGGTTTCCCAACGTGGTGCTGGAGGCAGCGGCTACGGGAATTCCGGTGGTGACTACGCTGTGCACGGGATCGCGTGACTCGGTGGTGCCGGAGGTTACCGGGTTGCTGATTCCGCCGGGATACCCGGAGGCGATTTCAGAGGCAGTGCTGACACTGCTTTGCGATCCGGAGAAGCGGCGCAGGATGGGCAAAGCGGCCAGGGTTTGGATCGTTGAACATTTTCAGGATCGGCGCGTTTTGGCGCTTGCGAACAATTACTACAAGAGCCTGCTTGAAGTTTCGCCAAAGAACAAGTCCATCGAATCTGTCACGGTTCTTGCTGTGGAACCGCGGTGACCGCGGAGGCGGCAGGCTGAGGCGGCGCCTGCAAGGTGTGCGCTCCGTTGTCTGCGGCGTGGAGGACTTCGCCGGGGGCGATACCGAGAATCAGTGTCGCGGCCGCGACTAACATCAGCGCTGCTCCAACCGCAAGGCCGACGTAGGGCCGGACTACTGCCGGTTGTTGATCGTCGTTGTGAGGCTTTTGCGCGGTAACCAGGGCGAGGCGTAAATAGTATGCGGCGGCCAGTCCGGAGTTGAGCAGGCCGATAATGGCAAGCCAAACCGCCCCGCCACCGACGGCTGCGGTGAAGGAATAGAACTTGCCGAAGAATCCGCCGGTGAATGGAATGCCGATGAGCGAAACCAGGAAGAAGATCAGCAGGCTTCCAAGTAACGGCGAACGATAAATGAGCCCGCGGAAATCCTGGATGAAGGGCAGATCCTCGTTGTAGCCGCTGACCAGCGTAATGACAGCGAAGATGCCGACGTTCATTGCGGCGTAGGCTGCAATGTAGAAGCTTGCAGCGGCGATTGCGGTGGTGGAGACTCCGTCGGGAGTTGTGGCGCCTGCGAAGGCGGCGAGCAGATAGCCGGCATGCGCGATGGAAGAGTAGGCGAGCATGCGCTTCACGTTTTCCTGGCGGAGCGCGGCGAGATTGCCCACGGTCATGGAGAGGACTGCGATGATCCAAAGCAGCGGCGCCCAGATGTTGTGGAGCGACGGAAACATCTCATAGATGACGCGCAGCAGCAGGGCGAAGGCTGCGGCTTTGGGAGCGGTGGAGAGCAGCGCCACAACCGGCGATGGAGCGCCTTCGTAGACATCGGGGGTCCAGACGTGGAAAGGCGCGGCGGAGACCTTGAACAGGATGCCGACCAGCATCAGCGCCGCACCGGCGAGAATGAACGAATGATTTTGCGCGGTTGGAACGAGGCGGGCGATCTCGTAGATCTGCGTAGTGCCGGTGGCGCCAAAAATCAACGCAACGCCATAGAGGAGGAACGCGGTGGCAAAGGAGCCGAGGAGGAAGTATTTGATGGCTGCTTCAGGGCCACGGGCGGTGGACTTGCGGTAACCGGCAAGAATGTAGGTGGAGATTGAAGAGATTTCGAGAGCGATGAAGACCACGAGCAGTTCAACCGCGCCGGTGAGCAGACACATGCCGACCGCACCGAAGACCACCAGTGCGTAGTATTCGCCCTGGTGATGGCTGTCATGGGGCAGCGTGTCGAAGGAGAGCAGGAGGGCGACCAACACGATACCGCAGATCAGCACATGGAAGAAGATGGTGAAGGCGCTGGTTTCGACTGTTCCGAAGAAGCCTGTGCCTTGAGGCAGGGAAAGCTCCCAGATGCTGGTCCATAGGGCGATCATGGTTCCAATGGCGGCGATTGCACCAAGGGAACGGCGCGGAAGCGCAGGCGGCAGCGAGGCGTCAATGAGCATGACGGCTACGCCGGTCAGGGTCAGGATGACCTCGGGAAGGATGCGGAAGATATCGGGAACGGGATTCACCGCGGGCCTCCCTGAGAGACGTAAGTTGGCGTGGTCGGGCCAGGATCGTGTTGGATGCTTAGCTGTGGATGAGGCTTTACGCCTTGCTCGATGGTGGGCAACCAGAGCGAAGGGGCAACGCCCATAACCAGCATGACAACAACTAGAGGCCAGAGGACAACTTGTTCGCGAAAATGTAGATCGTCGAGCGGTTTGGAAGTGATGAGGGCGCTCTCGGTTCCGTAGAAGATGCGCTGAACGAGGCTGAGCATGTAGGCCGCACCGAGGATGACGCCCAGGGCGGCGGCGATGGCCCATCCGCGGCTGACGCCCATGAATGTGTTGGAGAGGACAAGGAATTCGCCGATGAAGTTATTCAAGAGAGGCAGGCCGATCATGGCGAGGGAGGTAATCACGAATATTGTCGCGGTGCGCGGCAGTTTGCTTGCCAGGCCGCCGTATGCGCCGATGTCGCTGGTTCCGTAGCGGTCGTAGAGAATGCCGAGCAGCATGAAGAGCGCGCCATCGATGACGCCGTGGTTGAGAATCTGATAGACAGCGCCGGTTGTGCCGATGAGCGTGAAGCCGTAGATGCCAAGAGCGATAAGGCTCAGGTGGCTCAGCGATGCAAAGGCTATCAGGCGCCAGAAGTCGCGCTGCACAAGGGCCAGACATGCGCCGTAGAGAATGCCGATAACGGCGAGGGCGATGAGATAGGACGCGAACTCTTTGGCATGGGCAGGGAAAAGGCCGATGTGGAAGCGCAGCATGGAGTAAAGGCCGAGTTTTCCGGCGATGACCATGGCGAGCGCGACGGGGGCTTCGCTGTAGCTGTCGGCGAGCCAGCCGTGGAGCGGGAAGAGCGGCACCTTGACGGCAAAGGCGAAGAGAAACGCGAAGGCTGCCCAGCAGAGCGGTCCGGCGGGGAAGTGGCCGTTCGCGATGAGGACTTGAAGCTGGTTGAAGTCGAAGGTATTGGTCCTGGCATAGAGCCAGAGGATGGCGACCAGGAGCGGCGCCGAGGGAATGAAGGTGAAGAGGAAGAACTTCATCGCGGCTTTGGGGCCGTCTTTGCGGCCGTACATGGCGATCAGAATGGCCATGGGCACGAGAGACAGTTCCCAGAAGGCGTAGTAAAGCATCATGTCGAGCGAGACGAAGACGCCGACCATAGCGGTCTGCTGGACGAGGAAGAGCGCGAAGAAGATTTTGCGGCGCTCTTTGATGGCGTTCCAACTGGCGATTACGCCGATGGGGCCAAGCAGGCCGGTGAGGACGACCAGCCAGAGGCTCAGGCCGTCGACCGCAACGTGATAGAAAATGGCGGGGCTTTCGATCCAGGGGTTATTGATGGCGAACTGAAATCCGCCTTGGGCGAGGTTGTAGTGAAAGGGCAGATGTAGGGCGAGTCCGAAGCTGACCAGGGTGGTGAAGAGGGCGATCCAGTTGGGCAGCTTGGCACGGTCGGGGACAAGAGCCACGAGCAGCGCGCCGGCGAGCGGGACGAGGAGAAGTAGCGTGAGAATCGAGTTGTTGATCGCGTCGATGCTCATCGTCCCACCATTCCGAAATGAATTCCAAGATTTGCCAGCACTGCCGGCCATTGAACAACGACGAAGAGCAGCAGAGCGGCAGCGCCCGCAGCCAGCCACGCGGCGTAGGAGCGCAGATTGCCGGACTGCCATCGTTGCAGCAAGGTTCCAGAGAAGGTGGCGATGCCGCCGATGAGCCAGGCAGCGCCGCCGAGGATGGCTTTGTCGACAACCCAGCCAAGAATGTAGGTGGAGATGACGATCAGCGGCTTGACGACGGTTGCGCCGTAAAACTCGTCGACGTAGTACTTGTTGGCGAGAACTTTGTAGCCGGTGGGCAGAGCGGCGGCGAGTTCCGCCGGCTGCTGCGGCTTGCGCAGATAGAAGACGTAGGCAATGTACCAGCCGATGAGCGCGACGGCGACGGCAACGATGCTCAGAATCAGTTCAAGCTGAGCGCCGCCGGTGTCTGCGGCTCTTGCGCCGACCGATGGAGAGAGGAAAGCTGCGAAGCGTTCAATGCCGATCCAGCCGCCGCAGATGGAGAGTGCGGCAAGAATGACGAGCGGGCCGAGCATGGACCAGGGGCTTTCATGGGGATGGATTTCAGGGCTGCGTGATTCGCCCCAGAAAGCGAGATACCAGAGGCGGGCCATGTAGAAGGCTGTAAGAGCGGCGGTGATCAGGCCAACGAAATAAAGCGCCTTGCCCAGGCCGCCCTGCTGGAAGGCAGAGTAGAGGATCGCATCCTTTGAGAAGAAGCCGGCGAAGGGCCAGATGCCGGCGATGGCGACGGTGGCTGCGGTCATGGTCCAGAAAGTGATGGGGAGTTTTTTGCGCAGGCCGCCCATCTTGCGCAAATCCTGCTCGCCGCCCATGCCGTGAATCACTGAGCCGGCCGCGAGGAAGAGCAGCGCCTTGAAGAAGGCGTGGGTCATGAGGTGGAAGATGGCCGCTGAATACGCGGCGACGCCGCAGCCGAGGAACATGTAGCCAAGCTGCGAGATGGTGGAGTAGGCGAGCACGCGCTTGATGTCGTTTTGCACCAGGCCAATGGTGGCTGCGAAGAACGCTGTCGCCGCGCCGATGATGGCTACCACTGAGAGCGCGAACGGTGAGTGATCGAACAGAACATGCGTGCGGGCGATCATGTAGACGCCTGCCGTGACCATGGTGGCGGCGTGGATGAGCGCGGAGACGGGGGTGGGGCCTTCCATGGCGTCGGGCAGCCAGATGTAGAGAGGAAGCTGCGCGGACTTGCCGGTTGCACCGAGGAGCAGGCAGAGGGCGGTCGCGGTGAGAATGCCGCCTGTCCATGTGGGATTGGCCGCAAGTTTGGCGGCGATTTCGCTGAAGGTGAGCGTGCCGAAGTTGGCGAGCAGTAGGAACATGCCGATGAGGAAGCCGAAGTCGCCGATGCGATTGACGATGAAGGCTTTTTTGCCGGCGTCGGCTGCGGTCTTCTTCTGGAACCAGAAACCGATGAGCAGGTAGGATGCGAGTCCCACGCCTTCCCATCCGACAAACATCAGCAGTGCATTGCCTGCGAGGACCAGCGTGGTCATGAAGAAGAGGAAGAGATTCAGGTAGGAAAAATAGCGGGCGTAGCCTTTGTCGTCCTTCATGTATCCGACGGAGTAGATGTGGATGAGGAAGCCGACGCCGGTGATGACGAGGAGCATTACGAGGGAGAGTTGGTCGAGGACGAAGGTGAAGTTGACGTGGAGAGGGCCGATGTTGAGCCATTGGCCCAGGCTTTCAGAGTAGGGCAGTATATTCCACGGATACACCGCGTAGATTCTGCATGTTTCACAGGGCCAAATATAGCGAGAATCGCCTAGCGCATATGACAGAACAACGCCGAACGCTGCCAACGGAGCCAATAAGGCGACCGTCGTCACGATTGCTTTTGGCAGTCGTCTGCCAAGCAGTCCGTTGATCAGGAATCCCGCGAAGGGCAACAGCGGAATCAGCCAGAGATGGAGTGATCCGTTCATAGTTTCATCAAGTCGATACGGTCGACGGCCAGGGTTGCACGGGCGCGGAAGACGGCAATGATGATAGCCAGGCCGACGGCTGCTTCAGCCGCGGCCACCATCATCACGAAAAAGACAAAGATCTGACCCTTCACCGCATGCCATTGGTGGGCGAAGGTGACAAAAGAAAGATTGACGCCGTTGAGCATGAGCTCAATGGACATGAAGACGGTGATGAGATTGCGCTTGATGAGGAAGCCTAAAACGCCGAGCGAAAACAGGATCGCGCTCAGAAGCAGATACCAGGACAGGGGGACTTGATTTGTCAGCAGGGAACTCACTTGGAGGCCGTCCTTTCTGCCGAGCCGCTGGCCGGTTGTCCATCGCCATGACGGGCCAGCGCGACTGCGCCGAGGATGGCGATGAGGATGAGGACTGAAGTGACTTCAAAGGGAAGCAGCAACTCCGTGAATAGAACTTTGCTGAGGGCCACGATGTTGGAGTCGCCGCTTTTTGTGATGAGGCCGTCGCCAAGATTTACGACGCCCAGATTCTGGGCTTTCAAAATCACGGTGGAGATGGTTGCGAGAATGGCGACGGTTGCGGGAAACCCAACGGCCCGCCAGGTGCGGCTGCCCATGGTGCGCTCTTCGCGCCCGGCGTTGAGCAGCATGACTACAAAAGTGAACAGCACCATGATTGCGCCGGCGTAGACGATCACCTGCGCGGCGGCCAGAAACTCCGCGCCGAGCAGCAGGTAAAGCACTGCCAGCGAAGTCATCACCACAATCAGTGAGAGGGCACTGTTGATGGGATGGCTCTGGAGCAGGAGATTAATGGCCCCGGCCAGGCAGAATCCGGCAAATACGACAAACAGGATCAGGTGCATTGTTCCCTAACGTGCCAGCTAGAGCCGGCGAAGATCGACCGGCCGGTTGCGGGGAGGGGCTCTGGAGCGAACAGCTCAGGCTCCAGAAAATCCTTCACGATTGTAAATGAGCGCATTGAAATTTCTGTGTTGCAGCGCACTCATCGATACGCAAGCCAGAGGCTTGTTCCTAGAATGTTGAGAATGGCGAGCGGCATGAGCACGCGCCATCCGAAGTTCATCAATTGGTCGTAGCGGAAGCGGGGCAATGTGCCACGCACCCAGACAAAGAGAAAAAGAAAACTGAAGACCTTTAGGACAAACCAGAAGATGGGAAATACCGCATGGGCAAAGATGTTTTGCGGCGCAGGCATCAGGTTGCCCAGTGGGCTGGTCCAACCGCCGAGAAACAGCAGCGTGGCCACGCAGCCCACGGTGATCATGTTGGCGTATTCGGCCATGAAGAACATGGCGAACTTCATTGAGCTGTATTCGGTGTGATAGCCGGCGGTGAGTTCGCTTTCCGCTTCAGGCAGGTCGAAGGGAGAGCGATTGGTCTCGGCATAGGCGGCCATCAGGTAGATAAAGAAAGCGAAAAATTGGCACCCGCCGAAGATGTTCCACGAAGCGATGCCGAGGCGCGCCTGGCTTTCGACAATCACGCGCAGGTTCAGGGATCCGGCTCGCATGACGACGCCAACCAGCGAGAGGCCGAGGGCCAATTCATAGCTGATGAGCTGGGCTGAGGAACGGAGCGAGCCGAGCAGCGAGTATTTGTTATTCGACGACCAGCCGGCAAGGGCGATGCCGTAGACGCCGATGGAGGTGATGCCCAGGATTACCAGCAGACCGATGTTGACGTCGGCGATTTCAAAGAAGTGCATGCCAGCGGGGCCGACGTTGGGCTCGCCAAAAGGGACGACGCCGATGGAGATGAGTGCACAGCCGAGAGCGATGACGGGCGCAATCAGATAAAGGGGCCGGTAGACAGCGGTGGGGATCAGGTCTTCTTTAATAAAGAGCTTGGCGCCGTCGACGAGCGGCTGCAGAATGCCGAACGGGCCGACGCGGCTGGGTCCCCAGCGGTTTTGAATGCGGCCGACGAGCTTGCGCTCAAGCAGCACGGTGTAGGCAACGCCCATCAGCATTACCACCGTGACCACGGCCACTTTGAGCAGGCTCCAAAGGAAAAACGCGAGAATCGTCACTTGCCATCTCCTGAGCGAAGCAGAGCGGAATTGAAAAGCCCGCAGTTACCATCGCTCATCTGAGTAAATCTCACTTGCATCACTTCTAATCGGCAGCGGACTCTGCGAGTTCGTGCGCCTGGTGTTGTTCGAGCTGGTTGAGAGCGGGGCTGTAACGGCCCAGCGTTGCGGAGGTGAAGAGTGTGTCGTGCGCGGGAGCTATGTTGTCGGTTCCGTTCGAGGACAACGCAGAGACTGGAACGAAACCCGGCTCGGTGCGCACATCGTTGCCGCCGAAAAGATTGAGCCGGTCGAGGGTGTAGCCAGGGACAAGGCGCTCGATTTCGTCGAGCACGGCGAGCGGGTCGAAGGGGCTGAGCTTTGGTTCAAGATTATTGGCGGCGAGCCAGACAGAGTGACGGTCTGCTTCACCCGACTGAGCGCCGCGCGACTGGCCAAGGTCGGCAGTGACACTGCCTTTGCCGAAGGGGACCAGCGTCTTGACATCGACGCCCATGCCGCCGGCGAGGCGAACGAGAATCTCGAAGTCGGACTTGACGCCGGCGCGGTCGGCGGCCTTCTTGACGAGTTGTACATCGCCGAAGGTGTTGGTGACGGTTCCGGATTTTTCGTAAAGGCTGGCTGACGGGAAGACTACGTCGGCGAGGGCGGCAGTTTCGGTGAGGAAGATGTCTTGCACGACGACGAAGGTGTTTTTCAGGGACGCGGGATTGATGTTGAGGCCTTGCACGGGATTCGAGCCGACGACGAGCAACGCGCCTAGTTCGCCTTTTCCGGCTGTCTCGATGATTTTGGGTAGGCTTTTGCCGGGTGCTGGGGGCAGGTTTGGGTACTCCGCGAATGCACCGGGAGTGGCGATCGGGATGTAGCCGGGGAGCAGGTCAGGGAAAAGGCCCATGTCGGCTGCGCCGCGGGAGTTTGCGTGGTCGCCTAGATAGGCGAAGCGGACGTTTGGGCGCTTCAGGCCCCATGCGGTCAGAGATTCGATGGCGACGCCGCGATATTCCTGGCCGAAGATTATGACCAGCGATTCTTCCGCTGCGATGGCCTTGGTGAAATCTGAGTCGGCGGACTCTAGGAGCGCTGCGAGGTTGTCGTATGAGTCGAGATGGAGTGTCGATTTGGCCTGGCGCTCGAGCTTGATTTGTTTCGTATTCGCGACGTAAAGACGGGCGCGGTTAAGGCGAACATTGGTGCGGAGTTCCCAGGCGAGGAGCGGATGCTCTTCAGTAGGATTGCCGCCGATGAGGAGAATTGCAGGCGCCGCGGCGATGTCGCGCAGGCTCGCTGTTTTGTCTTTGTGTCCGGCGAGGGCGTGCGCGAAGGACGCATAATCCGTGGTGCGCTCGTGATCGATGTTGTTGGTTTGAAGAACCGTGCGCGCGAATTTCTGGAGGAGATAGTTCTCTTCGTTGGTGGTCTGGTTGGAGCCAATGACGGCGATGGACGTGCCACCTTTGGCTTCGAGAGCTTTCTTGAGTCCAGCGGCTGCGGTGCGGAGCGCGTGTTCCCATGTTGCCGGTTCGAGCTTGCCTGCAGCGTCGCGCACGAGCGGTTTTGAAAGGCGGTTGGGGCTCTCTACAAAATCGAAGCCGAAACGGCCCTTGGCGCAAAGGAAGTCGCCGTTGATACCGCTCTTGTCGCGATTGTCGGCGCGAATGATTTCTGATCCGTCGTTGGACTGGCGCACGCCGAGGGTGACTTTGCAGCCGTCGGCGCAATGGGTGCAGACGGTGGAGACGTGGTTCATCTCCCAGGGGCGCGTTTTGTAGCGATAGCTGCCGCTGGTGAGTGCGCCGACGGGGCAAACGTCGATGCACATGCCGCATTGTTCGCAGTCAAGCTGGCCGGTCTGGCCGTCGGCGGCAACGGAGTTGGGAGCGATGACGGAGCTTGCGCCGCGATTTTGCACGCCGAGCGCCCACACGTCCATGCCCTCGCCGCACATGCGGATGCAGCGGTAACAAAGGATGCAGCGGGGACGATCGTAGTAGACGGCGGGGGACCACTGCTGCTCATCGCGATGATGCTTGGCTTCGGTGTAGAGGCTTTCGCCGGCGCCGTACTTGAAGGTCATGTCCTGCAGTTCACACTCGCCGCCGGCATCGCAGACGGGGCAGTCGAGCGGATGGTTGCCGAGGAGCAACTCGATGGTGGCTTTGCGGGCCTGCGCGATTTCAGCGGATTCGGTGATGAAGACCTGGCCCTCGGCAACCGTGGTAGTGCAGGCGGTTTGGAACTTGGGCACTTTTTCCTGGCGGACGACGCACATTCGGCAGGCTGCCTGGAGGCTGAGGCCGGGGTAATAACAAAAGGCGGGGATTTCGATGCCGGCCTTGCGGCAGGCATCAATCAGCAGCGTCCCCGCTGGGGCGGTCAGCTTCTTTCCATCGACTGTGAAGGTTACGTCTGCCATTCGTCTCCAGCGCCCTTAAATCACGGCCAGTTCAACATGCTTTGCGAACGGGCAGGGCTTGCCGTTCAGGTGATCTTCAAACTCTTTGCGAAACTTCTTTACGAAACCCAGCGTGGGCATGGCCGCTGCATCGCCCAATGGGCAGAAGGTGCGGCCCATCATGTTTTCGGCCAGGTATTGAATGTTGTCGATGTCCTTGGCTACGCCGAATCCTGCATGAAAACGGGTTAGAGATTTTTTCAGCCAGTCTGTTCCCTCACGGCAGGGAATGCACCAGCCGCAACTTTCGTGCGCGTAGAAGCTGATAGTGCGCAGCGCGAATTCAACGATGCAGGTCTGGTCGTCGATCACTACTACGCCGCCTGAGCCGAGCATTGAGCCGGCTTTTCCCACCTGATCGAAGTCCATGCCGAGGTTTTCGATTTCTTCAGGTAACAGCACTGGGGTCGACGATCCGCCGGGGACAACGGCTTTCAGCTTGCGGCCGCCGCGAATGCCGCCGGCTACTTCGTAGATCATCTTCTTGAGGTTGTAGCCCATGGGCAGTTCGTAGACGCCGGGGCGTTCGACGTGGCCGCTGATGGAGAAGAGACGCGTGCCGCCGTTGCGCTCAGAACCCACCGCGGCAAAGGCCGCCGCGCCCATCTCAAAAACATGAGGTACGGTAGCGATGGTCTCCGCATTGTTGATGACTGTGGGGCCGCCGTAGAGGCCGACGACGGCCGGGAACGGTGGCTTGATGCGGGGAATGCCGCGTTTGCCTTCGAGCGACTCCATGAGCGCGGATTCTTCGCCGACTTCATATGCGCCGGCACCGGTTTGAGTGACGATTTGGAATTCAGTATCGGAACCGAAGATGTTTTTCCCGAGAAAGCCTTTGGCATAGGCGTCGGCGACGGCTTTCTCCATGATTTCGAGGAGATAGCGGTACTCGCCGCGCAGGTAGATGAAGCCGACTTTGGAGCCGATGGCGAGGCCGGCGATGATGGTTCCCTCAATCACGGCATGGGGATCGTGCAGGAAGATCAGGTGATCCTTGCAGGTTCCAGGCTCGCTTTCGTCACCGTTGACGAGGACGTATTTGGGCTTGGGAATCTGCTTGGGAACGAAGGACCATTTGAGCCCGGTAGGGAAGCCCGCGCCGCCGCGGCCGCGGAGGTTGGAGGCTTTCATCTCGTTGATGATCCACTCGGGGCCTTGCGCCAGACACTTCTTTGCCGACTCGTAACCGCCGAGTTCAATGTAGCGATCGATGTTGGCTGCGCCTTTGCCAAAGCGGCTGGAGACGACTTTCACTTCATCGGGATGGGAGACGAGCCTAGGCATGATTGGCCGTCCCTTCTGCTTTCGTCTTAGCACGGTATTCAGCGAGGATGCCAGGGACGTGGTCGGGGTTTAGCTCATCGAGGAAGTCGTAGTTGACTTGAATGGCGGGGGCCCAGCAACAGGCGCCGATGCATTCGACTTCTTCGAGGGAAAAAACACCGTCGGCGGTGACGCCTTTGTGACCGATGCCGAGTTCTTCCTGGAAGCGCTCGTAAAGTTCGTAGCCGCCGCGCAGCATACAGCTAATGTTGGTGCAGACCTGGACGTTGAATTTGCCGGCCGGCTTGAAGCGGAGCATGGAGTAGTAAGTGGCGACGTTGCGGACGTCAAGTTCAGTGATGCCGATGCGGTGGGCCACTTCCGCGATGACAGCGTCGGAGAGGTAACCAATCTCATCCTGCGCGTAGAGCAGCATGGGGACGAGGGCCGAGCGGCGGACGGGGTACTTCAGCACCAGCGCGTCAAAGCGTGCTGCCAACTGGGGCGAGAACAAAGTCAAAGTGTCCGGACTCGTTTCTTTGGCGCTCATGCTTTCAACTCCAGCATCAGGTCCCGGGCCCAACGTTCCGCTGCCAAATCCATTGCTTCCTCATTCACTGGGCCGCGTAAATTTCCGGCCTCGGTTAGTTCCAAACTTTCACCGCGCCCATCTTCGCGCTTCCAACTTACTTGAGCGCCGTCGCGATGCAAATCAAGCCACTGCTCGCCGTGTCGTACCAGAATCCGTTCTTCGCCAAGCTCGACTGTTGCCTGGCGATTGCCGTTTAATCCGTGTGCCGCGGTGTAGCTGCGGAGCAAGGAAGCCAGCGATACCCAAAGTTCGACATAGAGCTGCTCCGACATGTCGATGCCCAGCGAACTCAACGGTCAATTTCCCCCAGCACAATGTCAATCGAACCAATGACAGCAACAACGTCGGCGAGCATGCGGCCCTGGCACATGGTTTCAAGCGCCTGCAACGTGGCAAACGACGGATAGCGCATGTGCACTCGATAAGGCTTGGCTGTGCCGTCGGAAACCACGTAGTACCCCATCTGGCCGTGGCCCGATTCAATTCCCTGATACACTTCGCCGGCGGGCACCGCAAAACCTTCAGTCACAATTTTGAAGTGATGGATCAGCGACTCCATCTGGGTCTTCATCTTTTCGCGATCGGGTAACACGATCTTGGGCGCATCGGCTTTTACCGGCCCCTCAGGCATGCCGTCAAGCGCCTGCTGAATGATCCTGGTGCTCTCGCGCATTTCTTCAAGGCGGAGCAGGTATCGCGCCCACACATCGCCGGCGGTTGATGTCGGCACTTTGAATTGAAACTTTTCGTAACTGCAGTAGGGCATGTCGCGGCGAAGATCGAAATCGATGCCAGAAGCGCGCATGACAGGGCCGGTGACGCCGAGAGCGATGGCGTCTTCCTTTGAGAGATAGCCAACGCCCTTGAGCCGGTTCATGAAGATGGGATTGCCGGTGAGCAGGTTGGAGTACTCGTCGATCTTTTCAGGGAATGTGGAGATGAAGGCCTGAATGCGGGCGAACATGTCCAGCGGCGGCTCCATCGACAGGCCGCCGATGCGGAAGTAACTGGTCATCATCCGCTGGCCGGAGACCATCTCGAAGATGCGGAGGATTTCTTCGCGCTCACGGAAGGTGTATAGGAAGACTGTCAGCGCACCGATGTCCATGGCGTGGGTGCCGAGCCAGATGAGGTGGGAATTGAGGCGGGTGAGTTCAGTGAGCAGGACACGGACCCACTGGGCTTTCTCTGGAATTTCTAATTGAAGCAGCTTCTCGACGGCCAGGCAGTAACAGAGATTGTTGGCCATGGGGCCGAGGTAGTCGACGCGATCGGTGAGGGGAACCACCTGCTGATAAAACTTGGCTTCGCAGGTTTTCTCAATGCCGGTGTGTAGGTAGCCGATTTCGGGATAGAGGCGAACGATAATTTCGCCGTCGATCTCGAGCACCAGGCGGAGCACGCCGTGCGTGGACGGGTGCTGCGGGCCCATGTTGAGCACCATGTGCTGATCTTTGGAGCCTTCCGCAAGAGGGGCTTCGAGGATGGGCGTACCACTTGTTTCCGTCATCAGCGGTACCCCTCCACCGGATAATCCTTACGCAATGGATGCCCAACCCAGTCATCCGGCATCATGATCCTGCGCAAATTTGGATGGCCTTCAAAGCGAATGCCGAACAAATCGAAGACTTCACGCTCATAGTAGTTGGCGGCGGGCCAGACGGATGTGATGGATTCCACAGATGCGCTGGCTTCATCGACCATCGCGCGGAGGCGAATGCGCTCTTTAAGGGAGTGGGAGAGGATGTGGTAGCTCAACTGGAAGCGGGGCGAGGAAGGGAACCAGTCGACCGCTGTCATGTCTTCAAAGAAGTTGTAGCCGGCGGCCTGAACGGTTTCTGCTGCGGCACGAATCTGGTCGGTGGCGATGGTTAGTGTCAGCTCGTTGCGGTCAAAGGTGGCGTCGGTGAGCGCGTCGGCATTCCATTCGAGAATCGCTTTGAGCGCAATGTGATCAGGAAGCCCGGAAAGCACAGCTGCCTTACCGATGAGTGAATTACTTGTGGTTTGGCTCATGATTAGAGATCCGCCCTGTCATTGCTCCAGTTAAGGATACCCTTGCGCACGATGTAGTAAAGGCCGACGCCGACAAAGCCGAGGTAGACGAGCATCTCCCAGAAGCCGAAGAGTCTGCTTCCGGTGATGTGGGGAAGCTGGCGGTAGATAACCGCCCACGGCATCATGAAAACCGCTTCAACATCGAACAGGATGAAGAGGACTGCGACCATGTAAAAGCGGACGCTGAATCGGCCTCGCGCGTCGCCTACGGCCTCAATGCCGCACTCATACGCGGCCAGCTTGGTCTTGGAGTTGCGATGCCGGCCGATGAACCAGGAAGCTGAGACCATTCCCGCGCCGAGGCCAAATGCGGCAAGAATCTGCATCAACAGCGGTAGATATTGCCAGTAGTAAGGAATGATCGCCGCCCAATCCGGAAATGTCCGGTAAGATTGCCCCCGCTTCGCCGTAACCCGGAACGGCTTCGATCAAAGAGGACGCTAGCTTGAGCTTAGGTTTTCAGGCTCATCCCGTCAAGGCGAGGACGGAAAAGGAGAGCGGAAAATGCAGGCCGAAAGCGAATCAGCAACGCCGAAGGGGTCACGCTCCCTGTGGAATTATTTCGTGACGATATGCAACTTTGGATTAGACCAGGAATCCATCAATTGTTGGGAAAATGAACTGTGCACTCAGGGTCGGTCGCCCCCAGCATTGGGCCGCATGGGAACACAGGAGTGAGGTAGGTCACATCCTTTCCCGAAGGAGAACGCAATAATTTCGTTGTTCGATTTTGGGACACAGTACCTTCGTGATCTGAAAAAGAAACTCCATAGGCCGAAGAACAAGGTGAGGATGGACACCATGGCAGCTTCAACAACAACCGGCTTTCACATCCAGGCTTCTCCCCAGGCCGTCGCTTCTGCTCAACGGACGAGCGCAACGCGTCGCCGCCGGATTACTCCCCGGGCGGGGCATGCATTGGAAATCCTGGGCCACGCGATTGAATACCTAGCGGACGAGATTGCGCACGAGGGCCTCTCTCTTCCTGCCGGCAATGGCCGATTGACGGCCGTACATTTACTTATGACCTTGAATCGTCAGGTGTACTTCGAGTGTCCCGAGGAGCCCACGTTTCGCGAGCGTTGCCGCTCGTTTCTGCGTTTCTGAAGGCCTTTTACCTTATTGTCCCAGGACAAGCACTGCGAAGAGAATCAGCCAGGCCAGGCCCATCGTGTGCCAGTACCACGCGGTCGCATCGACAGCCACCTGGCGATACTCCACGCGCTTAAGGAAACTCAAAGCTGCCAGGCACCCGATCAGCGCCAGAACGCCGACAACCAGATGAAGGGCGTGCGCGCCGGTGATCATATAAAAGAAGTAGCTTGCCGGAGTAGAGGCTCGATTGAAGGCGAACCCCTGCACTGTCAACTGGCTCCACGCCATAAACTGACCGATGAGGAACAGCGACCCGAAAAGGAGCGTGGCTCCCACCCACGGGAGAGTGCGGCGAAGCGCTGGCTGGCCCAGCCCCAGCCACTCTTCCAACACGTCGATCTCGCGGAAGATGCTATGCCGTGCCCATTCCATGGTCAGGCTGCTGAGCAAGAGCGCCGCGGTATTCAAATAAAGGATCGGCGGGAGCTGAACAGGATGCCAGTCGCCGATCGGCTGGAGTGTGCGCGGGTCCAAGTGAAAGCTTGCCTGGTGGGCATAAAAGACAACCACCAGCCCGGCAAAGAACACCAAATCGCAGGCCAGGACAACAAAAACGCAAAACCGGATGCGATGAAGGAGCGCGCGTGGACCGTGGCGCTCATTCTTCCAGTCATCATCCCCGCCGCCACCCCCGCCACCTGTTGGCCTGCGATCTACGGGCGGTTTGCCGCCGATTCCCGGCTCTTTCCGTTCCGTTTCTGCGGAGGTGGGGGTAAAAATGGACGCCATAACGGGTACCTGTGGAAATGAGAGTACTCCACTTTGTCTTGGACGCATACCGAATCCAAGAGGATGGACTGACTTTGGCGATTAAGATGCGGTTTTGATGGGGTAGGTTTCAGTCGAAAGCCCGATTCAGGCGTAATTCTCTATTGTCTGCATGCCTCGGCGACGGTGTTGACGAACAACTGGTGCACGCGCCGGTCGGAAGAAAGCTCCGGGTGAAATGTCGCGGCCATTACCAAATGCTGCTTGGAATGGGCCCTGACAAGGGTTGGAGAACCATCCCGACGGGCAAGCACTTCGACGCCGGGGCCGGTGGCGACAATGCGGGGTGCGCGGATGAATACCATCTCCAGCGGCCCACCGGGGAGCTCGGTTTCAGCGGTGAGGATTGTGGAGTCGATCTGGCGGCCGTAGGCATTGCGCTCCACGGTTGCATCGAGCACACCCAACGAGAGTTGTGGCGGATTCAGCACTTCCCGAGCCAGCAGAATTGCGCCGGCGCAGGTGCCGAAGACCGGCTTTTTACCACAGAACTCCTTTAAGACGGCGAAGAAGTCGTTTTTTTCAAGGAAACGGAGGACGGTTGTGGATTCGCCACCGGGAAGGATCAGGCCGTGAATGCCGGCGAGTTGGTTGGGCTTGCGGACCTCGACGGGCTCGGCGCCTGATTCGGAAAGAGCTTCAGCGTGGGCGGCGTAATCACCTTGAATGGCCAGGACGCCGATGATTGGTCTTGCTGAATCTTGAAGGCGTTGCACTTGCTGATCGGTCTCAGTCTTCTCCAATTCGACGCTCCGCCCTTGGTTCGTGAACTATCAACTATCGATTCGCAGGGAAATTAAGACCCGCAGATCGATTTTATCTATATGCAGCCGTTCACGGCACGGCGGATCCGCGATGTCGCATTCGGCACAGCGAGAAATCTGCGCTTTTCCTGGAAATTGCCGTCACAAGCTGGATTTTTAAGCGACTACAACAAAGACGGCTGGAAACGGAAAACCGGCCTGCGAGCCCTTTACCGCGATTCGGAAAGAGAGCCGGTAGCGGAATTCCCCGGGGTTCGATTGAAAGTGAATTTAAATGACGGTGAGCGGAACGCAATGGAGTGGAACAGGAGTGAGGACGTTGGTCTGGACGACGTTTGCAGTTTTGGCGTTGGCCGGTGCGCAACAGGCAAAGGCTGGAACAGTCATTCATGCCTGTGCACATAACGTGACTGGTGATTTGCGGGTTGTGAACTCGAGCAGCCAATGCACGAGCAGTGAGCACTTTCTTTCATGGGACGAGAAGGGGCCGGTTGGGCCGGCAGGCCCTGCGGGCGCAACGGGTGCACAGGGACCGGCGGGGCCGCAAGGGCCGGCAGGGGCCAAGGGAGCGGCCGGGGCACCGGGTCCGGCGGGGCCAGTTGGGCCGGCAGGGGCCAACGGCGCGGCAGGAGCACAGGGACAACCCGGGCCGGCTGGATCTACGGGGCCAGCTGGATCGATGGGATCAGCAGGGCCAGCGGGGCCTGCTGGACCACAAGGGCCGGCTGGGCCGGAGGGACCGGCGGGCGCTCCCGGGAGCGGAACGGTTCCAGCGAACTTGACCGCAATTTCGAATCAGCTGGGAACGAGCGGGTACGCAAAGGAGAATCTCAACTTCAGCGCGACCTGCATGATCGGAGACTTGATTTTGAGCGTGAACTCCTATGGAGGCGGCGGTGCGGCGATTCCGGCGGATGGACGCCTGTTACCAATTAACGGTAATACAGCGCTGTTTTCGACCATGGGCAACAAGTTTGGTGGAGACGGAACGACGGACTTCGCATTGCCGGATATGCGGCCATTCGCGCCTGCGGGGATGCAGTATTCGGTGTGTGTATTGGGGAACTTCCCGTCGGAGAATTGATAGTTTAGCGACTGAAACGGGTCCGCAGCCTGGCTGCTGACCCGTTCTTTTTTATTGCAGGCGCTGAACTGTGGATTCCCCTGCTGACGGGAATATACAAGCTCACTGACAGGGGTGCAGGCGGCTACCAGCCGCGGGTTTGCAGCAGCTGGGACTCTTCGAGGCCGGCGGCGGCGAGGCCCTTCATTGTGCCGGTAACCTGCTCGGAGACTTCGGCCAGGATTTTTGGATCGTTGAAGTGGGTTGTGGCCTGAACGATGGCCCTGGCGCGGGATACGGCTTCTTCGCGCTCCTTGGGATCGTTTTCGACGTCGAGAGGCGTGGCGCGCTCCTTCATGAAGATTCCCGAGCCGACGAAGATGGCCTCGGCGCCGAGCTGCATCATCAGGGAGGCGTCAGCGGGGGTGGCGATGCCGCCGGCGGAGAAGTTGGGCACGGGAAGCTTGCCGGTCTGGGCGACCATCCGAATGAGCTCGTACGGGGCCTGGTGGTCCTTGGCCGCGGCGTAAAGTTCCTGGTCGCTGAGGACGGTTAGGGCGCGCATCTCGCGTGTAATCTGGCGCATGTGCTGCACGGCGTGGACTACATCCCCGGTGCCTGCCTCGCCCTTGGTGCGGATCATGGCTGCGCCTTCGGCAATGCGCCGCAGAGCTTCACCCAAGTTGCGCGCGCCGCAAACGAACGGCGTGGTGAAGGCGTGCTTGTCGATGTGGTGCGCTTCGTCGGCGGGCGTCAGTACTTCACTTTCGTCGATGAAGTCGACACCTAATTCCTGCAGAATCTGCGCTTCGGCGAAGTGGCCGATGCGGGCCTTGGCCATGACGGGAATGGAAACTGCCTGGATGATCTGCTTGATCAGGCTGGGCTTGGCCATGCGGGCCACGCCGCCCTCGGCGCGGATCATGGCGGGCACGCGTTCGAGAGCCATGACTGAAGTGGCGCCGGCCTCTTCGGCGATGCGCGCCTGCTCCACGTTCATGACGTCCATGATCACGCCGCCCTTAAGCATCTCCGCCAGGCCCACCTTGAGACGCAGGCTGGTTCCAGTAAAGCTCTTGCTTCCATTCGCTTCCGACATTTTCTTCGACCTCGATTCAAGGCGGCATCCGGGGAGGGTTGAGTCCGGGAAATCCGCAGTTTGCTGTCAATCTCCAGTGTAGCAGCGATGTTGCGTTCTGGTTTCAAAAGGCAGAACGCGTTCGAGGCCTTCATTTCCTATGAGTTTTTTCCAACCTGTCTGTCTCGTTTCTGGTCATGTTTCTGCATGTTTCCTAAGCGATGGCAACCGCACAACCACTGCCGGCACCGCCAACTCAGCCTGTGCAGCAACCGAAAGCGGCAGGCGACGGCGAGGCTGCGAGGGAACAGGCGTTGATCCCATCTTCCCCGCAGGTGGAGGAAGAGGATCTGATCGAGCTGGGAGGTCCGATGGGCCGCCTACCGGTGGAACTGGAGGTGGCAGTGCCCGCGCGGGACTTTCGCGTCCGCAATCTTCTGGCATTGGCGCCGGGCCAGTTGATTGAGACCCAGTGGGCACACGGTGAGGATCTGCCGCTGTCAGCAGGCAACGTGCAACTGGCGTGGAGTGAGTTTGAGGTAATTGATTCGCAATTGGCGGTGCGGGTGACGCGGCTGGCATGAAAAGGCCAGCTTTCAGCTTGAAGGACAGTTGGCGGGACCACTGGAAGCAGTACGCAACCGAGTTGGAAACATGGCATCAGGAGAAGCCGGGAATGAAGCACGAAACGAATGGAAAGATGGGCCGAGCAGCGGCCGGAGGGCTGGCCGGATGGCTGCTGGAGAAGTTGCGGCGGACTCCGCACTCCAAACCGCGGCTGGCTCTTCTTGAGCGCATCGCGCTGGCCCCACGGCAGACGCTGGCGCTGATTGAAGCGGATGGACGACGGTTCCTGGTGGCGACTTCGCCGGAGGGCGGGCCGGCGTTTTATTCACTGGATGCATCGGCGCGGCGGGCAAGCGAAGGACTGCCGGCTGGGACTCCGCCATCAGCCGTTCGCCAACCAGCGCGTCGATTCGAGCGCTCAGCCGGGCATCCTGTTGCACGTCGAGCCAAAGAGCGTTCGACGAGGACAGAATGGTAGACCTCTGGCTTGCTGCGCGCGTGGCAAGCGCTGCGCCTGCGCCAATGTTGCCCGACCTGAACGCGCGCCTGCATTCCGGCGATTCGACTCCCTGGACCATTCTCTTCGTTCTGACGCTGATCACTTTGTTGCCGGCGATCCTGATGGCCATGACGCCGATGGTGCGTCTGCTGGTGGTGTTTCACTTTCTCCGCCAGGCGCTGGGCACGCAGACCGCTCCCTCCAATCCGACCCTGATGGGACTGGCCCTGATGATGACCTGGTTTCTAATGACCCCTGTGCTCAACCAGGTGGACCAGCAGGCGGTTGAGCCGTATCGCGCGGGTCAAATGACCGGCATGGAGGCGATTGATCGGGGCGCCCAGCCGGTAAAGCTCTTTTTGCTTCGCTACGCAAGGGAGAAAGACCTGGCCCTGTTTACGGCGGCGGGCCAGATTGAGCGGCCCAACACGCCTGCCGATCTGCCCATGCGGGTGGTGGTTCCGGCCTACATTCTTTCGGAGCTAAAGGCCGGGTTCGCGATTGGCGCGGTGCTTTTCCTGCCGTTTCTGCTGATCGACATGGTCACTGCGTCGATCACAACCTCCATCGGCATGTTTCAGTTGCCGCCGGTGGTGATCTCAACGCCGTTGAAGATTCTGTTGTTTGTGATGGTGGATGGCTGGAACCTGCTTGCCAGTTCGTTGCTGAAGAGTTTTTAAGGAGGCCCGATGACGCCCGACATGGTAGCCGAACTACTGCGACAGCTCATGAAAGAATCGATGATTTTAGCTGCGCCGGTGCTGATTGCCGCAGCATTGTTGAGCTTCCTGTTGAGCCTGGTGCAGACGCTGACCAGCCTGCAGGAACAGTCGCTGACGAGTGTTCCGCGCCTGGCTGCAGTGGCGATGATTCTGCTGGTTGGGATGCCGTGGTTTCTGGGGCGAATGGCGGCTTATACGCGATTGCTGCTGGTGGATCTGCATCGCTACCTGGGGTGAGAAAACAGCCATTAGCTTCTAGCTTCTAGCTGCTAGCTCGGGTTTGCGGATGCGAAGGGCTTGGGGCCACATCATTTTAGGGCGTGAAAAACGACAACTGTGAAGGAACGGGAGCTAGTGGCTAGAGGCTAGCAGCTAGAGGCTGAATTCAATGCCGCACGCAGCAAATCTCGACTGGACTACATTTCTGAGCGCGATGACGCTGGTTCTGGTCAGGGTCAGCGGGATGGTCGCGTTTGCGCCGTTTCTCTCTTCAACCGCGCTGCCGATTCGAACCAAGGCGGTGTTTGTTGGAGCGTTTGCTTACTTACTGGCGCCGCTGGTGGCGGCGCTGCCACTTGCACAGACGTCCATAAGTTTCTCGGCGTTGCTTGGAGAGCTGGCCGTGGGATTGGTCTACGGTCTCACGCTTACTCTGTTGAACGAGATGATGCTGTTTGCCGGTCAGATTGCCGGCGTCCAATTCAGTTTTTCTATGGTCAACCTGCTGGACCCGACCTCTTCAATCCAGACGCCGCTGCTCGGCGATCTCTTTCAGCTTATGGGAACGCTGGTTGTGATCTGCGCGGGTCTCGACCGGATTCTGCTGGCCTCAATGGTGCGGAGTTTTCGGGTTGCGCCGCTGGGTAGCTTTGCGCTGGCGCCACAGTCGGCGCTTGAGATCGTGCGCGCAGCGGGAGGGATCTTTCTGGCCGCGATTGAACTGGCCGCGCCGGTGCTGGCTGCCACCATGCTGGTCGAAGTGGCCGTGGCGCTGCTGGGCAAGCTGAGTCCGCAATTGCCGGTGATGAACCTGACGGTACCGCTGAAGACGCTGACTGGCTTCGCGCTGCTGACCGGGTCGCTGGCGTTGTGGCCGCGCTTTATCGAGGCCCGCTTTAGTGGATTGCTGGATTTGGCCGAGCGATTGATCTCCGCTCCTGGCGCCATTTTGGCTCCAGGACTGGGAAGGTAACCCATGCCCGGAGAGCGCACCGAACAGGCAACCCAGCACCACCGCGAACAGGCGCGCAAGGAAGGCGACGTGCTGCACAGCCGGGAGCTGTCGGCTGCGGCGGGAACCCTGGCAGGTGTTTTGACCTTGGGCGCGCTGGGCAATCGCATGTTGATTACCTGGCGGGACACGTTTGCTGCATTCCTTTCGCTTGGAATGCCTGCACGCTGGGAGCCATCGGAAATCCAGCCGACGCTATACGCGCTGCGCCGGCTGACGCTTGGGCTGCTCGGGGTTCCGGGCGTGGTGATGGCGGTAGTGGCGGCGGGCGCTCTGGGAGCGGGCGTTCTGCAAACCGGCGGCGTGAACTTCTATGCTGGAGCGATTGGATTCAAACTTGACCGAATCAACCCAATTTCCAACATCAAAAACCTGTTTTCCCTGCGCGCCGCCTCTCGCCTCGCCAAGTCGCTGATTCCTGCCAGTATGCTGGCGGTCTTTGCGCTGCAGCGCATCGGACGGCAGTTGACTTTGCCCCCGTTTTCAACTGCGCGCCTGGAGATGCTGGGCTCGGACGTTTACGGCCTGCTGCTTGCCGCAGCTTGGCTGCTCTTCGGCTGGTCGGCAATCGACTACCTGGTGGAGTGGCAGAGCCGCGAATCGCGGTTGAAGATGAGCCGCGAAGACATGCGCGAGGAGATGAAGCAGACCGAGGGGAACCCGCAGATTCGCGGCCGCATTCGCAACCTGCAACGCCAGGCGCGCCGGCGCAAGGTCAAGAACGATGTCGCGCATGCGGCCGTGGTCCTGACCAATCCCACGCACTATGCCGTGGCTCTGGGCTTCGATTTCGGCACCATGGAAGCGCCCAAGGTGATGGCTAAAGGCCGCAATTTGCTGGCCGAGGAGATCAAGGCCGAGGCCCGCTGGGCGGGTGTGCCGATTATCGAGAACCCGCCGCTGGCGCGTTCGCTCTACCGCTCGGTTGAAGTGGGCCAGCCGATTCCGGTTGACCTATATGCCGCGGTAGCAGCCATTCTCGCCTATCTCTATCGCCAGCGCGTGGAGGCGGAGTTGCGTGACCGCCGCGCTCGCGAGACGGCCGCGCGAGCCAAGGTACAGGAACAGGCGGCACGGAACAATGGCGCACCGCCGAGAGGAAGGAACTCATGAGTACCAACGCAGTGGCTCTCGGCTCCATTCACGGGCAGTCTCAGTCGATCTGGCAGCGGCTGCGCGAAGTGCTGCTGCCGCTGGCAGCAATCAGCGTGGTTTTCGTGATGCTGGTGCCGCTGCCGGCCGCGGGTCTGGACTTTCTGCTGGCAATATCGATGGCGGCGTCGATTATTGTGTTTCTCTCCGCAGTGCAGATCAGGCGCGCTGTGGAATTGAGTGTCTTTCCAACTCTCCTGCTGTTACTGACGCTGTTTCGACTGGCATTGAACATCGCCTCCAGCCGCCGCATTCTGCTGCATGGGTCGGAGGGCACCGCGGCAGCCGGAAAGGTGATTGAGGCCTTTGGCCAGTTTGTGGTTGGCGGCAATTATGTAGTTGGCTTTGTGCTGTTTCTGGCTTTGATCGCGATTCAATTCTTAGTCGTTTCTCATGGCGCGGTTCGTACTGCCGAGGTGACGGCTCGATTCACGCTCGATGCCTTACCCGGCAAGCAGATGGCCATTGACGCGGACATGAACGCCGGCCTGATTGATGAGGCGGAGGCTCGCAGGCGACGGCAGGGAATTGCGCGCGAGGCCGAGTTTTACGGCGCCATGGACGGCGCGGCGCGCTTCAATCAGCGCGACTCGCTGGCCACGATCCTGATTACAGCCATCAACATCATCGCCGGCTTATTGATCGGTACTTTGCAGCAAGGCATCGAACTGGGCGAGGCGGCGCGGACTTATACCGTTTTGACCGTTGGCGATGGCCTGGTAACGCTGATTCCCTCGCTGCTGGTATCCATTGCTGGGGGAATTACACTGACCCGCGCCAACTCGGCCGGCATGCTGGGCGGTGAGATCAAACAGCAATTATTAGGTCGCCCGTCCACGCTTTACATGGCCAGCCTGGTTTCGGCCGCTATGTGCCTGATTCCAGGACTACCTAAGTTCGCATTCCTGGCTGTGGCCGGAGGGCTCTTTTGGGGGGCGCGGCGGGTCGCGGCTCATCCCCCTGCGGCTGCGCCGGTTGAATCGGCGGCAGTCGAGAAAAAGAAAGCTGATCAGGCGCAGGGTTCCGATCTGGCCAACCTTTTGCGATTGGAGGAACTGACGCTGGAGATTGGTTTTCAGTTGATTCCGCTGGTGGACGAAAAGCAAGGCGGGCAACTGTTGAGCCGGGTGCGTTCGCTGCGCCGTCATCTCTCGGCCGAGCTGGGTTTTCTGGTGCCGCCCGTTCACATCTCGGACAATCTGCGGCTGAGACCGCGGGAATACCTGCTGTCGCTGCGGGGCCTCGAGATTGGCCGCTGGCAGACGGAGGGAGCAATGCTGCTTGCGGTCTCCGGAGACCCGGGACGCAGGCCACTGGCCGGAAAGGAGGCTCGTGAGCCTGCATTTGGAGTCCCGGCTGTCTGGATTGCACCTGCGCTTGAGGATCAGGCCATCGCGGCAGGGTACTCGGTGGTCGATGCGGTCACAGTGATTACGACCCACCTTGGGGAACTGGTCCGCAAGCACGCGCACGAACTGCTGGGGCGCGCGGAAACCAAGCGGCTCATGGATTCCCTCAACGAAAGCCATCCCAAGCTGCTGGAGGAGCTGATGCCCAAGCTGCTTTCTCTGGGTGAGATCGAACGGGTGCTCGAGCAACTGCTGCGGGAACGAGTGTCCATTCGCGACCTGGGCGCGATCCTTGAGGCGCTGCTCGAGACCGCGCCGGTGAACAAGAACCTCGTGGCCCTGGTTGAGGCTACCCGTCAGGCGCTGGGGCGGAGGCTGGTGCGGCCGTTGCTCGACGGCGACGGCCAACTGCCGGTGCTCCTGCTCGAACCGGCGCTCGAAGAGGAGATCCTGATCACCTTAACGCCCGAGACCAGCCAGCGGCTTCTGTCCGCATCCGGGACACCCGCGACGCCGCTGGTCCGGCGTCTCGCTGATTCTTTGAGGCAGCTTATCGGCACCAGTTCCGCTGCGGCCCTCCCCGTGCTCCTTTGCCCTAGTCCGGCCCGCTACCACGTAAAGCGTTGGCTCGAGCCGGTGTGGCCGCGACTGGCGGTGATTGCCGCGGGAGAAATCCCTCCGGAAATACGCCTGCGGCCGGTAGGAACAGTGCGTTGATGATCGAGGGTTGTGAGCGGGTCGACGAAGGGACTTGAGATGGGAAGCGAGAGCGTTGGGGCAGTTGGGAACAAGCGGGGGGTGGGCCGGAGTGACGGATATCCGCCCTCCGGTGCGGGAGCCCAGGTACTCTCCGGCGAACAGGAGCGGGTCCTGCTCGAACATCTTCCGATCGTGCGTTTTCTTGCGCGTCGCATTCACGAGCGCCTGCCGCAGCATGTGGATATTGAAGACCTGGTCTCCGCAGGGGTGGTGGGCCTGATGGACGCTTTTTCCAAGTTCGATCCGGGCAAGAAGGTTCAGTTTCGCAGTTACGCTCAGTTTCGCATTCGGGGTGCGATTCTCGACAGCCTGCGCACGCTCGACTGGAGCCCGCGCGAGCTGCGCCGCAAGGGTCGCGCGGTGGAAGAGGCCATCCGGGTCCTGACGGCGAGGATGGGCCGCCCACCCGGTGAATCCGAAGTGGCGTCAGAGATGGCGCTTAGCCTTGACCAGTACCAGCAATTGCTTGGGGACTTGAAGGGTTTGGAGATTGGGACGCTGCACGTTGAGCGCAATGAGGATTCCGGTGAGGAGCAGTTGGCCTATGTCCCAGGCAAGCCGGAGGATGATCCGCTGTTCCGCTGCCTGAGAGGGGAACTCGAAGAACGGCTAACCGATGCCATCGCCAACCTGCCGGACCGGGAACGTTTGGTGATGACCCTCTATTACTACGAAGAGATGACCATGCGGGAGATCGGACTGGCGCTCGGGGTGGTCGAGTCGCGGGTCTCGCAGGTGCATGGTTCGGCAGTGGTCCACCTGAGGGTCGCGCTCAAGGATATGGCAGCGCGCGGCGTGTTTGAACGAAATTTCCCGCGCAAGGCCCAGACGCGCTGTTGATGGCGCGTTCAGCAATGAGAGAGGTAAAGGAGGTTGCAATTGACGGAAAAGATGCTCAAGCAGGACGAGATCGACGCTCTCTTTGAGGCGGCAAGAATTTCAACTCCGGAAGCTTCGAGGCCCGAAGTGCGGGCTCGCGTGGTGCCCTATAATTTCTCCTCGGCCGGGCAGATTTCGACCGACCAGTTGCGTGCCATCAGCATGTTGAATGACCTTTTTGCCCGCAATCTGACCCACAATCTGGCTGCCTGGCTGCGCACCCGCTTCCAGGTGAACCTGGTCTCAGCGGAACAGATTCAATTCAACGAATTTGTCCTGCGCATTCCGGAGATAAGCTATGTAGCCTCAGTGCGGCTGGAGCCGCTGGGGGCGCTCTCGGTGCTGCAGCTGGATTTGGCCCTGGCGCCGCCGGTCATTGACCTGTTGTTGGGCGGCGACGGCAAGGACGGGCCGTTGCGCGAGCTGACAGATATTGAGGAATCGATCCTGGGCAGCGTGGTGGAGATCATCTGCCGTGAGCTGACCGTGGCATGGCAACCGGTGGGGCTGAGTTTCAACTTCGAGCGCCGCCAGATGCAGACCCAGGTGGCGAGAATCATGTCGGTTACTGAAAAGACGCTCTGTCTTAGTTTTGAGATTCGTATGCCGCACAGCGCGGGGCTGCTCAATCTTGCTTTTCCCGCAGTGGTAGCCAATACCATCCTGCGGAGGCTGACCTCGGACTGGAGCCGGCGACGCCGCCACGGCAAGGAGACCAGGGAACGGATGGAGGCGACGGCGCGGCGGATTCATTTCGGGGGATCTCTGCAGCTTCCGACATTTCGCTTGCATGCCAGCGTGATTGAAAGCCTGGAGACGGGCATGATCCTGCGTTTCGACCTCCCCGCCAACACGCCACCCGAGTGGAAGGTCGGCGGTCAGGCGCTCTCCTATTCCCAGGCAATTCGCCAGGGCCCGCATCGCGCTGCTCGCATGGAAAGAGCTTTCCATGAGGCGGATGTATGAAGACGTATCTCGAGTGCTGGATCGGCGCGGCGGAGGCGCTCTTCTCACAGGCTCTGGCGGGAGAACCGAAGCTGGTGGAGTCCCTGCCGAAGCCGCTTGGAGCGGGCTCCTTTGGTTTTGCAGCCACGGTTTCAGGAGAGGTGGAAGGACGCTTTGCGGTGCTGCTCGACGCCGGAATCCTGGAATCTCCGTTGCTGGGCGAAGGGATGGACCAGCGAGCCGGGTGGGGAGAATTGCTGCGCGAGGTGGCCAACGCCGCTGCCGGCGATCTGCTGGCCAAAGGGGGGAAGAAGTGTCGGGTTGAGACGTTCGAGGAGACGCCGTCGGAGAGTAAAGTATCGCTGGCCTTCCAGTTGAATGGCGGGGATCGCTCCTGGACAATCCTGGTCCTGGACGAAGTACGCGCTCCAAAACCCTCGGCCAAACCGGCCGCGGCGTCCTCATCGCAGTCGACGCCGGGCTTAAGCACCATTCAAGGCACGGGTCCGGCTTTGAACGCAGGTCTTGAACTGTTGCTCGATGTGGAACTTGAGGCCACGCTTCGATTTGGCTGCCGTGAGATGCTGCTGGGCGAGATCCTCGACCTGGGTCCCGGCGATGTGGTGCAACTGGACCGCCATGTTTCAGATCCCGTGGACCTGATTGTCGGGGACAAGATTGTGGCCTGCGGCGAGGTGGTGCTGGTCAACGGTAACTTCGGTTTGCGGGTGACCGAAGTGGCCTCACCCAGGAAGCGGTTGGAGAGCATACGATGCCTGTTCTGAACCGGAGGCAGGGCGGGGAAGGGTTGGGGCCCATCCGCGACCGGGGAACAGGCGACCGAGCCTTGGGAGTCCGGAGTCGAGAAGAAGCGGCCCTCATGGCGCACACTTTGCACCAAGCAGGGGCCATGTTCGCGGGACCGCGCAAGAGTTTGTTGGCAACCTGCGCCAATCCGCACTGCGCTTCGGGCTGGCTGCATCTCTTGCGCAGCCGCTCGGCACCGGTCTTTGAAGGCGGCTGGAACTGTTCGGCTGCCTGCACGCGTGCGCGGGTGCAAGCGGCGATGTGGCGGGAGATGGATGGCGCGAGCAGGGTTGAGGAAATCCACCGCCATCGCATTCCGCTTGGGCTGATGATGTTGGAACAGGGATGGATCACCGCGGGCCAGTTGCGCCAGGCACTTGACGCGCAGAGAACGGCTGGCGCGGGACGGCTGGGGACCTGGTTGATCCGCAAGCAGGGGATAAGCGAGCAACTTGTGACCAGGGCATTGGGATTGCAATGGAGCTGCCCGGTCTTGCCGATCGATTTTCATGAAATCGAGCCCCTTGGAGCTCTGGTTCCGCGGCTCTTTGTGGACGCATTTGACGTTCTGCCGCTGCGGCTGGCGGCCGGCAAGCTCCTTTATCTGGGATTTGAAGACCGGCTTGATCCGGTTTTAGCGCTGGCGATCGAGCGCATGACGGGATTGCGTGTGGAGAGCGGCGTGGCTCCTGGATCGCAGTTTCGGGCCGCACATACGCGGATGTTGAGCGTAAAGTTTCCCCCGGTCGATCTGATCGAGGTGGCTTCAGAGACGGCGCTGGTTGACGTGCTGGCAAAGGCGATGGAGCGGGTGCGGCCCGCCGAATCCCGCCTGGTCAGAATCCACGACTGCCTGTGGCTGAGAATGTGGCTGCATTCCCCATCGGGGCCGCTGCCCGGGATCAATTCGGTCCAGGACCTCATTTGCTCGAAGAGGGCATAGCTAGTTGAGAGTTCCGAGGCCGATGCCTCATGGATTGCGCCGCGAGGCCGATACACATTCAAGAAGAGGAGCCTGGGAATGACTGGAATTCGAACCCTGATCGTTGACGATTCCTCGGTAATGCGGAAGATTGTTGAGCGTTCGCTTCGTCAGGCCGGCCTGGACCTGGTGATGGTGCATGAGGCCGGCAGCGGTACCGAAGGGCTGGAACTTTTGAAGATCAAGGAAGTGGATCTGATTCTCTCCGACATCAATATGCCTTCGATGGACGGGTTGGAATTCCTGCGCCAGCTTCGGGCGCAAAACCTCGCTCCCGGTGTTCCGGTGGTGATGATTACCACCGAATCCAGCGAGGAACATGTGAAGCAGGCCATTCTGTCGGGAGCGCAGGGCTACATTCGCAAGCCGTTCACGGCCGAACAGGTTAAGGAGCGGGTGCTGCCGTTGATCCATGCGGCGTAGCCGGGGGGCATTCCCATGCTATTGAACGGGGTACGAGCAGCCGCCATCGCGCGAGCGAGTGCAAGCGGTATCAACGGAATGGAGCGTAAGATGACGGTCTCGTTGCGTCAATCCGTGCAGCAGGTTTCCGATCCGCGGAACCTTGATGCGAGCGTGGAAGATGTCTTTCATCTGATGCTGGGGGTCGAGTGCCAGCGTTTCGACGGGCCGATTGAAACCGAGCCTGAGTCGGTCACTGCGGTGGTTGGTTTCGGCGGCCTGCTGAGTGGGGCGTGCGTCTTCCGCACGAGCGGCCCTGCGGCCATGAAGATTGCCGCACGCATGACGGGCATGGAGTTTGACGAGATCGACGACACCGTCAAGGACGGAATCGGTGAAATCTGCAACATGCTGGCCGGAGGCTGGAAGGGCAAGGTTCCGGATCTGGCGGCGAACTGTGGCTTGTCGGTGCCGGCGGTCATTACGGGCCGGGATTACAAACTGCACGTGCAGGCTCCCGAATTTCAACTCCACCACCGGTACCGATTCGAGGACGCCGGCTTCGAGGTAACCATCATCTGCGACGGCATACAGTAGCTTTAGGCAAGGCGCGACCGCTGGGCGAAGGATGGTAGAGGGACAAATTTGCCAGGCCCGAGCACAGGGAGGTTGCCTCGGCGCTCTATTTTTCCGCAGTTTGAAAGTATCATCACCTTTTCATGATTTTGCTCTAATCCTTCCACCCGCTTTTTCGGTCCTGCATCTGCACTCCTCTAACTGCGACAGGAGAGTGCCGATGGACAGCGGATATTATGCGGCGATGACCGGATTGATTGCGCGCACTCAGGCGTTGGATATAGCAGCTACCAATCTAGCCAATGCACAGACTCCCGGCTTTCGCTCCGAGCAGGAGTTCTTCCGCTCGGCGCTGATGGGTCCCGATTCCGCTGACTCACAGCTGGGGCGGACGGTGAACAACTTCGGCCTTCTGGGAGGCGACCGTCTCAATTTGGGACAGGGCTCGCTCGATCCGACCGGAAATCCACTCGACCTGGCCATCGAAGGAGAAGGCTTCTTTCAGCTTCAGACGCGCAACGGCCTGCGCTACACGCGCGATGGCAGCTTTCACCGCGCGCCGGGCGGCCTGCTGGTCACGGCTGGGGGTGATCCCGTCTTATCGACTGCAGGCCAGCCGATTCCGGTTCCTCCAGGACAGATTACGGTGGGTGAGGATGGCGTGCTCTCGGCTGCGGGAGGCGTCGTGGCGACAGTAGGAGTCTTTACCTTTACCGCCGGAATCCAGCTGACTGCTGAAGGAACCAACCGCTATATGGCGCCGGAGGAAGCGTTGGTTTCAACTTCGAAGGCAGCGACGGTCCACCAGGGTGCTCTCGAAACCGCCAACCAGGGCATGATTCCAGGAACGTTGAACTTGATCCTTGTTCAACGCGAAGCGGAGATGATGCAGAAGGCGCTCACCATCTTCCATACAGACTTCAACAAATTTGCTACCGAGGATCTGCCGCGGGTCTGAACAGCGACCACTGGCGATTGAAAGGAGCCACCATGATTCGAGCCTTGTACACAGCAGCCAGCGGCATGAGCGCGCAGCAGTTGAACCTGGACACCATCGCCAACAACCTTGCCAACTCCTCGACCACGGGATTCCGCCAGTTGCGTCTCGAGTTTCAGGACATGGTCTACCAGAACCTGGTGACGCCGGGCGCGGCGCAGAGCCAGTCCACTGTCTCGGCCGGTTTGCAGATCGGGTTGGGCACCAAGTCGGCGGCAACTGAGGTCATCATGACCCAGGGGTCATTGAATCAGACTTCCAACCCGTTGGACGTAGCTATCGAAGGTACCGGTTTCTTTCAGGTTCAGCGGCCCGATGGGACGATCGCTTATACGCGTGCGGGACAGTTTCAGCTCAACAACCAGGGGACTGTGGTCACAACGGATGGGGACCCTGTCATTCCGACGATCACCATTCCATCCAATGCGACTGCGGTCACCATCACGCAGTACGGCGTAGTGAATGCGACCCTGGCAGGTCAGCAGAATCCTTCACAACTGGGCCAATTGCAGCTGGCCACATTTCCCAATCCCGGGGGGCTTGAAAGCATGGGCTCCAACCTGCTTCAAACCACGCTCAGCTCGGGTGACCCGGTATTGGGCAATCCCGGCGGTACCGAGGGATTAGGCACTCTGCAGCAGGGGTATTTGGAGAATTCAAACGTGGACGTAGTCACCATGTTCGTTCAAATGGTGCTGGCCCAGAGAGCTTATGAATCCAATTCCAAAGTCATCAAGGCCGCAGACGATATGTACTCTCAGGTTAATAACATGACTCGCTAAGAAAGCAGTCGCCGCTTGGAGATATGGATGCGTGACGGTCGGGCCGGAAATCAGGCTGAACCAACCGGCAGCAGAGATCGGGATGTGATGGAGACTGGACCTAAAATGCGAACAGGCATGGCGCTGGTGGCTCTCGGAATCGCGATGATGATTCAGGTTCAAACTGCGAGCGCGCAGACCAGGCAGCCCACCGCCAGGACCGTGCTGGATTCCAGCGGGCAAGCTTCCATTCCTGGAGATGATCTCAACCGGGTTGTCCGTGAGATTGACGATCCGCACAATGGAGCGCGCTGGCTGCTCATGCGCAACCCGGATCACCCGGGAGGACCGGGAGTCCTGATGATGGTATCTCAAGTTCAACCCGTCAATCGCCAGAGGCTTTCAGGAGGACCGATATCCGGTCCTGTTGCGGAAACTATCTTACCTGTGATTCGCGCTGGGGATCGGGTTGTTGTCGAGGAGAATTCGCCGGTGGTGGAGGCTAGCCTGGAGGGGGTGTCGCTGAGTCCGGCGGCCGTTGGTTCACAGTTGGATGTGCGCCTGAAGATCGGTGGCAAAGTGGTGCGGGCCGTGGCCCTGGGGCCGGGTCGCGCGGCGCTGCAGCCGGACGCGGGGGCACGGCCATGAAGTCGAGGCTGTTGAGTTCGCTTCTCCTTGGCTCGATCCTTGTCATTCAAGGGCCGCATGCGTCGGAAACCCAAGCCAAAAAACATATTCCGCTCTTGCCGGTAGCCAAGCCGACGCCGCCCGAAGCGGCTCTGCATAGCTATATCGAAAAGGTTCGCGCGCAGCAGGCGGCGGAGGTTCGAACCGCGGGTTCGATCTGGAGCCCTGAGGGAAGGCTGGTGCGGTTTGGCACCGATGCCAAGGCAGTTCGTCTGCACGATGTGCTTTCGATTGTGGTTACAGAAAGCCTGGCGGCTTCGACCGACGGACAGGTCAAGAATTCCAGGGCATCGAACGCAAATTCGGGGCTGACTTCACTGTTCGGCGCTCTCAAAGCGTCGAACGCTCTGCAAAACCTGATTGGAATGACTGCTTCGTCCGGATTGACGGCGCAGGGTCAGAGCACGACCAATTCCAGCTTGGCTACCACGTTTGGCGGCGAAGTCGTCGACGTGCTTCCCAACGGGATGCTGGTGGTGCAGGCCACGCGGCAATTGACCTTCTCACAGCAAACACAACTGATCAAGTTGCGCGGTTTAGTGCGACCGGAAGACGTCAGTGCGCAGAACCAGGTGTTGTCAACGGCGATGACCGATCTTGAACTTGAAGTGACGGGCAAGGGAATTGTCAACGACTCCACTTACCGGCAAAACCCGTTGGTGCGGTTCCTGGAGAAGTTGTTGATTTTCTAGAAGCAGGGAACAGGGATTAGAGAACGGGGAAGCCGATGCGCATCACACAAGCCGTGCCGGGCAAGAGAAACCAGCAAATTGAAAGATGCTGGGGCCGTTCCGTTCTAACTCTGGCCTTCTTGGCGATATTCTCATCAGTTTTTGCCCAGGCAGCACCTACAGCCCAACTGGCGCGGATCAAGGATGTGGCGACGATTGAAGGGATTCGCGACAACCAACTGGTCGGTTACGGGTTGGTGGTGGGGCTGCGGGGTACCGGGGACAGCTCGCAGACGGTGTTTCCGGCGCAGACTTTGATTTCAGCGCTGGAGCGGATGGGGATCACCGTGCCGCAGACCGGTTCAAACAGCGCGAGCAACATGCAGGTAAAGAACATGGCGGCGGTTTTTGTGGTGGCCACGCTGCCGCCGTTCAGCAGGCCGGGCTACAAGCTGGACATCACGGCTTCCTCGGCTGGGGATGCGCGGTCGCTGGAAGGTGGCATTCTGCTGATGACCCCGCTGTATGGTCCGGATGGGCAGATCTATGCTCAGGCGCAGGGGGCGCTGGTTCTTGGAGGGTACATGGCCTCGTCGGGAGGGAATAGCAAACAGCTCAACCACCCGACTACCGCACGCATTCCAGGCGGGGCGCTGGTGGAGAAGCTGGTGCCATTCGACCTGAAGCAGATGCGGCTGGTGAGCGTGCTCTTGAACGATGCCGATTTTCATACCGCGGAGCGGATGGCTGCGGCGATCGATGTGGCGCTGGGCGCGAAACGCGCGCACGCGGTCGACAGCCGCAGGGTGGAGATTGCCGCGGCTCAAGATGAGGATGTTGCGGCGCTGCTCGACCAGATTGAAGCAGTCGAGGTCGAAGTGTATCCAAGGGCCCGTGTCGTTGTGAACGAGCGCACCGGTACAGTCGTAATCGGCGGGACGGTGCGATTGCAGCCGGTATCCATTCTGCATGGAGGGTTGAGTGTGAATGTGATATCCGAAGACCTGGTATCCCAGCCCAATCCGGGGTCGGGGGGCACTACGCAGGTGGTCCAGCAGACCAGTATTCAGGCCCAGGATAAGCCGGTGAATCGAATTGATTTGAAAGAAGGAGCAACGGTGGAGGATCTGGTGCAGGAATTGCAACGAACGGGAGCGGGAGCAAGGGATGTGATCTCGATTCTGCAGGCCATGAAGGAGGCCGGCGCACTGGAGGCCGATCTTGAAGTCCTGTGAAGGCGGCGCTTTGATGGAGGCACAAGGATGAATTCGATCGCTGCAACATCGGCGGAAGCGGGTTCGGGCGGTTCAGTAACACCGCAACCCAGGCTGGCGCGAGCGGCCCACGAGTTTGAGGCACAGATGATGAAGGAGTTGTTGAAACCAATGACCTCGGATAGCGCGCTTACCGGGGAAGAGGATGATTCGAGCTCCGGCTCCGGTGGAGCGCTGGGGGAGTTTGCGTCGGAATCTTTGGCGCGTGGATTGAGCGACCATGGCGGTTTTGGGGTTGCCAAGCGCATTGTGCAAGAGCTTTCTCATAATGGGAACGTGAGCGAAGCACCAGGAGTAACCGGGAAATTGCACGGAGATACCGTCATCAAACGAACTCAATGACTAAAGTGATTAGCTGCAGGGTCGATAGAAGCTGCAAGGAGTATTGTTCATGGACATTCGGACGAGTTTAGATGGATTGAAATCGCTTTTGGGCGTCACGCCGCCGGAAACTGCCGCTGCGCAGCAAAAGAGCACTCCGGCAACCGTGGGCTCAGGACTCACCAGCGACCGGGCAACATTCAGCTCTGCCGGGAGCGAAGTTTCGCTCACTGCGGCGGAGCCGGGGGTGCGCACGGACAAAGTCGCGAACGTTCAGGCTGCGATTGCGGCGGGAACCTACAATGTGCCGGCCTCGGCGGTGGCGTCGAAGGTGGTGGGCAGCATGTTGGGTGAGGAATCTTAGGACGGAAAGAAAGTTGACCAATGGCAATCGAAGCCAATCAGGAGATAACGAAACGAAAGCCGGCAATGGAGCTGGTTGATGCGAGCTCAGTTGCGGCAGACCGGGACCACCCGGTGTTGAAGGAGATTGTGGTTGAGGCTTCGAGGGCTCTGGCCCGCCTGGATGCGAACCGGTTGGAGGAGCTGGCTCGGTCGTGCCAGGCGCTGAATCGGGATTTGCCTCACGAGACCCCGGAGATTCGCGCAGATGTTGCGCGTCAGGCTCATGAGGCTATGGCTGAGTTGGCGGTCTTTGGGCGAGTTTTGGAAGCCACGCGAGCGAATTTGAACGTGATGCAGCGTCTGCGCGATTTGCGGGCAGGACGGCTGGAGTATGGCGCTGTGCCTTCGCAGGGTTGGGCGCGGATGGAGGGGGGCCATGGGGACGATTAGTTCCGCATTTTCGCTTATCTCCGGCGCCCTTGATGCCGATCAGTCAGCTCTGAGTATCGTGGCCAATAACGTGGCCAACGCCTCGACCCCCGGTTACACGCAGGAGACTCCCAACTGGACTCAGAACCAACCGCTCGATATCAACGGAGTCAGCTACGGTGATGGGGTCACGGAGACGGGCGCCATTTCGCTGCGAGATAGCGTGCTGGAGGAGCGGCTGGATCAGCAACAACAGATGGCCTCGGCGTCAGGTGCGAGGCTGACGGCGCTCAATAGCGTCCAGGCACTGTTTACGCCGGACTCGGGTTCGACGACTGCCACGGCGGGGGACATCGGTAGCGACTTAACGGGGTTGTTCAAGTCGTTTTCGTCCCTGGAGGCGAATCCCACTGACAACGCCTTTCGTCAACAGGTACTTTCGTCGGCCACAACTCTGTCCGGCGATGTGGCAAACGCTGCGGCCAACTTGAATTCTCAACGATCGGCCCTGGATCAGGAGGCGAGCGGTTTGACCAGCCAGGTGAATTCGCTGACCTCTTCTATCTCACAGTTGAATTTGCAGATCCAATCCTCGTCGCCCAATGCCGATGCGGGAACGCTCGAGGACCAGCGCGATGAAGATATCAGCCAGCTTTCGCAGTTGATCGGGGTGAACCAGGTTCCGAGCGGGAACAACGGGCTCTCGATCACCACAACCTCAGGGCAACTGCTGGTTGCGGATGGCACGGACTTCCAGCTGACGACCGGGTCTGTGGGCGGCGTTACGGACTTCTTTCTAGGTGGGACGGATGTCACGACGCAGTTGATGAACGGCGGCGGTCAGTTGGGGGGGTATCTTACCGCGCGCGACGGCGACATTCCGAACGCGCTCACGTCTCTTGACCAACTGGCCTATAGTGTCTCGACCTCCATCAACGGGCTGAACAATACTGGAACCGACTTGGATGGCGTGACCGGGACAGTGGCCAACCCGCTTTACATCTTCAAGGAGTCCGCGGCGGTTGCCGGCAGCGCTGCCAACATGAGCGTGGTGATGACCGATCCCAATCAGATTGCAGCTGCCGGGCTGGGTGACGGAACCGGTGACAGCTCGAATGCCACAGCGATGGCGAATCTGGCCAAGACCACATCGGCAACCATCAACAACCAGACGCCGACTGATTTCTATTCGAGCTTTGTTTCGGCATTGGGCGCGACGGTTTCCGGGGTGCAATCCGAGAACACCGCGCAGAATGCTTCGGTGACGCAATTGCAGACGCAGAACAACGCGCTTTCAAGTGTGAATCTGAACGACGAAGCCGCAGCCATGTCTACGTTGCAGAGTAGCTACCAGGCGGCTTCGCAGGTCTTTACTATGTTGAACACCATTATGGCTGCTGCGATGAATCTTGGAGACCAGACGACCGTTGCCTGAGCGTGAACGCGGGTTGGCGCGGAAGGAAAGGTCGCCGAGGGTAGGGAGGAACTGAATGCGGGTTGATCCAAGTTATGTTTCGAACCTGGTGGGCTCGCTCGATCAGGCGCAGCTTAATGAGCAGCAGTTAACGGCCGAGCTTTCGAGCGGCGTCAGTATCAACTCGCTGAGCCAGAATCCGGTGGGCGCAGGCGAGAATGTGATTTTGCTCAATCAGATTCAGCAGGATGATTCCTTCACGCAATCCTCAAGCGTGGTTACCGGGCAGTTGCAGGTAGCCGACTCGACACTCGGCTCCGTGGTTTCTCAGCTTACGCAGGCTATTTCACTGGCGACCAGCGCCAATAACGGAACTATGAACGCGAGCGATGTTCAGTCGATCGGCAGCCAGATCTCCGGGATACTCAATGAGGTGCAGTCACTGGCCAACACCAGTTATCAAGGGCAATATATCTTTTCCGGCGGACAGACTTCCACGACTCCCTTCACAACATCGACGGGAACCTCACCGGGAGTCACGACTTATAGCGGTGACGAAGGGGTGAACTACCTTCAAACGCCGGACGGGCAGAAGATTCAACTAAATGTGCCGGGAGACCAGATTTTTTCAGGCAGCGGATCAAACAGCGTGTTTGGCGCGCTGAATAGCCTGGTTGCCGACTACTCCGGCGGGACGATCGACACAAGTAAGGCGGTGAGCGATACCGCGGCGCTCGGCACTGCACTGAATTATGTCTCGCAACAACGTGTGACCATTGATAACTCGATATCGCAGGCTACCGCCGCCTCCGAAGCCGTAACCAGCGATGAGGCGCAGTCGACGACCGCACAGACCAACCTGATGCAGGCCGATGTGGCGCAGGTTTCTACGCAGCTTTCCCTATCGGAAACCCAGCAGACAGCGCTTGAAGACGTCATCTCGGAACTGGATTCCACCTCCAATAGCCTGTTCAGCAAGATGCAGCCATGAGGTTTTGAGGTCATAAGAACAAAGGCGATCCGTGAATAAGGCAGTGCGGCACAGGCTGGTAATCGGCTGTTTGCTATGCCAATAACTTACCCTTTGCCGGGTGCTGTGCAAAGAAAGTAACCGTCTATACTTGAAGCAGAAGGACAGACCTTGTTTGCTCCCATTCGTTTCTTATGGAATGCAACCCGCGGGCACCGGCTTGCCCCGTGGCGAAGCGAATATCTGCGCTGGCGCGTCGAGACGTACTCGGGGATGCGCGCAGAGACGTTGACAGCTCGGAAGATTCTGGGGTTTGTCTGGAGCTCTCGCTGGGAGCTTTTGAGTTTTCTGGCTTGGACTGGCCGCCTGGAACGCGAGGCGCGTAAGCGCACATGAACAGAATTCAATTCGGAGACTTCATGCAGGTGCTTCGACCGATGCGAAAGACAGCGATCCACGCTGCGTTTCTCGCGACCGCCGCACTTGCCGGCGCGCAGCAGATTCCTCCAGCTGAACCTCCTCTGCCGATGCCCTCCGCGCAATCGAACACACCTACGATTCGCGTGACGACCCAGGAGGTGCTGGTGCCCACCCTGGTGGAGAAGCGTGGAGGCGGAATTATTTACGGCCTCAAGCAGGGCGACTTCGTTTTGGAAGACAATGGAGTTCCGCAGAAGCTTCGCGTGCAGGAGGAGATGGATACGGCGCCGGTCTCTCTGGTGGTGGCGGTGGAGCAGGGCGGGATGAGCGTGCTGGAGTTTGACAAGGTGGCAAAGCTTGGGCCGCTGCTCGATCTTTTTCTTGTGGACGGCAGAAGCCAGGCGGCTTTGGTGGGCTTCGATTCAACTCCCCACCTGGTGCACGATTTCACGCACACCAGTGATGACCTGAACGACGCACTGAAGCACATGGATCCGGGCAACGGCGGCGATGCGATTCTGGACACAGTCAGTTATGCCGCTGATCTGCTCGAGTCTCAGCCTAAGGATTATCGCCGCGTGCTGCTGCTCATCACGGAGCCTCGCGACCACGGCAGCAAACACACCAAGCCGGAACAGCTGATCAGAAAAATTGGCCAATCCGACATACTGGTGTTGAGCGTGGCATTTTCGCCCTCTCGCGCCGAGTTTCTCCACGACGTGACCGACGCAGGCGATAACAGGACGATGAACCTGATGTCGCCATTGATCATGGCGGTGCAGGCCTTCAAAAAGAATGTGGCCAAAGAGGTCGCGTCGATGAGCGGCGGGGAGTACACAACGTTCACCGGCGACAAGAAGTTTGAAGAGCGGGTGGTGGCGTCGGCCAGGGACACGCGCAATCGCTATCTAATCAGCTTTAGCCCTTCAAACCCGGTCCCCGGACTGCATGCGATCAAAGTCCGCACAGCGCAGGATTACGGAGCGCGGATTGTGGCGCGGGCAAACTACTGGGTGACGGCTCAGCCTTAAGGCTCAAGTTTGGGCCAGTAGAATGTGGCTCGTCGAACGTCTAAAAATCAGGCGATTCCGTTAGTTTTATGGCGGAGAGACAGGGATTCGAACCCTGGGTACTCGTTAAAGTACACACGCTTTCCAAGCGTGCGCCTTAAACCACTCGGCCATCTCTCCACGGGGTGGTCTGTCTTATTGAATTTAACATATTGAGGCGCTAACCCCCTCGAGGTAAGAAGGCCTGCGACGAGGTGTCAGGCAGTTGCCGGCTGAACTCATGAAATCGTTTACTTTTTGTCGGTGACTGGTTTATAGTTCGGCATTGCCCGCAATGCAGGTATGCGCAGTGCGCGGCGAAGCTCTATTTCAAAGAAGGACCTTCATGCCTGGCTTCACTCGTCGCGACCTGCTCTCTTCCGGACTGGTACTTTCAACATCTTCATTGATTACCCGATCGGCATGGGGGCGCGCGGCGGCGCTGCTGGCTGGGGTCGATTCGTCTGGAACGCCGGCGAGCGTGGGTCCGCGGGAACGGCGTCTCTTCGATTTTGGATGGAAGTTTCAGTTTGGCAACGATGCCGACCCGGCCCGCGATCTGCGGTTTGGGTATGGGCAGGGGGATTTCGCCAAGACAGGCGACTTTGAATTTGCGAAGGCCAAGTTCGATGATTCGAAGTGGCGTCCGCTGAACCTGCCGCACGATTGGGCGGTGGAACTGCCGTTTGTTCATGATGATGAGCAGCAGTCGCATGGCTACAAGCCCATCGGGAGACGATATCCGGAGACCAGCGTGGGTTGGTACAGGCGGGAGTTCGATATTCCTGCGGGCGATGCAGGGCGGCGGATCTCGATCGACTTCGACGGGGCGTTTCGAAGCGTGCTGATTTTTGTGAATGGCTGCTTCATTGGGCGCAATGACAACGGGTATGCGCCGTTTGGCTTTGATATTACTGATTTTGTGGCTTATGGCGCTAAGAACTACATCGTGGCGCGCGTGGACGCTAGCTTCGGGGACGGCTGGTTTTATGAGGGAGCCGGGATTTATCGGCATGTGTGGCTGACGAAGACCGACTCGCTGCACCTGGGCAAGTGGGAGAGCTATGTGCGGCCCGAGGTCAGCGGGAATGTGGCCAAGCTGCGCCTGGGCACTGTGGTTGTGAACGAAGGCAAAACGGCTGAGCCCGTCGAGGTAGAGTGGCAGATTATTGATCCGGCAGGAAAGCCTGTGCCAGGATTGGCCGGAGCGGGGCGTTCGGCGACGCTGCAGCCTGATGAGTCGCATGGGTTTACGGGTGAGTTCACCATTCCGGATGCCAAACTGTGGTCGGTGGAGACGCCTCGCCTCTATTCGGCGATTGTCACGGTCAAGTCAGGCGGGAAGGTGCGCGATGCGGAGCGCATTACCTTTGGCGTGCGGACTGCGGTGTTCGATGCAGACAAGGGGTTCTTCCTCAACGGGAAGCCGCTGAAGATCCAGGGGACTTGTAACCACCAGGATCATGCAGGGGTTGGGGCGGCGCTGCCGGATCGGTTGCAGTATTTCCGGCTGGGAGT
Organism: Occallatibacter sp.; assembly: GCA_050013695.1. Taxonomy (GTDB): domain Bacteria; phylum Acidobacteriota; class Terriglobia; order Terriglobales; family Acidobacteriaceae; genus Telmatobacter. Next base: position 270,617 of record JBEKET010000001.1, read on the forward strand.
GCTGCGCGAGATGGGGTGCAACGCGGTGCGAACTTCGCACAACATGCCAACGCCGGAATGGGTTGAAGGCTGTGACCGGATGGGGATGATGATGATGTGCGAGACGCGCCAAATGAGCTCGAGCCCTGAAGGGATGGCGCAACTGGAGGCGATGGTGAAGCGCTACCGCAACTCGCCGTCGATCATCCTGTGGTCGATTGGGAACGAGGAGAACCAGTTGCAGTATCAGATGTCGGAGCAGGGAGCTCGGATTGGCGCAACTATGGTGGAGCGCTGCCACGAGCTTGATCCGACTCGTCCGGTGTCGGCGGCGGTGAACGGGGACAACGAGAAGGGCGTTTCGGACGCGCTGGATATTATCGGGTTCAACTACAACCTGAAGTATCCGGACAAGTTCCATGCGGAGCACCCGAAGCGGGCGATCTACGGGTCGGAGACTTCGAGTGCGGTTTCTACGCGCGGGGTTTATGTGACTGATCCGCTGCGGAACTGGGTGAACGATTACGACGGCGTTGTGAGCTGGGGAGAAACGGCTGAGGAATGGTGGAAGTTCTATGGGACGCGCGATTGGGAAGCTGGCGGATTTGCGTGGACAGGCTTCGACTATCGTGGCGAGCCGACGCCTTATGGTTGGCCGTCGATCAACTCGCAGTTTGGGATTGTGGACATGTGCGGGTTTCCGAAGGACACCTTCTATTACTACAAGGCTTGGTGGCGGAAGGAGCCGAGTTTGCACCTGTTTCCGCACTGGAACTTTGAGGGGAAGGAAGGCGAGACGATTCCGGTTTGGGTGTATTCGAACCTGGAGGAAGTGGAGCTATTCGTCAACGGCGTCAGTGCTGGATCGCAGAAGGTTCCTCACCTGGGACATGTGGAATGGAAGGTTAGGTATGCGCCGGGAGTTATTGAAGCAAAAGGACTTCAAGGCGGCAAGGTGGTGCTGACGGAGAAGCGGGAGACTACGGGAATCACCACGCAGATCCGGCTGACGGCAGACCGGATAGAGATTGACGCGGACGGCGAGGACATTGCCATCCTTACGGTCGAGGCGCTGGACAAGGAAGGACGCGCGGTTCCTACAGCGGCGAACTTCATTGGGTTCAAGGTGACGGGTGAGGGAGCGCTGATCGGCGTGGGGAACGGCGACCCGAACTGCCAGGAGAGCGATAAGGAGCCGCACCGGTCCCTCTTCAACGGGCTGGCTCAGGTGATTGTCCAGGCTACGAAGAACGCCGGTGAGATTCGGATTGAGGCGTTCAAGGAAGGCTGGGACGGGGTGGAGTTGACGCCGGCGAAACTGGTGATTGCGACGAAGGCGGTGAAAGCCAGGCCTGCGGCTGGCTAGTTGTCAGTTTTAAGTTGTCAGTTGCCGGGTGCGGCTTGGTGGCTGTGGTGGCTCCCCGGTTCAATGTGTCGGAGATTTGCGCGGTTTAACCCGGTCCGTACCCCCTCCCCACTTCCCTCGGTTGTTTTTCGTAAGAATTCTGTTTTCAGTGCTTTGCAGCGGTGAATAGACCGTAAGCATTTTGTTTTGAGATACATAAACCCTAAAATACTCAAAACGGATCACTTACGCGGGGTTGGTGCGGGTGCGATCCGACGCTATGGCTTTACACCTGGCTCCGCTGGGCGTGATGTGGCGACATTCGTACGAGATCACTGGCATGGTGAGACCTTTCCTGGCCCGCCCCCAGTGTGGGACGGATGGTGGATGTTATATTGCAGATTGCAATGACCCCCCTCCCCCCTATCCTGAAAATAAGTGGCTTGTTTTCATCGGGTTATGCGGTGGGCTGCGCTGTAAGCATGACATAACAAAGGAGTTATTTGCAGACATGAGAAAACAAAGAGGTTAGCTGCACCTGCGATGCGGCGGACGCTCGTGGGAGGCTCGCATGGAGTTCATGGTCTCCCCGGTCCTGAGGTGCGAGGGAGCGGGGGCACCCGGGGAACTTGTACGAGATGACTGGCATGGTGAGACCTTTCCTGGCCCGCCCCCTGTGCGGGGTGGATGGTGGATGTTATATTGCAGATTGCAATGACCCCCCTCCCCCCTATCCTGAAAATAAGTGGCTTGTTTTCATCGGGTTATGTGGTGGTCTGCGCTGTAAGCATGACATAACAAAAGAGTTATTTGCAGACATGAGAGAACAAAGGAGTTAGCAGCCTGCGGTGGGCAGAGGGTAACGCCTTTGTGTTGGGCTCTGAAATGATTGTGCGCCAATGGGTGGTAATTATCGGCAAAACGTGGCGGAATTATTTTGGGCAGGGAAAGGAGAACAGTGGTCGGTCGTCAGTGATCAGGGGTCAGTGTCGGCTTTCAGCTTTCGGTTTTGGATGGCCTGGATTGCTCAAGGAAAGACTTGGCGGTGGGGGCCGATGAGGCACGTGGCCGCTAATTTCCTATTGTGCGCCGATGGGGGTAATTATCGGCAAACGGCATGGGGCAGGGCAGGCGCCAATCAGAACGGAATGTCGTCCTCGGAGATCTCAGTAGTTCGCGCGTAGTCGTTGGCCTCGTTGCTCGACGCTAAGGTACCCCGCTCCTGCTCCCTCCGCCCGACGCTGCGCGTCGCATGGTACCCGCCCCTTCCGCCCGATGCTGCTTTCCGGGGTGTTCTCACGATGTGGTGTGATTTAAATCACTGCAAAAATATAGGACTTAATTTGTCGTATATTGAATGAAGACCAAATTGGTCGCATATTACTGTCGGAGTGGGTGGGGGCGGATTATGGCTTCCCTGGGCTGGCGACATTTAGAGGAATTTTCCGTGAGAACGTTCAAAGACATGCGCCGTTTCAAAGACATGAGCCGTTTCAAGGGCAAGAGCCTTTTCAAAGACAAATGCCATTCATGCCTTCGTTTTGCTGGGCCGCTGGGGTGGTTGCTGGTGTTGTTGACCGCTTCGGCCTGGGGTGCGGTTGCGGGGAGCATTTCTGGGACGGTGAAGGACCCGGCGGGGAGCGTGGTTGCCGGCGCGCATGTGACTGCGGAAGAGGTCAGCACTGGGCTGGTTTATCAGGCGGAGAGCAATGGGAATGGGTATTACAGCCTGCCGGTTTTGCCGGTGGGGCGGTATGACCTGGTGGTTGAGGCGCAGGGGTTTCGGGCTTATCGACGCAAGGGGGTGGTGCTGGATACAAACGCGGCGCTGACGCTGGATGCGGCGCTGGAGGTGGGCAGCGCTACCGAGACTGTCAGCGTGAACGACGACGCGCTGCACGTGGAGACCGTGGAGACGCAGTTGGGGCAGGTGATTACGGGGCGGGAGATGGAGGCTGTGCCGCTGAATGGGCGGAGCTTCACGGACCTGCTCAGCCTGCAGGCGGGCGTGGCGCCGGCGAGCACGATTACATCAAGCACGGTGCAGGATGTGGGGGCGACGACGCTTTCACCGTCGGGAACGCTGAATCCGGGAACGATTTCAGTGAATGGGCAGCGGGAGTTTGCGAACTACTTTGGCGTGAACGGCAGCGATGTGGAGGAGGACGTGAATGCGGGGACGGCGATCATTCCGAACCTGGATGCGATTTCCGAGTTCCGCATTATTACGAGCAACTTCGATGCCGAGTATGGGGAGTTCTCTGGCGGGCAGATCAGCGTGATTACGAAGTCGGGGGGAAACGGGTTTCACGGGAGCGCGTTTAATTTTTTGCGGAATACGGATCTGGACGCGCGGAACTATTTTTCGCCGACGCGGGGGGCGTTCAGGCAGAACCAGTTTGGCGGGACGGTTGGTGGGCCGGTGAGGCGGGATAAGGTCTTCTTCTTTGCGGATTACCAGGGGACGCGGCAAACGCAGGGGGTGGATACGGGGGAGATTCCAGTGCCGAGCGAGGCGGAGCGCGGGGGGAATTTCATTGACCCGGCGACGGGGTTGAGTGAGCTGACGGGATGCGTGAGCGGGCCGCATTTGGCGGGGTTGCTGTCAACGGAGCTGGGGGCGAGCGTGAAGGCGAACGATCCTTATTCCGCGCAGTCGGCTGGGTGTACGGGAGGGCGGCCGGCGGTGTTTCCGACGGGAACGATTCCGGCGAGTGCGTGGTCGGGGCCGGCGCAGAGGATGTTGCAGTATATTCCGGTGGCGAATACGGCGAACGGGTTTGCTACTTCGGCGTTTAACCAGACGGTGAGCGATGACAAAGAGGGGTTGCGGCTGGATGCGAATACGCATTGGGGATTGCTGTCGGCTTACTACTTCAATGACGGATTTAGGGTGGACAATCCGTATCCGGTGGCGCAGAGCGGGGCGAGCGTGCCGGGGTTTGACGCGCTGACTGCGGGGCGGGCGCAACTGGTGGCGCTTAGCGATACGAAGACGGTTAGCGCTACTGCAGTGAATGAACTCCATTTGAGTTATCTGAGGGATTTTACGAATGTGGGGCAGCCGGTTGGCGGGCGGAATGTGAGCCTGGTTTCGCAGGGGTTTGTGAACGCGGATGGGAGCGCGAGCATTGTTGCGCTGGACCCGAATGGACAGGGCGTGGAGAACCTGAATTTGAATGGATTTTCGACGGGGGCGGCGGCGAATCAACTGATTCAGACGAACAATACTTACCAGGTTACGGACGCGTTTTCAAAGGTGCTGGGGAATCACACGATCAAGTTTGGCGCGGAGTTTCACGCGGACCAGGTGAATGCACACGTGATTGCGCAGTTTAATGGGAGCTTTGTGTTTTCAGGGACGGAGACGGGGGTGGACTTCGCGGATTTTCTGATTGGGACGCCGAGCCAATATAACCAGAGCCAGCTCAATCCTTTCTATGCGCGGAATAAGTATGTGGGAGCGTTTGCGCAGGATAGCTGGCATGTGCGGCCGAATTTGACGCTGAATTATGGGGTGCGGTGGGATCGGGTTGCGCCGTGGTCGGAGAAATATAACCAGATTTCGACGTTTGTGGCTGGGGAGCAGTCGGATGTTTTTCCGGGTGCGCCGGCGGGGATTCTTTATCCGGGCGATCCGGGGGTTGGGAATACGCTGGCACCGATTGGGGAACTGAACTTTGCGCCGCGGGTGGGTCTGGCGTGGTCTCCGCAGGCGGCGACGGGGAGTTGGATGGAAAAGCTGCTGGGAGCGCCGGGAACGACGAGCATTCGGACCAGCTTTGGGAGTTTTTATACGGCGATCGACGCGCTGTCAATCAGTGTGCTGGCGGCGAACGCGCCTTATGGGACGACCTATACGAGTCCGGCGCCGCCGCTGTTTGCAACGCCGTTTGTTTCGGCGGCAAGCGGGCAGAGTTTTGGGCAGCCATTTCCGTATACGTTCGCGCCGCTGAACTCTTCGCGGAATCATCCGGATGGGAGCGTTGACTGGAGCGGGTTTGAGCCGATCAGCGGGATTCCTGGGTATGACATTCATAACCGCGCGCCTTATACAGAGGAGTGGGTGCTGTCGGTTGAGCGGCAGGCGGGGCCGAATACGGTGTTGAGCGCGAGTTATGTGGGGACGGCGAGTTTCAGGCAGCGGGTTTTGGTAGAGGCGAACGCGGGCAATCCGGCGCTTTGCCTGAGCCTGAGCCAGCCGAGCGAGGTGGAGGCGGGAACGCTGACTTGCGGGGCTTATGGCGAGGATACGGTCTATTATCCGGTGGGCGGGGGACAGGTGAATGGCACGCGCGGACCGCTGGGGCCGAATTTTGGGAGCAATGCACTGCAGTCGAATATTGGATACGCCAACTACAACGCGCTGGAGTTGAGCGTTCGGCATACGAGCGGGCGGCTGGAGTTTGCAGGGGCGTATACATTGGGGAAATCGCTGGATCAGTCTTCGAACATCGGGGAAGAAGTGAACCCGTTTAATCCCGCGCTGAGTTATGCGCTTTCGTCGTTCGATGTAAAGCAGAACTTTGTGCTGAGTTATGAGTATCAGCTTCCGATTGACCGGTATTTGCACCCGAATCTGCTGACGCGGGGATGGTCGCTGTCGGGGATTACACGCTTTGCTAGCGGGTTTCCGATCACCATGATCAACAACGGGGATAACTCGCTGATTGGGACGAACCCGAATGGGGTGAATAACAGCAGCATCGACGAGCCGGATTACAACGGAAGGCCGCTGCATCTGAATCACAATCCGCGAACGAATGGGAACGACTATTTCAATGCGGCGGACTTCAGCATGAATGCGCTGGGGACGGCGGGTAGTTCGAAGAGGCGATTCTTCTTTGGGCCTGGCGCGGAGAACTACGATATGGCCGTCGGGAAGAGGCTGTCGCTCACGGAGTCGAAAGCGCTGCTGTTCCGGGTTGAGGCGTTCAATGTTTTCAACCATGCGCAGTTTAATGGGGCCGGTTCGGTGGATGGGAACATTGGGAGCTCGACGTTTGGAAATGTGATCAGCGCGGGTCCGGCGCGGATTTTGCAAGGGGCGTTGAAGTTTAGCTTTTGATGGGGCTGTGGTCTGACGCAGCGCGGGTTCAGAGCAGAATGGGGCAGCAGAACAGATTGAGGGCTGGGTAGACTCGGGGCATGGGGAATGACGCAACCCTGATTCCGATGAGAGATGGTGAGGGAATGCCTACGGGGTATTCCAGGTGTTCTCTGTGCAATGTGGAGTTTACTGTGGACCCCATGAATGCCGATGAGTTGGCGGTCAGTTTCGCAGTGCATGTTGGGCTGGTGCACGGGAGCCGGCAGAAGCCGATTGAGGATGTGAGCGAGAGGGCGGCGCGGGTGGTGGAAGAGGCGATTTTGATGCTGCCGAAGAAATAGGCGGGGGTTGGGTGGCGGAACGGCGGGATTCGTCGCGTCTCTCTCATCACGCCCCTTCAGGACGCGGGTGCCCGGGTGGGGGGCTTTCCACGGGCTTCACCCGTGGCCATTCTCATCCTCTCCCTCCGGGAGCGTTTGAGACCGTCGAACGACGACGGGATCTGGGTAGATCAAAGGCCCGCGGCTAAAGCCGTAGGTCGCTTTGTTGTCGGTATTCAGGAGCCTCGACCCACGGTATGGGTACCCCGCTCCTGCTCCCTCCGCCCGACGCTTGCGCGTCGCATGAAGGCCGGCAGGGGTTAAAACCCAGCTTTCTTCTTCGCCCCTTTTCGGCATGACTGAAGTCATGCCCTGATACAAGGCGTCTCTTCCGTGAAGTTGGTTCGGCACAAGTGAAGCCGTTGCCCGATACATATCTCATCCTGATTTTGGGCAGTTTGGCCTTATGGTTTGGGGCGGTGCTTGAGATAGCTGGCCGGTGATATACTCACTGGGTCAGGCGCGGGTTGCGCCGCTATTTTCATTGCACGCTGAGGTTCTCATGTCCGGCCATTCAAAGTGGGCCACAATCAAGCACAAGAAGGGCGCGCTGGATGCCAAGCGCGGCAAGATTTTTACACGCATCATTAACGGCGATCCCGATGGCAATCCACGGTTGAGGACCGCAATACTCGCGGCCAAGGCCGAGAACATGCCGCAGGAGAATATCAAGCGGGCTATTCAGCGCGGGACGGGCGAGCTGGAGGGCGTGAACTACGAGGAGATCACCTTTGAGGGCTACGGGCCTGGGGGTGTGGCCGTGGTGGTAGAGGTCACGACGGACAACCGGAACCGGTCAGTGAGCGAGATTCGCCATTCGTTCTCAAAGAACGGCGGGAACCTGGGTGCGTCAGGGTCAGTGAAGTTCCTGTTCACGAAGAAGGGCCTGATTGCCGTTGAAAAAGACGCCGCAACCGAAGAGCAGTTGATGGACATTGTGCTGGAGGCGGGCGGAGAAGACCTGAACGACGAAGGCGATACGTGGGAGATCATTACCGATCCGGCGGGGTATGAGGGAGTGCTGGAGGCGGTGAAGAAGGCGGGGATTCCCACGGTGATGAACGAGGTTACGATGGTGGCGTCTACCTATACGAAGCTTGAGGGGTCGGCGGCGAATCAGATGATTCGACTGCTGGAGGCGCTGGAAGACTACGACGATACACAGAACGTCTACTCGAACTTTGATATGGATGCCGAGCAGATGGAGACCGCGGCGGGATAGGGTTTGCCGAGGCAGGCAGGGAAAAGGCCGCCCGGATGTGGCGGCCTTTCTTGTGGGATTGACGACTTTAGATTCACGAATCTGGTGGACGAAAGGGAATGGCGTTGGCTAGAACGTTGAGGATTTTGCTGTTGGTATTGATGGCGGGGACGGTGGCAGGTTTGGCGCAGGCTCCGATCGCCATGGCGAGCGATAGTACAAATGCATTGGTCGCTGGCGACGGTGGGGCTGACGGAGTAATTATCGAACCGGTTCTCACGGGGGATCAGGTTGCAGGCCTTCCCGTGAATGGCACGGTGGACGGGATGCGGAAGAAGGAAGGGTTTGAGGTTGGGCCGTTTTTGAATGGGGGGACTGGGCTGGGGAATCGAGACAATTACCAGTTTCTGTCGGCCGGCGTGCAGGCGGGCAAGATCATGACGCCGGTGTGGGGCAAGGGAATTTTCGCTGGGCAGTTTGAGTATGGAGTGAACATCATGCCGCTGTGGCTGGGGTTTACGCCACCGCCGAACCCGGCAGCGAACTTTCTTTATCCCAATGGCAGTTCATTTACGGGGCCTGAGGGCGGCGGGACGTATGTGGGGGTGAGCATTACGCCGGTGATTTTCCGCTGGAACTTCTTTAGCCGGAACAAGCATTTTCAGCCCTGGTTTCAAGGGGCGGGCGGGCTGATCTATACCACGCACAAGTATCCGCCGGATCTGCTGGTGCCGCATGGAACGCCGGGCGGGACGAGCGTGTTTAATTTTACGCCGCAGGGTGGGGGCGGAATTCGCTGGTTTCTGCGGCAGGGACGGTCGATCGACCTGGGGGTGAATGGGGTGCATATCTCGTCGGCATCGCTGGGGGATCGGAATCCGGGTGTGAATGCGAGTATCCAGGTGCAGCTTGGGTATACGTTCTGGCGATAAAGGGTGGGCGTGTGAAGAGGCTCCGGAAAAGGTCGATTTTCGATGGGCGTGAATTGAGAGCATCCCTCAGGGGCTAAAGCCCGGCTCCTTTTGTGGGCTTTTTCGGCATGACTGAAGTCATGCCCTGATACAAGGCCTGCAACAATGCTTGGTAAATGTCCGAGCGCTGCGGTTCGTTTGGTGGGGTGGGTTGAAGGGTAGTCGTCATGAGTACTCCGGTGGTCGAGTGCGTTCCCAACTTCTCTGAGGGTAGAGATCGAAAGCGGGTCGAGGCCATTGTGGCGGCGATGCGCGTGGAGGGAGTTCGGCTGCTCGATTGGTCGATGGACGCGGACCATAACCGCTCGGTGGTGACGATTGCGGGAAGCCCGGCGGCGGTGGTGGAGGCAGCGGTGCGCGGGGCGGGGAAGGCCGCTGAGCTGATCGATCTGACACGGCAGGCGGGGGAGCATCCGCGCATCGGCGCGGCGGACGTGATTCCATTTGTGCCGATTTCCGGGATCAAGCTGGAACAGTGCGTGCTGCTGGCGCGGCAGGCGGGGCTGGAGATATGGCGACGATTTGGCGTGCCGGTGTTCTTCTATGAGGCGGCGGCGGCGCGGCCTGACCGGGCCAATCTGGATGACGTGCGGCGAGGGCAGTTCGAGGGGTTGCGGGATGCGGTGCGCAACGATTCGGCGCGCAGGCCCGATCTAGGCGGCCCGGGATTGCATCCAACCGCAGGGGCATGCGCGGTGGGAGCGCGGAAGTTCCTGGTGGAGTACAACATCTACTTCGACTCGACGGAGGTTGCGCTGGTGAGAGCGATTGCGCGGGAGATTCGCGCTTCAGGGGGGCTGAAGGGCGTGAAGGCGATGGGGCTGCTGGCGCAGGGCCGGGCGCAACTGGCGATGAATATTACGGACTTTGAGGCGACGCCGATTTCGCTGGTTTACAAAAAAGTGGCGAGCCTGGCGCTGCGGCACAAGGCGGTATTGGCTGAGGGCGAAGTGATCGGGCTGGTACCGGAGGCGGCGTGTGAGCGGGAAAGCGAATGGATGCGTCAATTAAGTGGGTTTGATCCACTGACCAAGATTCTGGAGCGTCGACTGGGAGCTCCGCTGGCTTGGCCGGGAGATGAACCGGGAGATGCGTAGGCGCGCCGCGGAAGTTGGGGGCTCGTCAAATTCGCCCGGCAGGTACAATAACAGCAGCAGATCTTGAAAGCCTTTCGAACCTTAGAACCGGGGCAATGCAGCCTGAATGGCGGGGTTGCCGGTGGTTCAGGGCGTCGGGTAAAAGCATCCGGAGGATGAGAGTGTTTAAGAATCAATGGAAGTTTTCGATGGTTCCCTTGCTGCTGGCCGCGGCCACCGCGGCTCCGGCAGCGCAGTTGTCGAGCGACGCCCGCGGGGCGGTTCCGCACGATGTGCAGCAACTGGTGGTGATCGACTACCGGGCGATGGAGAATTCGCATGCGGCGATGGATTTGCGCGCGCGCGTGATGCCGCCGGAGCTGAAGGTGTTCGACGAGGCATTGCGGAAGTCGGCGCTCAATGATAAGGAAAATATCGATCAGTACGTCGATCAACTGGCATTTGCGCTGTTCCGCCCGACTCCGGGCAGTGATGGGCTGGTCACGGTGGGCATTGCGCAGGGGCAGTTCCCGACCACGGATATTCTGGCTAGTTTCAAGAAGTCCGGACTGAAGGCCACGCTGGTGCGCACCAACCGCGTTTATCCAATGGCGAAGACGGGGATGGTGCTTTGCTTTGTGGATCCTTCGACCATGGTTTTTGGCGCGAAGGATGCGGTGACCAAGACGCTGGATGCGCGCGACGGCGTGACGCCCAGCCTGCTGACCAATGCGCCGATGATGGATGCGATGAAGACGGTGGACTCGGCGCCGCTGTGGAGCATTCTCGACGAGAAGGGCACCAAGTACATGATGAAGCAGGTGCTGGGCGAGGCCGGGTCGGTCGCCGATATTGATACGGTGCAAAAGAGGTTGCAGGCATCGTGGTATGGAATGGATTTTCAGCACGGCGTGAAGTTTGATCTGACGATTTCAACCGGCGACACGTTTGCGGCGGCGACGATCTCTTCCCTGCTGACGGCGGCGGTGACGATGCGCAAGATGAGCGGATCGGATGCGGAGAAGACGGCGCTGTCGGGCACTACGGTTGCGTCGAATGCAGGGAATATGTCGATCCACTTCGCGGCTTCAGACAACGACTTCGACAATTTGCTGCAGTCACCGTTGTTCAAGAGCATGGTGCACTAAGGCTCTAGAAGGCAGAAAGAAATCGGGCCGGTGGGCGTTCTGTTTGGGAACGCCTGCCGGCCTGATTTTGTTTGTGGGCTGAGACCAAATCCTCAAGCAGCCCGACCTTTTATTCGTGCCTTAGTGCTTCCATCGGCTGCACTCTGGCGGCGCGGCGCGCTGGAATCCAGCTTGCGGCAAGGGCAACCACAAGCAGAATAGAAACCCCGCCGGCGACCGTTGGCAGGTCATTCGGTTGAATCCCGTAGAGCATGGACTTCACCAGGCGCGTAAGCAGCAGGGCCATACACACGCCTGCGACGATTCCCGCACTGGCAAGCCACGTGCTTTCACGGAGAATCATGCTCCGCACCTGGCCAGGTTGTGCTCCCAGCGCAAGGCGAATTCCGATCTCGTTTCTGCGGTTCGCCACTGAATACGCCATGATTCCGTAGATGCCTACGCACGCCAGCCCCAGGGCCAGCAGACCGAACCCAGTGGTGAGAGACGCGAAGAGCCGCTCCGTTTGCATGGTTGAGTCGATTTGATCCTGCTGGGTTTGGATGTTCACGATGGGGAGGTCGGGATCGGCTTTTTTGACTACCGCGCGCAGAGCCGGCGCCAGGCTCGCCGGGCCCAGGCGGCTGCGAAGCTCATAGTTCAAACCGCCAATCTCGCTCTGTTGCTGGACCAGCAGGAAAAACTGGGGTGGTGGGTCGTCGCGAAGATTAGCGTATCGGTTGTCAGCGCAGATGCCTACGATCCGCCCCTTAAAGGCTTCCGGACCGTCTCCGGTATTGAATTCCTGACCGATGGGATTCATATTTGGAAACCGCTTGCGCGCCAGGCTCTGGTTGATGATGGCCACCTTGGGAGACGTGGCCGTGTCCTGCGCGTTGAATGCCCGGCCCGCAAGTATGGGTATGCCCAATGTGGCAAAGAAGGTGTTCCCCACCGTGTTGACATACTCCGCCTGCTGCTTGTTCCGGTCGAATTTTTCACCTGCGAGCAGGAAGATTTCATTCGACATGTTGTCGCCGATGTAGGGCACCGCAGCAGTTGTTACGGCCTCTACGCCCGGAATGGCCGCAAAATCCTCTTCAAGGCGCATGTGCAATTGCACATCCTTGCCCTTGTCGTAGCGATTCGCCGGTGGATTGATCGAAAACAGGATCAGGTGATCGGTGCGGAAGCCTACATCCACAGACCGGAGCGCAAAAAGCGTTCGCAGGAACAGCCCGGCGCCGACAACCAGCAGCGTGGAAAGACAAATCTGAAAGGCAACGATGGCCTTGCCTCCCATTCCCTTACGCCGGCGGGTTACAGTCTGGCCAGACTCCTTAAGGCTGCTGCTGACCTCGGCGCGAGCGGCGATCCACGCGGGCGCGAGGCCGAAGAGCAACCCCGTGGCGATGGTGATGGCTGCGGTAAAGCCAAATACGAGCCAGTCGAAGTGAACGTTAGGCTGGCTTGTATCCAGGGAATTGGTCAGCAATTTGGGAATCACGTTGCGGCCGAGGTAGCCAAGCAGCAATCCGGCCAATCCGCCGACTGCGGCGAGCAGCAGGCTTTCAGTAAGCAACTGGCGCACAATGCGAGTGCGCCCCGCGCCCAGGGCCAGCCGCACGCTCATCTCCCGCTGTCGCTGCGCGCCCCTGGCGAGCATCAGGTTGGCAATATTTGCGCAGGCCAGCAGGAGCACAAGGCCGGTAAGGGTCATCAGCACAAATGCAGGCTTCTCAAATTCGTTGTGGGAAAGATGGTTTCCTCTGCTGCCGTCGGAGATCGAAAGGTGGGGCATGGTTTCATCGGCCTTCACCGTCATGGTGCCGCGCACCGCGGCTTGCAACTGCGATGACAGCACGGCGTCTGCCTGGGCGTCCGTCACGCCAGGCTTGATGCGACCCATGATCTTGACCCACCAGACGTCAGGGTCCTGCAAATACGATTTCTTGCCTCTCGGATCAATCACCGGCTGCATGCTGATGGGGATGAACACATCGGGCGAAGCCTGAGGATCGTCGGCGCCTGTGAATCCGCGGGGATTGACGCCCACAATGGTCATCGCGGATTGATTGATCGTGATGGTCTGGCCAAGGACGGCCGGCGAGCGGCCAAAATCGCGCTCCCATATTCCTTCGCTGATGACAACTACAGTTCCCACTGCGGGCGATGCATCGTCAGAAGGCTGAATGAGGCGGCCCAACTGGGGGCGCACGCCAAGGCCGGAATAGTAGTTGCCTGATACCATCTCCGCCCGCACATGCCGGGCTGTTCCATGGATGGTCGCGTTCATGCCATCGCCTTGAAACGCGAAGAGGTCCTGCATCTCCTGGTTGTGGGCGCTCAACTGCCGGTACACCGGGTACGAAAAGGACGAACTGTTCGATCCTCCGCCAGGGGCAGGACCGAACTCGCCCCACATGTTATGCACCGCGCTATGCCCAGTGGATTGCCAGGACAACATCCTCAGTTGCTCCGCGTGGGGCACGTCGAGCCGGTCATAGAGAAAGCTCTTCGCGACTGAGAAGATGGTTGTGTTGGCGCCGATGGCCAATGCCAGCGAGGCGACAGCAATTGCGGTGAATCCGGGGCTCTTGCCAAGCACACGGATCCCGTAGCGGAGATCTTGAATCACTGTTGAGAACGACAAAAACGTCCGCGTTTCTCTCTGGCGCTGTTGTAGCAAAGTCGTGTTGCCGAATTGGCGGCGCGCGGCTGAATCTGCATCTTCTGGAGCCATGCCCTGGCGAATGAACTTCTCGGTCAGAAGTTGCAGGTGAACCTGCATTTCACTATCGAATTCGGAATCTGCCTTGCGCTGCCGGAAAAGACCGCGCACTTTTGACATGAGTCGACTAGCCCAGGAATTCATAGGTCTTTGGCTCCCTCCAAGCGCAAAACCCGGCCGATGACGCCGGAGATCCGCTGCCAATTTTCGGTTTCAACTGCAAGCTGCTTTTGTCCGCGCCGGGTGATGGAGTAAAACCTGGCCTTGCGGTTGTTCTCCGATATTCCCCATTCGGAATTGATCCAGCCCTGCTGCTGCAACCGTAGTAAAGAGGTGTAGACAGTACCTTCGTTCAGCGTCAGGACATCTTCACTCACTTGCTCGATGCGCCGGGCAATCCCGAAGCCGTGTAAGGGGCCGAGGGCATGGAGGGTTTTCAGGATCATCAGGTCGAGGGTTCCCTGCAGGACTTCAGATTTGTCGGGATTCACGGTCGCTCCTTTGGCCATTGCAAAGAAGGTAGCAAATCTCATTTGGAATGTCCATAGGAGATTTGCAGGTGGATGGTTTTTGCGGGGATTGGTCTTGGGCGGATGGGGCGGCTGTTTATTGCGCAGGGTGGGCAGGTTGGGGAGGGGTTGTCAAATTGCGGATTCGGAGAACGATTTTGATAAATTGCTGCGGTCGCCTTTGTTTAAGAGCATGGTGCGCTGAGGCGGTTTAGAAGATTGGAAGAAAAGATCGGGCTGGTTGGCGTTCCTTTGGGATGGCTGCCGGCCTGATTTTTTGTTTGCGAACGAATCCCTTTCCGGAATGCTCCAGCATTTTTCTGAGTCAGCCCCGATGGCGCGACCTGAGTGCACAGCCGCTCAGCCTTCCTTCGGCTCGCTTGGGGTCTCTTCTGCTACATGCTGGTAAACGGCGAGGCTAAGAGCCGCAAGAAAGCTGCATAGCGTCAGAGTATACGAGATCCAAAGGAGTAGCCTCACGACGCAGATCGAGCTCCTGGTCCAGAGCATCTGGATCTTCTCTTCATATGGGCCGGCGTCATGTAGCATCGCCCAGTCGCTCCATTGCGGATACCACCGAACAGCAAAATCGGTCCGCTGGAAACCAACCGAGACTGGCACCTCCAAATTTGCGCTCGGCACGGCGATGCGCCTGACAAACAGCACATACAACACTACCAAGGCGCACACGCCAATCGCCGCCCCAATCCACAGGAATATTGGCAAATGCGGGTTCTCTTTCCTCGAAGATTGACTGTACTTGAAGACCACAAAGGTTGTGAGGAAAAGCAGGAGAACTGTCGCGACAAGAGTAATCTGTTGGCTCTCTCCGAGCGGCGGGTACAGGTATTCGGCAATCGGGCTTGAGTCCGGTATGAAAACGTGGAGTACGGGAGGGAGAAAAGGCAGGCTCGCAGGTATAGTCTGCAACCCAAGAAACCCCTTGTAAAATCGCAGGACCGTGACCTTCATTGCGGGCCACGCTTGGGCGCAAGTGGAACGTCTACGCTCGTGCTTGAACTGTCGATGGCGTCAAACGTGACCTCTTTGTCCTCGTAGCCCGGCTTTTGAAGCCGGATCAAATAGACTGCTCTTGCCAGGTTTTCAATACGCCAGTCGGTCTCATGGTCCAGAGCGTGGTATTCTCCTCCCCTTTGCCGGTAGGAAATTGCCGCGCCTTTAGGCTCGCTGAACACATCGAGGTTGAATGTCATCGCTTTTGAGGAAGCGACAACCTGGTAGGCTCTCGCATTGTGCAAGATGCTCGATAGGACGGCTTGGGATGCGCGATCTATGCGAGGAGATGGGCCTCCCAGAGCAGCACTTACACGCTCAAGCTGGGGTCCGGCTTGGCTTGACTTTACCGAATTATTTGCGAGGGCAGTGAGCGCCTCGCCGTAAGTGAGACGAATGTCATCAAAAAACGTATTCACAGCTCCCGTAAACGCCGGGTCGAGCCCACTTTGTTTATAGGATGCCTCAGTCTGATCGAGGTCGGTTAGGGCATTCCGTAGGCCTTCTTGAAGGAGAGCTTGGTTGGTGGGCACAGTCGTCGAGGCAATTTGCTGCTTGAGGCGCTCAGCTCTCGCCTTTAATCGATCTGCCGCTGCAAAAAGCAGTTTAACTTGAGAAGGGTTGATCGTGACAGTAGCTGATGTGGGGGTGACGAGGCCGGGGGCCCGTTCAACGACGAATGTGAACGAGAACCCTCCATCATTTTCACCTGGGGGACAAGGACGATTTGCACCCGCTGGCCCTGGATGCGAGAAGATTTTTAACTCTCCGTACCATCTGCGTTGGTACGACGTGCCGCTTGGAACGTCGGGAGGCAGCAGTGCCCTCAATTCATACGAACGCTTCTCCGGGCTCAAATCTACTTGATCCATTGCAAAATCCGCCAGAGTTTGACCAGGAAGCGTCGAATCGGGGATTGCGGGGGGACGAAGAAACCCCGAAATCGAGAGAATGCAGCCTTCGGGGAGATCAGCCCTCGGGTATTCATCCACATTCACTCCAATGACGTACGGCTGCCCCGCTTGAACCTTTTCAGGTGGGTGAAAATGAATCGCTGTTTCCGGCTCCGACACAACAAATGAGGGCGGGGGCCAAATTGACACCCTCGTCTGCACACCAGCTCCAAAGCTGAAGCGCCCAGTCCATGGGCCGGGAGCCATGGAGTCGGTGATTGGAATGGAAAACGAGTAGATTGACTGCCCGTCGTGTAGCTCCGTCTTTCCGGAAAATGAACCGACGGCCCCATGTCGTGCGAACCCGCCCCACCCGGGAACTGGCTCCCTTCTAAACTCGTATTGGATTGTGCCTCCGCCATAGCCCTGTGGCGCTTGATCAAATTGGAGAAGAAAGACAAACTCCTGCCCTGCCTTAAGGGGCTGCGACGATCCAGCAGTCACCGTCGCTTTACTCGGGCCGTCCACTCGCGCTCGAGAATCCTGAGCCAGAGATGCGAACGGGAGGGCTCCGGCCAACAACAGGGCGGCGAGAAGGATTTTCGGCATTTTCGTCAACTTTCAGTCGATTCGAGTAATGGATCGACTATAGGACAGATCATGGGTAAGTTCAATCAGGAGTCGCCTCCCAACTCCCAGTGTCTTGTGGGATTGCTCCGGTAGATGGTTTGTATCGGGTTCTTGGGGTGGTTGCGGCACGGCTGAAGCCGGGTCGTGTTACAAAGCATTGGAAATCGTGCCTGGTTACGATGCGCTGGAGACAGGCGTCGGTTCTTTGGTGAAGCGAGGGCTTTCCTCCGGGGCTGAAGCCCGCGCTGGTTATGGTGGGTTATTGCGGGGGTTGAAACCTCCGCCTCCTTCCGACGGGAATGTTTTGTGCGGGGCGTTCCGAGGAGCATGCCGCAGGGGCTGAAGCCCACGTTTGTGTGGTTGGCTTAATGCCGGGGATGAGTCCACGGCCTACCGCACGAATGAGTTTTTCGGCAGGCTGCGAAGCCGCTGCGGGTCTGGAGACCCGCAGTACAGCCGATCTGGAGATCGGCGCTACTTTCTGCATGGCGCTACCTTCTGCCTGGCGCTGCCTTCTGGCTGGCGCTGCCTTCTGGCGGCTGTTGAGGGCTTATTTGTCGTCGTTGCCTTCGGGGTCGGCGTCGGCGCCTCTGGGGAGGTCTCTCGGGTCGGGCTTGATGACTACGCCCTGGGTGTATACCACGCCGTCGACGGTCAGGTTGACTAGATAGTTCCCGGGCTGGAGGCCTTGTGGGCCGCGGCGTTGGCCTTGGCCTTGATTTGAACCTGCGGCTTGGCCTTGACTCGAACCTGCGCCCGAACCCGAACCTGCGGCTTGGCTGGGACGGGTTGAGGCGGTATCGGCGGACGGGGGTGCTGAGCCGGCGGGGTGGCAGGCGTCTACTGGCGGCGGGGGCGGACGGCGGGCGGGACCGCCGAAGCCTCTTGGGGCTACTACATTCAGGGCGAAGCGGTGCATGCCTGCTTCGGCTGATGGGGGCGGGGTGGGCTGCATCCAGTAGGCCTGGACGTTGATGGCTTCCGTGTCGACAGGCTTGACGGGGGTGTCGCTGGCTACACAGGCCACTACTTTACCTTCGGCATTGACGAGTTCTAATTTGACTGGCGTGGTGGGCGCGGACTTCAGCCAGTAATATGCGAGCACGCCGGCGGGTGGATTCAACTCCTGCGGCTCTTCATGCGGCAGCGGCGTGCCGTTCTGACTGCCCTGATGAATGGCATAAGTCTCACCGGGCGTGAAGAGCCTGACCTTGTTTGACTCGATTTCCTTGCCGCGCGCGGCTAGTTGGCGAAGGGCGGTCATCTCGTCGAGTACCCAGAAACCCCGGCCATAGGTGGCTACGGCCAGGTCGTCGCCGTGGACAATGATGTCGCGGACTGATGTGACGGGCATGTTGAATTGGAGCGGCTGCCAGTGGTCGCCGTCGTCAAAGGAAACATAGACGCGCAACTCTGTTGCGGCATAAAGCAGGCCCTTCTGCTTCGGGTCTTCTTTGACCGAGTTGACGAAGGCGCCGGTGGGAATGCCGTCGACTACATTCTTCCAGGTTTTGCCGCCGTCGTGGGTGCGATAGATGTAGGGGTGGTCGTCGGCCAGGCGGTGACGATCGACGGAAGCGTAGGCCGTCTGGAGATCGAAATGGCCCGCCTCAACCTGCGAGATCTTGCTCCACGCGGTCAGCTCGGGCGGGGTGACGTCAGCCCAGGTTGCGCCGTCGTCGCGCGAGACGTGGATGAGGCCGTCGTCGGTTCCGACCCATGTGATCTTTGCATCGAGCGGTGACGGGCTGATGGTGTAGACCACGCCGAAGCGATCGGTCATGGGCTGGTCGATGTCTTTGGCGGTCACGGGGTCGAGGGTCTTTGGCACTTCAGGATGAAGGCGGGCGAGGTCGGGACTGATCTTCTGCCATGTCTTGCCGCGATCGCGAGAGCGGAAAACAAATTGGTTCGAATAATAGAGCGCCTCGTCGGCGGGAGAGAAGATTTGCGGCAGGGTCCAGGTTTTGCGGTTGGGATCGGCGGGATCGGCGACGGGCAATTGACCTCCGGCGGGCGCAGGCAGATTGAGCGCCTGGTTGCATCGCTGATCGCCGCTGCCGTAGAGGAGGTTGCCGTCTTTGGGATCGGGAACTACGGTGTTGCTTTCACCGGCCTGACAGGTGGGCTCCCAGTTGCGGAAGTCGAGCGTGGCCATGCGCGACCAGGTGCTGACGCCTACGCCGCCTGAGTCCTGCTGCGCGCCGTAGAGCCAGTAGGGGAAGCGGTTGTCGGCGGCGACGTGATAGATCTGCGCGGTGGGCTGGTTATACCAGGTACTCCAGGTTTTGGCGCCATCGACGGAGACCACGGTGCCCTGGTCGCTGGAGAGCACCATGCGATTGCCGTCGCGGGGGTTGATCCAAAGCTGGTGATAGTCGTCGCCGCCGGGCGCGCCTTTGACGGGAACCCAGGTCTTGCCGGCGTCGAGGGTCATGTAGGTTGCCGTGTTGATGTCGTAGGCGCGATCGGGGTTGGTGGGATCGACAGCGATCTGGCCGAAGTACCAGCCGCGGCCCCAGAGCCGCTGCTCGTTGTTGACTTGATGCCAGGTGGCGCCGGCGTCGTCGGAGAGATAAATGCCGCCGAGCGGCTTGGGGCCTTGCTGGGGCTCAGCGGGGCCGAAGCGCAGGGGGCGGGCGATGGCGGAACCGAGGTCGTCGACGACAGCGTAAAGGCGGTTGGAATTACTGGGCGCGATGGCGATGCCGATTTTGCCGACGAACCCGTCTGCTGGGAGACCGCCGATGAGCTGATGCCACGTGTCGCCGCCGTCGGTTGATTTATAGAGCGCGCCGCCGGGCATGTTGGAGGGCGCGTAGACGGACCAGGGCGGACGGCGCGTGGCCCAGAGAGATGCATACAGCGTGTGTGGGGAATTCGCATCAAGCGCGAGATCGATGGCGCCTACATTGTCTGGGTCTCTGGCATCGGCGAGGATCTTTTTCCAGTGCGCGCCGCCGTCGGTGGTGCGGTAGACGCCGCGCTCGGGGTTGGCTTTGTAGACGTGGCCCAGTGCAGCGACGTAAACGCGATTGGGGTCGAAGGGGTCGATGACGATTTTGCCAATCTGGCGCGTCTCGGCAAGGCCGATGGAATGCCACGTCTTCCCTGCATCGGTCGACTTGAAAAGGCCGATGCCGTAGGAGTGCTGGCTGCGGATGTCCGGCTCACCGGTGCCGACGTAGACAATGCTGGGATCGGACGGAGCGACGGCGATGGCGCCAATGGAGCCGATGGGGATGCCGGTCGCTGGATCGTCGGCGATGGGGAACCAGGTGCGGCCGGAGTTCTCGGTCTTCCACACTCCGCCGCCTACTGAGCCCATGTAGAACGTGTCGGGCTGGGCGGCGTTTCCGGCAACGCCGTAGGTACGGCCGGCGCGCATGGGGCCTACATCCCGCCACTCGAGGCCGGAAAGCATTTCAGAGGGGTATTGCTGGGCGGCGAGGGGAAGCGCGAGAGCGAAAAGAGAGGCGATGAGGCGAGATGCGGCGGCCATGCGAGGCTCCGATTGATTACAGGATTTGGACTAGCCTGGAAAGTGAAACCTTGGGGAAAGTCGAACTTGATTGAATGGGATTGTAAAGGATGGTAGCTCTGGGGCGCACGCTAGGGTTTCGCGGTGAGTTGGGGATTGAACTCGGCTTTGCCGCTGGGAAGGAGGACGATTTCAAGACGGCCTTCCTGGCCTTCAGAGACGGTGGGGCCAGTGATCTGCTGCAGTTTGCCGTCGCTTGCGGTGAACTGGACTTTGAGCGGGCCGCTGCCCTGGAGCTGAATGCGGTAGTGGAAAGTTGCGTTGGCAGCTAGCGCGTTGTCGCCAAAGCTGGCGTTGGGATAGTCGACCTCGAGGAGCTGGATTGGGCCGCCGGTGCGGTTTTCGACGGTTGTTTCTATGTGGTAGGAGTGGCAACCTGCCAAGGCGGCGAGGGCTGGGAGAGCAATGATGGCGAGAAACGGCCGTGAGACTCGAGGGAAGCGGATCATGATTGTTTTCCGTTCTGGTCAGGTGAGGCCTGACCAGATTCGCTGACGGCGATCTTCTTTTCGAGGCGGTCAAGGCGCTTGAGCAACTCGGGGAGGCGCTGGAAGATGGCGACGGCGCGGAGCCAGATGCGGTTGTCGAAACCGGGTGAGCCGGAGATGGTCTTGCCTGGCAAAACATCGTGGGAGACGGCGGATTGGGCGGTGAGGATGACCCCGTCGCCGACGCTGCAATGACCGGCGACGCCGGTTTGGCCGGCGAGGATGACGTTGTTGCCGATGACGGATGAGCCGGCAAGGCCGGTTTGGGCGCAGACCAGGGTGTTTTCACCGATATGGGAGCCGTGGCCCACCTGAACAAGGTTGTCGACTTTGGTGCCGTCACCGATGGAGGTTGCGCCAACCGTTGCGCGATCGATGGTGGCGTTGGCCTGGATGTCGACGCGATTGCCGAGCTGGACGGGGCCGGATTGGGGAATTTTCTCCCAATGGCCTTGCTCGTTTTTAGCGAATCCGAAGCCGTCGGCGCCGACGATTGCGCCGTTTTCAAGGGTGACGTGGTCGCCGAGGATGCAGTTTTCGCGGATGACGGCGTGGGCGTGGGCGAACAGGTGATCGCCAGCCTGGACGCCGGGGTAGATGACGACGTGGGGCAGGAGGGTGGCTCCGGCTCCGAGGCGAACGCCGGGGCCGACGACGACGTAGGCGCCGATGTGCGCGTCAGGACCGATTTTTGCGGTGGGATCGACGATGGCGGTGGGGTGGACGCCGGGAGCGTAGACGGGGGGCTGGTAGAAGAGGCCGAGGGCGCGAGAGAAGGCCAGGTAGGGATTTTTGATGCGCAGGGTGGCGGCGGTGATTTCCTGAAAGTCGGGATCGACGAGGACGGCTGCGGCGTGGGTGGTTCGGGCGAGGGCGGTGTAGCGGGGGTTGGCAACGAAGGTGATGTCGGAGGGGCCGGCTTGCTCAATTCCTTTGACACCAGTGACTTCGAGATTTGCGTCGCCGCGCAGCTCCGCGCCTAACCGGGTTGCCAACTCGCCTAGCTTCATCGATTGGATTGTAATGGATGGGGCCAGGCTACGCTGTGTCGGGATCTTCGGAGAAGAGCGCGGGCTGGGGTGTGATTGGGCCTTGAGGGACGCGCTTGCGGCCGGGGGCGCCGATGAGGCTGACTACTTCCAAAGTCTGGATGGCCTGGCGGGGAACGTAGATGCGCTGGGTATTGGAGCGGGTGTCGGGCGGGGTGAGGAGCAGGCCTGCGCCTTCGATGAGGGAGCGGTCGTTGGCGGCCAGGCCCTCCAACTCCTCGCCGTCGGTGAGGGTCATGCGCAGCCAAAGGCCGGCGGAGCGGGGGCGGATGGAGAAGCGCTTGTGCAGCAGGCGCTCGGGGTTGGCCTGATCGCTTGAAGATGTGGAAAAGTCGCGAACATAGCAGACCCACTTGACCTGGTCCCAGGCGATGCGGAGGACTTTTCCGGACTGATCGAGGATCTCGAGTTCGGTGGCTTCGATGGGAAAGTTGGCAGGGGCGTAGCCGGCGGACCAGTCCCGCGAGAACTTGCGCACAATCACCGGTTTGCGGGAGGAGGCCATCGCTTTGGATTGTCGCACGTCTTGAGACCTGGAGGAGCGGAAGTTCGTCTGTGGAGGTTACAGGTGAGAGGCCGGACTTCAGGGCAGGAAAAGGGCAGAGGGAAAAGCCGCAACTTCGGTGCAAACTGCGCTGGACCTTCGCTACCAGTTGTGTTAATGTACTGGTTTGTTCCCTCTGCGGGAGTTGTGCTAAGAGTAACAACATCAGGCACTTGGCAGAAGGGGAGATGCGGGGAACCGCAGCGGAAGCAGGGAAGCAAATGCCCGACTACATCTATCTCATGGAAAATCGGCTCTCGGGCGACCAGCAGCACGCCCTGCGGCAGCTGCGTGAGGCGGCCCGCGAGGCGGGGATGATCCTCTTTCTGACCGGGGACGCGGTGCGCGACCTGACCAGCGGGCATGCCGTCCGCGATCTTGAAGTTGCGGTTCATGGGAATGCTCTCAAGCTGAAGAAAATAAGCGAGAAACTGGGAGGCAAGGTATGGGGCGAGAACGAGGCATCGAAGAGCCTTTACCTGTGTTTTCCGGGTACGGTGCGCGTGGATGTGGTGAGCACACACCGGGTTGAATATCCCAAACCGGGAAAGGGAGTTTTTCACGCGGCATCGATCCAGGAAGACCTGCGGCGGCGCGATTTTACCGTCAATGCCATGGCGATTTCGCTGAACGAAGGGTCGTTTGGGCTGCTGATGGATCCGCTGAACGGGGCTGCCGATATTGAGGCGCGGACGCTGCGGCTGGTTTCGAATTACGGCTTTCTTGAGAACCCGACGCTGCTGATTCGCGCCACCCGCTATCAGGCTCGGCTGGGTTGGGAACTGGACCCCAAGACGCACGCGCGCTATGACAATGCCAAGGCGGAGGGAGTGATCGAATTCCTCTCGGCTGAGTCGCGCAGCGAGGAACTGGAACAGATTGGGCACGAGGAAGATGGACTGAAGGTTTTGCGGGCGCTTGAGGCCGAGGGCTGGATGAACGTCCTGTTCCCGGCATGGACGTCGGCCAAGGCGGACGAGGAGAAGCTGAAGGCGTTGCACGATCTGACGGTCGAGTTGCTGCTGCAAGGGGTTCATCCGGATATGTCGGCGGCGCAGATGCAACTGCTGACTGCCAAATTTGCGGCCAAGGACCTGACCGCGCTGAAGAAGCTGCTGCTGCGGCCGGGTTTTGTGGAGGAGTGGAGCAGCCTGGATTCCTTGGCCGCGGGATTCGCCAAGGTGCTGCTGGCCAAGGACAATGCCACGCCTTCGACGAGCTACAAGCTTTTCATGAGCTATGATCCGGAAGCGGTTCTCTGGCTTGGCTTTACAAGCAAGGACGCGGCCGTCCGGAGCCGCTATGAGCAGTTCCTGAAGGTCTGGCCGGAGGCTCGGCAACGGATTCCCCATGCGCTGATGCAGGAGATGCGCATTACTCCGGAGCTGGCCACTTACCACGAGGTAGTTCAGAAGATATTTTTGGAACTGATCGACGGGCATTTGAGCACGCCGGAAGAGGCTCGTGCGTTCCTGGAGCCGTTTTCGCCTCCAGCGCCACCACCGCAGGTAACCATCAAGCGGCCGCGTGCGAAGCGCGGAGCGGAGGCGAAGCTGAAGGAGCGGTCCTACGACGATGAGGATTCAGAAGACGCTCTGGACGAGGAGCCGGACTTGGACGATATGGGGGGCGACGACGACGAAATCGACCTGGGGCTGAATCTTCCCAAGGTGGAATTGGATTCCGAGATCGCTGACGAGATTGAGCCTGCGGAGGATGAACTGGAGGATGAGGCGGAACCGGAGCCTGCTCCGGTGAAGCGCGGTTCGAAGGTTGCGGCTCCCAAAGTGGCCCCGATGAAGGAAGAGAAAGCACCGGCGGCTGCTCCGGTTCCGGCGCCTAAGGCTGCGCCCGCACCGAAGCAAGTTGTGGAGCCCAAGCCGGAGCCGCCGGCTAAACCTGCGGGGCCAGCTAAGGCCGCGGGACCGGTAAAGACTGAGGCAAAGGCACCGGCAAAAGCTGCGCCGGCGAAGGCTCAGCCCGCGCCCGCGAAGAAGAAGGCAGAACCAGCGGCTGCTTCGAAGGGAGCCAAGGCGAAACCGGTTGAGGCTAAGAAGCCATTGGCCAAGACGCCTTTGAAGGCGGCGGGCAAGGCTCCGGCTCACGCACCCACGAAAGTGCCCGCCAAGGCACCCGCGAAGGCGCCGGTCAAGCCCAAGGCTAAAGTTCCGCTGAAGAAGGCTGCGCCAAAAAAGCCGGCGACGGCGAAGGGGAAATCGGCTGGTTCGGGTGGGTCGAAGGCGGGGAAGATTTTGCGGCCGGCGAAGGCGGTGGCGAAGAAGCCGGTTCACAAGCCGGGGAAGAAGCGGTGAGCGAGAGCCCGGGACTGAAGCCCGCGTTGATTTGCTGAAGTTTATGCGGGGGTCAAAACCCCCGCCTCCCTCCGGAAAAACACTGAGCTGGGGCTAAAGCCCCAGCTCTCTCATTTTGGACAATTTGTGGTATGACTGAAGTCATACCCTGATACAAGGCGCTTTGCAGGGCAATGCCTTGACAAACTGCTTAGCCGGCGGCGGCTACGGCTTCGGAGTTGACCGCTGTGACCATCTCGCGGATGGAGTTGATGACCAGGTCGGGCTCGTCGAGGTGAATCCAGTGGGCGCTGGCGGGGGCGATCACCTGCTGGACGTTGTCGCCAATGCGCTCCAGGCACTCGTCGGAGAGCGGCGTGGATTTGCCGGGAGTGAGGATGGTAACGGGGATGCCGCGGATGGGCTCGGCGTCCTTCATTTCACGCACCGTATCGGGAACGGCCTGAACGTGGTTTGACATGCCGACGTAGTAGCCGGGTCGCGACCAGTGGGCGGCGACGATAGGCCAGACTTCGCGAGGCATCTTGCCGACTTCATCGGTAACGCGGGCCAGGACGTGGCGGCCACCAGCACCGGCGGCGCCGGCTAGTTGCCCAGAGATTTTGCCCGAACGGCAAAGCAGAGAAGTCACGGCCAGGCGGGCGAGGCCGAAGCGCGCAATCGGAACCGCATAGCGGGAGAGCTTGCGGCCGCGATCCAGTTGGCCCTGTTTGGTGGGGTCCATGGGTGGCCATTCTTCACAGCGCATGGGATCGACGAGCAGGACGCTGGCGACATCTTCTGGATAGAGCAGGGCGTAGCGGCGCATGACGAGGCCGCCGAAGGAGTGACCTACAAGGATGTAAGGGGGCTTGATGCCGGCCTGCATGAGCATGGAGTGCAGTTCCGTGGCGCAGTTGACGGGGGTGCGGGCGGTGCGGGACGGGCTGCTCCAGCCAAGGCCGCCACGATCATAAGAAGCAGTGTGGTTAAAACGGGAAACGATGTCCTGGATGTGGAACCAGTTGAGGTTAGTGGCGGCGATTCCGGATTCGAAGAGAACGGTGGGGCCACCTTCACCCTTTTCGACGAGATAGAGGCGGCAGCGGCGGCCAATGTCGACCCAGCGGCCGGGGCCGGCGTAGAGACGCCGATCACGGTGCGATCCAATCAATTGGTAGAAGAACCCCGCGGAGATGATGGTAACGGCAGCCAACAGAACCAGTAGAACGATATACATGAAGGACATCCTAGAAACGAATGAGTTGTTCGGGGCTGAAGTCCCCGAGACTGAGATTGGCTTTCGGACTGCCGCGGTCGATGATGAGCAGCGTGGAACCGGTCTTGCCCCGCGTTTTCACTTCCAGTTGGCTTGCCGACCATACGCCGCCGTCATGGCGCAGGCCAAAATAGGTGAACTCTTTCACAGCCCCGGAGCCTTTCAGTGTTTTTTCAACGTATACAGGAAAGGATATGCCATGGTCCAGCCAAGATTTGACTTCGGAGTAGTGGGTTCGGTCGGCTGAGCCAGGCAAACTCTTTAAAAGGTCGCAATCGCGCGTCCCGTACTTTGTCTCTTCGACAACGGTTTGGCTGGGCCAGAAGTACTGGGCTTCGAGAAAATCCTCATAACTGAAACCAGGGCCCAGCGGTCCGTCTGTCCATTTGTCGAATGGGAGGATAGATGGAGTCTTGTCGCCGGGATGAGCAATTTGGATCACATTTTGCCCGTTCGGGTGCATTTCGAGCAGAATATGGGCGCGCGCTTCGGCGGGGGATGTGATCTCAACCAATACGCGCAGGACGCCGGGAAACCAGCGGGCTTTCAAGGTGATGCCGTCGCTTACGCGTTTTCCGTCCGCGTCAACAAGGACGAGGTGTCCGCTGGCGCGGAAGTCAGCTGCCTGGACGCGCTGGCGAGAAGCCGCTACTGGCGCGGGGAGATCGGCGGCGGTGGCGGGGATAGGAATCGCAAGAGAAAGAATCGCGGCGAGTACCAGTAAAAAGAGTTTGATGGAGCGAGCCCGAAAAGAACCAGGGTGGAAAGGCTCGAGGGCCGTTGATCGGTTTTTGCGGGGATGACATCCCCGGTCCCCAAAAGCGAGGAATCGGGGGCACCCAGCCAGTCGAATGCGCGCCGGATCTGCCAAGCCAGTGGGCGGCTGAAATCTCATGAAGCGATCCTGCCGTCCCGGATGCGGATGTGCCGTGGAGCAGCCTCGGCAATCTCGTTCTCGTGAGTGATGACGATCAGAGTCATGCCACGCTTTTTCTGAATACCGGTAAGCATCTCCATGATACGCGCGGAGTTTACGCTGTCCAGATTACCGGTGGGTTCATCGGCGAGCAGGATTTCAGGGGCGTTGGCCAGTGCGCGCGCGATGGCGACGCGCTGACGCTCGCCTGCGGAAAGCTCGTTGGGGTAACTGTGGAGACGATGATCGAGGCCCATTTCCGATAGGAGCGCCTGGGCGCGCTCGACACGGTTGTGGGTCGGCAATCCGCCGGCGAGCATGGGTACCTGGACATTCTCCAGGGCGCTGAGGGTGGGGAGCAGATAGAAGGCCTGGAAGACGAAGCCGATGTGGCGGGAGCGGTAACTGTCGAGGTCGATTTGAGTGCCGAGCAGGGAATCCTGAAAGAGGACCTGGCCGCTGGTGGGGGAATCGAGGCCTCCGAGCAACTGCAGGAGGGTGGACTTGCCGCTACCGCTGGGGCCGCTGATGGCTACGTATTCACCAGCCGTGATTGAGAAGTCGACGCCGCGAAGGGCTTCAATGCGGCCGTCGTCGTAGCTTTTTTTCAGGTCGCGAACTTCCAATAAAGGCTTAGTCATGGCGGAGCGCCTCGACTGGCGAAAGATGCGCGCCGCGCCACGCGGGCAGCGCTCCGGCAGCCAGACCGGAGAGCACAGAGATACCGAGGGCCTCAAACAGGTGGAGCGGATCGATGCTTGCCGAGACAACGCTGGCGGTTTGGGGCAGGGTGGAGAGCAGACGAAGCGCGCCCCATCCGACCACAATTCCGAGGACGCCGCCGCCCAGGCCCAAGACCACCGCTTCCAACTGGATGAGCATCAGGACAGTCCGGCTCTTCCAGCCCAGAGCGCGCAGGATGCCGATTTCGCGGGTGCGTTCAAAGACCGACATGGCCATGGTGTTGGCGATGCCCAGAATACCCATGAGCAGCGCGATGGAAGATGTGCCCCAGGCTACCGCATGGGCGAGGGTAACGAACTGATTGTTGCTGGCGCGCTCGGAGGCAAGCTGGGCATTCAGGCCGGGGAGGGCGGCTTCGATTTGCTTTTGGGCGCGCTTCAAATATGCAGGTTCCGATTCGCCGGGGGGAGCAGGGCGGAGACGGACATGGAATCCGGAGACTTTGCCTTGAAGGCTTGAAAGCTGCTGCAACTGATCGATGGGCATGATTACCGCGCCGGCTTCGAGAGCGGTGCCGCCGTGATAGATGCCCACAACCGTAAAGGTTGCGCCTTGAATCTCGATTGTGTCGCCGACCGCCTTGTGCATGCTTGACGCGAGGGCATCGCCGAGCAGGACCTGAGGCTTGCCATTCTCAAAGCGATGGCCGGATAGGAAAGTGAGGGAGTCAAATTCATAGGAGTCTTTGCGCCATCCAAAGACAAGCGCATTGACTTCCGGCGTCAGGTCGATGAGGTTGAAGACCATGGGGCTGGCCTGGGAGACGACTGGAATGGCGCGGAGCTTAGGTTCGATGGATGCGTCGACCGAGGTGTTGAGAAATGTCTTGTCGACGACGGCGATGTCGGTCCCGCTGCTTGAATAGAGGCGCATCCACTCATGCTCAAAGGAGCGGGAGAATCCAACCAGCGCTACGAACGCGCCGATGGCCATGCCGATGCCGCCCAGGGTGAGCAGAGTACGGAGACGCCTGCGCCACAGATTTTTCCAAGCGAAACCAGCGAAGGATAATTGGGAGGCCATGAAGTGGGATGAGTCCTCAGAGATTGACGCGTAACCAAATTCCCGCGAATGCAAGCCTATCGGGTGAGGGAATGAAGGTCTGTCCCCCAGTATAAATTGAGGCGCGGCACCCGCATTGTTTCAATTTGGTCACGATCTCAATTCTGGCGGCTCAACGGCCGGGCCGGGACAAGTGAATCAGGAGAACAAGGAAGGAGAAAGTCAGTGACACGGGAAACTCTCGAAAAGAGTAAAAGGCAGCCGGTTTTGCCGAGGCTGCCTTTTGCTCAAGCGCGTCGATTGGAAGTTCCCTGAGTGAAAAAAGGCAGGGAAACATCCATCAAGCATTGCTATTGGCATGTGGAGCGGGGGGAACAGACGCCGTTTAGCCTTGCTCGCGAGCAATTTGGCCCGATGTCCAACGCGGACATCGAAACCCTTGAATCTTAGAAGCGGCCGCGCCCTCTCGAGCTGCCGCCGCCACCACCACCGCTGCCTTTGCGCGCCTGGTAGCAATCGCGGCAAAACACCGGACGATCCCCACGAGGCTCAAAAGGCACTGTTGTAGGCTGGCCGCAACCCGAACAAATCACAGGTGTTCCCTGTGCTGGAGCCGAACGGTAGCCGGAACCCCCCTGGTCGTTTTTCTTTGCCTGACGGCAAGTCTTGCAACGCTTTGGGGTCGAGTAACCGCGTTCCTGGAAGAACGCCTGATCAGCAGCGGTGAAGGTAAAGTCCTGCCCGCAATCGCTGCACGTAAGTTGAATATCTCCGGCCATGGGTCTCCTCGTGGAGATTGTACAGTGCAATCTGTGATTTGCGTACAAGGAATATTTTTGATATTGCGAAAATATTTTGAAAACGCTTCCTGTGGGACGGATGGTGTAGCGGTGGGCAGGGGCAGGCGATAGTCTTTGTGAGTGACAGGATCGAATCCCGAATTCGAGGCGGATTGTATCCGGCGCATTCTGGCGGGTGAGAAGCATCTTTTCCATGCCCTGATCAAGCCGTGCGAGCGGGCGATTTATTTTCTTCTGTTCTCGCTGCTGGGGAATGAAGCTGAGGCTGAGGATGCGGCGCAGGATGCAGCCATCAAGGTTTATTTAAATCTGAAGAATTTCCGCGGGGAATCGCAGTTTCGGACCTGGGTGCTGTCGATTGCGCGGAATGAGGGGTTGGGACGGCTGCGCAAGGCGGGGAGCCGGCGTGAGGATTCGCTGGACGCGGGTACGGACGAACAGACGGGGGACTACACCCCAGCGATATTGACCAGTTGGCGCGAGGTGCCGTCAAAGGCGCTGGAGCAGAAAGAATTGGGGGTGATCCTGCGGAGGGCGATTGACGGCTTGCCGGAGATATACCGTAACGTTGTGCTGCTGAGGGACATCGAAGAGATGGATGTGCGCGAGACGGCTGCTGCCCTTGGGATTTCCGAGGGGGCAGTCAAGGTGCGGCTGCACCGGGCGCGTGCGCTGTTACAGCGAGAACTGGCTCCGCGCTTGAAGGGATTTGCGCCGAAGCGCAAGGGGCTTTTTGGGTGGGGCGCATGAGGATCGACTGCAAACACGTGTGGGAGCACATCTCGGACTATATAGATGGCGAGGTGGACGCGGGCCTGCGCGCGGAGATAGACAAGCACCTGGAAACCTGCGAGATCTGTTCGGCGGTGCTGGACTCGACGCGCAACGTGGTGGTGCTGATGGCGGACGATCGGGTGTTTGAGCTGCCGGCGGGGTTTAGCGAGCGGCTGCATGCGCGGCTGGAGAACGAGCTGGAGCTGGCGGATTCGACTTAGAACTCTGCATGACCGCTCCTGTTTTGTCAGGATGCGCTGGAGTGAATGGATGGCGGCGGCGGGCCCGTTCGGTGAATCTTCGCGTGGGTCCAGGTTTCGAGGCCTACGAGAAGTAGCGTCAAGATCGCCAAGGCAACTTGCAGCCGCTCGGAGCGCTTCTGTTTTGAGGAGAGCTCGGTGCGCCGCCATTGCGCTGAGGGCTGGGAACGGAGATGCCAGATCCAGGCGAGGACGGCGAGGTTTACCAATGCACCGACGGTGGCGAAGATGAGCATGGGAATACGGATGGCGTCCTGGTGCCATCCCCTGGCGGGGGCGTAGATGCCGGAGACGGCTGCGAGCGCGGTGAGGCCGATGGCGACGCGGACGCCGCTGATGGCGAATACGGCGGTGCACAGGCTTTGCAGGAGCGCGAGGAGCAGGCTGGCGCCGCTGAGGGCGCGCATTCCCTTGGGGGTTTCCAATCAGCCTCCGGTTCCCGTGAGCGGCGTGGCTCGAGCGGGGCAGAATCAGGGTAGCGCACGGCACCGGCGGTGGGCGAATCCAATTCGCGGGGTGGCGCGTACTTGGATTAGTCAAACGGGTTGGAAAGAAATTCATTTTCAGGGAATCGGATTTCGCTGTAACCTTTCCGGCAGGGTTTGACTCCTAAGGTACGTGGCACGGAACGTGCGGGATGAGGAACAAAAAATCCCGCGAGGCAAGAGCCGGCGGATTCAATTCGCCCCAACCCCCCAAAGCGAGGTCAAAGGATTATGAAGAAGAATCAATTGAATGCATTGCTTCTGACGGCTGCGCTCTCCGGCCTGGTCGGCGGAACGTCGATGGCGGCCGCCCAGTCGGCTACACCCGGAACGGTCAAGGTGGTCAAGGCCGGCCTTACATATGCAGGCGCGGACAAGGGCACCCCTGAGAAGCACTCCTGTAAAGGCAAAAACAGTTGCAAAGGCAACGGCGGCTGCTCGACGGGCGACCAAGGCTGCAAGGGCAAGAACAGCTGCAAGGGCAAGGGCGGCTGCGCTACGGACGGATCGAAGCCACCGAAGGTTGTCTAAGCTGCGCGAAGACGATGGCGCGGCGAAGAGGTTCGAGTTTTTTCGCCGCGCCATCGATTTTTTTGCTGCTTGTAACTTACAACTGACAACTTACAACTGGTAACTGACAGCTGACGACTGAGAGCTTTTCACCATGGCTGGCAATCGCTTCAATGCGTTTCAGGATCACGGGGTGGGGATCGGTTTGCGGATTCCGCACTACCAGCATATTTTTTCGCGGAAGCCGGTGGTGGACTGGTTCGAGATTATCTCGGAAAACTTCATGTGCGATGGCGGGCGTCCGCTGGATACGCTGGATCGGATTCTGGAGCAGTATCGCGTGGTGCAGCATGGGGTTTCGATGTATTTCGGGTCAGTGACCGCGCCCGATCCGGAGCATCTGCGCAGGCTGAAGCAACTGGTGCGGAGAACGAATACGCCGTGGCTCAGCGATCACTTGTGCTGGGGCAGCGTGGATGGAACGTATACGCACGATTTGCTGCCGCTGCCTTATACATGGGAGGCGGTGGAGCGGACGGTGGCGCGGGTGAAGCAGGTGCAGGATTACCTGGAGATTCCGGTTGCGGTTGAGAATGTCTCAAGCTACGCGGCGTTTACCGGTTCGGAGATGACGGAGTGGGAGTTTTTGACCGAGGTGGTGGAGCGCGCGGACTGCGGGATTCTGCTGGACGTGAACAACATTTATGTGTCGGCGATGAATCATGAGTTTGCGCCGTTGGAATATGTGAATGCGGTGCCGGCGGAGCGCGTGGCGCAGATTCATATTGCGGGTCACTCGAAGTATGAGAAATACATTCTTGATACGCATGATCATCCGGTGATTGACCCGGTATGGGACTTGTATGCGCGGGCGATTGAGCGCTGCGGGCCGACGCCGACGCTGCTGGAATGGGACGATCATATTCCCACGTTCGATGAGGTTCACGCGGAGGCAAAGAAGGCGGAGCGGTATTTGCATGGGCACGCGAACACGCTTGTGGAGGCGGCGCGATGAATCTTGAAGCGCTGCAACGCGAGATGGCCGCGGCGATCATGATGCCGCTGACGGCGGATGAAGACATGCGCGCAGAAGCGCTGGACGGGCGCAAGATGAGCGACGTGGCCGCCGGGTTTATCGCACCGAATAGCAGGTTGGCGGCGTTTGAGCGGCTGGAGATTTATAACCGGCAGTATTGGCTTCGCGTGCTGGGATCGCTGGCGGAGGATTTTGCGGGACTGCGGGCGGTGATTGGGAGCAGCGCGTTTGAGGCGCTGTCGATTGCGTATTTGACGGCGCATCCGAGCCGGTCGTTTTCAATGCGGAACCTGGGGTCGCAAATGCCGGAGTGGTTGACTGCGAACCCGAAGTTTGCGGGACGGCGCTGGCGGTTGGCGATTGATGTGGCACGAATAGAGTGGGCCTTTATCGAGGCGTTTGATAATGCCGAGCAAACGCCGCTGACGCTGGACCAGATTGCAACGCTGGATGAAGGGTCGCGGCTGGCGCTGCAACCGCATCTCAGATTGATTGCGATGGATTATGCGGCGGATGACCTGGTGCTGGCGCTGCATGATCATGAAAAACGGCAGACGAGCGAGGCGGGCGTGCGGCAAGAGGATGGACCGAAAGAGCCGGCGAAGCTGCCGAAGCTGCGGCGCAGGCCGACTTGGGTTGCGGCGCATCGCGTGGTTTTGACGGTCTATTATCGGCGGCTGCATCGGGATGAGTTTGTTACGTTGGCGGCAATTGAACGCGGGCTGCCGCTGGCGGAGGCGTTGGAAGCGGGGTTTGAGAATTCACCGACGCCGGTGGGCCGCCGGGCGCGGTTGGTGCAGGAGTGGTTTGCTAGCTGGGCGGAGTTGGGATGGGTTTGCGCACCGGATATTGAGAGCCTGATCAAAGCATAGGAAGGATATTTGTGAGTTCGATTATTCAATTGGGGAGTCGTGTGTATGGGCGGTTTGTGTGGCTGGCGAACCTTGCGCGAAGCCCGCTGCTGCTGGCGATTCGACTGTATTGGGGCTGGCAGTTTGCGCAGGATGGGTGGAGCAAGCTGCACAACCTGGCGCGCGTCACGGAGTACTTCACGACCTTGAATATGCCTGCGCCGGGGATGACGGCGCTGTTTGTTTCGATCATTGAATTTGTGGGCGGGATTTTGTTGGCGGTTGGGATTGGGACGCGGGTGGTTGCGCTGATTTTATTTGTCAATATGACGGTTGCGTTCTGGGTTGCGGAGAAAGAGGCTTTTCTCGGTGTGCTGTCGAGCCCGGACAAGTTTCAGGCGGCGGATGCTTATAACTATTGGTTTGCGGCGCTGTTGATTTTGGTGCTTGGGGCGGGGTTGTTTGCGGTCGATGTTTTGATTGGGCGGTGGGTTGGGGAAAAGAAGAAGAGTGGCATTATGTTGTGATGGATCCGGTTGATAAGACATCCCTCAGGGGCTGAAGCCCGAGTCATCTTATGGGCATTATCGGTATGACTGAAGTCATACCCTGATACAAAGCCTTGGAAGGAGGGCAGTGGTCTTAGAACTTATAGAGGGATTCGGCGTTGGTGCGGAGGACTTGGCGCGCAATTTCGCCGGCGCGGTTCAGGTCGATTTCGCCGTCGTCTAGCATGCCGGTGAGTGCAATTCCGAGGGCCTGACGGGCGTTGTGGCTGGCGATCCAGGTTGACTCCGGCCAACCCATTTCATCTGAATAGGGATAGCCGTCGGAGCCGAAGAGGACCTTGTCAGGGAATAGTTCGAGCCACTCGCGCAGCCACTGCGCCTGGGTGTGCGGAGGGATGATGAGCGATTGGCCGGAGAGGTCGAGATAGACGTTGGGCTTCTGGAGCAGGGCGCCGATTTCGCGGATGTAGGGCCAGCCGCCGTGGAGTAGCACGAAGTTGGTTTTGCGCATGCGCGGATCGTTGAAGATGGGCTCGAGCAAGAGCGGGTTCACGCCGCCGATGTCGAAGTAGCTGCCGCCGCCGGACATGGCGTGGAGATGGACGGCCATGCCGAGGCGGCCACATTCGATGGCGATATAGCGGAAGAGAAAATCCTGGAGAAGCTTGTACTGGGCTGGATCGGGACGACCGCCGTTGACCCATTTGGCGTAGATGCGCTCGGCCTCGGAGCGCGGAGGGTCGCTGAAATTGAATGCGCGCAGGTAGGCTATTTCAAACTTTTCAGCGACGGCGCCGCCGGCCTTTTGGCGTTCGAGGGTCGCGGTGACGACCTGCTTGAGATAGGCGTCGAGCGTTGAGGGAAGCGCGCTGAGCGATGAGTCTTTGAGGTAGCGGGCGCGGACGCCGTCCTCGAGGGCGAAGAAGGCTTTGCGATCGGGATTGGCGGCTGCCAGGCCGGAGTTATCGAGCGGAAAGAGCAACGCATCAACGTAAGGAACCCAGCGGAAGTGCGGCGGCTGAACACCGCGACCCATGGACATGCGATTGGCAAGCATTGTTGAAGTGCCTGCTTGCGCTAATACCCATGCGGGGAAGTTTTCGCCTTGATGCGTTTCGACAGCCTGGCGCGCTGCGTTGAGTTGCTTGAGGGCTGCGGCGTCGAGCGGGGGTGGGATGTTGAAGCCGTAGAGTGCCTTCCAGGCTGCGCCGAGCAGAGGGAAGTCGGGGCGGTAGGCGACGGGGTCGGATTGCGGTTCGAGTGAGTCGACGGGGAGGGCGTCGAAGTCTTTGTCTGCCGCGTCGAGTGGTGGGGCGAGGACTGGGTGGGCGTGATTGTCGATGGATTGAATGGCGGCAATTTGACGGGCGATCTCGGGATCGACGCGCTGACTCAGCAGGGGATGAGAAAGCAGCAGAAAGGCGGCGGAGAGAGTGAGAAGGATGCAGTGCGTGACACGGCTGAGGGTGATGGAGGATGGGCTCATGATTTGTCTGGCTGCGTATCGCAGGTGCACAGTATATCGCTAACGAGAAACAGAGGGCCCGATTCCTCTGGTTGGGCTTTATGGTCAACCACCCATCGGACAAGAACAAAGCCGTCGGATGGATGGGTCACCCGGCGAGTGAAACATGAGTCTTAACCTCCACGGTCCTCAATTGCGAGGGACCGTGGGCACCCACAGGTTGGTTTGGATTGGGCCACAAGCAGGTGGAAAGCATGGCGCTGCTATCGCAGGTCACGGCGTCGTTCTTCGGGGACGGGTATGATGCGTGGAGCATTTGAAAGGGTTGAGTTCGGGTGCGCATTGTCTACATCATCACGTCGCTGGGCATGGGCGGAGCGGAGCGCCAAGTTGTTGCGCTGGCTGAACGGATGGCTGCGCGGGGGCATACGGTTGCGGTGATTGTGCTGCGTCCGCAGCTTCAGGAAGAGTGGCCGGCCGGGATTGATGTTGTTCGCCTGGGAATGCGCAGGACGCCGCTGAGCGTGCTGAACGGGTTGCTGCGGGGACGGCGATTTCTCAAGGATTTCAAGCCGGACCTGGTGCATAGCCACGGCTTTCATGCCAGTTTTGTTGCACGACTGCTGAAGATTATGCGACCGGCGACGGTTGTTCTGTCCACTGTGCACAACTCTGGCGAAGCGGGCTGGAGGCGCATGCTCGCTTACCGGTTCACCGATGGTCTGAGCCGGCGAACGACCGCTGTCTGCGAAATGGCGGCTGAACGCTATGTGCGGTTGAAGGCCGTGCCACAGCGGAAATGCATGGTGGTCACGAACGGAATTGATTTGGAGGAGTTTCAACGGGACTCGGCGCGGCGGATGAGGATGCGTGCAGGGATGGAAGTGAAGGACGAGTTCATCTGGCTGGCGGTGGGGCGGAATGTGCCGGAAAAGGATTTCCCGAATCTGCTTGCGGCATTTGTACAGGTGCGGAAGGCTCTGCCGCAAACGCAGTTGTGGATTGCGGGTGAGCGGCAGGGTGAAAGTGTCGGCGGGGCGGGAAATTTGGAAGAGACTGGTGTGCGCTGGTTTGGACTGCGACGGGATATGGCTGCACTCTACGATGGCGCGGATGGGTTTGTGCTGTCTTCACGCTCGGAGGGGATGCCGCTTGCTGTGGCTGAAGCCATGGCCATGGAGAAGCCTGTTGTGGCGACCGATGTGGGCGGCGTGAGTGAACTTTTGGGTGATGCAGGGGTGCTGGTTGCGGCGGAGGATCCTGATGCGCTTGCAACTGCCATGATTGGAGTCATGCAGCGGACTCAGGAAGAGCGGTTCGCAATGGGCCGTGAGGCACGGAGGCGGGTCGAAGCAAATTTCAGCATGGATGCTAAGGCGGATGAGTGGGAGGGGGTTTATCGGGTGGTGGTGAAAAAGAGGGCATGAAGGTGTGTGTGTGGGCGGACGTGGACGTCCGCCGTACAGCGGGTCTGGAGACCCGCGCTACTCTCAGCATGAGCGGTCGAAATGCAACACTAATGCATGATGACGGCGGACTTGTTTTTGCAGCCGCACGAGCGGCGGAGAACGATTTCGACGGGGAGCACTACGCGATTGCCGGTTTGGGGCATTTCACCGCGCTCGAGGCGGTCGAAGAGCTGGTTGGCGGCGACGCGGCCCATCTCCTCGGCGGGCTGGCGAACGACGGTGAGCGGTGGCCCGGTGAAATCGGCGAGCTCGAAGTCGTCAAAGCCGGCAAGCGCCACTTCCGATGGGATCTGGATTCCGAGCTGCAGGAGCGCCGCGAAGACATAACGCGTGACCAGGGTGTTGGCGGTGAAGTAGGCCGTGGGCTTCTTCTTCGACGCGAGACGAGTCTGGATCGCCTGCAACGTGGATGGCATGGTGGCGCACTGAAAGCAGGCGTCCACTTCGAGGCCGGCCGCGGACATTGCCTGGCGATAGCCGTTGAAGCGCGCGTCCATGGTGAAGATGCTGCGGCTGAGGCCCATGAAGGTGATTGCCTTGTGTCCGTGGCCGATGAGGTGCTGGACCATGCGCCTGGAGCCGAATTTGTTTTGCACCAGGACGGTATCGAAGGAGTTATCGTCAAGCGGGCGGTCAAAAACCACCACATGCGTCTTGCCGAGCAGGGCGCGATTGATGCGCGACTTGCCGCGGCTGGAGGGAATCAGAATAAGCCCATCGACGTGGCGCTGAAGCATCTGGATGGCTGCGGCGTATTCCGTTTCCGGGTCCTCGTTGGAGGTGGTCATGATGACCGAGTAGCCGCGCTGCTGGGCGACGGTAGAGACGGCATGCGCGCTGACCGCAAAGAACGGATCATAAAGATAAGGAAGGATCAAGCCGATGGTCCGGGTGCGTTCTCCGCGCAGGGCGCGCGCCAATTCGTTGGGCCGGTAATTCAGTTGCTCGATGGCCGCCCTGACGCGATCCGTGGCCTCTTTCGACACCCTGGCCGATCCGTTGAGGACGCGGGAGACGGTCATGGTGCCCACTTCAG
Organism: Occallatibacter sp.; assembly: GCA_050013695.1. Classification (GTDB taxonomy): domain Bacteria; phylum Acidobacteriota; class Terriglobia; order Terriglobales; family Acidobacteriaceae; genus Telmatobacter. The sequence goes on from JBEKET010000001.1 coordinate 308,572, forward strand.
CCAGGCGAGCGACATCGTTCATTGTGGGTTTGCGTTGCACGTGCAGGCCTCGATGTTGATTAAAAACCTTCGCCCATCGTACATCCTCGGGCGCGGGGAGCGCTTTCCGTGCTGCGCGCGCCGAGATGCTGACGCGGTTCCCGTACACCGCACGAATCGGCCCATGATAGCCTTATCACCGATCGATGGAGTTGGATTCGAGGTGTGCGATGCGAGAATCATTTGCCTTTAGAATTGTCTGCTGTGCGCTGATGGCCGTGGCGGGGAGCATGCTGACCGGAACGGTTTACGGACAGGGAAAAGCGGCACAGAATGCGTCGCTGGCGCTGGATCATGGCTGGCAATTCCGGCAAGTGACGGCTGGACAGGGCGCCGAAGACGGCTGGCTTCCGGCGACCGTGCCTGGCGATGTGCACCTGGACCTGCTGGCCAACAAGAAGATTGCCGACCCGTTTTTCCGCGACAACGAATCAAAGCTACAGTGGATTGAAAATGAGAGCTGGGAGTACCAGGTTGCCTTCGACGCGACCCCGGCGCAGCTTTCCCGCGCCAATGTGGACCTGGTTTTTGACGGGCTTGATTCGGCGGCAGAGGTTTATGTGAACGGCGCGCAGGTATTGAGCGCGAACAACATGTTTCGCGTGTGGCGCGTGCCGGTGAAGAGCCATTTGCATGCAGGAAAAAATGTGCTGAGGGTGGTGTTTCCCTCGCCCATCAAGGCGGCGGCGATGATGGCTGCGCGCGATCCGTGGCAAGCAAAGACCAAGACTGAGGCAAAGACCTATATTCGCAAGGCTGCCTATGAATATGGCTGGGATTGGGGTCCGCGATTTGTGACGAGCGGGATTTGGCGGGCGGTGAGGCTTGAGGCGTGGGACAAGGTGCGGATTGCGGACTTCGCCATCAGGCAGAGGGATGTGAGCAAGGCCGTGGCGCACATCGATGCAGAGGTAGAGGTGGAGGCAACGACGGCCGGCGCGGCAAAGGTCAGCGTGCAATACATGAACAGCGGGAAACCGGTGACGGAGATTGCGACGGTGAGCGTGCATGCGGGACGCAACGTGATCGATCTTCCCATCGAAGTTTTGCAGCCGAACCTGTGGTATCCGGCCGGCTACGGGAAGCAGCCGCTGTACGAGTTTACCGCGCAGGTGAGCACGGCGCTGGGGACGGCGGATTCGAAGACCGCGAAGGCGGGTTTGCGGTCGATTGAATTACACCGGCAACTGGACCAGTGGGGGCGGTCATTCGAGCTGATTGTCAACGGGATTCCGGTGTTTGCGAAGGGCGCGGATGTGATTCCGTTCGACAGCTTTCCCAATCGCGTGACGACGGCCGACTACCGGCGCATTCTGGAGTCGGCTCGCGACGCCAACATGAACATGATTCGCCACTGGGGCGGCGGGTATTACGAGACCGACGAGTTCTACTCCATCTGCGATGAACTGGGAATCATGGTGTGGCAGGATTTCATGTTTGGCAACGACTGGCAGCCGGGAACATACGATTTCAAGCTCAACATTGAGGCCGAGGCAGAAGACCAGGTTCGCCGACTGCGTAATCACCCGAGCATCGTGGTCTGGTGCGGGAACAATGAGACGGAAAGCGCATTCGGCTGGGCGGGGCGGCCCGAATATCCGGCTGACGTCAGGCTTCAGATGTGGCAGGACTACCTTACGGAGTTCAGCGGTATTTTGCCGAGGGTAGTGGCGCGGCTTGATGCGGAAACGCCCTACTGGCCGAGTTCGCCCAGCGCGGACTACGAAGCTGTTACGCCGGCCTTTCATACCGGCGACGATCATGTCTGGGATGTCTGGCATGGGCGCGTCCCGTTCGCCACTTACGAGACGCACCATTCGCGTTTTGTTACGGAGTACGGGTTCCAGTCGTTTCCCGAGATGAAGACGATTGACGCGTTTACGGAGCCGGAGGATCGCACGGGGATCTTCACGCCTGTAATGGAGGCCCACCAAAAAAACAAGGAAGGCAACGCGATTATCCACGATTATCTGCTGAAGGATTATCCGGAGCCGAAGGACTTTGCCAGCTTTCTTTATGTGAGCCAGGTGTTGCAGGCCGAGGGGATCAAGATCGGCGCGGAGCATTTCCGGCGCAGCCGGCCGGAGACGATGGGATCGATTTTCTGGCAGTTGAATGATTGCTGGCCGGTGGCTTCGTGGTCGTCGATTGATTACTACGGGCGTTGGAAGGCGCTGCAATACTATGCGCGCCGATTCTATGCGCCGGTGCTGGTTTCGCCGCACGTGGAAGATGGGTCGGTGAAGACTTACATTGTTTCCGATAAGACTGAACCGGTTCATGCGCAGTTGAAAGTGCGGTTGATGGACTTCGAGGGCAAGGTGCTGCTGGAGGATTCGCAGGCTATTGAGGTGAGCCCGCTGTCGAGCAAGGTGTATCTAGACTGGCCGCTGAAGAAGCTGACGGATGCGGCTGGAGGCGATGCTTCGAGGGTGTTTGTTTCGGCGGAACTAACGATGGGAGAGACACAGCTCTCGAGAAACCTGACTTATCTTGTTCCGGTAAGGGCGATTCGCCTCAAGCCTGCGCAGCTCAAGGTGGAGGCGACGGGGACCGGCGGGAGTTACAAGGTTAGAGTTACTTCGCCGGTGCTGGCACGCAGCATTTATGTCTCCGTGGGGGATTTCGATGCAAAGTTCTCCGATAACTACTTCAACCTGTTGCCGGGAGAGACGGCTACGATCACTGTCACAACCGCGGCTTCGCTGGATGCACTGAAGGCGAAGCTGAAGGTCATTTCGCTGATGGATGCTTTCGGAGCGAATGAATGGCCGGCTACGGTGAGCGCGACCATGTAGGAAAAGGGATGGAAAAGCAGAAGGGACTTATGCGTTGACTTCCGTGATTGAGGGGGGAAACCGGCAGCGGAGGATTGGGCTGCACGAGAAGAAAGAGAATGCGGATGAAAAGGATCTTAGCCATCATGCTTTGCGCAATTGCGTGTTTTGGAATGGCCGGGTGCACGGTGGCGAGTCCCGACGCCGGTCACGAAGCGGTGTGGATGGAGAAGCCGCTTTTCTTTGGGCATGGAGGGGTGGATCAAACTCCAGTTAATGCGGGACGGGAATACGGAGCGATCACGAGTACCGCGATTGATGTGGATATGTTGCCTCAGCGCGTGGATATGGAGTTTGACGACATGATGACCAGTTCCGGGGTTCCGGTCAGTTTTCACGTGGTGGCAACGTTCAAGGTTACCGATCCAGTGAAGCTGGTCAGCGGGTTCGGCGCAGACCGTACCGAGAAGGGCGATTGGGGATTCTGGACGCGGAATCTCGATCAGCCTATGAGCAATGCGGTGCGCGATGCTGTGAAGAAACGCGATATGCAGGAGATGGCGATTTCGCAGACTGCAGCCGATGCGGTTGGCCAGGAGGTCAATGACGCCGCGGTGAACATAGTGAAGAAACTCGGTGTCCCCATTGTGTTCACCGCGGTCAACGTGGGGCGCGTGAATCCGCCCGACGCTATCAAGAACCAGCGCATCGAAACAGCGGCGCAGGAACAACGGGCTATAACCGAACAGCAGACGAAACTAGCTGAGGATCAGCGAAAGGCGGCGGAGCAAAGCCGCGCAGCCGCGGATAATGCCTATCGCGAAGCTATGCAGCTTTCCCCGGACCAGTTTCTTCAACTGGAAAGAATAAAAATGCAGCGGGACGTCTGCGCGCATGGTGGAACATGCACATTCTTTATCGGAGGTGGGGCGTCGCCGGTTCTGGATGTGGGCAGGAAATAGAAGTTCGGCGATTCAACGATAACTGCTGCAAAGAAAATGGGCTGGAGCATTGTGCTCCGGCCCATTGGCATGTTGTCATCCGCGATCAGAAGGAGAATACAGCCTGGAGAAAGATTCTTCGTGCCGCCGAACCAGTACTGAAGACACCTCCTGCAAGAGTTGTGGACTTATCAAACTGGCTGCCAGGTCCAAACATTCCGGTGGCAGGGTCTGCAGTTTTCGGGGGCGCGATTGTTCCTGTCGGCGTTCCGTAGTCGATGTCGTTGAACAGGTTGAGCGCCTGAGCGCTGAAGGTCAGGGAGAATCTGCGACCAGTGCCAGACGGTCCAAACATGCCGCCCATTCCGCGTCCACCACCGCCAAGGCCACCGGGGCCAAGACCGCCTCCCGGGGGGCCTCCGCGCCCGCGTCCGCCCCCGTCGGGAGGTCCACCGCCGCCCTGAGCCGGCCCGGTGGCCGCGTTGGGATCCGGAAGTTTGGGGCCGAGTCCGATAGCTTTGCTAACGCGCAGATTGAATGCAACGGAGGCAGGGCTGCTTCCAACGTTGGCGGCAATGAGGGGCTCTCCAAAGGCGGGTTGGACGTCAAGACAGCCGAAGACAGTCTGGATGTAGCGGTTCTGATTGGGCGTGCAGCTGGATGCAGCCGCAACCCCGGGGCGCTGATTGAAGAGGTTATTCAGCGGGTCGGATGCGAGCGTGATGTTAAACGGACGGCCCGACTGTGCGATCATGAAGGGGCTGAAACGTACGCCCCAGGGACCGTTGTAATTGCCCATGAAGAAGAGCGAGTTACGCGTAACGAATGGGGCCGGTCCATAATCCTGATCCAGATTGTAGGCGTTTGAGGCGCTTCCATTGGCATTGCCGTCGGCGTAGGAAAGGGTATAGAAGCCCACGAGGTTAAGGTTTTTGGTGACCTTGGAGTTTACGCTGACGATGGCTTGATTCTGCTTGAAGACGCCTTCGGGAAAGAACTGATACAAGTAACCGCCGGAGTTATCCTGCGGAGTTCCGCCTTCGGCCTGATTGGCATTGCGAGTTACAACCTGATGAACTCCATAGGAGTGGAGATAGGTCAATGTGAGACTGGTTCCAGCGGAGAGTTGGCGCTCAAGGCTGGTGCCGAACTGTTCGGTGGTAGCGGCGTGGTAGTGCGGCGCGACCTCGTACCTGACCGGCGCGGTCTCGGTGTTCACGGTGCTGTTGCTGGAGCATGTGCTGAGGTCGATTGCGTTCAACGAAGTTGCAGTCGACGTGCAGGTTGGATTGTTGAATACAATCTGCTGCTGAATGTTGGCGCGGTTGATGGTCAACAGACTACTGGTGTTGAAGCGATCAAAGAAGAACCCGTAACCGCCGCGGATAACGGTCTTAGTCTTCTTGTCTTTGCCGTTGCCGTCGAGGGCATAAGCGAAGGAAGCGCGGGGTCCCCAGTCGTCGTGATCTGCAATGTGGTTCTGGGCTTCCCAGCGGATGCCGCCGGAGAGAGTCAGCTTGGGATTGACCTTCCAGTCGTCCTGGAAGAACAACGCGGCGTCAAACATGTTTGCGACGGCAGACTCCTGCCCGGTGGTGTAGCCGGCCGAGACGGGGCCGTAGCCTTGCTGGTACAACTGGTCGAATGTCTGGCCCTGCTCGAGCCCATTCGCCATGGCGAGGTAGTCCTGATAGTTCAAAAAGGAGAAGGACCCGTTGTAATTGGCATTGGTTAGATTGGCGTCACGGTTGTCACGGAGACGAGTGCCGAACTTGATTGCCTGCCCACCCTTGCTGAGGGTGGTAATGTTCCAGAACTCGAGCCGGGTGGTGTGGTCGCGGCTTTCCTGGCCTGCGTATCCGCCGCCAGTGAAGTCGCCCTGTACGCTGATGGTGCGATCGGTCGAATCAGGATAGTGATTTTCATTCTGGCGCTCGAACTGGAAACGGGTTTCATTCACCGCATGATCATTGATCACAATTGCGTCGCTCAACTGCACGGTGTGGTCGGTATTCGATTCGTGCGTGGAGGGGTTCACGGTCGGCATATTGGGAATAGCCAGCGAGCCTGAATTCAAATCGCCGTGTTCTGATTCGGACCAAAAGCCGTAGCGCGCGGTAAATGTGTTTTTGGAGCCGAGCTGCCAGTCGATGCGGGCTGAAGCGTTGTCGCGGATACGCTGGTTAGGGAGGCTGACGCCAAAGTTCTGAACATGCACGTAGTCGCTGCCGTTTTGATACACCGCATCAGGAATCAGCCATGCATTCACGCTGCCTGTGTTGCGCTGCTCAGCGCTTACAAAGAATGAAGCGGTCTTGGAGATTGCGCCACTCACCGTTCCGTTGAACTGATAGCTGTCATAGGAGGGAACGGTCGAGGTGAATGGGTTGCCGGTATTGAAACTCTTTTCATTACCCTGAATGAAAGCCTGGCCGTGTAATTTGTCGGTTCCGGGCTTGGTGAGGATTTCGATGCGTCCGTAACCAAGGCGGTCGAACTCAGCAGAGAAGGGATTCTGGTTGATGCGAATCTCACGAATTGCGGACTTGGGCGGCAACTGCCCGCCACTGAATCCATCGATGTAGATCTGGCCGCCATTGGGTCCTGCAGAGGGTCCGGCGAGAGCGGACAATTCATTCGACAATTCATCGGGATCGTCGGATAGTGCGTCGAGATCCTTGCCTTTGAGGACGATGGCGTTTGAGTTGCCACCGGCCTCCACGTTAACCGTGGGCGAGTCATCGGTGACGGTGACGCTCTGCTGCGCTTCTTCAATTGCCATGGAAACATCGACGCGCTTGCTTTGGCCGGCCGTGAGCGGAATGTTCGGCGATGTGAAAGGAGCGAAACCGGCAAAGGACGCCTGTACGATATAGCTGCCGGGTTTGAGGCCGTTGAAGGCATAGGAGCCGGCGCTATCCGCCGTGGTCTTTGCTACCGCGGTTCCAGCGGAAGTGGTAAGGACGACCGATGCGCCGGGAATCAGCGCGCCGGTTGGATCGGCGATGTGGCCGCGCAGAGAGGCCGTAGTCCCCGCAGGAGAAGCGGGCGGGGGCGTTTGCGGCTGGCCTTGAGTCTGGGCCGTCGCGATGCTACCGCAGCCCAGCGCCAGGGCAATCAGAACAGTATGGATACTAATCAGTTTTGAATACACGAGTTCCTCATTGGTTATCGATGAATAAATGAAAGCGACTACTGGATGCCTGCGTCCGGTGTGCCGCCGCCCATGCTCCAATTGTTGAGCATGTTCTGGCTGGCCGCCGGCGCCTCAAGCAGCGGCTCAACGCCCGCCAGCAGCGTGATTGCCGTAACCTCATTGACTCCGTCGGTTGAAACCAGCATCACGGCATCGCCCTTTTTCAGGTCGGCCAGCTGGATGGCCGGCAACCTGCTCAGCATCTGCTGCGAGTCGCCTCCACCGGGACCGCCGCTTCCCTGACCATTGGGCTGTTGTGCGGCGGCGTATTGTGGGCGCGCACCATTCCCCGCGCCGGCCCCGCCTTTCAATCTGGCTGCGAGCATGGCTGCCATGCGATCGGGAAGGCGCTTCATCTGAGCGTCTGGAGTGACGTGAATCGTTACCTGCTTCTTTGTGGCGAGGTCTTTGACTACCAGCGTGGATGTGGCAGGATCGAGCGAAGTGATCATGCCGGAAACATTGCGAAAAGTTCCTGAAACCACTTCTTCAGCATTGATTTGAGTGCCGTCAGTATTCTTTGCTCCGCGGGCACGCAGTTGGTCACCCGCATGAATGGCATCGATGGGTGCGGGCCGCGCCTGAGCGAAATTTACCGAGGCGGGCGCGTATCTCTTCAACATGGTTGTTTTGGTTGTGTTGACCGTGATGGTCTTCGCAGTTGCGCCGACGCCACTGGTCAAAACAATGACGCCGGCGGCGCCGTCAACGCTCTTCACGAGTCCACCAACGCCGCGCTTCTGCCAGTCTTCGCGATCCTTTTGCTGTTTGAGAGCGACGTCCGCCGCCTTGATGGCGATAATCTGCGACGCCTGGGTCGAGCCCGCGGAGGCGTCTGGGTCAAGCCGCACAAGGACGCGATCTCCAACGGCGAGGTCGGTAAATTGCATTGCCACGGCGGTGCTCAGATCTTTTTGTCCCGGCTCAATACGCTTTAGTACCGCGCTCGCAGGCACCTGAACCTGGTGTACCTCGCCCGCGTCGGTCTTTACCGTCAATACATCTGCGCTGATAGCGGTGACGGAACCCACAAAGCGCGATGCTGCCGGCGCTTGTGCCGTGATGGTGCCTAAGGGTGCGGCGGCCAACAATGCCACAGTGAGCGCCACGCGCAACCGTGAAGCGGAAACTCGAATTCTCATCTTGCTGTTCATAGGCCATTTCTCCACGGGGTGTGATGCGATTTGTGCCCCAGTGGGAATCTTGTCTGTATTCGTAGACGAAGCAATGCGCCAAAAGGTTGAATGACCCCTTTGATACAGTACCGAGTTGTGAACGATCGATGCGGAAAGGCTTAAATCTAGTTATTTCATCAATATCAAGAGGGACGACCGTACACCGGCGGGCGCGGTTATTGAGTCCCCGACGTTAGTTTGGCGGACTCAAGAAAGGTATAGGTGCCGGATGGCGTGGGGACAATGCCTGCCAGGCGACGGTTGTGAACTACCACTGTATCGCGGTACCAGAGGTTGAGAGCGGGTAGGTCGCGGGCGAGAATCTGCTGCGCCTCTACGTAGTCCGCGCGACGCCTGGAGGTGTCTGCGCTCTGGGCCGCATCGTCGAGCAGCGCGTCGAGTTTTGGATTGGAATAGTGGCCGCGGTTGCCGCCTTTGGGTGAGAAGCGCGCCGTGGAGAATGCGTAGCCGAGAATATCGGGCTGCTCATTGCCGCCGATCCAGCGCAGGGCATAGAGCTGAAAAGCACCGCGCGTTACGTCAGAATAGAACGTGGCGTATTCGTAGCTGCGCAAATCGAGGGCAATGCCGACGCTGGCCAACTGCTGTTGAAGCACGGCTGCAAGCAGGCGCGCAAGTTCATCGTTGCTGGTTTTCATGACCAGGTGAAAGCGGACGCCATCGCTGCCGCGTGGATGGCCTGCTTGATCTAGAAGTTGATCGGCTCGGGCAGGATTGTAGTCGTAGCGCGCGACATCGCCGGTCCAGGCCCAGTGCGTGGGAGGCAGCAGACTCACGGCGGGCTGCGCGTGGCCCAGCAATAAAGTTTGAATGATCAGGTTGCGATCGATGGCGCAGGCAATGGCCTGGCGGATGCGGACATCGCGGAGAAGAGGGTCGAGCAAGTTGAAGGCGAGGTAGTGAATCTGTGTGCCACCGGTGTCTTCAATTGCTAGATCTTTGCGCGCGGCAAGCACGGGCAACGAATCCATGGGCAGGGAATTGATGGCAATGTCCGCCGAGCCCTTTTCCAATTCAAGGGACTCGGTGATGGCGTCGGGCACAACGGCGAAACGCACGCGGGCAATGTTTGGAGTGACGGACCAACTGGATGGATTGCGCTCGATGACCACTTCCTGGTCGATCTGCTGGCTGACAAATTTGAAGGGGCCGGTGCCAACTGGATGCTGCCAGAAGTCTCTTCCACTGCCTTCGGGGACTATGCCCATGGCGCCGGTGGAGAGGTTGTTGACCAGAAAATTATCCGCATGTTTCAGATGGAGAATCACGGTGCGCGGGTCAGGAGCGGCCATCGAGGCGACGGATGAGTAGGACGCAGCTTTGGCGGTGATGACAGAGCCGGGACGCTGGGAGTCCATCATGGAGTTGAGGGTCCAGAGCACATCGCGCGATGTTAGCGGACGGCCATCGTGGAACCGTATGTCGCCGCGCAGATGAAAGATGAGCGTCAGCGGGTCGGGCTGTTCCCAGCGTTCGGCGAGTGCTGGAACGAAATGAAAATTCGCGTCGCGTTTTACAAGGCCATCGAAGAGTAGTTCATCGATATGTTCGGATTGGGCGTCGGTACCGATCCGCGGGTCGAGGTTGGCTGGGCTGCTGTCGATGAGAAAGACGACGGTGGCTGGATCTCTGGGCGCGGAACCGCAGCCAGCCAGCAACAGCAGCGCGGCCAGGGCGGCGGCACTACGCATAGGTCACTTGTCCGAGAATTGCTGGGCGCGATGCGCCGGTGGCTGCGGGGACATTACCGGGAAGGCGATGCCAGGTTTGCCAGGCTAAGAGCGCGAAGGCAGCGGCTTCCTTGGCTTCGGAGGGAAGGCCGAAGTCGTTGCTGGTGGCGAGATCGCAGCCCAGCGGCGAGAGGCGCTGCGTGAGCATGGCCATGAGCGTGTGGTTGCGCGCGCCGCCGCCGGAGACGATGTAGTCGATGGCGGTTTGCTTGCCGGTTGCTTTCATTTTGGGGGATACGAATCGCTTGTAACTTTGTGCGATGGTTTCGGCGGTCAGGTCGGTTGCTGTGGCGAGGGCGTCCTCTGGATTGGCGCTGTGCTGCTTGCAGAGGCTGAGAAACTTCGAGGCGAATTCGCGGCCGAACTGCTCGCGACCGGCGGTGCGCGGAGGCTTGAGATGAAAGTACGAGTTGCGCAGAGAGGCGGTGAGTACGGGTGTGAGCACTGTGCCGCGCGCGGCGATGGCACCGTTGCGATCGAAGCGCGCGTTGAAGAGCTGTTGCGCGAGGGCGTCGATGACCATGTTGCCGGGGCCTGTGTCGAAGGCGATCACTCGACCAGCTGAGGCGCCGGCGGGGATCGCTGTGAGGTTGGCAATGCCGCCTATGTTCTGCAAGATGCGGCCGCGTTTGGCGTGGGCAAAAAGCACGTAGTCGAGGAGCGGGACGAGTGGTGCGCCTTGTCCACCGGCAAGCATATCGGCAGGGCGGAAATTCGAGACGACGGGAACGCTAAGAGACGCAGCAATGACCGCGGCTTCACCGACTTGCCAGGTGCAAGAAAAGTTGCGACCTGCATAACTCTCCGGGCGAGATTGATGGTAGAGTGTCTGGCCATGGCAGCCGATTAGGTCGAGTTTGACCTTGTGCTTCCTGGCTGTAGCGGTTACTGCTTCTGCGTAGGCTATGCCGAGACGCCAATGAAGGTGGGCTAACTCGGCAGTCGATGTCAAAGGGGCATTCATTGCGGCTAACACTTTGCGGCGAAGGACGGCTGGGTAGGGAAATGCTTCGTGTGCAATCAGCGTGAGAGTGGGATGTAACTTCCCCGGTGTAATGCGCACGACGGCTATGTCAATTCCATCTGCGGAGGTTCCGCTCATGATGCCGGCTACGGTCATAGCTTTCGTTGTCATGCGGACTGCGCCTCCGGGGCGGGCTGGGAGTTCTTGACCTTTTCGCTGAAGCGCCGGATGCGTGTGCGTAAGGCCTCGAACTGGCTATCGGCCAAGGGCTTTGAAGCAGCGGCGGCGAACAGATGCGTGCGCTTTCGCGCCGTCTTTGCTGCGCACAATAGGAGAAGCTTGCGAAATGCGGTTGACCGCTCGGCTTCCGAGATCAGCGATTCAAACGCGCGCAGAGTCAGCTCCGGGCTGTGACAAATCTCAAGCAGATCCGTACCGGCGCGGATGGCGGCAATTGTGGCTTCTTCGATGGACATACATTTTAGAATTCCGCCCATTTCGAGGTCGTCGGAAAAGATGATTCCGCGATAGCCTATGCGCTTACGCAGGACGGTTGTGATCCAGAATGAGGATGCGCTTGCGGGAACATTTCTGCCCGGAGTATCGGGATAAGCGGCGTGGGCCACCATGACCATGGGTAACTCAGCATGTAACTCGCGGTAGGGAAGGAGATCTTCGTGCCATAAGTCTTGATAACTGCGATTGATGGAAGGAGTGTCGTGGTGCGAATCGAGCGAACCGCCGCCGAGGCCTGGGTAGTGCTTTCCGCAGCCAATTACCCCTTGGGATGCAAGGCCGGAGAGAAAGCTGCGCGCGTACTCGACGACGCCGGATGCCGACTCTGACGCTGTGCGTGTTCCAAGGATTGCGGCGGAGGCCGGCAGCGCGAGATCGAGAACCGGAGCCAGGGAGGTATTGAAGCCGAAAGCCTTGACAGCACGAGCTACTAACTCGCCGTGTTCGAAAGCGAGGACGGGCTTCCCCTTTGTTTGTGCGGCTCGCGCTACAGCTTGTGCGGAGGGCATGGGCGCAAGCGCGTCGCGGAGACGGTCTACTGTGCCGCCTTCGAGATCGACGCAGCGGATGCTGCCGGCGGTGCACAGGGCAGTTGATTCAGCGAGCAGGGACCGCGTTTGACGCGGGTCGACGATGTTGCGCTTGAAGAGAATGATTCCAGCGGGACGAATCAGCTTGAGCCACGCGCGTTCGAGGGCGGCTAGTTCGGTGGTTCCGAGACCCACTACCAGCAAGCTTCCAGCGGCTTTGCGCAAACTTATCGTCATTCGTAATTTTCCTCGGACTTAGTCACGGGTTTTCAGCTCCTGTTGTAACTCTTCGAGAAGATTCAATGCCTGCAACGGGGTGAGCGAGTTTACATCGGTTGCTTCAATGCGATCGACGATGCGCTGCGACAGAGGAGTGAAGATGGTGAGTTGCATGGGTTCGGCGGTCTCAACCTGGACGCTTTGGCGCTCCGCTTTTTCATGTTGCTTGAGAACGCGTTTGGCGCGCTCGATGACGACGGACGGCAGGCCAGCGAGGCGGGCGACTTCAATGCCATAGCTCTTGCTGGCCGCGCCGGGCTCGATGGTGTGGAGGAAGACGATTCCGTTGGCGGCTTCTTTGACGCCGACGCGGAGATTGCGCACGCGGGGAAGCTTTTCGGCGAGCATGGTGAGTTCGTGGTAATGCGTGGCAAAGAGCGTGCGGGCGCCGGTTTCGGCGTGCAGATATTCGACGGTTGCCCAGGCCAGCGAGAGGCCGTCGAAGGTCGCTGTGCCGCGGCCCATTTCGTCGAGCAGGATGAGGGATTTGTTGGTGGCGGTGTTGAGAATGGTGGCGGTTTCGGTCATTTCAACCATGAAGGTGGAGCGGCCGCGTGCCACATTGTCGCTGGCGCCGATGCGGGTATAAATGCGGTCGACAAGGCCGAAGCGCAGGCTTTCGGCCGGAACAAAGCTGCCCATTTGCGCTAGCAGCACTAACATGGCGGCCTGGCGAAGATAAGTGCTTTTTCCGCCCATGTTAGGGCCGGTGATGAGCAGTAAACTCGGCCCGGTATCTGTTTCATCGAGGTGCGCGGCATTTAGATAAAGGTCGTTGGAGATGAAGCGGCCTTCGCGGGTCTCTTCCATCCACTGCTCAATGACGGGATGGCGGCCGGCGATTGCTTCGATGACGGGCTCGGCGACGATGGTGGGGCGAACGTAGCGGCGGAGAGAGGCGAGGTGAGCGAAATTCGCCAGTAGATCGGCCTCGGCAACCACGGCGGAGGAACGGCGGATGCGGCCGGCGGCTTCAAGCACGGTTTTGCGCAAGTCGATGAAGATGCGCTTCTCGATTTCGATGCAGCGGTCGTGGGCGGTGAGAATTTTGCGTTCGAGTTCTTTGAGCTCCGGGGTTGTAAATCGCTCGGCATTCACGAGTGTCTGCTTGCGTTCATAATCGGCAGGCGCCAGGGCCATGTTAGCCTTGGTGATCTCGATGTAATAACCGAAGACGGAGTTATAGCGGACTTTGAGCGAACCTATACCGGTGCGGGCACGTTCGCGCTCTTCAATGGCGGCGATGGCCTGGCGGCCGGTGGTTGAAATTGCGCGCAGTTCGTCGAGCTCGGCATCAACGGCGGAGGCGATGGCACCGCCATCGGCGAGGGTTAGCGGAGGTTCGGCGACGAGCGTGGTCTCAATGCGCGCTGTAACTTCGTCGAGGACGTCGAGCCGAATTACTAACTCGCGCCAGAGCGGCGTCTGCATGGCGTTGAGGGCGATCTTCAATGCTGGAAGGCGGCTGAGGCTGGAAGCGAGAGCGCGGACATCGCGCGGGCCGGCGGAGTCGAGGCTGAGTCGGGCAAGGAGGCGTTCGAGGTCGAGGATGCCGGAGAAGGCGCGGCGGATTTCTTCGCGGCGGACCAGGTTGGCGTGCGCTTCGGCCACGGCTTCGTAGCGCGCGTTGAGAGCTTGCGCATCATAAAGGGGACGCACAATAGTGGCGCGCAGCAGGCGCTTGCCCATGGGTGTCTGGCATTGATCGATCGTGTAGAACAGCGTCACTTTGTTGTCCTGGCCGGCCTGGCCTTGAAACAGCGGCTCGATCAGTTCGAGGTTGCGTACAGTGACCTGATCGAGTTCGAGGGCTGTCGAGTGCTCCTGAAACTTGAGCGAATCGATGTGCAGTGCTTCGATTTTCTGGGTTGTCCGGACATAGTGGAGGACCGCTCCTGCGGCGATGGCGGCGGCTGGGTGGGTTGCGAGACCGAAGCCTTCAAGGGAGCGGACATTCAGTTGACGTTCGACGAGGGGCACGGCAAAGTCGCGAGTCCAGACCCAATCTTCAACGCGGGTCCGGGCGGGGATGCGTTCGAGCTGGGTGGGTACGTCGGCGCTGGTGGCGAGCAGGACTTCGCTGGGGCCGGCTTTGACGATTTCATCGACGGCCTGCTGGTGGGCGGTTAGGCCGGAGAACTCGGCGGTGCGGAATTCGCCGGTGGAGACGTCGAGAAGAGCGATGGCGCTGACCTGATCCTTGGCGGCGCCGGTTTCATGGAGCGCGGCGAGGAAGTTGTTTTGCTCCTGGCCGAGGGCGGAGTCGAGAGCCGTGCCGGGGGTCAGGACGCGGGTTACTTCGCGGCGAACGATCTTTTTGGTGAGCTTGGGGTCCTCCATCTGGTCGCAGATGGCGATGCGGTAGCCCTTGCGGAGGAGACGCGTGAGGTAGCTCTCGACGGCGTGATAGGGGACGCCACACATGGGCTGGGTCCGCTCGCGGTCGCGGGCGGTCAGCGTCAATTGGAGTTCGCGGCTGACGGTTACCGCGTCGTCGTAGAAGAGCTCGTAGAAGTCGCCCATGCGGAAGAAGAGGAGGGCATCGGGGTTTTCGCGCTTGGCTGCGGTCCATTGGCGCATGAAGGGGGTCAGTTCCGCTGGGGATTTGTCGGTTGGCGGGGCGGGTGGCGTCAGTTCGAGCAGGGATTCTTCCAATGGAGAAAGCTGCGGCGCCGCGCCGGGTTGGGAGTCTTCTTTGATCACGTCGGATTTAAGAGTATCGCGGCGGGTCGCGATGGCGGTAGCGATTGGACGGTTGAGCGGTATTCTCACGAGATTGAACGGGGCCTGAGATTAGACTGGGCAGGGAGGGGCCGGTGCCTGACCGACGGAGACTTAAAAAATGAAGACACGCTTGTTTGCTGTGGGAATGCTGGTTGCGGTGATGGTCGCCGCTAACGTGGGAGACGTTCGGGCGGCGGGTGGGCCCAAGCCTGCCGATGCCAAAAAATTTGACGCTTTGGCTAATTCTGCTTTCGATGCTATGAAGAAGCGGGCCGCGGAGCTGAACGTGACGGGAGTTGGGGTGGTTTCGTACGCGCGGGGCGAGAAGATTGAGGGCTGGACGTCGAAGATGGAGGTGGTGGGCCGGATGCAGGACGATCCATCGGCGACGAGCAAGGGCAATAACCTGATTGGGATTGCTTACGCCAAATCGGCCGAGATGGCTTTGACGCTTGAGGACAGCGGCGCGAACAAGCGGCCTCCCATGACCGGGGAATTTGGCTGGCAGGGCGGTGTCATTGGTCGGGGAAAAACCGGCTACGTTATTGTTGCGTTCAGCGGCGGCAAGTCTGAGGACGACGTGCAGATATCGAAGGCGGGGCTTGAGGTGTTGAAGCCGGCGCTCTAGCTTCCTAGCTTACGACTCTTTGTTCGCACACTGAGGTGACGGCGCCGCGAACTCGTGCCTGAGCGCCCCCTCAGTGTATTCATGGATCAATTTTTGGTGATTTGCGTCACAAGTATACTGGTGGTTTACGCCTTAAGGTAAACAACGATATGTATCTACTTTGGCTAAGAGTTGCGGCAGTTTTGTACGCGGCGGCGGGTGTCGCCGTCTTCCCGGCCGTGCTCTACAAGGTAGATCGGTGGCGCAGATGGTGCGTGCATTTGGGCGGGTTGGCGTGGTTTTTCCACTTTGTTTCCGTGGTCGAGATGCTGGTGCAGGCGCATCACCTGGTACCGGTTGGCTTCAGGGAAGTGCAGTCGCTGCTGGGACTGGCCATTGTTTCCGTGTTTTTCCTGGTATGGTGGCTCTACGAAGCTATCTCGCTTGGTTTGTTTGCCTTGCCCGTCACTTTCTTTCTTGTACTGGTGCCTTCGCTGGGGCCGGATCACTATACGTTTCCGTCCCAGGGCGTGAAGATGAGCTGGCTGTATGCTCACATTACTGCCCTATTGCTGGCGTATGTGGCACTGGGCTTTAGCCTGCTGGCGTCGGTGCTCTACCTGATTCAAGAGAGACGGCTTAAGGCCAAACCCAAAGCACGGTTTCTGACCGGCGACGACTCCTGGTGGGCGCCATTCGACTGGCTTCCGCCGCTGGATACGCTGGAACGGCTCTCGGAATCGATGCTCGAGTTTGGCTTCCCGTGCATGACTGTGGGGCTGGTGATTGGTGCGGTTCTGGCTCAGGATACGTATGGCGCCACGTATTTTCTTGATCCGAAGATCATTGCCGCTTTCGTAAGCTGGGCAATTTACGTTCTGCTGCTGCTTGTGAGGCGAGCGACCGGGCTGCGCGGGCGCAAGGCGGCTTATCTTTCTGGAGCAGTGTTTGCGGTAATGGTGGTGGTGTGGACGGCGAATCTTTTCAGTCATGTCCACGGGTTCGGTGCCCCATGACGCTGGTGCTGATTGGCGTAAACCACAAGACCGCGCCCATCGAGCTGCGCGAGCGGATTGCGATTCCGCGCGACGAGCTGCCGGAGACGACGCGGGCGCTGGCTGCCGTGCCGGGGGTGAGCGAATGCATGATTGTTTCAACATGCAACCGGGTGGAGATGCTGGCCGCAGTGGAATCTCCGGATACGGATTTGAAGGGCTTTCTGCATCAGCATTTCGGGCTTGATCCCTCGCTGCTGGCGGCACACATTTACGAACAGCGCGACCGCGATGCGGTGCGGCACTTGTTTCGCGTGGCCTCAAGTTTGGATTCGATGGTGGTGGGCGAACCGCAGATTCTGGGGCAGGTGAAAGAGGCTTTTGCGGTGGCGCGGGCTTCGGGAACCGTTGGCGGGCAACTTGAGCACCTGTTGCAAGGCGCGTTTGCGGCGGCGAAAAAGGTGCGCTCGGAGACGGAGATCGGGTCGAATTCGGTTTCGATTGCTTCGGTGGCCGTGGAACTGGCGCGGAAGATATTTGGTTCTCTGCAAGGGCGGACGGTGTTCCTGGTAGGCGCGGGAAAGATGAGCGAACTGGCTGCACGCCACCTGGTGCAGCAGGGCGCGGGGGCGATCCTGGTGAGCAACCGAACGCAGGAGCGCGCGCGGGTGATGGCGGAGGAGTTCAAGGGGCGCGTGATTCCGTTCGACAAGCTTTATGAGGCGGCCAGCGATGCGGATATCGTGATCAGCTCGACGGGCGCGCCTCATCCGATATTTCGACGCGAGCATGGGCAGGCGTTCATGCAGCGGCGGAAGAATCGGCCGATGTTCTTTATCGACATTGCGGTGCCGCGCGATGTGGACCCGGAGATGGGCAAGCTGGAGGGCGTCTTTGTCTACGACATTGACGACCTGCAGGCGGTGGCCGCGGCGCACATGGCGGAACGCAGCCGCGTGGCGAGCGACGCGGAGACGTTGATTGCCGGGGAAGTGGAGCGGTTCCAGCAGCGGCAGCGGACGGTGAACGTGGCGCCGGCAATTGTGGCGATGCAGCGGCAGGCGGAAGAGATTCGGCAGGCGGAACTGAAGCGGGTGCAGGCGCGGCTGGGTCCGCTAAGTGCGGAACAGGTTGCGGCTGTGGAAGCGTTGACGCGGGGGCTGGTGAACAAGTTTCTCCATCCGCCGATGCAGGCGCTGAAGCAGGCGGCGCGGGAGGGGAACGCGGCGCGTGTGGATGCGCTTTGTGATGCGTGGTCGGTGCCGAGCGCGGCGGATGCGGTTCTGGAGCCGGCGGTGATGAAGGCTGCGGCGATTCCGGAAAAGGAAGAAAAGAGAGTTGAGCAGGTGGTGGAGGAAATCAGAGTGGAGAGCCGCAGATGAAACTGAGAATTGGAAGTCGCGGCTCGCAATTGGCGCTTTGGCAGGCCCACCACATTGCGGCGTTGCTGCGTGGCGAGGGGCACGAGATTGAGATCGAGATCATCAAGACGACAGGCGACCGGCTGCAGGAGGTAACCTTCGCGCAGGTCGGTTCGAAGGGGATGTTTACCAAGGAGATTGAGGAGGCGCTGGCCGAGGGGCGCGTCGATCTGGCGGTGCATTCGCTGAAGGATTTGCCGACTGAGTTGCCGGAGCTGTTTGCGCTGGCGGCGACGCCGCCGAGAGTGGATCCGAGGGACGTGCTGGTGTCGGTGAAGTATCGCAGTCTGGCGGATTTGCCTATTGGGGCGCGCGTGGGAACGAGCAGCCAGAGGCGCCGGGCGCAATTGAAGGCGCTCAGGCCGGATATTGAGGCGCAAGAGTTTCGCGGAAACGTGGATACGCGGCTGCGGAAACTGGCCGAGGGGCAGGTGGACGCGATTTTGCTGGCGGCGGCGGGACTGGACCGGTTGGAAAAGACGGAGTGGGTGAGAGAGCGGCTGGATCCCAAGGATTTTTGTCCGGCGGCGGGGCAGGGGTCGCTGGGGATTGAGAGCCGTAAGAACGACGAAGCGACGATCGCGGCGGTTGGGTTTCTAAATGATCCGGCGACGCGCTTTGCCGTGACGGCTGAACGGGCGGCTCTGGCGGCGCTGGGCGGAGGATGCCAGGTGCCGATCGGGATTCATTGCCGGGTTGGGGCGGTGCAGGGAATTGGCGGCGAGGAAGCGCCGTGGGACGAGATATTTGGGGTGGTCGCGGCGCCGGAGACGGGGTCGGCGGTGCGGATCTATCGGCGAGCAGCCCGTGGGGAATTTGAGCCAGCGGCGTTGGGACGGCTTGCTGCGCAGATGCTGATCGAGGCCGGAGCCGGGCCGCTGCTTGAGGCACAGGGCGGGGTTTCGCGGTGAGTTCGCTGCCGATGGCTGGGCGTCGGGTGTTAGTCACTCGCGCTGCTCACCAGGCGGGAAAACTGAGCGATGGATTGCGGGCGTTAGGGGCGGAGCCGGTCGAGGTTCCGGTGCTGGAGATTCGTCCTCCAGCCAGTTTTGAGGCGTTGGACAATGCCTTAACCCATTTAAATGATTACGATTGGCTGATTCTTACCAGCGCGAACACGGTCCGGGCGCTGGCGGGGCGTGCGGCTGGGTTAGGAATAGACCTGGGGCAGTGTTCTTCGTTGCAGGTGGCAACGGTAGGGGAAGGGACGGCGGCTGCGGCGAAAGAGGTTGGATTTTATATTACCTTTGTACCGGTGATTTACGTGGCCGAAAGTTTGATTGAAGGAATGATTGGAAAAAGTTCAGAAAACAAGATTGCAGGAAAGAAGATTCTGCTGGCGCGGGCCGCGGTTGCGCGGGATGTGATTCCGGATGCGATCCGTGCGGCAGGGGCGGCAGTGGATGTGGTGGATGCTTACCGGAACGTGATGCCGGAGGCTGCACCGGAGCTGTTGCGTCAGGGGCTTGCAGGCGGAATCGATGCGGCGACGTTTACCAGCTCGTCTAGCGCGACGCATCTGGCCGAGGCGGCAAGGGCAGCAGAAGTCGAGTGGCCATTCGCTGGGGTTCCGGCGGTGACTATTGGGCCGATTACCAGCGGAACGCTGCGGGAACTGGGATGGGAGCCGGCGATTGAGGCTGAGCAGTCGGATATTCCGGGACTGATTTCCGCCGTGAGTCAGTTATTCCGGCGATAGACCCGTTCGCGCACTATTTTCGGTCCGTGCTGACTTGCCGACCCGATGACTACCTGATTTAGCTGGCTACGATCGCCAGGTTTTGTCTTTGGAGTGGCAGAGCTGCTCGAGGTTGCAGCGGTCGCATTTGGGCTTGCGAGCGTCACAGACCTGGCGGCCGTAGTGGATGATCTGGTGGGAGAAATCGATCCAGCGGTTCTGCGGAATCACCTTCATTAGCTCCTGTTCGACTTTTGGGGGTGTGTCTCCTTTGGCGAGACCGAGGCGGCGGGAGATACGGAAGACGTGGGTGTCGACGACGATGCCTTCAGCTTTTTTGAAACTGACGCCGAGGACCACGTTGGCGGTCTTGCGGGCCGCGCCGGGAATGGTGATGAGCTCGGCGAGGGTTTGGGGGACCTGGCCGTTGAATTCGGCAACGATTTTGACGGCTGCGCCTTGAATGGATTTGGCCTTGTTGCGGAAGAAGCCGGTGGTCCTTATAAGGGCTTCGAGCTGCGGCTGAGTGGCTTTGGCCATGGCCGCGGGGGTGGGAAAGCGCTTGAAGAGCGCCGGCGTGACGATGTTGACGCGGACGTCAGTGCATTGGGCGGAGAGGATGGTCGCGACCAGCAGTTCCCAGGGCGAGGAGTGGATGAGGGCGCATTCGACGGCGGGATAGGCTTCGTCGAGGGCCTTGAGGATGGCTGCGATGCGGTCGGGGGCGAGGTCGCCTCGGGGGGGCTTTTTTGTGGACGCTTTCGGCGATTTCTTGCTTGCAGGCATGGCTAATCATACCTTGGTGCGATTCGTGGGTTCCAAGATCCAAGGGCTGAATCTCCAACCACTGCCAAGCATTCGCCGGCAAGTTCTCCAGGAATGGGATCGCTATCTTGAGATTCTGACGCCCGGAATATCGAAGTCCGGTCAGTTGCTCTTTCTGCCGACTCCACAGATCCAGCCTTTTTCATAATTCTCAAACATCTCTATATCGGAGAAGCCAGCTTTGGAAGACAACTCGTGATGCTCGGGAATGGTGAGGTGGTGGTACGGTACTAGCCCCGGCAGTTTTTCGAGCTTTTGGAGGTATTCATCGTACTTGCCGCCTTTGTAGGCTTCGGCGACAAGGATGAACGCGCCACGGGGCTTTAGTACGCGCAGGGCTTCCTTGAAATCCTCGACAAGATTGGGCCAGTAATAATGGGTTTCAACGGCAGACACTATATCGAAAGTGCAATTGGGAAAAGGCAGATGAGAGACGGAGCCGTACAGGATTTCGACCTGGCCGGCGGAGATGCGGGCGGCATTCACTTTACGGGATACAGAGACACTAGCCTCTGAGTAATCGATGCCGCAGACTTTGCCGGCGGAGGCCATTGCGGCCAGACGAGCGACTGTCACACCGCCGCCGCAGCCGATGTCGAGGATGGTGTCAGTGGGCTGGACGGATATGTGGGTCAATCCCCAGGTGGTGAGGCCGAAATGGGTTTTGTTCATGCGCAAGAGGTTGACTCGGCCGAGCCAGCCACTGGGCTTGCTGCACTGATCGATAATTTTTGCGCCGAGGCTCATGGCGTGTTTTCTCCGGGAGGGAATATGTTTTCGGGCGACGATTGGGTTAGGGCGCACTTGATGGCGGGACCGAGTTCGTTGGAAGGGACTGCTTCAGCGCATTCGTCACTTTGACGGCGATGTCGTCCTGGATGGTGAGGATGTCGCTCATGGGCTGGTCGTAGGTTTCCGACCAAACGATGAAGCCGTTGTCTGCGCGGAGCAGGCGGACATCGACGCGTACCCATGTGCCGGATTTGCGCAGGCTGCCATCGAGCGCGTAAGCCACATGGAGCGATTTGGCTATCTCGGCGACGGGGACCTGCTTGTCTTTGTAATAGAACGAGGACGTGGGCGACGGAACCTTGAGGCCCGGGACTTTGCTGAGTTTGTCGATCAATTCCTCAGTGATGCCGTCGGCGAACTCCTCGTTCTTCATGCCTTCTGTGAGGTCGAGAAATGGCAGCACGGCGACGGAGTTTTGCGGGGTGGCTGGAACGGCGGGCGCGGGCGGGCGCAGAGTCTTGAACCCGTCGCGCAGGATGTAGGCTGCGGGGAATGCAAGGCAAAAGATTGCCGCGGCGGCCATAAGGAAGCGGCGGTTGCGACGAGAGGGAGGCGGCGCGGTGCTTGAGGCCGCAGCGATCGTCGAATCGGTGGTTTGAAGCTTAGTTGACTTGGTCTCCGGACGCGAGGGAGCGGCGGAACTCCCGTTGGGCGAGTCGACCCATGGTTCGACGGATGCAACCATACGATAGCCGAGGCGGGGCACTGTGGCGATGTAAGCGGACTGACGAGAATCGTCGCCGAGCAGACGGCGGAGCGATGCCACAGCCTGATAGACAGAGTCGGGAGAGACATTAACGCCGGTCCAGACCTGGTCGAGGAGGGTGTCGACGCTAACGATTTCGCCTGGGTGTTCGGCGAGACAGAGGAGCAGGCGCAGGGTCCGCGCTTCGAGGCGAACAGTCTCGCCTTCGCGGGAGATTTCGCCGGAAGCGGGAATGAAGCGCCAGGCGCCGATTCGGAGCGCAACCGATGCTGGGCGGGCGGTGCCGTTGGGATGGAAGCTGTCGCTCATGGTGGCCGCAGAAACGAAGTGTCTCCGATTGTAGCAGCGGGGTTGCTGCAGCGTTTTGGCGCCGTTTCAGAACTATTCAGAGTGATTCAGGCGAGGTTCAGGACTTTTCGCGCTGGAGCCGGTAGAACTGCATTGCGGTTCAATGACAAACGGCGAGGGAAAGGCGGAAACATGAGGATGAGAAACGGGATGGTCAGGAGTGCAGCGGGAGCGGCGGCTTTAATTTTGTGCGGAGTGGTTGCGATTGCGCTGAGCGGGGCGGGACGGGTAAGTGCGGCGTCGGGCATGCCGCCTCTTCCGGAAGCGGGAACGTACAAAGTCGATCCTCTGCATAGCTTCACGTATTTTGGGGCGTGGCACCATATTGTCGGGCTGGTGCGGGGAAGGTTCGATAAGGTTACGGGGACCATCACGGCAGGGAAGGATCCGGCGGATTGCGCCGTGGATATATCGATTGACACAGCGAGCATCAGCACCCAGATTGGCGAGAGGGACGATGATCTGCGCGGGCCGGACTTCTTCGATGTGAAGAAATTCCCGGCTATGACGTACCAGGGGAAAGGCATTCGGCGAGCGGCAAATGGTGCGTGGGTGATGGATGGTTCGCTGACGATTCGCGGCGTGACCAGGGTGGTACCGCTGACTTTTACGTTCAAGGGAGTGTTTCCGGATACGCCAGCGGGCAAACCGGCGCGGGCGTCGTTTCATGCAACCGCGGCGGTGAAGCGCGGGGACTTTGGACTGTCGCGCGACAACCTGATGGAGCTTGGGCCGAATCCTAAAGGGCCGGATGTTGCTATCGAGATCGATGTGGAGGCGGATGCGGTTCCTGCGAACCCGCAGTGAGTTACAGCTTGCCGCTGAGCCAGTTGCCTAGTTTTGTGATGGGCAAGCGGACGCCTAAATAGAAGCTGCCGAAGAGGGCGTAGACGGCGCTGACTTCGTCGAAGCGCATCTCGTAGATGAGCTTTTTGAAGATGACGGGATCTTCGGCGAAGAGGTCGACGCCCCATTCCCAATCATCCATGCCGATTGAGCCGGAGATGATTTGCCGGACTACATCGCCGTAGCGGCGGCCGATCATTCCGTGTTCGTGCATCATGCGTTGGCGCTCGGCGAAGGGCACGGTGTACCAGTTTTTGTCTTCGGCGCGGAGGCGGTCCATGGGGTAAAAGCAGAGGTACTTTGCGTCGGGGATGGCAGGGAAGAGACGCGGGGCCATGGCGTCGGAGCTGCGCTTGAGCGAGGTGGCGATTTCCGCGTTCCATTCAGGCGTGTGGGCGGCAAAGCCCTTGGTTGAGGCGGCTTCATAGGTCTTGCGGGTGGACTCGTAGAGGCCAAGTTCTACAACGGAAACGTAGGAATGCGTTGGTGTGAGAAATCCGTAGAGATCGGTTTGGGCAAGATCGAGCTCTACCTGGTTGAGGGCTTCAAAGGAGTCGCGGAAGTGGATGAGGATCAGGTCGCCTTTGTGGCCCAGTTCAGAGAAGAGGGCGGACTGCACGGGGGCGTCAGGTGCTGTGCGCTCGAGTTTCGAAAGAACAGAAGCGAATTCGGCGGCGATGCGATCGCGGTCGGATTGAGGCGTGGCGCGCCAGGCCTTCCAGTCGAAGCGGAAGAATTGGTGGAGGAGACTGGAACCTTCAAGAGTAAGCGGGACGGGCGGGAAATCAGACAAGCGAAGCACCTCGAATGCGAACACCTTATGGTAACAAAGCGGAGGAACGAGTGTTGTGACGCAGGCACGGTGCTTGATCGCTTTCGCTCAGGGTCTCAGATCGCTTTCGAGGCTTGCTGCGGCGAGTGGGGTGGCTGCGTATTGCTCGCCCCAGGCTTTCATTGCAATCAGGATTGGGTTGAGGGCACGGCCCTTGGAAGTAAGCAGGTATTCGGGACGCGGAGGATGGTGGGCATAGAGGCGGCTGGTGAGAATGCCGTGGGCCGTAAGCTCCTTGATGCGGGAGGAAAGCACAGAGGGCGTGAGGCCGGGAAGGCTGGCTTCAAAGTCCTGGAAGCGGCACGTGGGATGAAGAAAGAGATCTCTGAGGATGAGGATGGTCCAGCGGTCGCCGATAATGTCGAGGGTGCGCGCGATGGAGCAGCGCATGGAGTATTTTCTCGCCACGGATTGCCCTCCTAAGAATGAAACGCTCTAAATGCGGTCCCATAAATGCGCTGTAGCGCGAAGATGCCCCCTCAGGGGCTAAAGTGTCTGCGTGAGAGCGCCATTTGCCCTTTTGCTGCGGCGTTCTTGTTTTGAGTTTTCCGCGATTTCGGCGGCGGTTTTTGTTTCAGGCTGTCCTCATGCCATGCAG
>JBEKET010000002.1:0-220499 GCA_050013695.1 Occallatibacter sp.
AACTCGACCTTGCCGGACGGGGTTCGACCATGGTCGAACCCCGTCCGGCAAAGCACCTTGAACTGTAAAGGATGTGTGGAGACAACTTGTAAACCATGTCTGGAGACTGGACAACTGAAGTCATGCCCTTTCGCACATTTACGTTGAATCCATGGTTTGTCGTGAGACCGGGGATTTTGTGGAGTTTTACGGTTGCGGGAGTGGGGATTGGCTGGATGAGGACGACGGATCGCTGGCGGGCGAATTGAGTGTGGTGATGTGGATGCTGGCCTGGGATTCAGGAACGGTGCCGTCGTTGACCTGCGCCTGGGTGGGCTTGCCCTGGATGAGGATGCGCTGGACGGCTTTGCCGCGGGCTGGAACGAGCAGGCGCTGGGTGACCGAGGTGGCGTCCGACTGGACGGTTACGGGGACCTCAGCGGCGGCGTAGCCGTTGTTGGTGACGCTCACGGCGGCCAGCCAGTTCCCCGCCGTGTTCGGTGTTGGGAAAAAGCCGTCAATCGACAGATCGGGAAGGCCTTTGTCGGCATTGACCCAATCGGCGAAAAACCAGGCGAGGGATTTGCCTGGACCGGTCTGGCTGGAGCCGGATTGAAGGAGTTTTTGGAACGAGCCAGGATCGGCTGGGTCCCAGGACCGGAGAGCGCCGGCGAGCGCTGGGTCGCCGGCCAGGTCGCGGAGCATCCAGAGAACGTAGGCGGCCTTGGTGCGGTAGTAGACGGGCGCGATGGCTTGCGGGAGGGGCTGGCCGGCGCTTTCGCCGGGGCTTGACGGCTCGGCGAGGGCAACAGCGGGGCGGGCGGATTCGAGTTCCTCGAGGGCCTTGGTGCGGCCGTGTTGCTTTTCGGTCCAGAGGGTTCCCATGAAGGAGGCTGCACCCTCGTCGAGCCAGGCGGGCGGAGGCTGGGAGCCGTCAGATGGAGTGAGCCAGGCGCGGGTGAGGGAGTGGACGAGCGCGCCCCGCAACTGGTCGGTGGGGGCCTCGTGGAGGGGAATGGCGAGCAGAGCGCCGGTTTCAAAGGGCGCGTCCTGGGGATCGGGCAGATCGAGGAGGGTGAGCGGGGTGCGGGGCTTGGGGCCGAGCCAATCCTCTAGAAAGGGTTTGACGGCGGTTGCGGCGGCGGTGAAGAAATCGACGGAGACTTCGTCTTCAGGGAGGGTGTAGGCGGTGAGGTTGTCGCCGGGATGAGCGTTGCGGACAGCGAGAAAGAGGCTGGGGGTTTCAAACCCGAGGAGGGTTGGGCCGGTGTCAGCGGTTGCGACGCCGGGGACCTCCTGATTTCCATCGAGCGTACCGGACTCGGTGACGGCTAGCTTGGCGGGATGGCCGTTGACGACGGCGACGGTGGGCGGCTGGCCGTGGGGGAATTCAGCAGCGAGGCGGAGACGGAAGCGAGCGCCGTAGAGATGGAGCTTCTGGCGGCCGATTTCGTCGAAGAGGCGCGCCCCGTCGCCGAGGATGACGGGAAGGCTGGAGACGGGATACCAGACAACATTGCCGAAGCCGCGCAGGCCGGTAAAGGAGACGCCGATCTGGTCCCAGTCAGAGTGAAGGGCGAGACTGGTGGGGGTTCCTATGGATTCAAGGCGCTGGGCCGAGAGGGCGATGGCGCCGGAATACATCACGTCGAGCGAAAGGGTTGCGCCGGGGGCGAGAGGTTCAGCCAGGGTGATGGCGGCTTCGTGCAACTGGCCGGTGTGGTCGGTGTCGGAATTGAGGGTGGCGACGGGGAAGGTGACGTCTCGTATTTGGGCTTCGGGGCCGGCTATGCGGATGCGCTCCCAATTGAGGGCGGAGGAAATCTGGAGCGGGATGTGGATGAGAGGGGATTTGCCGTCGTTGCGGACGGTGACGAGGGCACGGACGGCGATGTGCTGCTCGGCGGTGCGAAGATGAACGTCTATGTCGTAGGCGGTGAAGGTGAGGGCTTGGCGTTCAGCGTCCTGGGCGATGGGCTCGGCGGCCATTTGGACGGCGGGAGTGGTTGCGGCGGGACCGACCTGGGTGGTGGTTTCGCCGTTTTCGTCGGTGGAACGGGAGAAGATGACCTGGCCTTTGTGCTGGTCGGGGGCAGCGGGGGTGGGAGAGGTGGCCGGGGTTTGCGCGGGTGCTGGCGCGGGCTGGGCGGCTGGGGCGGTTTGGGCCGGGCTGGATTGGGCCGGAGTGGTTTGGGCCGGGGAATGTGCGGACAGGGACACCAACAGCATGCCGGTTGCAGCGAGGGCTGCGAGTCCGGCGAATGAAAACTTCATGAACCGAGGCCTTTCTGTTTCTTTGGCTTGGACGCGGTGTTTGCGCCGGGGCGAGCAGCGGCGCCTGCGGTGTGACCAGCTGCGCCTTTGGCGCGACGCTGGCGGGCGGCTTCATAAAGCACCACGGCCCCAGCGGCTGAGACGTTGAGGGAGCTGACGCCGCCGGCCATGGGAATACGCAGGAGGTGGTCGCAGGTGCGGCGAACGAGGTCGTGGAGGCCGGCGCCCTCGCGGCCAAGGACCAGGACGCAGTCGCCAGTGAGGTCGAACTGGTCGTAGTCGGAGGTCCCGCGCTCGTCGAGACCGATGACCCAGATGTTTTGCTTCTTAAGGTCTTCAAGAGCGCGAACGAGGTTGACGACGCGGGCGATGCGGAGGTGTTCGGTGGCACCGGCGCTGGCTTTGACTGCAACCGGGCTGATGGGAGCGGAGCGGCGTTCAGTGAGGACTACGCCGTCGACGCCTGCGCCATCGGCCACGCGGAGAAGCGCGCCGAGATTCTGCGGATCTTCAACGCCATCGAGCGCGAGGAGCAGGCGACGTGCGCCTGGTTTGTTCGATTCAGGATTTGCATTATCGGGTTCGTAGAGGTCTTCGATGGTGAGGAACTCGGCAGGGCGGACGAGAGCGACTACGCCCTGGTGGGAGGGCGTCTGGGCGAGCTGGGTCAACTGCTCGCGGGGCTCGTGGCGAACGCGAACGCCGGCCTGGCGGCAGAGGGCGACGAGCTGGTCGAGCCGGGCATCCTGGCGCTCGTGGGCGACAAGGACGTGGTCGAAGCGGCGGCGGCCGGCCTTGATCGCTTCTTCAACCGGATGCACGCCGTAGAGAACTTCCATAGAGATAGTGTAGAAGATTGGCGGAGAACGGTTGGCGGCGAGTATCGTCCGATAGGCTTAATTCATGCAGGGTGAAAACAGGATGCTGGCCTTTGCCGCGCTGATTGGCGGGGTGATTGCGGTCGGATGGTCGGCGATTTTTGTGCGCTGGGCGGAGATGCCGGGGGTTACTTCGGCGTTTTACCGGATGATGATTGCATCAGTGGCGCTCTGGGGGATTGTCTTTGCGAAACGGGGACGGCGGCTGCAGATTCCAGCGAAGGTGATTCCGCTGACGCTGCTGGGCGGGGTTTTCTTTGCCGCGGATGTTGGTTTTTTCAATGTTGCGGTGATGCGCACCTCGGCGGGAGGCGCAACGTTTCTGGGCAACAATGCGCCGGTGGTGGTGGGATTGCTGACGTGGGCGATTACGCGGAAGCTGCCGTCGGGGCGATTCTGGCTGGCGCTGACGACTGCGGTGGTGGGCGGCGCGCTGATTGTTTCGATCGACTGGGGCAAGATGCGGGCTGCGTGGACGGGCGACCTGATGGCGGTTGCGGCGTCGGTGGCATTCGCGTTTTTCCTGGTGGCGACGGAACGAGTGCGCGCGATGGCCGATACCACGACGATTGTCACCCTGTCGGCATCGGCCAGCACCGTTGCGCTGCTGGCTTGCGCGCTGGCTGGACATATGTCGCTGGCGGTCGGCGGCGCTGGTCCGCTGTTGGCGGTATTGGGGTTGGGGCTGATCTGCCAGGTGGGCGGCTACACCTGCCTGACGTATGCGCTGGGACATTTGCCGGCTACGGTTTCTTCCGTGGTGATGCTGGGGGTTGCGCCGGTGACGGCGATTCTGGCGTTCTTTCTGTTTGGAGAAGCTATGACGAGCGTCCAGCTCTTTGGCGGAGGGCTGATTTTGGCGGCCGTGTGGATGATCAGCAGGCCAGCGCGGAGTTAGCGCGACAGTTTCTACATTGCGGCATGATTATTGGAGCGGCATACTGGGTTTTATGGGCGGGTCGAAGGCAAAATCGTTCACTGCGGTGCTGGAGCCGCTGCAGATGGGCATGGGGTGGGTAATTGCGCGGATTCCGTTCGATGTCGCGAAGACGTGGCCGGAGCGGCGAGGGCTGCGCGTGCGCGGCGAGATTGAAGGTCTGGCGATCAAGACGACGCTGATGGCGGGCGGGCCGGGCGGCGGACATTTCCTGCTGGTGAACCGGAAGATGCAGGCTGCGACGAAAGTCAAAGTTGGATCGATGGTGAAGATTCGGCTAGAGGCGGACCTTGAAGATCGGCCGGCGGTGGTGCCGGTGGAACTGGAAAAGGCGCTGAAGGGTGACCGGCGGCTGCGGAAATGGTTTGACGGACTGGCAACCTCGCGGCGCAGGGACGTTGGGAAATGGGTTTTGGAGCCGAAGAGCAAGGAGTCTCGCGAAAAGCGCGCGGAACAGATGGCGGAGTGGCTGCTGCTGGCGATGGAGGGCGAAACCGATACGCCGCCGATTTTGAAGGCTGCCTTTCAGCGCCAGCCGCTGGCGCGGGTGGGCTGGGAGGCGATGACTCCGGTGCAGCGGCGGAATCATCTACTGGGGACTTTTCACTATCGGGGCACGGAGGCGCGGGAAAAGCGAGCGGCGCAGGCGGTGGAGGCGGCTTTGAAGGTGGCAAATAGGAGTTCTGCGACCCTGGAATGATCTCTTTTTGTTCGAACCTTGAATTTTAAGTGACCAAACGGGAATTTAAAGTGACCGGATTGGCGAATCTATCGTCTTATTAAATGAGATGAGTATTTCCGCGTCTATTCGCCCTCTTTTTACACAGAATGCCACCACCGCAGAGCAAGAGCTGGTGCGGCAGGAGAGCCTCGCCGTTGCGCAGGGTTTGAAGCGCCAGGATGTTGGCCTGCTGGACGAGCTGATCGTCCGCTACCAGCACCGTCTACTGCGTTATCTGCTCTACCTTACCAGCAACCGGGAGATGGCTGAGGACCTGTTCCAGGAGGTCTGGATGCGGGTTCTGGTGCGGGGCGGGCAGTTCAACGGCAAGGCACGATTCGACACATGGTTGTTTACGATCGCGCGCAACCTGGTGATCGATCAGCGGCGCAAGCGGACGATGGCAAGCCTGGACGAACTGTTTGAAGGCGGGAGCGAGGACGACCGGCCGATGGCATTCGAGATTGCCGCGGGCGGGCCGACTCCGTTTGATTGCTTCAGCAACCTGCAGGACCGGGAGCGGATTGCCGGGGCGCTGATGGAACTGGATACGCTGCATCGCGAAGTGCTGGTGCTGCGGTTCCATGAGGAGTTGTCGCTGGAGGAGATTGCGAAGGTGACGCGGGCCCCGCTTTCTACCGTTAAATCAAGACTTTATAGAGGCATGGCCGCAATCAAGCCGAAACTTGAACGGACCGCTCCTCGCCGCCAGGAGGCGGTGTGATGGTGGCTGACTTGCTGAGCGGCGCAGACGGTGACACGAGAACCCAGGGGGATGCGGAGCGGGACTTGTTGTCGGCGCTGGCAGGAAATCAGGCGACCCGGGAGCGCAATGTCGCCTACCAGACATGCCGGGTGGTGAACGCCTCGCTGGGTGTAATGAAGGACCAGAAAGCCGACCGCAAGCGGGTTCGCGCGGTGGCTCTTGCAGCAGCGCTGGTGATTCTGCTGGTGCTGGGTCCACTGGTGTGGTGGGCTGCTGAGAACTTCCTTGAGGAAGAGCACCTGACCGGGTTGACGGGCCAGGTGAGCGTGTGGGTCTTCTTTATGAGCGCCGCCATTTTGGCCTCAACGCTGCTGGCCGGGTGGCTCCGCCGCAAATCCTGACTCGATACAGGCCTGGGACTAAATGCGATCGCCGTGCCGATTGGCGCAACTTCTCATTTCTCTTTTCCGTCCATCACAATAGGGGTAAGCTATGCTTAAACCCCTGAAAGGCCCTTCGAGGAAGGGACTCCCTATGCGTGATCCACAATCCATCGCCATGAACGAAGACGCACGGGTAATTCCGGCGTGGTCGATCGTGCTTGCGGTTACCGCGTTTGTGCTGGTGGAGTACTATTTTTGGCTGATACTGCCGAAACAGCAGCACCATCCTCCGCCGCTCGGATTTCATATTTACTTCAGCATCTCGGGCGGTGTGCTGGTGGCGCTCTACTTCCTGATGGTGGGCTACGTGAGCAAGGATGCTCCGCGCCGGGCCATGAGCCCGCGTTTCTGGATCATGATCTGCTTCGTGATGCCGGGCGGCATCGGCGCGGTGCTGTACTTTCTACTTCGCCAGCCGGAGGTATCGCGGTGCCCGGCCTGCTCCACGCATGTGCAGAGCGATTTTCATTTCTGTCCGCAATGCAACTACCAGCTTACGGCCAACTGTGGGAACTGTTTCCGCACAGTGCGGACGACGGACCAGTTCTGTACACGCTGCGGGCATGAGCTGTCTCGCGACCATATGCCGGCGCGCCTGAGAGTGCTGGGGGATTAACCACCTGCGGGGGGCCAAACGCTCGCTATTCGCTCGCACTGGCCTGCTTGCGCTTGCGCCAGGGAGAAGGCGCAAGGATGGGTCATCCCAATCTTTTCCTTTACTGCCCAGACCGCTTTGTTCTCAATTCTCCGGACTGCGGACTCTTGCCTGCGTTGACCGCGGCTGATTACCTTCCTACAATCGAGGTTTGGGCATTTGGGGTCGCACGATCTCTATGGCTATTTCCGCGCTGATTATCGACGATGAGCAACTGGCACGCGACGAGCTGAAGTATCTGCTCGACCAGGTGGGCGGCGTGGAAGTGGTGGCGCAGGGAACGAACGGCATCGAGGCTGTGGATCTGATTGAGGAACACCACCCGGACCTGGTTTTTCTGGATGTGCAGATGCCGGGGCTGGACGGGTTTGCGGTGATCCAGCGGCTGATGGCGCGAAGCCGTGAACGAGCGGCTGGGGGTGAGGAGCAGGATGCCGAGCCTCTGCCGCAGATTGTTTTTGCGACGGCTTACGACCAGTATGCTGTGCGCGCCTTCGATGTGAACGCGGTCGACTACCTGCTGAAACCGTTTGACCGCACGCGTGTGCAGCAGGCCGTGGAGCGGGTGCGCGGTCGGATGAATGGCGGCGCGGGAGCGACTAGCGGGCGTCCCGAATCGCAGCGACCTGACTCGCAGATCGATGCGCTGCTGAAGCTGCTGAACCGTCCGCAGGGCGCGTCGCGCACACCGCAGCCGGCCAAGCTGATTGTGCAGGCGCAGAGCCGGTTGCTGCTGGTGGACCAGGCGGAGATTTGCTACGCGGCCATCGATGAGGGTGTGATTCGCGTGGTCACACAGTCGTTTGAGGGGCAGTCGAAGTGCCGGACTCTCGAGGAGCTGCTGGATCTGCTGGATTCGTCGCTGTTCTGGCGGGCGCATCGCGGGTTTGTGGTGAATATCAACCACATTCGCGAGGTGGTGCCGTGGTTCAAGTCGACGTATCAACTGCGCATGAACGACAAGAGGCAGACGGA
Organism: Occallatibacter sp.; assembly: GCA_050013695.1. GTDB lineage: Bacteria > Acidobacteriota > Terriglobia > Terriglobales > Acidobacteriaceae > Telmatobacter. Next base: position 7,569 of record JBEKET010000002.1, read on the forward strand.
GATTCCGGTGAGCCGGGCGCAGACGAAGAGGCTAAGGGAGCTGTTTAATCTGTAGCGTGCCTCTGTTGTTTGATGAGCCTTGCCCAGGCCAGCGCGGCAAATGTTCCCATCACAAAAATTGAAACCAGGGCAGAGGCGCGGGTGATGTCGGCAACGCGCCATGGTGTGCCCGTGGGGTCATGAACGATGGCTGGAACGGGATGGGGAATGGTTTGGAGTACGTTGCCGGCGGCGCAGAGCGAATAGAAGAAGATAGCTGTCCAGGACGCGGCGCGATTCTTTGGCGTGTGATCAGGTTGTCGGCGCAGGTAAAACGCGAAGCATAGATAGATGAGAAATACAGTTAGATACCAGCCGAAGTAGTTGGAGACGGGCACGCCGAACCAGGGCCCGCCGTCACGCCAGACCCAGCCATGGAGAACCGTGGCCCAGACTGGGTCCTGTGCGACGTCCCAGGCGACCATGATGAATCCGGCTGTGATGGGGACTGCAAGAAAGCGAAGGCCTGTGAATGCAATGTCGCCGATGATGAGCCGGGCGACGGTCCACGAGACATAGGCCATGCCGATGTAGGCCAGGCCGAGCAGGATGGGGACTTGAAAGAGCTTGGGGCCCATCAGCTCGACAAAGTAGTAGTGGCCAAAGGGAAAGCCGGTGGCGATGCTGAGGTTTTCGGTTGTGTTTCCTACAACGATGCAGATTGCGGCGAAGACGAGAATGCCGCGCAAGCCGTAATGACGGCGTCCATCGACCAGGGCGAAGGCCAATGCGGAGAGGACGTCGAGAGCAACGATGGCGGTGCGGGGGATGGCGCTGGGTGCGATTTCAAGGACGCGGGCGGCTAAGTAGGCGAACAGAATCAGGCACAGAACCAGCGTGGCTTTGTCGGTGCGCGGCGATTCGTACGGGCTGCTCATGAAGCGTTGAGGCTTAGACGCCTTAAAGCGCGACTTGTCGAAGACTTAGTCGTAGCGCTCGAAGACGATCTGCTTGCGGTGCCAGCCGAGGCCGGCTAATGTGTCGCGAACGCCGGCGACCATGTTGTTGAGGCCGCAAATGTAGGAGTAGATGTCGAATTTGAGGTCGGCCTTGGGAATCGAGGGGTCGACTTCGGGCTGGATGGGCGGCAGGCCCAGACGGGCTGCGCGTTCCTGGACGATTTTGGCGACGTAGGTCTGGACGTAGCCGCGGAGGCCGGTCCAATCGTGCTTTGCGCGGCTGAGCGTGACCAGGTAGTGGAAGTTGGGGTGCTTGGCGGCGAGCGCTTCAAATTCGGCCTGGTAATAAATCTCGGTCTCGTAGCGCGTGCCGTAGACCAGCCAGATGTCTTTGCCGTTGCTGCGGTCGGGTCCGTTTTCAGGAAACAGCCACTGGGCAAAGCCGCGCATGGGAGCGATGCCGGTTCCGGTGGCGATGAGGATGGCGTCGGTGACCGGCTGATTGAGAATGAAGTGGCCGTGGGGGCCGTGGACCTGCACGGTGGCGCCAGGCTCAAGGTCGGTGAGATCGGCCAGGTGGTTGGAGAAGAAGCCGCCTTCGACGCGGTTGACGCAGAGGTCGAAGCGATTGGCCCTGGCTGCCGATGCTATTGAATAGGCGCGGGTCTGCTGCTTGCCGTTCTGGTCAGTGGCCACGGCAGAGATGAACTGGCCGGCGGTGAAGGGAAAGCTTTCCAGCGCGTCGAGCACGAATTCAAAGTGGTAGCACTGGGACGATTCGGAGATGCAGTCTTTTTTTTCAAGACGTGCGGTGTACGTTTCACGCGCCAAGGCAGGTTCTCGCTTCAGAAAAGGGATGAAGCCCAAAAAACAGGACTGTTTGGAGTATCGCTACCGGAGGGGTACGGTGGCAAGTGATCTAGCTCACACTACTGCGGGCTGAGGTACGCGCTTCACCCTATAATGGACGGGGAGAAGAGCTCGGCTCTTTACCAACTGACCGCACATTTTGAGGGATTTATGGCCGCACTGCTTGAAGCGATTACTGTGAAGCGCAAGATGTATTTTGAGTTTGAGAATGCTCCTTACTACTGCATTGATGCCGAGGTTTCGACGCCGACGGCGCGGGGCGGGCAGACGCTGGTGCGGCTGAAGATGCGCAACCTGCTGACGCAGGCGGTCTTCGACAAGACGTTCAAGGCGCAGGAGAAGTTCAAAGAACCCGATCTCGAGACGGTGGAGGCGAGCTATCTCTACAGTGACGGCGAGGGATCGTATTTTCTGGATCAGGAGACCTTTGACACGCTGCGCTTGACTGGGGGCATGATTGCGAACGCGCTGGACTACCTGGTGGAAGGCGCAATTGTGAAGCTGAACAAGTTTAACGGGAACCCGATAGGCCTGGAGCTGCCGGACAAGGTGGAGCTGGAAGTGACCTACACCGAGGCGGGCGCGCAGGGCGACACGAGCGGGAAGGTGACCAAGCTGGCGAGGCTGGAGACGGGGTTGGAGATCAAGGCGCCGTTGTATATCCAGGAGGGCGAGCGGGTAAAGGTTTATACAGAGACGGGGGAGTTTGCGGGGAGAGCGTAGAGCGACCCCAACCCTTGGCCTTTTGGTCCGAACTGAGAAACTTCCGGGCAGGCGGTTACTCTTCCAAGAGTCTCAACTCGGCGGGTGCTGCTGACCTGGCCGGAGAAGGCGGCTCGAAACGTGAGAGCTGAGATACCTCTTACATTTCGAGTCCCGCCCTGTGGCTGCACAATCCCATCTCAAGACGTGCGAGACTGGAGTACCCGGCTGCGCCGACCTCGCGCCGATTCGATCTAAACGCTCGTGGACAGCGTGGTAGAGACAGTGTTGAAGGCCTTGTTGAGCCCGTTTGCAAGAGCATGCATGCCGCCCACAACCCCAAAAGCGATCAGGGCGACAACCAGGGCGTACTCGACCAAATCCTGGCCATTTTCATCTTCGAGCATCTGCTTCATCAACAGATAGGCGCGACACATCAGTGTGTTCATTTTTCCGGCTCCTTATTAGAGTTGTTCTTTCGCGATTATCTGAAGATCTGCGCACGGCATTCCGCAACCAATCCCGACCGAAAACGGACAAATCCGTTCAGGCGTCTGGTCGATTTCGCGATGGCGGTAAACCGAGCTTCGATTCGGCGCGCACTACCTTCTCAAGGGCAAGTCCTGAAGGTGTTGAGGACTTGGCGCGAGACAACGAAGACAGTCGCTACGGATCGCTAGATCTCACTCAAGCGGTCGGAGGCGGAAGTTAGCGCAGGTGACTAGCGGTGCGTAATTCACCTGCGTTCTCTCGACTCCTGCTTGCGAAAACGCGATGCTCTCTAACAGCGGAGAATTCGGGGAGCGGTGGAAGATACCTCGACGGCACTGTCAAAGAAGAAGACCTCTAGAACAATGCCGAAGGTATTCGCCGGTCGGACGGTAGTCCCGGGCACGCTGATAGTCGCGTTCACATGCGGGATGTGGCACGTCAATGCGTGAATTTCAAGAGGGGATTGCTTCGATCGAAAGGCAAAGTCATCCAAGTCAATCTGAGGCGCAACCAATACAAACGCAATCCAGGCCAGAAGCCCAACGAGAAGCGTTGTTGAGGCCGGGCTTGACCTGAAAGAGCCCATGGAATATACGCTACCCTTCTGGCACTAAGTCCACCAATAGTATGCAAACCGTCGAAAAGACTGTCAATGACTTTAATGATGCATTGCAACCACGTAAGTGTTATTGACCGCTTGCTTTGAGCCGCAGGGCAAGTGGCCGTTTTTCGCTGCGGCCGGCGTCGTCTCGGACTGCGGCGGCAGGTGACAAGGGCGAATGCTTTCTGATGTTTTCGACCATACAACCTTCGCAGCTCCCCTGCGGGCGCTGGATTTTCGCTTGATGCTTATCCAACCTTTCATCCTGGGCTATTGTCATGCGCTCCCTTCGGGAGCTAAGGGCAACGCCCGGGTCACAAAGAAGAGGCTTAAGCACCGGGCACAAGTATCCTTTGTCTTATGGATGAGCTTTCCAGAATCGATGATATGAATCGGCGGTTTGGGATTGCGGGCGTGGCCCAGGTTGTATCGGGAAACGGCGGGCTGCCGGTGATCCGCGTAACCACGCATGAAGCTTCGGCGGAGATCTATTTGCATGGCGCGCAGGTGACGGCCTGGCGGCCGGCGGGCGCCGATGAAGTGATCTTCTTGAGCGAGCGTTCGCATTGGGAAGACGGACGCGCGATTCGCGGGGGAATTCCGATTTGCTTTCCATGGTTTCGGGCCAAGGCGGACGATGCAAAGGCTCCGGCGCATGGGTTCGTACGGACCAGGGAGTGGCGGCTTGACTCCATCACGGCTGAGGACGGCACGGTGAACGTTGGGTGCTCAACAGAGAGCGATGAATCGACGCGACGGTGGTGGCCGCACGAGTTTCGCACGGTTTATCGCGTGACGATTGGAGACACTCTCGGGTTGGAACTGACCGTGAAGAACACTGGGGCTGAGCCTTTTCGCTTTGAAGAGGCGCTGCATACTTACTTCAACGTGGGTGACGCGCAGACGGTGCGGGTGCGCGGTTTGGATAGGGTGAAATACTTCGACAATACGGATGGGAATCGCGAGAAGACTCAGCAGGGCGACGTGGCTTTTGCTGCGCCAACGGACAATGCTTACATGAATACTGACGCGGCGCTGGAGCTGATTGATCCGATTCTGAAGCGGGCGATTCGAACTGAGAAAGCAGGCTCGGCGACGACGGTGGTGTGGAATCCGTGGCGGCAGGGAGCGGCATCGCTTTCCGATCTGGGCGATGATGAATGGCAACGGATGGCCTGTGTGGAGGCGAGTAACATTCTCGCGTGCGCCGTGGAATTGGCGCCGGGTAAGGAGCACACGCTACGGGCGACGATTCGCGTTGCAGAATGGAAAGCATCATGACGAAGACGCCGAAACGCCTGGAACCACGCTGGCCCGCAATGCTCGCTCTGCTTGCGGTGGGCGGATTGCGCCTGGCTCTGCCGGAAGCTCTATCGGTAGGCCCTGATTGGCTGCTGATTACTGTTGTAGGCGTCTTGATGATCCCTACGATATGGGCGCGGCGACGCGGAATGGATCGCCTTAACAAGATTCTTGGTTATGTGTTGACGTCCATTGTCACGGTTGACATGGTGTGGTCACTTGGCTTGCTGTTGGCGGCGTTGCCTTCCCATAAGGAATCGCCTCAGGATTTATTGCGCTCTGCAGCCGCCTTGTGGATCACGAACATCCTGGTTTTCGCGTCATGGTATTGGCGGCTTGATGCCGGTGGCCCCCATGCCCGTGAATTGCGCGGTGTCCATACCGATGGAGCTTTTCTGTTTCCGCAGATGACACTCAGCCCAGAGAAAAGCCGTGATATGGAGGAACAGTCCTGGAGCCCGGGATTTGTGGATTACTTGTTTCTAGCTTTCAATACGAGCACTGCGTTTTCTCCGACAGACTCTCCGGTTCTGTCTGCGTGGGCGAAGGTATTGATGATGATTCAAGCGCTCATCTCGTTTGCGACCGTAGCCCTGTTGGCAGCACGGGCCGTGAACATTCTCTAGGACCGGCCAGGGCACGGAGCTTATTCGACCGGTTCTAAATGCGCGGTGAAGTGGCGCAGGAATGGAGCTTCGTAGGTCAGCTTGAGGCCTTTGATTTTTTCGCGGCGGGCGAAGACATCGAGGATGATCTCAACTACGTAATCGATGTGGCTTTGGGTGTAGACGCGGCGGGGGATGGCGAGGCGGACCAACTCCATCTTGGCAGCGGCTGCGAACATGAGGCTGCCGATCTCGACTGACCTGATGCCGCCTTCTAGATAAAGCTCGGCGGCGAGGGCTACGCCGGGAAACTGGTCGACGGGAACGTGGGGCAGAAACGCCTTGGCGTCGAGATAGATGGCGTGGCCGCCGGGGGGCTGGACGATGGGCACGCCGGCCTCAGCGATGTGGTTGCCGAGGTAGGCCGTGGAGGCGATGCGATAGCGGAGATAGTCCTCGTCGAGCGATTCCTGGAGGCCGATGGCTACGGCTTCAAGATCGCGGCCAGCGAGTCCGCCGTATGTCGGATAACCTTCAGTCAGGATGAGCAGGTCTTTTTCCTGGCGGGCTAGGATATCGTCGTTGGTGCAGAGAAAGCCGCCGATGTTGGCCATGCCGTCTTTCTTGGCGGACATGGTGCAGCCGTCGCCGAGGGCAAACATCTCCTGCGCAATCTGCTTGGGGGTGTGGCTGGCGTAAGCGGGCTCGCGCTGCTTGATGAACCAGGCGTTCTCAGCGAATCGGCAGGCGTCAAAGTAAAGCGGGATGCTGTGACGCTTGCAGACGGCTGCGACGGCTTTCGCATTTTCCATGGATACGGGCTGGCCGCCGCCGCTGTTGTTGGTGACGGTGAGCATAACCAGCGGAACGCGTTCGCGGCCTACCCGCGTGATGAGCTCGTCAAGAGCGGAGACGTCCATGTTGCCTTTGAAGGGCAGGATGGTTTCAGGGAGCCGCGCGTCTGGATAGAGGAGATCGACCGCTTCGGCGCCGACGAATTCTACATTGGCGCGGGTGGTGTCGAAGTGGGTGTTGTTGGGGACAATGTCGGCCTTTTTGCACATGACGTTGAAGAGAATGCGCTCGGCGGCGCGGCCCTGGTGAGTGGGAATTACGTGGGCGTAGCCGGTGATGTCCTGGACTGAGCGCTTGAAATGGTGGAAGCTCTTGGAGCCGGCGTAGCTCTCGTCGCCCTCCATGACGCCGGCCCACTGGTGCGTGGACATGGCGCCGGTGCCGGAGTCGGTGAGCAGATCGATGAGGACATCGTCGGCTTCAAGCAGGAAGAGGTTGTGGTGCGCCGCGCGGAGCAGGGATTCACGCTGGGCACGGGTGGTCCAGCGGATGGGTTCGACGGACTTGATGCGGAAGGGCTCGATGATGGTTTTGATTGGCATATTTCAATTCATTCCTTAGAGATCAAAAAGCAGAAGCAGGTCCTTCGACTCGCTGCGCTCGCTCAGGATGACAGCAGGTTTTGTGACGAACTTTTGGGTCGTGTTTCGGCTCTTCAGCGGAGTAGGAAGCCCGAATCATTTTAGGCTTTTTCGGCGCGACTTACCGCGGGGGCTCGAACCTGTTCAGTTTTGGGCTTCGCGGATCGGGACTTGGCGATCGATGGTGAACTCAACCTTGAGTGACGCGTGGGCGGAGCCGAGGCAGACAAAGAGCTTTTTAGACGGACCACTGAATCCGTAGTTCACATGGGCTACACCGCTGGAGTCGACGCCGGTGACCACTGGCGGGTTTGGGTTCACGTCGTGAAGATCGACGGAGTTAACAAAGGAGGCATCCGCCTTGATGACTCTTTCGTGCATGGAACTGTCAAGGGCGATGGGTACTTGCAGGTCGGTGTTGGCATTGGTTCGATCGCAGGCGGCTTCAAGGCCTGCGATCACGTTGTCGCGGGTGACCACCTGCTCTTCGAGGATTGGGTTGGCGCGGTAGACGCGATAGAAGAAGTCGTATGCGGCGGACTTGCGATCGGAGGGCTGAATCATGTGCACGTGATCGGCGTGAATCTCCTGCGGCGGTGTGGTGACGTCGCATCCATAGGTGGCGCTGAAATAGCTGACAACGCGGGCATGAGCGCGGAGATAGTAGCCGACACCGCTGTCAGGCTTGGTGTCTTCTGATTCAAATGCGCAGAAGCGATGGATTCCGTTGACGGAGTCGTGCCTGCGCCAGTTGTCTTCAAGCTGAGTGAGAAAGGCGTTGTCACTGGTGTCGCTGAGGTCGTTGAGCAGCGGGTCTTTGTCGTAGAGCGAGGCGATGCGGGCGAGCGACGAGCCTTCGTGCGGCGTGCCATAGGACACGATGAACTTGACCCTCACAGCTTCCGCGGGATGGCGGAGCAGCATCTCTTCGACGAGGATGCCGCCGAGGCTATGGGCGATGAAAACCACCTCGCGATGGTCCCAGACGTGGTCCTGTTTGAGGCGGGTCCAGAGGAGGTCAGACAACTGGATGCTGGACATTTTGCCGTGTGATTCCGGAGTGGGATATTCCGCAACCTCAACGTCGGAGAGGGCAAAGCGCGGGTCTGTGCGAACCAGATCGGGCCAATTGGCGCCGTTTGAGGCGCGCCAGGAATCGCGACTGCCGTGAAGGCCGTGGACAAAAACAATGACTCTTGCCCGTGGGGCCGATGGCGTGCTGCCCTGTTGCACGGCGACCTGGGAAAAGGAGGCAGGGATCTGGAACAGGAGGAAAAAGATGACCAAAACAAAGTTGATCTTGATGCGGAACCGAACGTCTCTACTCATCTACCTATCAAGCATAAACCCGGAGGGGTGGTCGGGGTGCGGCGGCGCGACCCTAGCGGAGTTTTTGCACGGCATTGGCGAGCCCTTGTTCGTAGGCGTCGATCAGCTTGTCCCAGGCGGCGTTGGCGGAGTCGTCAATCTGCTGACGCGCGGGATCAGCGTCGAACCAGGCGAGGGTGCGGCGGATGCCTTCAGCAAAGGGGATTTTGGCGGTGAAGCCGGGAACGAAGCGCTTGATCTTGCTGTTGTCGAAGACGACGCTGCAGGCCTTGTCACCGGTGAGGCTGCCGAGCTGATCGGGGATGCAGGCTGAGAGAAAATCGGAAGCGATGTGGACAAGGTTGGGCTCGACGCCCGCGGCTTCGGCGGTGATGCGGTAGAGCTGGTCCCAGGTGAGGACCTCGTCGCTGGTGATGTGGAAGGCGTGTCCGATGGCCTGGCGATGACCGAGCAGGCCGACGAAGCCCTGCGCAAAATCGCTGTTGTGAGTGACGACCCAGAGCGAGGAGCCATCGCCGGGGACGATGACTTTTTTGCCGCGGCGCATACGGTCGAGAGCGGTGTAGGACTTCTGCCAACTGTTCATGGCGAGCACGATTTGCGTGTCGCCATACGTGAGCGAGGGGCGGACGATGGTGATGGGGAACCCATCATCGCGATAGGCGCGCATGAGGCGGTCTTCGCATGCGATCTTGTCGCGTGAGTATTGCCAGAAGGGATTGGCGAGCGGGGTGGACTCGGTGATGAGGTAGTGGCCGACGGGGTGCTGATAGGCGCTGGCCGAGCTGATGAAGACGAACTGGGCAGTGCGGTTTTGGAAGAGACGGATGTCGCGCTCGATGTGATCGGGAGTGAAGGCGATCCAGTCGACGACGGCGTCGTAGGTCTCAGTGCCGAGGGCCTCTGCGACGGCAGACTCATCGTTGATGTCGGCGGTGAGGGTGCGGACGCCGGCGGGAATGTCGGCAGCGCGCTGGCCGCGACGAAGGAGGGTCAGATCGATTCCACGTGCGGCGGCTAGGCGGGTGACGGCCGTGCTGATGATGCCGGTGCCGCCGATGAACAGGACCTTCATGAGTATGACTCCGTTGGGACCAGGTAATGCCGCCTCGAACTTCGTTCAGTGTAGGCCATCGATTTAACTTGATCTGTGACGCCGGACGGAGGGCTAATCCGGCAGCGTTGCATCGCGCGTCAGGGCGAATTGTGTGGCGACACCGGCGGCTGCGGGCGCGCCGTTGACGGCAATGGGCTGGCCGCCACCGATCCAGACTTGAACCGCCCCAGGGACGATGCGGTGCTTGCCTTCGCTGTCTACAATGCTCAGGTCGCGGTCGCGCAGGGTGAAGGTGACGGTTTTCTTCTGACCGCGCAGCAGATGGACGCGCTGGAAGCCCTGAAGCGCGCGCAAAGGCGCGGAAGAGAAGCCGGTGTGCGTGAGATAAAGCTCGACTACTTCATCGCCGGCCATGGCGCCGTCGTTCTTAACGTCAACGGACACTGTGACGGGAGCGTCGGCGTTGTCTTTCGACTGGTCTCCGTGCGCTTCATTCACGTGCGGATTCGCATAAGAAAACTTCGTGTAGCTGAGCCCGTAGCCGAAGGGATAGAGCGGATCGCCATGGAAATAGCGATAGGTGCGATTGGACATGGAATAGTCTTCAAATGCGGGAAGCTGATCGACGGACTTATAGAACGTGACGGGCAGGCGTCCGCTGGGGCTGAAGTCGCCGGCGAGCGCTTCGGCCGCCGCTGTTCCGCCGCTTTCGCCGGGGTACCACGCCTCGAGAATCGCCGGAATGTGCGCATCGGCCCAGTTGATTGCGAGGGCGCTGCCGCTGGTGAGCACAAGCACGGTGGGCTTGCCTGCGGCAGCCACGCTTTCAAGCAGCTTTTCCTGCGGTGCGGGCAAGTCGATACTGGTGCGGTCGCCGCCAGAAAAGCCGTCGGCATGCACCTTCATCTCTTCACCTTCAACGCGCGCGGATAGGCCCATGACGGCGATGACTAAATCAGCCTTGCGTGCGGCGGCAACAGCCTCGTCTTCCTGGCGGCCCGGAATGCCCCAAACAAGGCGCGCTTCCGCTGAACGCACGGTTTGGAAGTATTCGATCTTGATGGAATAGGAATGGCCTTTGTCGAGATGGACGGGTTTGGTTTGCGTAGTGGAGGGCCGATGCGCGGTCCAGTCGTCGGCGACGAGGTTGTCGTCGAGCCAAACGCGATATCCATCCTGACCGGTGAATCCTACGATATAGTCCGCGGTTTCAGCTGGGATGAGCGTGCCTTGCCAACGCACCGAGTAATTCTTGGCGAGCGTGGGCGAGACACCGGTAAATCCCCACGTAAAATTCACCGAATTGTCGACGCGGCTCAATGCAGGCTCACCTTCGAGCTTGGTATTTGCGAAGTACTCCGCCTTGAGGCCGTGCTGTTTGGCGGAAGCGTCAGTGAATAGCAGGCTGGCAGGAACGGGCTCCGTGACGGAGCCGATGAGCCCTGTGCCCTGCACAAAGGTGATCTGCGATTTGGGAAAACGAGCGCGCAGGCCGGCAAGAATGGTGACGGGGTGCGAAGGCGTGCCGTTGTAGTTGCCCTCCAACGCGTCCAGACTGTCGGCATCGGGGCCGATAACGGCGATGCGCGCGTAAGGCTTGCGAAGTGGTAAGAGGCCGTTCTGATTTTTGAGAAGGACGAGAGATTCGCGCGCGCTTTTGAGTGCAAGCTGGCGATGCGCTTCGCTGTCGTTGTCGGCGGCGCCCAGATGCGACCAGGGCACGTTGGCCGGGGGATCGAACATTCCTAGGCGAAAGCGCGCGATGAACAGACGGCGCAGTGACTGATTGACGTCGTCCTCCGTCATCAGGCCTTGCTTCACTGCATTCAGGATCGCGGTCTTCTCGAGTTTCACGCGAGCTTGCGGCGGTTCTCCGCAGACCAGGTCCATGCCGGCTTTGAAGGCGGCGCTTACTCCTGCCTCCATTGACGCGGTGTAGTGATGATTCTTGTAGATGTCTTCAGCAGCGGCGCAGTCGGACACGACATAGCCATTAAACTTCCAGTCGCCGCGCAAATGCTCCTGGAGCAGCGCGGTGTTGGCGCAGGCAGGCTGGCCGTTCAACGAGTTGTAGGCGCACATGATGGAGTCGGCTTTGGCGTCCATAACGGTGGCACGGAAAGCAGGCAGGTAGGTGTCTTCCATGTCATGGCGCGATGCCTGCACATCCACTTCATGACGCGTGGCCTCGGGTCCGCTGTGCACCGCGAAGTGCTTGGGAGTGGCGACTACCTTGATGTACTTGGGATCATCGCCTTGCAGGCCGCGGACGAACGCGACGCCCATGCGCGCGGTGAGGAACGGATCTTCACCGTACGTCTCCTGACCGCGTCCCCAGCGCGGATCGCGGAAGATATTGATGTTGGGCGACCACGCGGTGAGTCCGTAGTACCACTGGCTGGAGCCATCGGGCGCGCGGCTGATATTAAACTTGGCCCGGAACTCGGTGCTGATGACCGTGGCGTCCTGGTGGATGAGCGGGTCATCGAAAGTTGCGGCCAGCGCGATGGCCTGCGGAAATACGGTGGCGATGCCGGCGCGCGCCACGCCATGAAGGCCTTCGTTCCACCAGTTGTACTCGGGGATGTTGAGACCCGGCACTGCGTCGGCGGTGTGTCCTAGTTGCGAGACTTTCTCTTCGAGAGTCATCTGGGAGATGAGATCGTCGACGCGCTGCTCGGTGGGAAGCGTCGCGTCAAGATAGGCCGGCCTGGGGGCGGGGCTTTGACCGGTCAGGTGGGTGCCCGGAAGAATGGCGATCAAGGCACAGACAAGATAAAGCCTGATTTTGGCAAATGGCATGCAATGAAATCCTCAAATTGTTTTTGCGATGAGCTCAAGGGAAGCCGACGTTTGTTCGCACACCTCTTGATATAGGATGGGAACCTGCCGGCATCTTCTGCTTTCGCACGGCATCACAACCTGTTTCAAAACCTCGCTACCGGCTCTCGCCATCCTAGTTGGGGATTGCGGACAAGGTCAACGAGGATGAGTGTTGGAGACGGCACGGACCACCGGAGTATTCATGAGATACCCTCCATTCCGCAACTCATTCGCCGCTGTTGTTGGCGCGCACCTTCTTGTCACGTGGGGACTGGCTTGGGGAATAACTCAAACGTTCGCACAGCAAAAGCCGGCCTGGGCTCCCGCGCCAGGCCATCAGACGCTTGACCTGTGGCCCGACGGTCCTCCAGGACATCCGCCCAGCCGCGGCCCGGAGCGTGACTCCGCCAGCCCCAGCGATCTGCCGATGGGCGGCAAACCCGTGATTCGCCTGACGGACGTATCGAACCCGACGATCACTGTCTATCAGCCAACGGGCAAGCTGCATTCCGGCGCCGCAGTGCTGGTGTTTCCCGGCGGCAGCTACAAGGTGCTGGCGATCGACAAGGAGGGCACCGAAATCTGCGACTGGCTCAACTCGATCGGCGTCACGGCCATCCTGCTGAAGTACCGCGTGCCCGATGCCGGGCCGTACCCGCAGTCGAAGACCGCGTATGAAGACGGGCAGCGCGCCGTGGGGTTGGTGCGCGAACATGCGGCGGAGTGGCACATCGATCCAAATCGAATTGGCGTTATCGGGTTTTCCGCGGGAGCGCACCTGGCTGCGGTCTTGAGCAATCTGTGCGCGCAACGCATTTACCCGGCCGTCGATGCCGCCGATCAACTTCCCTGCCGTCCAAATTTTGCCGTGATTATTTACCCCGGCTGGCTGGGCGGGCCGCATGATCCGCTTGCGCCCAACCCCGCTATTCCCATCGATCCCAACGGACCACCGGCCTTTATCGTGCAGGCTGAAGATGATCCGGTACACGTGGAAAACAGCTTGTCCTATTTTCTTGCTCTGAAGAAAGCGAAAATTCCGGTTGAGATGCACATATTCGCCGAAGGCGGACATGGCTACGGCATGCGGCCCATCGGGAAACCCATTGTAGGCTGGCCGGCTTTGGCCGCTACGTGGTTCAAGACTATCGGGGTGACAAACTAGATAAATCAAAGGATGGCGCGCGGATCGAATGGGCACGCAGAGATGCGCGCCCATTTGTTTTTTGGATGCAGCCGAACTATTTCTCCATCTCCGGATAAGGTCCAACACCACCCCCCTTGATCCAGGCCTCCAGGTACTCATCCAGCACCGGCAGCGGCACTCCCCCCGTCGCCAGAACCGCATCATTGAATGCCCGCAGGTTGAACTTCGGCCCCAGCACCTCTTTCGCGTGCTGGCGCTCCTTCATAATCTCCGTCATCCCCAGGTAGTAGCTCAGCGCCTGTCCTGGCCATGAGATATAACGGTCAATCTCCTCTTCGATGTCGTGTTCGCTCAGCGCCGTATTGTCGCGCAGGTACTGCTGCGCCTGCTCCCGCGTCCAGCCCATCGCATGCATGCCGGTGTCGACCACCAGGCGCGACGCGCGCCATGACTGGAAGCTCAGCATGCCGAACTTCTCATACGGCGTGTGGTACATGTCCATCTCCGAGCCCAGCCGCTCGCAATAGAGCGCCCAGCCCTCGCCAAACGCCGACCCGCCCCCACGAAAACCATCCGGATTTTGATGCTCACGCGCAATCAGCCCAGCCCACGCGTGTCCCGGCGCAGCCTCGTGCAGCGTCAGCGCCGGCATCGCGTACAGCGGCCGCGACGGCAGATCATACAAGTTGATCTCGAATCCATCCGGCCCACCAAAACCCGCCGGCTGGTACGGCGCCTGCTCGTCCGGTATTGGATGGATTCCAAACCGCCCTCGCGGCATATAACCGAAATACTTGTCCGCCTTGTCGTCAAACTCCTTCATCATGTAAGAAACCTTGTCCACCAGCTCGTCTCCGCTCTTGGCGTAGAACTGCGGATCGGTCCTGAGGAACTTCAGGAATGCCGGGAAGTCGCCATCGAACTTGGCCTCGGCCATGGTATCGAGCATCTCCTGATGGATTTTGGCGACCTCGGTCAGTCCCAAGGCGTGAATTTCCTCAGCAGTCATATCGAGCGTCGTGTAGCGCTTGATCTGGGCCTTGTAGTATTCCTTCCCATCGGGCAGCGACTCGGCGGCGATCGAGGTCTGCGTGTGCGGGTAATACTCATCGTTCCAAAACGCCAGCAAAACCTTGTACTCCGGAATCACCTGCTTCTCAATCACTCCCTTGGCCTCTGCGCGCAGCCTCGCCTGGTCCGCCGGGCTGATCGTCGACGGCATATGCGTAAACGGCTTCCAGAACGGCGTCATGTCCGCCGTCTGCGCATTCGCAACCTGTGCGATCGTCTGGTCCCGTCCCGCCAGCGTGATCTTCGGAGGCGTAAATCCGTGCGCCACCCCGGCCCGCATATTGCCAATGTTCTCGGTGAAATAGCGCGGAATATCCGCCATCCACAACAGGTAGTTTTCGTAGTCCTTTTCCGTCCTGAACCCGCGCTGCCCCCTGCTCTGCACATCCATCCAAAACGATTCCAGCGAGTTCAATGGCTTCTCATACTCCTTGAACTTCTGCGCGCTGATCTGCACACCAATCTGGTATATGTAGATCTCAAGATTCATCCGCTCCGCCTGGCTCATGCCATCCGTCGAGATCTTATCGAGCTGCGCCTTTACGCTCTCAAAATGTTCCAGAGCCTTGTGCTGTGTCTCAGGATCAACCGCACGCAACACCGATGGTTGAATCAGCAGTTGCCTGCCATACGGCTGCCCGCCGCGCTGCGCCTCGCGCCACGTCCTGTCCGCCTTGTGAATCGCGCTCAGCTCCAGCCCTCCCTTGCTCGGCGGCCCCTGCGGAAATGGCGAAGCCGGAGCCGGCCCCTCATCCCCAGCGGCCGCCTCCGCCGCCACAGGCTTCGCGTCCTTCCCACTTGCCGGTTTCGCCGCAGTAGCCTGCGCCGCGGCAATCCCCATCCAAGGCAACAACACCAAGGTCGACAACACGACCAAAACACGCAATATGCGCATAACGTCTCCCAACAGAAATTGAACTTTGTTCCAAACTAAACTACGCGATTCGTAATCCGCCGACAAAAGCTCCCCAAGGTCCGCCAATCAACACCGGCAACAGCCATGGCGTCTGGCTCGTGGCCCGCGCCTTGTCAACACCAGGCCCCTACGCCCGTTCGAAGTGAAACAGGAGTTGCTGCTTGCTCGCCACCGGCTTGCCCGCCTTGGTCGCAGGCGTAAAGGTCCATGTCTCCACCACGGCCAACACCGCCTCGTCCACACCGTGCCCCAGCCCCTGGTCGACATGCGTGTCCACAACCTTGCCGTCCTCGTCAATCACAATGTCGATCAGCACATCGCCCCGTGTGCCATGCGGAAGAGCGGAAAGATCGGGTTTGGGCGCCGGGTCAAAGTTAGCCTCGGCCACCGTCACATCGCTCTCGCCCGAGGGATCGCCTCCGCTGCTCGGCGGCGGCGGTTCAGGCTGCCTGACTGCAATCTTTGGTTTTTCGAGCGGCACAATTTTAGGCTTCGGCCGTTCCACCGCAACCTGGTGTCCGGGTGCGTACGCAACCACCACCACCGCGTTCCGCGCTGGGGCCTTGCGGACCCTTGCAACACCGTGAACACAATAGGTGAAAACCGCAAGAATCACAACGTGCAGCACAATCGATGCGGCCTTCTGAAAGGACATCCGCGGGCCATCAGGATAGAAGGAAGGCCGGAAGACCGAATCCATAAGCCATCATAGCCATCCCCCGCCCGCCTGTCGTCAAGAAAAGATTGATTGGATTGACCGATAGTTGGAAGGGACTATTCAACAGTGACGGATTTGGCAAGGTTTCTGGGCTGGTCTACGTCGCAGCCGCGGCGGACGGCGATGTAGTAGGCGAGCAACTGGAGCGGGACGATTTCAATGAGCGGGGAGAGCATCTCGATGGCCGGCGGGATGAAGATGACCTGCTCGACGAGGCTGCCGATTATGGTGTCGCCCTCGGTGGCTACGGCGATGACGCGGCCGGAACGCGCAGTGACTTCCTGGATGTTGGACAGAGTTTTTTCGTAGCGGAGTTTGGATGCGGGGTCGGATTCGTCGCGCGTGACCAGGACGACTACGGGCAGGGTTTCGTCAATGAGTGCGTTAGGTCCGTGCTTCATTTCGCCGGCGGGGTAGCCCTCGGCGTGGATGTAGGAGATTTCCTTCAGCTTGAGCGCGCCTTCAAGGGCGATGGGGAAGTGGATGCCGCGTCCGAGGTAGAGAAAGTCGCGGGCGTTGGAGAAGCCGGCCGCAAGCTGCTCGCACTGCGCTGAGCGGGAGCGCAGGATTTCTTCTATCTTGGCGGGGATGCGGCTGAGCTGCTCAATCAATTGGACGGACTGGGCGGGATCGATGCGTCCACGGAGTTGGCCCAGCTTCAAGGCAAGCAAAAAGAGCGCGGTGAGTTGCGCGGTGAATGCCTTGGTGGAGGCGACGCCGATCTCGGGGCCGGCATGAGTATAGATAGCACCGTGGGCTTCGCGGGCCACCATGGCGTCAACGACATTGCAGATGGCGACGGTCTTGGAGCCGAGGGCGATCATCTCGCGCTGCGCCGCCAATGTGTCAGCGGTTTCGCCGGACTGGGTGATGAGCAGGCCGAGAGCGTTGCGATCGGGGATGGGATTGCGGTAGCGATATTCGCTGGCGTAGTCGACGTCGACGGGGAGGCGCGCAAGGCGCTCAATCATGTACTTGCCGGCCAGCGCTGCGTGCCAACTGGTGCCGCAGGCGGCGATGTTGATGCTGGAGGCTGAGGCAAGCTCGTCGTCGGCGATCTTCATTTCGCCGAGGAAGACCTTCCCTGAATCCAACGACACGCGGCCCAGGGTGGTGTCCGTGATGGCGCGGGGCTGCTCCCAGATTTCCTTGAGCATGAAGTGCTTGTAGCCGCCCTTTTCCGCCTGGATTGGATCCCATTGAATGCGGGTGATGTCGCGGTGGATGGGGTTGCCGTCGAAATCAGTGAGCTGGACGCCGGCCAGGGTGAGTATGGCCATATCGCCGTCGGCGAGGAAGTAGATGTTGCGGGTGTGGTGGAGGATGCCGGGGACGTCGGACGCAACAAACGACTCGCCTTCACCGACGCCGATGACCACGGGCGGACCGAAGCGCGCGGCGACGATCTTGTCCGGCTCGGTGGCTGAAAGAACGCCTAACGCAAATGCGCCGGTGAGGTGCTTGACGGCGCGGCGAACGGCAACTTCAAGAAGGATGGGCTCGCCGGCGGCTTCCGCGTCGAGCTGGATCTGCTCAATGAGGTGGGCGATGATTTCGGTGTCGGTTTCGGTGACGAACTTGTGGCCTTTCTCAATCAACTCGCGCTTGAGCTCGAGATAGTTTTCGACGATGCCGTTGTGGACTACGACGATGCGGCCGGTGCAGTCGCGATGGGGATGTGCATTTTCTTCGGTGGGGCGGCCGTGAGTGGCCCAGCGGGTGTGGCCGATGCCGTAGGTGCCGTGGAGCGGATGTTCACGCAGGACTTCTTCAAGATTGGCGAGCTTGCCTTTGGCGCGGCGGACCTCAAGGATAGGACTGGAGGGACTGCCGACAGCGATGCCGGCTGAGTCATAGCCGCGGTATTCGAGGCGGCGCAAGCCTTCGATGATGACTGGGACCACTTTTTTGGGGCCAACATAACCGACTATTCCGCACATATTTTGATTTTAGGCGAAGAGGCTCGGGAAGAAGTGTGACTCGATACAGTTATCAGTTTTAAGTTCTAAGTTCTAAGTTCTAAGTTTTAAGTTGTGAGTTGTCAGTGGACGTGGGGATGACGGTCGCCTCTTGGCTTTCGCGGAGTGCATGTTTCCCCAGTTACAAACGCGGAGACGTGGGGCGCGTCTCAAGTTGACGAGTATAATCGAGCCAACTTTCCGGAAGAGAATTGGCAACAAGAGAATCAGCAGGAAGTGAATGAGCAAGAAGGGCGTTCGATCCGGCGTCTGCTGTCGCCGCTGAATTTAGACTCATAGGTCTCAGTTGCGACGTTGGCGGTCGATTTCGAGGCACGGTGGAGTTTGGACCGCATGAATGGCGCCGCAACCAGATCGCTTCGGACTCCAAATAGACACATACAATCGAGCCTCGGTTATGCCCTCTTCGCGTTAATTTTGTTGCACGCGGTATTGCTTTTTCTGCTGCGAGCGCACCCCATTTTCGCATCGCGGCTAGCCACCGCCGCTGCCCCGCTGCTGGCCGCACTCTGCGGTCTTTGGCGCGCGCAAAATGTCCCCGCCAGGGAGCGGCTTTCGTGGCGAATGCTGAGCGCATCGATGGCGCTGTGGGCGGTGGGCCAGGCGGTGGAGGCGGTGATAGGCCGATCCACATCCGCCCTCAACTTTGCCGCTGATGCAGCCGATTTCTTTGACGTCATTGCGGCGTTTGCGATGCTGCTTACCTTGTCGAACACGCGCAGAACTGAATCCATTCGCAGCGTCTTCTACCTGGATGGCCTGCAAGGTGTGATGGCCGCCGTTCTGGCGTACGTGCTGCTGTATCAAACCTCTTTGACCTCAAGGTCGACGGCAACGGCGATGGCCGGCATCTATCTGACCGAAGGCGCGCTGCTTGGCGTATCGGCGGCGATAAGACTGGCCTCGTGGTCGACGCTTGAAGAGCGAAGGCGCATTCACCTGCTGTGCTACGGCGTGTGGCTGTTCCTTCCCATCCAGGTGGGAATGAACTACGCAGCGACCCACTGGAATCTGCAAGCGGGCACCATCTTCGATCTGTTGTGGAGCGTTCCATTTATCTATGCGGGTTGGCAGGCACTGCACCTGCCGACTACGGAGACGCAGCTCGCTCGGCGAAATGAACTCAGCCGCGGGCGTTTGCTCATCGAGGGCCTCTGCCCTTTGCTCATTACGGCTGCCATTTTTGTGCTGGCAGCTTCAATCACCGCACAACATCCGGTGCTCGGACTCTCGGCAGTCTTCCTGTTGTTGCTGGTTCAGAGCGTGCACGCCGGCGTGGTGCAATTGAACTACGTTGCCGCGCAGGGGCTGCTGCTGAAACATGAACAGGCGCTTGAGAAGGCCAACGCCGCGCTGGAGCAGCTCTCGATGCTCGACCCGCTTACCGGCATTCCAAATCGACGCCGCTTCGACGCCGCTTTCGATGAAACCTGGCGGCTCGCCCTTCGCAAGCGAATGCCGGTCGCCCTGGTGATCATCGATCTGGACTTCTTGAAAAGCATCAACGATCTTTACGGCCACACCTACGGGGACGAGTGCCTGGTCTCAGTGGCTCACGTCCTGGAGCAGCACACCGGACGGCCCGGCGATCTGCTGGCGCGTTTGGGAGGGGATGAGTTTATCCTGCTATTGCCTGACACGAACTCGAGCGGCGCAATGAACGTCGCAGAGCGGATGCAGGATGCGATCCGCTGTCTAGCCATTAGAAACAGCGCATCACATTTTGACGGATTGCTGACGGTGACAATCGGTATAGGAGTGGGTGAGGCCGAGATCGGCATGGACCCCGTGAAGCTGTTCGACGTTGCCGATCAGGCACTTTATCAGGCGAAAGAGGCGGGTAGAAACAGAACCTGCATGCAATACCTGGGTCAAGACATACAGATGTGCCAGCAGTAGATTGTGCACGCTGTCCCAGGCAGCCGATGGGTAACGGGCCATGTCCGCCGCGCTGCGCTTATTCCTCTATGCGGTAGGTGAATTCTTCGATTACAGGGTTGGTCAGGACTTCTTTCGCGATGCGTTCGACCTGGGCGCGGGCAGCGTCGGCGGTCAGTCCATCTGCAAGAGTCAGCGTGAAAAACTTGCCCTGGCGCACGGCTGCGACATCGGCAAAGCCGATTTTGCGCAAGGCGTTGTGGATGGTCTGGCCCTGGGGGTCGAGGACCGATGTCTTCAGCGTGACATAGACATATGCCGTCATAATCCGTGATTATAGTGGGTAGAGCGCGCGGTCGTTTACTGCATTCATACTGATTTGATTCTTCGCGGCTATAGCCCTTTCGGAATTGCTGTAAACCGAAGGCTCACACTCCAGTGGCTTTTTCCTCGAGAAAAAGTCACATTTCGATGCACTCAAAAGGACCACATTAATTCCGAAAGTGCTCTAAACACCCTCCCCAACCCTGAAGGAGAAATACAAGAGATGGTTAACTATTTGGAACTGCCGATCGGCGATCGATCGCCCGAGGTTTTTCGGGCGGTCATTGAAATCCCCAAGGACAACACCAACAAGTTTGAATACGACAAGCAACTGCATGTCTTCAAGCTGGACCGCAATCTTCATTCTCCGGTGCACTATCCGGGGGATTACGGGTTCATTCCGTCGACGCTGAGCGATGACGGCGATCCGCTGGACGTGCTGGTGCTGGTGCCGGGGCCGAGTTTTCCGGGGTGCGTGCAGGAGGTGCGGCCGATCGGGCTGCTGGAGATGATGGACCAGGGCGTGCTGGACGAGAAAGTGCTGGCGGTGGGAAAGAACAACCCACGCTATAACAACGTTTGGAATTACACCGATATTTATCCGCACATGCTGAAGGAGATTACGCACTTCTTCTCGATCTACAAGGATCTTGAGGGCAAGCGGGTGGAGATTAAAGGGTGGCACGATGCGGCGTACGCGCGCGACCAGGTGATCAAGTCGGCAAAGCAATTCAACGATAACAAGGCGAAGAAAGAAGAAGACAAGAAGTAGACGTTGGCAAGTGAGGAAAGCTTGATTGAGATGAGACCGCGTTCCCTTGGGGACGCGGTTTTGCTTTTGGGCTTAAAGGGGAGCTGACTCGGCGGATTTGCGGCGGCGGATCAGGGGCGCGGCGGTCAGCCAGTAGAGCGGAGGGCCGAGCAAGCCAACCGCGACGGAGAAAGCAAGCGCTGAGGTGGTGCCGATGAGTTTTTCATCGCGCGAGGCGTAGAGGGCGTAGGCGATGAGCGCTGCGGGGCCGACGCCGAGCAGAATTGCGAAGGCCAGATTGCCGGCTTTGAAGGGACGCGGCATGTTGGGTTCGCGGACGCGCAGGACCGCCAGGGCGACGAACTCCAACAACAGGCTGGTGCCGTAGAGGATGAGGTCGATGGAGATGAGGCGCTCAAAGGGGAGCTTGAGCGCCAGGCCCCAGGCCACTCCGCAGAGCACGACAGATATCCAGGGGACGCCGCGGCGGTTGCGGCGGCCAACGACACGGGGCAACATGCCTTCATCAGCCATTGCCATGGGCAGCCGCGAGTAGCTCATCACCAGCGCGTTGAACATGCCGATACCGGAGATGGCGCCACCCGCAACGACGGCGAGGCCAAGAGCGGGACCGCCAAGGGAGCGGGCGGCGGTTGTCCAGTCGCCGGTGGAGAAGCTGTCGGGCGAGAGACCGCTGAGGGCCATGGCGGCTAAAGGCAGAATGTAGGTGACAGCGACCAGGAAGGTTGCGGCGATCATGGCGCGAGGGTAGTTGCGCTGGGGATTTTCGACTTCCTTGGCGACGGTGGAGGCGTTGTCCCAGCCCATGTAGTTCCACATGGCGACCAGGACCGCGGTGGAGAAGGCGGAGCCGGGGCCGAAGCCGGCAGCATCGGCGGAGGCGGTGTTCCACTGCACGGCGGGGTGAAGCGTGAGGCCGCGCCAGAAGCCGAGAACCACGAAAACGGCAAAGGGCGCAAGCAACAGGACGAACAAGCCGACTGAATCTTCGCCGACGGCGGGAGCGCCACGCAAGTTCCATGCGCAGCAGACAACGACAACTGCGAGTGACCAGGCGTAGCCATGCCAGCCTGCGGTGGCGGCGGGCGAAAACTTGCCGAGGTAGAGGACAAAGATGGCTGGGTAGATTGCCATATCGAAAACGCTGGCGGAGAGCGAAAGCCAGCTTTCCTGGTAGCCCCAGAATGGACCGAGGGCGCGACGGACCCAGACATAAAACCCGCCCTCGGCGGGGATGGCTGATGCGAGTTCGCCGATCATCAGGGCGGTGGGAAGACTCCAAAGAACCGGCAGTAAAAGCAGGATCAGGATGGCCCTGAGAAAGCCCGCACCGCCGAGAATGTCCTCAATGCCGTAGGGACCGCCGGACACCATGAAGTAGGTGGCGGCGATCAGCGGCAGAAAGAGCATCTTCCGGCGTGCGGGCTTGAGGGCAAGGGGCATAGATGCGAATCTAACAACCCTGGCCGCGCGCAGAAAGGAAAAAATGGGCGCGCTGATGATTCCAGCGCCGGGCGAAACGTTACTACTCGTTGTGGAGGTGTTGGAATGCGGCGCGCGCGGCGGCGATGGTGAGAGCGGTTTCTTCTTCACCGTGGGCGGCGCTCAGAAAGGCTGCTTCAAACTGGGAGGGCGGAAGCCAGACGCCCTGGTCTAGCATTGCGCGATGAAAACGGCCGAAGGCGGCGGTGTCGGACTTGGCGGCTTCGTCGTAGTTGGTGACTGGATCGGGCGTGAAGAACCAGGTGCCCATGGCGCCTACGCGGTTGGTGGTGAGAGGGACGCCGACTGCGCGGGCTTCGGCGGCGACGCCTTCAAAGACGGCTTTGGCCGTGGATTCGAGTTGGGGATAGATTTCGGCGGCGTGGGCCTGGAGATGGCTCAGAGTGGCGATACCGGCGGCCATGGCGAGCGGGTTGCCGCTGAGGGTTCCTGCTTGATAAACGGGGCCGAGCGGGGCGAGCAGGTCCATGAAGGCGCGCTTGCCGCCGAAGACGCCGACGGGCAGGCCTCCGCCGACGATTTTGCCTAGGGTGATGAGGTCGGGATCGATGGAGTAAAGTTCGCAGGCGCCGCCGAGGGCTACGCGGAATCCGGTCATGACTTCATCGACGATGAGCAGGGCGCCTTCTCTCTTGGTGAGGGCGCGGAGGCCGGCGAGGTAGCCTGGTGCGGGCGGGATGGTGCCGGCGTTGCCTACGATAGGCTCGAGGATAACGGCGGCGATGGTGTCGGGATGGGCGTCAAATGCGGCTTCGACAGCGGCGATATCGTTGTAGGGTAGGGCATGTGTGAGGTGGGCAATCTGCTGGGGGACGCCTGCGGAGCCGGGGATTCCCAGCGTAGCGACACCGGAGCCGGCTTTGACCAGCAGGCCGTCGGAGTGGCCGTGGTAGCAACCTTCAAACTTGATGATTGTGTTGCGGCCAGTGGCGGCGCGGGCCACGCGGATGGCCGACATGGTGGCTTCAGTGCCGGAGCTGACGAAGCGAAGTTTTTCAATGGCTGGGTAGCAGGCGACAATGCGTTCGGCGAGGTCCGCTTCAGAGGCCGTTGAAGCGCCAAAGCTGGCGGATCGTGTAGCGGCGCGCTGGATGGCTTCAACAACGGGAGCGAAGGCGTGGCCGAGGATCATGGGGCCCCAGGAGCCGAAATAATCGATGAAGCGGTTGCCGTCGGCGTCGGTGATCCATGCGCCGTGGGCGCTCTCAATAAATGGAGGCGCGCCACCAACCGCGCGAAAGGCCCGGACCGGGGAGTTGACGCCGCCGGGGAAGAAACGTTCGGCGCGCTGCTGGAGGGCCTGGGAACGGGTGCGGGCGGATGCGTTGGGCCTGGTGCTCATGGTGGGTACAGTATAGAAGGTGGAAGGTTGGGCGTTGAGTGAGGTGAATCACTTAACGAGTTCTCAGTTGTAAGTTGTAAGTTGTAAGTTGTAAGTTGACAGTTGTGAGAGGCCCTGTGAGCGAGATGAACGAACTCGGCGGGCGGGTGCTGGTCATCTTCGATGGCCATTGCGGGCTTTGCAACCGGTCGGTGCGATGGCTTTTGCGGAGGGACAAGCGAGACCGGATGCGTTTTGTGGCTTCGGAATCGCCAAAAGTGGCTGGGTTGCTCGCACGGCTTTGGGGCGCGGGGACGGTTCTTCCCGACTCGATTGTGGTGGTGCGGGATGTGGGCGGCGCGGATGAGCGGGCGCTGGTGCGTTCGCAGGCGACCCTGGCGCTGCTGGGCGAGTTGCCGCGCCCCTGGCCTTGGGTTGCGGCGGGGTTGAGGTGGATTCCGCGGGTGGTGAGGGATGGGATTTATCGGCTGATTGCGCGTTGGCGGTTTCGGATATGGGGGCGGCTGGATAGCTGTCCGCTGCCTACGGCCGAGGAGCGGGGACGGATTCTCTAGTTTTCCGCAGCGTGTGCCGGTGTTGCTCCGATACCATCCATTCATGCTGCGTGTGAAATTGCTTGGACCCGGCGCTCGATTGCCGGTGGTGGCCCATCCGGGCGAGGATTTGGGCTATGACTTGTTTGCGCTGGAGGGTTCCGTTTTGGCGCCCCATGCCACGGTGAAAGTCCGTACTGGGATTGCAGTTGAGGCGCGCCATCCGGGGACTGGCACTCCGCTCGGACTGCTGGTGCGCGACCGCTCGTCGATGGCAGCGCGGGGCATCGCTACAACGGCAGGCGTGATTGACGCAGGCTATCGCGGAGAGATTCTCATCCTGATGACGAATCTTGGCGAGACAGCTCAGGAAGTGAAGGCTGGGGAGAAGATTGCGCAGATGATTCCAGTGCCGGTGCTGACGGGAGTCGTTGAGCAGGTGGAAAGCCTGGAAGATTCGGCGCGGGCGGAGAAGGGGTTTGGGAGTTCGGGACGGTAAAGCAGCTTTCAGCTTCTAGCTACTAGCCCTAAGGCCGTCCCAGGCCCGTGAAGCTGGACCTGGGATGCCCGATGACTGCGACGGATTGGCTACTGAATTCCGAGGCCGTCGGTTTTGTGGTAGTTGGGGTAGGGCGGAATCGGGATCACTGGGATGGGATTGGCTTTGAGCTCGTCGAGCACCAGCTTTACGCCGGTTTCAAGCTGAAGGTCGTGTCCCGCAGCGAAATCCTTGGGCAGCTCTTCCACCGGAACGTCGGGCGCGATGCCGTGGTTCTCGACTTCCCAATCGCCCGATAGGCCGTAGATGGCGTAACGTGGCGCGGTGACGCCGCCACCATCGATCAGCGGCGGATAGCCGCCGATGCCGACCAACCCGCCCCAGGTTTTGGTGCCCACCAGCTTGCCGATGCCGGCCTTGCGGAAGTACCAGGGCATGGCATCGCCGCCTGAGCCGGCGTTCTGATTGATGAGCATGACCTTGGGCCCGAAGATGGCGCCGACGGGATCGTGCATGGGCTTGCCGTCGCGCTCAATGGCTCCGGAGAGCGGGAAGCGCTTGAGCACGTCGACCACGTAATCGGCAATGAAGCCGCCGTCGTTGTAGCGCTCGTCGAGAACGAGGGCCTGCTTGTCGAGCTGCGAGTAGAAGTAACGGTTGAAGTTGGTGTAGCCCCTGGAGCCGGTGTCGGGCATATAAACATAGGCAACTTTGCCGCCGGAGAGCTCGTCGACCTTGCGCCGATTGGCGTCGATCCAGGCCAGGTTGCGCAGGCCGGACTCGTCTTCAATGGGGACTACAGTCACGTCGCGGGCGTCTTTGCCGTCAGGGGTGAACCCGACGCGGATGACGGTCTGGTGACCGGCGGTGCCGTCAAAGAATGCGTAAAGGTTGTCGGCGGCGTGGAGTTCGCGGCCGTTGACGGCAAACAGGTATTCGCCTTCACGAACATAGACGCCGGGGAGGGTGAGCGGCGAGGTGAGCCCGGGGGTCCAATTCTGGCCGCCGAGGATTTTTGAAATGCGATAGCGGTCGTGATCGGTGGTGTAGTCGGCGCCAAGCAGGCCGGTTTTGGGCGCATCCTCGGGTGGACGCGGGTCGCGGATGAACATGTGGCCGATGTTGATTTCGCCGAGCATTTCAACCGAGAGATAGCTGAACTCGGAGCGGGAAGCGAGGCCGTCGAGGTAGGGCTTGTAGCGGGCCTCAATTTTGGGAATGCTGAGGCCGTGGGTGTGCGGGTCGTAGAGGAAGTCGCGCTCGATGCGCCAGGTTTCATGATAGATCTGCTTCCACTCGGCGCGCAGGTCGATGACGGTGGACAGGCCGCTGAGATTCAGGGGCTTGCCGGGGCCGTTGTCGCCTGGCTTGAGCTCGTCGGCAGAGGCGATGGTCCAGCCACCGTGACGGGCGTAGAGAACCTTGGAGCCGTCGTCAGAGATGGTGATGGCATCGATGTCGCTCAGCACCGTTTCCGGGTTGCGTTTTTCAAGAGTGAAGCGCCAGATGGCGCGGATCGGTGAACCGCCGAAGTGGCTGGCGCGGCCGAATGGCGATCCCTCCGCAAGATAGACGACGCCTGTTTTTCCGGCGCTGATGGCGTAATAGTTGCGTGGAGGAATGGGCAGCGCGAGGATGCGGTCGCCGATTTTTTCGAGATCGATGGTGACCTCAACAGGCTTGGCGTCCTTCTTGTCTTTATCCGTATCCTTTTTGTCGGCGTCTTGCTTATCGGCGTCCTTCTTGTCCTTGTCGGCGTCGGCCTTCTCGTCTTTCTTGTCCTTGTCTTTATCCTTGTCTTTGTTGTCGTCGTCTTTTTTGGCTTCGTCCTTGATTTTCTCATCGTCGCTTTGCGGGGGCACGGGGGAAGCGCCGTGTTTTGACAGCACGACCACGTAGGCGGCGTTGGTTTGAGCGCGGTCGAGGGAAGACAGATCGATGCCGGCCCTTGAGGGGCCGTCGTCGGTGGAGGCGAGGAAGTAAAGGTATTTCCCGTTCAGATCAAATGCGGGGCTGATGGCGTCGCTCATGCCGTCTGTGACCTGGGTGGACTTATGGGTATCAAGCGAATAGAGGAAGACCGCGTTGAGCCCGTTGTCCAGGTCACGGTTGTAGGCGATCCATTTCGAATCCGGCGACCAGACCTCGCCGAAGTTGACTCCGAAGCTGCCGTAGACTCCTTTATCCACCAGCACCGGCTTGCCTGAGGGCACATCGACGTACCACAGGCGGAGGTGCTTGTCAGCGTAGGCGATGCGCTTGGAATCAGGCGACCATGTTGGGCCGTAGAAATAGCTGGGATCGGGACCGAGGTCAATGACCGTGGGCGCCTTGAAGCCCGTCTGATCGTGGAGGTAGAGCTGGTAGTCGCCGGACGCGTCAGAGAAGTAGGCGATGGTTTTGCCGTCGGGGCTCCAGGAGGGGTCTCGCTCAGCGACGCCGGAAGTCTGGGTGAGGTTGCGGGTTTCGCCTTTCTCGCCGGGGACGGTGAAGATTTCGCCGTGGGCTTCAAATACAGCGCGGGCGCCGGTGGGCGAGAGGCCGGCGTTTTGAATCTCCTCAGCGCTGATTGCTGCGCGGTGAGGGGCTAGGTTGGCCAGCTCGCCATGGACCTGGATGGAGACGGTCTTGTCGGAGTTGGAGGCGGTGTCGAACAGGTGAATGGAGCCAAACTGTTCGTAAACCAGGCCTCCGGGGCCAGCCTGGAAGGATTTCAGATCGTAGCTGTCATTGTGGACAACCTCGGTAACCTGCTTTGAACCAATGTCGTACTTGAACAGCGAGACGTGGCCGCTGCGGTCGGAGAGGAAGTAGACGGAGTTCCCTACCCACACGGGGTTTGAGTCGTTGGAGTTTTCGCGGGGTACCTTTACCAGATCGAGGGTCTTGAGGTTGACGAGCCAGATAGGAGTTGTCTGCCCGCCGTGATATTGCTTCCAGGCTGGTTCCCACTTGGTGATGGGCTGATAGGCGACGGACTGACCATCAGGGGAAAAGGAACCCTCGATGCCGGTTGGGAGCGGTAAGGCTTCTGGAACTCCGGAACCATCGGCGTGGGCGCGGAACAGGCGAACGTAGTCGCGATGGCTGGCCTGGGAACTGAAAAACAGCAGGTCTTTGCCGTCGGGCGACCAGCCCAGGACAGCGCTGCCGTCCGGATGCCAGGTGATGCGGTGGGGAACGCCGCCGGTGGAGGGGATGACGTAAATGTCGGTGTTGCCGTTGAGGTGGGCGGAGTAGGCGATGGAGGCTCCGTCAGGTGAGTAGAACGGGCCTGCTTCAACGCGGCCGTCGGAAGTGAGACGCTCCGCCTCGCCACCCTGGCGGCTGACCGTCCAGATGTCGTCGGCATAGAGAAAGGCGATTCGATCCTGACTGAGAGCAGGGTTGCGGAGGAGAAGCGGGGGCTGGGTAGACGGCGCCTGGGCTGAAGCCAGGATGGGGAGAAGGAGAGCAAGCGCGAGCAGGGATCGTGTGCGGTTCATTCGTGTCTCCGATAGTGGGTTTGACTCGGAATTCGAGAAAAAACGGTTTGGCGAGGTTTTCCTGCATATATTACGCCGCAGAGGAAACAAATGTTTCTAAAAAATGCTGATTCCGCGGTGGATTCTGAGGTGATCCGATGAGGGAGCCGGAACCTGCGGCGGCCGCTTTGCGTATCAGAAGAAGAAAACAGCCCTGTAATGGCTGCATTTGAGGGCGAAGCGCGGCCTGAAACGCCGGTGTTTCGTCGATAGGAGTATCAGTCCCGAGATCGCAGCGAACGAAGATTGCGTACACTTGGAAGATAGTCTTTAAGAAGGTTCCGGCACGGAAAGCAGGATCATGCAGTTCGGTGAGGCGGTCAAACTCGCGCTCCAATCGCTCTGGGCGAACAAGCTGCGCACCATTCTCACGCTGATAGGCGTGGTGATGGGTGTGGCATCGGTGATCATGGTGATTACCCTGGTGAACGGCGCCAACCGGTATGTGGCAACCAAGCTCACAGACCATGGCGCGGATGTGTTTACCGTGACGCGGCAGGCCAGCGTGATCCTGAATCCCCAGGACTACTTCCGGTTTCAGAAGCGCAAGATCCTGCGCATTGAGGATTACCAGGCGGTGCGAGACGGATGCAACGAATGCAGCGAGGTCGGGGCGTTGCTTGAACGCTCAACGGGCGTGGTTTACAACGGCCACTCGACCACCGGTACCGACATGCGCGGCATGACCTGGACCATGATTGCGCTGAACAACACCAACGTAGTGGTCGGCCGCGGCTTTAACCCGGCCGATGAAGATCACGGAACGCACAACGTGATTGTGGGCTACGACATTGTGGACAACCTGCTTGGGGACGGTGATCCGATTGGCAGGGAGATTCGCGTCGACGGCATTCCCTATACGATTGTGGGCGTGGGCGAACGGCAGGGCAAGGCATTTGGCGAGTCGCAGGATAACTGGGTTTCTGTTCCCATTACCACGTACCAGCAGACTTATGGCTACAACGACTCAGTAGACATTTATGCCCGCGCAAACGGAGATATCGAGGCGATGGAGCGGGCCAAGGACGAGGTGCGCGTGCTGATGCGCGCCCGGCGGCACGATGCTCCGGGCAGCGAGGACGACTTTGAGCTCGAAACCAATGACACCTTCATGGACATCTACAAGTCAATCACTTCGATCTTCTTCTCGGTAGTGGTGGGCATCTCGTCGATCTCGCTGGTGGTGGGCGGCGTTGTAATCATGAACATCATGCTGGTGAGCGTCACGGAACGGACGCGGGAGATCGGCGTGCGCAAGGCGCTGGGCGCACGGCAGCGCGATGTGCTGCTGCAGTTTCTGATTGAGAGCGCCACCATGGCGCTGATGGGCGGAGCCATCGGCGTGGCGTGCGGAGTAGGCGTGGCCAAGATCATTACGCTCGTGATCGGATTTCCAACCAGTGTGCAGTTGTGGAGCGTGCTGCTGGGGTTGTTTATGGCCACGGCGACGGGCGTTTTTTTTGGAGTGTATCCGGCCAGCAAGGCGGCCAAGCTGGATCCGGTGACGGCGTTGCGAGCGGAGCTGTGAAGACAGCTTCTAGCTACTAGCCTCTAGCTACTAGCTTTTTGGCTGTCCTTGGAAGACCGAATTGTGGGCAATCCTTCGGCAGGAGCGCCTCATTTTAAGAAGAGCTTTTAGCTGAGAGCTAGAAGCTAATAGCTAGGAGCTGCATTTATGGCGCAGGGCCAGATTCATGAATCCGTCAAGATGGCTCTCGATACGCTGAGGGCGAACAAGCTACGCTCCGGGCTTACGATCCTGGGGATCGTAATCGGCGTGACCACAGTTATCGCCATCTCATCGGTGATCAACGGGCTGAACAACCGGGTCTCGGATTTTGCCAGCTCACTGGGTACCAATGTGTTCTGGATTTATCATCTGCCGTTTGGCATCCAGAAGATGACGACTGAACAGCTCACGCGCAAGAAGCTCACTCTCGACGACGCGCTGGCAATTCGCGCCCTTCCTCATGTGGTGGCCGCGGATGCACGATCCGTCTATGCCAAGGGATTCTTCGTCGGCGGCGTGAGCGCAAAGTACGACGGCCACAAGATCGCCGGCTCGATTCTGGAGGGCCACACCGCGCAGGTCGCGATTGTGTCGGAACTGGTGTTGCAGGAGGGCCGTCTCTTTACCGAGATGGAAGATGAGCGTCATGCCGAGGTGTGCGTGTTGGGACACGATGCCGCGGAAGAGCTGTTTGTGAATGGCGAAGACCCGATCGGCAAGGACATTAATGTGGAGACCGGCCTCTACACCGTGATCGGGGTGCTCGACAAGCGTAAGCAGCCCTTTGGTACCGGCAAAAACCCCAACGACAACTCCGTCTTCTTTCCCATGGGCACGTTTCACAACCTGCATCCTGAGGTCACGGACATGTCCATCAGCGCGAAGTACGACGATCCTAAGAACAAGGCGCTGGTGGAAGACGAGATTCGCGAACTGCTGCGTATCCGCCGCAAGGTCAAGGTTCAGGCGGAGGATAATTTTGAGATCTTCGGTCCCGACTCGCTCACCCAGCTTTGGGGCAATATTACCGGCGGGCTGGTCGCCTTCATGATTGCCGTCTCCAGCGTCGGCCTGATGGTGGGCGGCGTGGGCGTGATGAACATCATGCTGGTAAGTGTGACGGAGCGAACGCGCGAGATCGGCATTCGCAAAGCGATCGGGGCTACCAGGCAGACCATCCTTACCCAGTTCACTACCGAGGCCATCACTTTGTGCGCCGTGGGTGGCGTGATTGGGGTGGTGGTGGGCGCCGTGCTCACCTGGATCGTTTACCTGTTGCCCATTGGACTGCCTGCGACGCTGTCAACCCTGTGGGTGCTGGTGGGATTCGGCGTCTCCTGCACGATTGGCCTGGTCTTCGGCATCTACCCGGCGTGGAAGGCGGCGAACCTCGATCCGATTGAGGCGCTGAGATACGAGTAAAGGCAGATTTCAGTTCTAAGTTTTCAGTTGCCAGTGCCCAAAAGCTCCGGGAGCACAGCAAGCTGGAGGTTTTGATTCACCAATGGGAACGGAACATTGGAGTTTTGCGTACAACTGATCACTGGCCACTGATCACGGATCACGGACAACTTAAAACTGAAAACTTACAACTGAAATCTGGCACTTCATGGAATTCAGAGAGGCCTTCAAACTCGCGTTGCAATCTCTCTGGGCGAATAAACTGCGCTCCGTTCTTACCCTGCTCGGCGTGGTGATTGGCGTTTCGTCGGTGATTACTGTTGTGACTTTGACGAACGGCGCCAAGCAGTTTGTTACCTCCAAAGTCAACAGCTACGGCGGCAGCGTGGTCACGGTCACCAAGACGCCGCAGTCCTTCATGACCATTGAAGAATATCTCTCCTTCCAGAGACGGAAGGACGTTACCGTCGACGACTACCGAGCTATTCTTGACGAATGCAAATCCTGCATGTCGGTGGGCGCGGCGCGCGACTCCGCGGGTAAGGTCGTCTACGGCACCAAATCCACCACGGACACCGACATTCGTGGCTGGACCTGGACCATGCCCGCGCTCTCCAATCTCAATATTGAGTATGGGCGCTCCTTCACTGAGGCCGAAGACGAGCATAGCGCACGTGTAGCGATTGTCGGCTCTGACATTGTCGACAATATGCTGGGTGCGGGCGACCCTCTGGGCAAGGAGATTCGCGTGGATGGCACACCCTACACGGTGATTGGGGTGAGCGAGGCCCAGGGCAAGATCATGGGCACAAGCATGGATAACTGGGTCGCCATTCCTCTGACAGCATATCTGCATACGCACGGGGCGCACGATAGCATCACCGTCTATGTGGATGCTGGCGGCGGCGGCGAAGTATTGGATGGGATTTCCGACCAACTGCGTACCATCATGCGCGCGCGCCGGCATTTAGCGCCGGATAGCCCGGACGCCTTCTCCATTGACTCAAGCGCCACCTTTCAGAACTTCCTGAACAAAATCCTTAACAGCTTTGGAGCCGTAGTGGTTGCCATCGCCGGCATCTCGCTGGTGATAGGCGGCATTGTGATTATGAACATCATGCTGGTCTCCGTCACCGAGCGCACTCGTGAAATCGGAGTTCGCAAGGCACTCGGCGCGCGCCGCCAGGACATCCTTCTCCAGTTCCTCATCGAGTCCGCAACCATGGCGCTGGCCGGCGGCGTGATCGGCGTGATCGCGGGCATCTGCGTGGCCAAAGCCATTACTCTGATCATCGCGTTTCCCTCGACTGTGGAACTCTGGTCGATCCTGGTCAGTTTGTTTGTTGCCACCGGCGTGGGCCTGTTTTTCGGCGTTTACCCCGCATACAAGGCTGCGCGACTCGATCCTATTGTTGCCCTGCGATCGGAGTTGTAATGATGAGAATCGACGACTCGAAAGAAGCGGTGCTGTTGGCGCTCGATACGCTGCGCAAGAACAAATTGCGCTCCGGGCTGACGATTCTCGGTATCTCCATCGGCATTGCGACGGTGATCCTGATCTCCTCGGCGATCAACGGATTGAACAGCAACATCGCTGATTTTGTTAAATCGCTGGGCACCAACACGGTGCAGGTCTACCGCTTCGATCCATGGGGCCGCCGTCTCTCGACTGAGGATCTCAACCGTCCCAAGCTGACCTACGAAGACGGGCTGGCAATGCGGGAGCTGCCCCATGTGATTACCGCCGATCCGTGGCTCACCTACACGAACCCTCAGCTTGGGCTGGGGGTTGTCTCGCTCAAGCACGGCGGCTACAAAGTGGAAAATGCGATACTGGACGGCTCGACGACCGCCATCAGCCACTCCACCAACTTCGAGGTTCAGGAGGGGCGCATCTGGAACGACACGGAGGAAGCTCGCGCGGCGAGGGTGGTGATGCTGGGGCACGACTCCGCCGCGACGCTCTTTCCCAACGAGTCGCCTCTCGGCAAAGATGTCGAATGTGAGGGCGCCATCTTCACGGTGGTCGGCGTCTTCGCGCCGCAACTGCAACCCTTCGGCAGCGGCAGGAATCAGGCCGATAACTCGGCATACTTTCCTGTACCCACTTTTCGTCATCTTCATCCCGAGCTGGATGACTTTCATGTCACGGTCACTTACGACGACCCCGCCAACAAGGAGCTTGTGGTGGAAGAGGTGCGCGATCTGATGCGCATCCGGCGCAAGGTTCGCTTGGAACAGGACGATAACTTTGTCATCTCCGGTCCGGACACGCTGATGCGCCTGTGGAGTGCGCTGACCATCGGACTGTTTTCCTTTATGGTCGCCGTTTCATCGGTGGGCCTCCTGGTTGGCGGCGTCGGCGTGATGAACATCATGCTGGTCTCCGTCACGGAACGCACGCGAGAGATTGGAATCCGCAAGGCGATTGGGGCGACCAAGAAGAATATCCTTCTGCAGTTCACGCTGGAGGCCATAACGCTCTGCATGGTTGGCGGCATTTTCGGCGTTCTGGCAGGAGGCCTTTTCACGCTGATTCTGCATTTTGCTTTTTCGTTCCTCCATGCGGCTCTTTCGCTCGCCTGGGTACTGATCGCCTTTGTGGTTTCCTTCGCCATCGGATTGATCTTCGGCATTTATCCCGCATGGAAGGCCGCGGCAATGGACCCGATCGAGGCGCTGCGGTATGAGTAAAGCTGGGATTAGGGATTAGTAAACACGGAACTGGCTTGAGAATAAACTAGTCACTGAGAACTAACGACTGCCAACTGACGGCTGGGGTTTATGGAATTCAAAGAGGCCTTCAAACTCGCGCTGCAATCGCTTTGGGCGAATAAAATGCGCTCCATTCTCACCCTGCTGGGCGTGGTGATTGGCGTTGCGTCTGTTATTACGGTTGTGACTTTGACCAACGGCGCCAAGCAGTTTGTCACCACCAAGATCAACAACTACGGCGCCAGCGTGGTGACTGTAACCAAGATGCCGCAGACGTTTATTACGATCGATGAATATCTTTCGTTTCAGAAGCGGCGAGACATTTCGTACGACGATTACAGGGCGGTACTTTCCGATTGCAAATCGTGCGTATCGGTGGGTGCGCAGCGCACCACCACCGGAAAGGTTGTGTACCAGACCAAGTCCACCACCGACACGAGTGTAAGGGGCTGGACGTGGACCATGCCGGCGATTTCGAATTTGAACATTGACGAAGGACGCTCGTTTACCGAGGTGGAGGACGAGCACAGTGCTCACCTGGCCATCATTGGATACGACGTGGTGGATAACGTGCTTGGAGGCGCCGACCCTCTGGGGAAAGAGATTCGCGTGGATGGGACGCCTTATACCGTAATCGGCATTGGCGAACGGCAGGGCAAGATGCTGGGCATGAGCATGGATAACTGGGTCGCGATTCCGCTGACCACCTTTCTCCATACTTACGATGCTCACCACACGATCGATATCTATGTGAACAGCGGGGGCGGCGGCGAAGTGATGGAAAGTGTTGAGGACCAGTTGCGCACCATCATGCGCGCCCGCCGGCACCTGGCGCCGGATGCAGCGGATGCGTTCTCGATCGACACCAGTGCGACGTTCGGCAACTTGTTGACCAAAATGCTGAATAACTTCGGCGTGGTGGTGGTGGCAATTGCCGGCATCTCGCTGGTCATCGGCGGCATCGTGATCATGAACATCATGCTGGTATCTGTGACTGAACGGACACGCGAGATAGGGGTGCGCAAAGCGCTGGGCGCGCGCCGCAAAGACATCCTGCTGCAGTTCCTCATTGAATCCGCGACGCTCTCGCTTGTGGGCGGTGTGATCGGCGTGATCCTGGGCGCCACTCTTGCCGAATCCATTACTCTGCTCATCTCCTTTCCCTCAAAAGTAGAACTCTGGTCCGTCTTGATCAGTCTTATTGTGTCGACCGCTGTTGGGTTGTTTTTCGGTGTATATCCCGCGGCCAAGGCTGCGCAACTCGATCCCATCGCTGCTTTACGAGCGGAGTTATAGCCATGAGACTCAGCGACTCAAAAGAAGCGGTGCGGATGGCGCTGGAGACGTTGCGCAAGAATAAACTGCGCTCCGGACTTACGATACTCGGCATTTCGATCGGCATCTCCACGGTGATCCTGATCTCTTCAGCCATTAACGGGCTCGATACGAATATCGACACATTTGTCAAATCACTTGGCACCAACGATCTGTGGGTTTTCCACTTTGAGCCGTTCGGACGGAGACCCACCACGGAGGAACTCAATCGCAAAAAGCTGACTTATGAGGATGGCATTGCGATGCGCAGCCTTCCCTTCGTCAAGGCGGTGGATCCCGAATTGACGTATCAGAACTTTCAGACTGGACTTGGCAGCGTCTCGATCAAAGCCGGCACGCACAAAATTTCAAACACCATCATCAATGGCAGCACCTCCGCCGTAAAAGATACCGCCGATATCAACCTGCTTGAGGGCCGCATGTGGACGGATGCGGAGGACGAGCGGCGCGCCAACGTGGTTGTCCTCGGCCATGACGCGGCCGAAGATCTTTTCCCCAACGAGTCCCCGCTGGGCAAGGACATCGACTGCGATGGCGACGTGTTCACGGTGATCGGGGTGCTCGATGTGCAGCCACAGCCGTTTGGAAGCGGGCGCAACACGCAGGACAACTCCGCGTACTTTCCGTTGCAGACGTTTCGCAAGATTCATCCGGAGATTCTGGACTTCTGGATCGTTGTGAAATACGACGATCCATCGCACAAGGACCTGGTGACTGATGAGGTTCGAGAACTGCTTCGACGGCGCCGGAACGTGCGGCTGGAACAGAACGACAACTTCGCTGTCTTCGGGCCCGACTCGTTGTCGCGACTTTGGAATCAGCTCACCATCGGACTTTTTTCGTTTATGGTCGCTGTTTCTTCTGTAGGGCTGATGGTGGGCGGCGTCGGCGTGATGAACATCATGCTGGTCTCCGTGACGGAACGCACGCGAGAGATTGGAATCCGCAAGGCGATTGGTGCAACAAAGAAGAATATACTGCTGCAATTCACGCTGGAGGCGGTGACTCTGTGCATGGTGGGCGGCATAATCGGGATTCTGGCGGGAGCACTGTTTACGCTGATTCTGCATTTTGCGGTGTCGTACCTGCATGCGTCTCTTTCGGTGACGTGGGTTCTGATTGCGTTTGCCGTTGCGTTTTCCATCGGGCTGGTCTTCGGCATCTATCCCGCGTGGAAGGCCGCGTCGATGGACCCGATCGAGGCGCTGAGGTATGAATGACAGGGAACAGGGAACAAAAGAAAGCGTTGCCTGGTTTGCCGTACCCGGCAAGGCGGAGTTCCCCTGTTTCTTTAATCATTTATCGAAACGCGCTCGGCGTGGCACGGCGCAACTGTTCCCTGTTCCCTATTCCCTGTTCCCTGCTTCTCGTCGTTTAGACTTGCTTCTGTGATGCCGCATGTTGTCGCTCAATCCGTGGAGATTATTACCACGGTGCTGGCTGTGGCCGGGATGGGCTACTTTCTCGCTGCCATTGTTGCGGCGCGTGTATTTATATTCAAACGACACGCGGCGATTCCTGCATTTACGCCTGGGGTCAGCGTTCTGAAATCGCTGAAGGGGCTGGACCCCGGCATGATAGACGCCTTTCGCAGTCACTGCCGGCAGATCTACGCTGGCGAGGTCGAGTTGCTCTTTGGCGTATCGTCCCTCGACGATCCCGCCGTTGAAGCCGTTGAACAACTCAAGCAGGAGTTTCCAGGTCATACTATTCAACTGATCGAATGCCCCGCGCGGCTGGGCACAAA
This sequence comes from Occallatibacter sp., assembly GCA_050013695.1. Lineage (GTDB taxonomy): Bacteria > Acidobacteriota > Terriglobia > Terriglobales > Acidobacteriaceae > Telmatobacter. Next base: position 44,638 of record JBEKET010000002.1, read on the forward strand.
CGGCAAGGTCAGCACACTTACCCAACTTGCAACGCACGCTCGTTACAACTACCTGCTCATCAACGACTCGGACATTACTGTCGGGCTGCGCTATCTGGAGCGGGTGATGGCGGGTTTCGGGCAACAAAATGCCGGGCTGGTGACGGCGCTCTACCGCGGCCGCGCGCATGGCACCCTGGCTTCGCGGCTGGAATCGCTGGGCATCTCTACGGACTTTCAGGCCGGTGTGCTGCTGTCGAAGATGCTTGAGGGCGGATTGCATTACGGGCTGGGTTCAACACTGGCAGTCACCCGCGAAGCGCTTGACAAGATCGGCGGCCTGGTCTCGCTTGTCGACCACCTGGCCGACGATTATGAACTGGGCGCGCGCGTGGACCGGGCCGGCTTTCGCGTGGTGCTGAGCGGCGAGGTGGTTGAGACGGCGATACCCGCTTATGGCTGGCGCGGATTTGTCGATCACCAGTTGCGCTGGGCACGCACTGTCCGAGACGCAAGACCCGGCGGCTATGCGGGACTGCTGTTCACGCATGGGCTGACGTGGGCGCTGCTGAACGCGCTGGCGAGCGGCCTGAGCCCGTTAAGCTTGTGGCTGCTGGGGATGAGTTTTTTTTTGCGGCTGGCACTGGCGATGACGGTGGGCGCGGAGGTGCTGGGCGACCACCAGGTGCTTCCCAGCCTGTGGCTGCTGCCGCTGCGCGATGTGGTGGCAATGGGAGTGTGGATCGCGGGGTTCGCGGGAAACACGATTGTGTGGCGCGGAGAGCCGTTCGAGCTGAAGGATGGAAAGCTGAAGAGTGTAAAGAGTTAGCATTCCCATCGGCGACAATGCTATCGTGAGTCCCAAATGCCGTTTGTAACGACCACCGAATCCGGCGTATCAATTCAGGGGCCGACGGCCACGCTCATCTACGATGACTGGTACCCGGCACTGCGGACAGACACGCTCCGCGCCGGCAAGCTGGCCACCGCGATGCTGCTGGACATCCCGCTGGTGCTCGGGCGGCGCAGCGACGGGCGCGTGTTTGCCATGCGCGACAGTTGCCCGCATCGGGGCATTCCGCTGAGCTACGGGTGGTTTGACGGCCAGCATGTGACCTGCAGATACCACGGCTGGGAGTTCGAGCCGTGCAGCGGGCAGTGCGCGTTGATCCCCTCATTGAGCAGCAAGGATCATCTGGACGCGACGCGAATATTTGCAACTGCATTTCCATGCGAGGAGCGGGATGGGCATGCGTGGGTTTACATTCCCGCGGCTGGAATGGGGCGGAAAACGGATGCTGCCCAGTTGAGGCCTGTGCCGGAGTTAGCGAAGTTTGGTCCGCGCTACCGCACTGCGTTCCTCACCGCCGACCTGCCCTGCAATGTGGATCACGGAATCATCGGGCTGATGGATCCGGCGCATGGGCCGTTTGTTCACCAGGCGTGGTGGTGGCGATCGCGGGCGAGCATTCGCGAAAAGACCAAGCGGTTTGAGCCGATTTCCGAGGGCTTTCGCATGAGCGCGCACGCGCCCAGCGGTAACTCCGCGCCTTACAAGCTGCTTGGCGTGTACGGGCAACCAATTGAAACCACAATTGACTTCATGTTGCCGAATCGCAGAACGGAAGTCATTCGCGCCGGCGAAAAATGGTTTTCAAGTTTGACGACGGTGACGCCCGTGACCGCGTCGACCTGCCGCATCGACGTGATTGCGGCGTGGAATGTGTTCTACCACGTGCCGTTCGTCACGCCGATTGCGAAGTTTTTTGGCGCGAAGTTTGTGCGGCAGGATCAAGTTACGATGATTCAGCAGGCCGAGGGTCTGCGCCACAATCCAAGCCTGATGCTGATTGACGACGCGGACAAGCCGGCCAAGTGGTACTTCGCGCTGAAGCAGGCGCGGCTGGAGACTGCTTCGACAGGAGCCACACCCAAACATCCGATGGATGGGCCGGTCGATCTTCACTGGCGCAGCTAGGGTCGCGTTGCACGTGCTCCCGCCTTCCGGTAGAATCCTCGTCCATGGCTACTTATTTGCTGATTCATGGCGCGTGGCACGGTGGGTGGTGCTGGCGCACTGTTGTGCCGCTGCTTCAAGGTGCGGGGCACACGGTTCTGGCTCCGGATTTGCCTGGCCATGGGGACGATTTGACCCCGACTGCGGAGGTCACGCTGAAAAGCTACACCGACTGCATCGGCGAGATCGCAGGTGCGCAGGCTGAGCCGGTGATTTTGCTCGGCCACAGCATGGGGGGCGTCGCCATCACCCAGGCCGCCGAGTACTGCCCTGAGAAGATCAAAGCGCTGGTGTATATGTGCGGATTCCTGCCGCGCAATGGCGACTCTCTAACGACCTGGGCAGCACAGGATAACGAGAGCATGATCAACAAGTCCACAACTTTTCCCGTCGAGGAAGGAGTTATCGGACTCAATCCGCAATATATCCGCGAAGCGCTCTATGCGGAATGTTCGGAAGAGGATATCGCTTTTGCGCAGGCGCGCCTTGTGAACCAGTCCACCGAGCCATTTGGGGCAATCATCCAAACCACGGCAGAGCGTTGGGGACGAATTCCGCGCTATTACATCGAATGCACGCTCGACCGTGCGATCACGCTGAATCTGCAGCAGGAGATGCAAGAGCAATCGCCGTGCCGGGAAACTTTTTCCATCGACACGGATCATTCGCCGTTCTTCTCTGAACCGGAGATTCTTGCGGATATCCTCGAGCATATTGCGACGCTTTAAGGAACGGCTGACTCGTGCGCTGCCGACGTCGCGCACGCAATAAAAGCTGCTTAGGGAGCGACCGCAAACCGGCGCTCCACCGTGAGCACGGTAATATCGTCGTCCTGGCCAAATTCCTGTGCAGTTCGCGCAATCGCATCGGCGGGTTTGACGCTGATTGCGGCTGTGTTATCAAAGCCGAATAGCGCGCCGGCACTGTTGCGCGCCTCCACTACGCCATCTGTAACGAGGGTGAGTTGCGCGTTGGACGGGAGCCTGAAGACTGCCTCAGCGTATGTTTCCGCAGCGGCAAGGCCGAGGGGCAAGCCGCTCTCCAGTGCGAGCTCGGTTCCATTGAGATAGGGCGCGATGTGGCCCGCGTTGGCTACGATGAGCTTGCCGTCGGCGTCGGCGCGCAGAACAAGGCAGGTGGTGAATCCGCCTTGCGAGCGGCCCAACATGCGCAGATTCATGGCAGCGAGAATTTCGCCGGGGCTCTGTGTGTAGTGGGCCAGCGTGCGTACGGTGCCCACCAGCAGTGCAACGGTCATGGCCGCGGGCATTCCCTTTCCGCTCACATCCCCAATCACCGCCAGCAACCCGTCCTGCGGCGTCTCGACAATCTGGTAGAAGTCCCCGCCCACTTCGCCGGCTGGTTTGTAAATGGCCTCGATTGAGAAGCCGGGCACGCGCGGCAGTTCCCTGGGAATGAGAACCTGCTGCACCTGTTGCGCGCTGCGAAACTCCTCGTCGCGCCGGCTTTGCCGACGAGTCTGCTCGGTCTGAAAGCGCCAGGCGGCGAAGACAATGGCGACGAGCAAAAGCGTGTTGAGAATGGATTGGATGTCGAACTGGTTACCGGCAATAGAGAAGAGCGGTTTCTCAAGCGGCTGCCAGAAGGTCCAGCGGATCCAGCGTTGCCCTGAATCGAACCAATTGCCAAGCGCCTGAAATACGTCGGCGAGCATGGCAACAACGGCCAGGAACCAACGCTCCGCGTCGAGCCGGCGGCGAAAAGCGAAGATGACAAGGATGACGGCCCAGATCTCAATCAGCAATGAGGGGATGGTGAAGCCGACATCGAGCCCGAGGAAGAGGTGACCGGGCCACGTCGTCCAGTCGAAGAGTTGCAAGGCGCCATCGCCGAAGTTGCCAACGATCGCCACAGCGACCATCCACCAGGTCCAGCGGATGAGCCGCCGATTGTCACGCAGACCGAGGAGATAGAGAAGCAAGAACCAGAGGGAGACGTCCTCTACGCAGATGAAGGGGGCGATCAGCCCGTAACTCCAGTGGAAACTGAGGAAGGCTGGGGCACCGGAGATAATGAAGATCGGCAGTGGGTGGCTCATATAAAGCGCCAGCCACAGAAGCATCGTCTGACCGCGTTGACGCAGCCATGCGAGCAGCGCGAGAAGGGAAACCACGCTGCACAGAAGTGCAAGGCCGAGCTGCCAGAGATTGGAGCGGAGCCAGCCGTACCAGGCTGCCTGGTTGCGATCGGCCAATGCCTGGGAGCTGCCTAGCAGGGGTGTTTCGCTTAATCCTCCTTCGTCAGCCGAGCTGAAGAAAATAAAGGGAGCCTTCCAGATCCGGATCGCCAGCACGCCGGATTGTGGCTCTCCCAGCGGGACGAATGCGGGTAAGTGGGGGCTGATCTCGGTGACTGCGCCGTTGGTCTGGTCGTACCAGACAGGGTCTGGTGGGAGCTTGCCGTACGTGCCGACGAGGCGGCTGTTCCAGTAAATCTCGGCAGCGCCTTGAATAGCGGGCAGGGCAAGCGCGAGCTGCCAATCCGTATTTTCGTCAGAAGGCATCATCGTGATGCGCCGCCGATACCAGGCGTAACCGGTGAGGTTTCGGAAGCCCTGGCCTTCCCAGGAACGGTCAGCCCGGATGCGCGCCCAGTTGGAGTCATCGAAGTCAGCCGCTGCGTAAGCCGGATCGTCCCCTGGACGAAAGGCCCATGCTCCGTCGACAGCAACGTAGGCCTGCCCCAGGTTCTTTGCAGGGAATGGAGCATCCGCATGCCGGCTCGCCTGCGCAGCGCACGGTCGAACGCAGACAGCGCTGAGCAAAGCTCCACAAACAATCAGGATTCCGAGGCAACGGGAAAGCATCGTGACAAGCATACCCTGCGCCGGCAAGAATTCGCGACGTTTTGACTCACGGGCAGTTTGAAAAGGGGCGACGCCACAGGGCCCTCGCGAGGGCAATGTACTGATCACTGGAAACTGACAACTGTTCTTCAGTCTCCCAGCGCCGGGACCACGCCATCGTCTGCCGCGATGCTGGCAAAATCGATGGAGAGGCAAGTACCCAGGTCGTTGAAGCTCTTATCCCACCTGGGGCGATCGTCTTTGCCGAGCGCGGTCAGGCCGGTGCTTGAGCTGCGCAAAATCTCGTACCAGATGTTTTGCGCCTGCCACAGGTTGAGCTCGACGGGCAGCTCGACGAGGTTGCGGGCAAGGGTCAGGGCGCGGTCCAGCATCTCCAGCGAGCCTGCTGACATTTGCAGCTCGACCATGGCTCGCTTCATGCGCTGGTCGGCGATGTAGCTGAGCGTGGCGGTTTCGAGCGGCACCTGGTCGGCCTTGGCGAGGGTGAGGAACGAGCGCATCTGAGCAATGTCGATGGGATCGGTTTCGAGCGCACGGCGTAGTCCCGCATTGATAGCGAAACCCGCGGCCAGGGTGAGCGCGGGGGGCTTGGGCAGGCCGGCCTGCGACAAATAATGGAGCAGGCTGGCGTGGTCGTCGTAGATGGTGGTCAGCGAGTTCTCAATATCCCACAGCGTTGAGTTCAGGATCAGCTCAACAATCCGCCGCTGCTCATCGCTGAAGAGCGACGTGAGCGAGTAGTCCACATGGCCGTATTCGCGGTCGAGCAGGCGAATGACCTCAGGGAAACGCGCGCGCTGCACCTGCTCCTCGGCCTGCGCTGCAAAGGCATCGAAGGCTGCCGCGTCTGCGTCGGTGTAGGGCTTTACGGCAGCGGTAATGTTCTGATCGCCAAAATGCAGAACAGCAAACGAGAAGCTCTGTTGATGGCCGGTGATGGCGCTGGCGATGTGGGCCCGGCCGAGCGCTAATCGCCCACGGCCCGAGGTGTGAATCGCGTAGGAGATGCGCCGGACGCGATAGCAAAACAGATCGGTCTCATTGGCAAAGGACGAGAACATTGAACTGATAGCGTAGTGCGCGGCCACCTGTTCGAGGCCCAGCTCCATGGTGTCGACGCATCGTTTGTAGATCACGGCGCCATCGCCGAAGCGAGCTTCATTTGATTTTGCTTCAGCCATGCGGGCAAGAAAAGCCGGCTCAAGCGCGTCTGCCTGCTGACCAAAACGCCGCTTTGCAAGTTGCAGCACACGCGCGGCATAGGCAATGATCTGCACCGTCTCAAGGCCGCCAATGTCGTCGAAGAACCATCCGCAACTGGTGTACATCAACTGCGCGTGACGCTGCATTTCCATCAGCTCAAGCGCGTGGACCCGCTCGTCTTCAGAGAGCTCGTGAGTAGCGTGCGTGTTGAAGAACCGGCCAACCTGCTCAGTGCCGCGTTCGAGCAGAACATCGATGTAGGCGTTGCGCGCGACCCACACATCTTTGAAGAGCTTGTTACCTTCCTGTTCTGTGAGCGGTGCGATGCTGTCGCGGAGCTCATCCAATGCCTGGCGCAGCGGGGCGCGCCAAAGCTGGTTGAACGGCCGGCCGCCATTGCATCCGCAATTCGATCGCCAGCGCTCCACGCCGTGCACGCAGCTCCATGAACTATCCTCGACAATCTGCGCTTCGTACTCCGGCGGAAACTGATCGAGAAACTTCCCGTAGTTGGTGAGCCTGGCGGTGCGATCGCGCTCCAGCATGCGCAGCGCGTAGGCCAGCGCCATTTCGCCGTGCTTGTGGTGATGGCCGTAGGTCTCGCCATCGGTGGCCACATGCGAGATTTGCGGCTGCTGGTTGTCGCGAAAGCCGGCCTTCATTTGCGCGGCAAAGTTATCGCCGGAGTTAAGCAGACCCTCAAAAGCAATGGCGCGTGAGACGGGACCGTTGTAGAAGAAAACGGCGATCGAAACACCGGAATCGAACTTGACGAGATAGGGATGCGTTGGATCGACGGAAGCGGCGGGAGTCTCCGTCCATTGGGCGCCCTCGCGCAACGAACGCACGCGCGCACACTGAGATGGTGAGAGCACGGTAAATTTCACGCCATGCTGCGCCATCAGCTCCAGCGATTCTGAGTCAGCCGCGGTCTCCGCCAGCCACATGCCCTCAGGCGGCGCACCGTAGTGATGCTGATAGTCGGCAATGCCCCAGCGGATTTGCGTGACGCGGTCGCGGGTGTTGGCGAGCGGCATGATGATGTGGTTGTAGACCTGCGCCATCGCCGAGCTGTGTCCGCCGAAGGTCTTGCGGCTGCGGCACTCGCCATCGAGAATCATGCGGTAGGTGCGCGGCGCATTTTCCTTGAGCCAACTGAGCAGCGTGGGCCCGAAATTGAAGCTCATGCGCGCGTAGTTGTTTACGATGCGCGTGATCTGGTTGCGATTGTTCTGGATGCGCGCCGCGCCATTGGTGGCGTAACACTCGGCGCAGATGCGCTCATTCCAGTCGTGATAGGGCGCCGCGGAATCCTGCGTCTCGACCGTCTCCAGCCAGGGATTTTCCCGAGGAGGCTGATAAAAATGCCCATGAATACAGATGAAACGTTTGCTCGCCGCCATGAGATACAGCTCCCAGCTTCTAGCTTCCAGCCTCTAGCTAAAAGCTCATTTTGCGGAAGCCTTCAAGAAGGCCTTCCCACATAGCACCACGCCCCCACCCAATCCATTGCCGGCAACAGAGTCCAGCTGAAGGCTAGAGGCTAGCAGCTAGAAGCCGCGTTTTATTATTTTAGGCTCGACCGTCCGGCCGGTTGCGTGTTGCGGGCCAGATCGCATGCGCGCCACAGGTACCAACTGGCCACGGAACGGAACGGCGCCCACTTTTTTCCCCTTTTGAGAAGCACCTCGGGTTTAGGCAAATCCGCGGCCTCAAGTGCGCGCGATTTCGGAATTCGTTGAAAAGTGAGCGCGAACCCTTTGCGCACCCCGTAGTCGGTTACCGGCAGCACGTCGGGGCGCCCCATGCGAAAGATCAGGAGCATCTCGACCGTCCAAGGGCCGATGCCGCGCACGGCGGTGAGCCGTTCGATAATTTCAGCGTCTGACATTTTCTTGATGGCGGCGTGGGTGGGAACGGTGCCATCGAGAGTTTTGGTGGCGAGATCTTTAAAGGCCTTGATTTTGTTGCCGGAGACACCGCAGCCGCGCAGCAGTTCATCGGGTGTGTCAAGAAGGAGTTGGGGAGATGGATCGCCGCGAAAGTGTTCACGAACACGGCGATGAATGGTGGCCGCTGCTTTGCCATGAAGTTGCTGATAGAGGATGGATTCGAGCAGCGATTCAAAGGGAGACGGCGCGGGATCGAGCCGCATGGTGAATGGGCCGGCACAGTCAATGAGCGCGGCGAGTTTGGGGTCGCCTGCTTTAAGGTGAGCTACGGCCTCGATAGGATCGAAGGGAAGTTTGCGGCTCTTTCCGTCGTGGATCATAAGCGAACAGTTTACCGTGCCGGGACTGGATGTGGGCAGGCCGCTCCTGAACAATGAGAGAAGTCCGACGCCGCTCGCCGCGCCCTAGTACCATTTAGTACAGGGAAGAAACAGGAGCGCCAAAAGCCATGAAGATGCGGCCGGGAACGCAAACGGGATTTTTGCTTTGCGGCAAGGAGTGGATCGACGGCGATTCGTTTGAGGTGCGCTCGCCGTGGGACCAGGGGCTTGTGGGCCGGGTGACCATCGCGACGCGCGCCGACGCACGCCAGGCGGTGAGCCACGCGGTGGCCAGCCTGCGCCGCGCCCGCGCACTGCCGCGCTGGAAACGCCGCGAGATCCTGGAAGACGTGGCCGCCGCGCTTATTGAACAGAAGGAACGGTTCGCGCAGCTTATTGTTGCCGAGGCGGGAAAGCCGATTCGCCTGGCCCGCATTGAAGTCGATCGCGCCGTGCTCACCTTCAAGACTGCAGCCGAAGAAGCCGCGCGGCTGGGCGGCGAAAGCCTTCCGCTCGACCTGACCGAGGGCAACGAGGGCCGCTGGGGATTGGTGCAGCGCTTCCCGGTGGGTCCGATCCTGGCCATTACGCCTTTCAATTTTCCACTGAACCTGGTGGCGCACAAGGTGGCGCCCGCGCTGGCCGCAGGCTGTCCCGTGATTCTGAAGCCCGCGCCGCAGACGCCTTTTACCGCTTTGGCCCTGGGCGAGGTAATTCTCAAGGCGGGATGGCTCCCCGAAGCGCTGGCGATATTGCCGCTGAGCAATGCTGACACCGCGTGGCTGGCTGAAAAGGAAGACCGCGTCAAGCTGGTGAGTTTCACCGGCTCCTCCAAAGTTGGATGGGAGCTGAAGGCGCACTCCGGTCGCAAGCGCGTTCTGCTCGAACTGGGCGGAAACGCCGCGCTGATTGTTCACAACGACTGGCTCGATCTGGATGACGCGTCCGCGCGCACGGCGCACGCGGCCTTTGGATTCGCCGGCCAATCGTGCATCAGCGCTCAGCGCGTTTTTGTTCAGCGCAACATCTTTCAGACATTCTTGTGGAAGCTGGTTGAACACACTGCAAAACTGGTCATCGGAAATCCCTCCGATGAGGTCACCGAGGTGGGGCCGCTCATTCGGCTCAGCGATGCGGAGCGCGTTGAGGCCTGGGTAAAAGAAGCAGTGGAAGGCGGTGCGAAGCTGGTGGCCGGCGGAGAACGCCGCGGCTCCATGATTACTCCGGCCATTCTCACCGGAACCAAGCCGGGCATGAAGGTGCGCGACGAGGAAGTCTTTGGGCCGGTGGTGGTGGTGGAGCCTTATGAGGACTTCGAGGAAGGGCTGGCAGCGGTGAACCACTCGCGTTATGGTTTGCAGGCTGGCCTGTTGACCCGCGACGCCGGGCGGATTCTCACTGCTTATCGGGAACTCGAAGTGGGCGCACTGATCGTTGGCGATAGCCCTAACTGGCGGCTGGATTCCATGCCCTACGGCGGCGTGAAGGACTCCGGCCTGGGCCGCGAAGGAATACGCTCCGCCATTGAAGAGATGACCGAACCGCGCATGCTGGTGATGAGCGGCCTGAGCTAGAGTCTCCTGAGTTTGCGGAGTTTCAAGCGGCGATGCTTTTTGAAGTGCGACATCGGAGTTAGAGCTGCAGCGTAGCGAAGCTCCCGGTGTAACTCCGCTTGCACATGCGAAGTTTGCTGCGCTTTTAGCCACAGCTATCTATAAACATCCAAATACAAAGTGGTTCTTCAGAGTAAGCGGTACTGATTGAGATTCATCCCCGTCGATGGCAATCGTTGCGGACCGCCAGCCGCAAACCCTTGCGCTTTGAGAGAGGCTCTCATTTGCCTTGCGATTATGGAGACCTTGTTGCCAACTGCCGGGTGACCGAAGAAGAGGTCGCTGATTACGATTCCTTCTTGCTCTTGGCCTTCTGTGCGGCCCAGCGCTTGCGTTGCGCATCGGCAATCCGCTTGCGTGCCTCGGGGCTCAACACATGCTTTTTCCTGGCTTTGGCTGTAGCGGGCTTCTGTTTGGTTTTACGCCCGGTCACTTTGACTTCAATGTTGGTTGTGCTGGCCAACAGGGAGCGTACCTGGGTCAGTCTTGCAATTTCGGCATCAATTTGAGAAAGGATAGATTCAACAGACATAAGTCAAGCATAACTCAGAAAGCCGGTTTTTGCACAGTTTGACAAACTGCTTTGAAGCTTTGCTTTTGAGAGGCCGCAGTCATTCATTCCGGTTTGCCAACTGTCTTCTCATCATAGGCTTTCTTGAGAAGAAAGAAGGCCTGCTTCTTCTGACCCTGATCGGAGATAAGTCCTTTACGGTTGAACTCATCCTGTATGCCTGTCAGCGGCCTGTTAGGCGAACGAAAATCCATGAGAATCCACGGACTCATTCCTCTGAGTTGCGGAATCCGGTTGAGCATTCCGAACTGATGGCGATAGATATTGGCTTGATACTCTTCAGTCCAGCGATCGTTATCGCCGCCGTGCAGCCCGGCTTTGGCATCGCCGCCAAACTCGCTGACAATCAGGGGTTTTTGATAGTCAATGCGCCAGTCAGTTATGTCGGCGGTCTCGGGATGTTGCTCATACCAGCCAATGTACTCATTGAAACCGATGACATCCAATGCCTTGCCGAGAGGGTCGTCGATGATCTTGGTGTGGCCCTCGCCGCGCACCAGCAGAGCCGCCGTAATCAGGCGTGTTGAATCAAGCTCACGGGCATGGCTCGCAAGAGCTTCAATGAAATGTGTGCGCGCCTCGGTATTGGGTGTTTCATTGGCCATGGACCACAGGATGATGGCGGCGTGATTGCGCGAAGTACCTATCTCTTCGTCTAACTGCTGCTCGGCCTTCGCAAACACTTTGGGATTGTCGAATTGCAGGGCCCAGTAGACGGGGTTTTCTGACCACACCAGCAGACCCATCCGATCAGCAGCGCGCAGCATCGTTTCGTCGTGCGGATAATGCGCCAGGCGCACAAAGTTGCAGCCCAGCTCTTTAGCCCAGCCCAGCAGCGTTTCCGCGTCTTTGTCAGTGTTAGCGCGGCCGGTGCGGTAGGGCGCTTCGGCATGAATGGAGATACCGCGCAGAAAGATCGGCTTGCCATTCAGCAGTATCTCGGTGCCGCGGGTTTCAATGGTGCGGAAGCCGATAAGCTCGTCAATTGAGTCGTCGCCGGCATGAATCTCGACCTTATAGAGCTTGGGAGTTTCGGGCGACCAGCGCACTAATCCCTTCGCGTCCGCATGAATGACTGCACGACCGTTGTCGCCTGTATTCGCTGTGGTCTTTATGCCTAACTCCGGAATCTCCACATCGACACTCGCGCCGGGTTGAGCTCCCCGCAAGTGCACCCAGCCCTCGATGACCGAATCTTCCGTGCGGCTTAGGTGCACATCGTACTGATCAATGAAAGCCTCGGGGACCTCAATGAGTGAGACGGTGCGCGTCAAACCGCCATAATTCCACCAGTCGGTTTGGAGAGTCGGAACTCCGTCTTCGTGGCGAGTGTTATCGACGGCAGCCACGACGAAGTTATCGCCCGCATGAATCGCCGCAGTTACATCGCAGTTGAAGCTTGTGTATCCGCCTTCATGCTCGCAGACCTTCTTTCCGTTGACCCAAAACCAGGAGTGATAGTTAGCGGCGCCCACATGAAGGAAGATATGGGTGTATTGTTTGGGCTGATAAGTGAAGTCGTGCTCGTACCAAACCGGACCCTCATAGAACATGAGCGATTCGCGCTGGGTGTTCCAGTCGGCCGGGACCTTGAGCTTGGGAGCTGTGGCATAGTCATATTCGATGGGAAATGGATCTCCGGGTTTGAGCTTCTGATTCAGGAACCAGCCATTCTTTTTCTCTTCGTGATGAAAGCTGAACAGGCCGGAAAAGTAGGGATCGACGATGGCGGCCCACTCGCCATTGAGCGACGTGGCGGGACGCCGGTCCGCGCCCGTGAGCACAATGGACGCCGGAACCATGCTACTTTGGGCAAGAACTGCAATGGGTGCGAGAAGGAATCCGCAAAGGAGACGGGCAAGCTGGCGGCCAGAAGCAAGATTCATTGGAGAGCCTCTAAGGACTTGGTCGTGGATAGGAGCCGGCGCATCATTCCGGCGCGTGTTGGGTGGAGCCCCGGATGGACCATTCATCTTATCGTCTTGACGTTCGAGATGTACACGGAGTTGCGGCAGCGTTCGCTCTCATCTTTTAAGATCGGTTCATGATGGAGAGAATGTGCCTGATTGAGAAGCTTGTGACTACGCTGCACCTGAGCGTGGAAGAACGGAGAGCCCTTGGAGCAGAAGTGATTTCGAGATCAGAAATTGCTGACGTCATTCTGCGGACGCTGACGAGTTCTGGCCGCTTTCCTTCGGGCGTCGTTCCCTGGCAACCGGGCTCTGCTGTATTTGAGGGACATTTTCTTGAGTCCCTCCCTGGGGGGACCGTTCGTCTTTGGTGGCAGCGAAATCAAGCGGTGAATCCAACGCTGCTCGCTGAGCAAATACACATTGACTTTTCGGCCCCGCGCCTCGCTGTGGACGCCCTCATCGGCCGGGAGTGGAAAGACGGGCACATTGATGGGGTGCCCTTTGCGGATTATTGAGTATTCAAATCAAAAGAAGAGGGCAGGCTGCGAAGCCTGCCCCTTTTCTTTCACGATTTGCGTAGAGTTATGTCCCGAGATACTCCACATGAACATAGGTGCCGAGGCGCACGTTATAGGCGAGATACCAGCCGTCGTGGTCGGGATCTTCGTAGATCACGATGTCGTCGGAATCCCACAGCCAACCATCGCAGAAGCCAATGTCAAAAGCCGCCACATCCCAGTACCATCCGTTGAACCAGAAACGGCTGGGACCTCCGCCGCCAAGATGCCAGACGTGACCGCGACCGAAGCCTCCGGTGAAGTGGCCATGCGCAAACGGATGGTCCAAATGATAGTTGGCGTCGGCACGGCCGGTGTCGTGTCCAACCCAGGTTTTGCCATCCACGTGCGGTGCGTTCGGGTGGCCTTCTTTGTCGCTGTAGTTAGGCTTGGCTGCCGGCGCATGCGGCGTTCCGGAGTAGGCCTTCGGTCCGCTTTTTGGAATGGAAGGATGCGGCGCAGGAGCAGCTTCGTGATGCTGAGCGAATGCTGGGACTGCAAGGACGAGCAGTGTTGCAAATGCTAACTGAGTGGCTTTCATCTTCTTCCTCCGGGATGCCCTTGGGGTTTGAAGCTTCCTCTGCGTTTCTCCCCTTGGTGGGTCATCACCAATAACAATATCTGCAACCCTGTGTCCCGAATCAAGTTGCGGAAAGATAATTTTCGCGGCATTGCGACAAAGCCAACTTACGCCTGCCCGCGGGTCGGTGTAGCGTTAAACCGCAACCCCAATACGAGCCGTTTAACGCCGCCAGGCATAGAGTGGAAATTGGTTGGCCAGCTCGGCAACTTCGCCGCGAATCCGTTCAAGCGCTGCGTCGTCGTTGCGCTGGTCAAGAGCCTGGCTGATCCACGCCGCAATCAGGCGCATCTCCGGCTCCTTCATGCCACGCGTGGTCAGAGCTGGCGTGCCCACGCGAATGCCTGATGGCTTGAGTGGCGGGTTGGTGTCATACGGAATGGAATTCTTGTTGACCGTGATGCCTGCCTTGCCCAGTGCCAGTTCCGCCTCGGAACCCAGGATTCCCTTCTGGAATGTATCCACCAGCATGAGGTGATTGTCGGTGCCGCCGGAGATGATGCGGAAGCCGGCATCCTGGAGGCTGAGTGCAAGCACCTGGGCGTTGGCGACGATCTGCGCGGCATAGGTCTTGAATTCAGGACGTAGCGCTTCAGCAAATGCGACCGCTTTTGCCGCCACGATGTGCATGAGCGGGCCGCCCTGCTGGCCGGGAAAAACGGCCTTGTCAATTTCTTTGCCGATAGTCTGCTCCGGCTTTTCGCCCACCTGAAAATCCTGGCCGCAGAGGATCAACCCGGCGCGCGGGCCACGCAGCGTTTTGTGGGTGGTGGTGGTGGTGATGTGGGCGTGGGGCACGGGGGAAGGATGGACGCCACCGGCGACGAGGCCGGCGATGTGGGCCATGTCGAAGACATACTTGGCGCCCACCTTGTCTGCGATCTGGCGCATGCGCTCGAAATCCCAGAGTCTCGGGTAGGCGCTGCCGCCGCCGATGATGACCTGGGGCTTTTCGCGCTCGGCGATGGTCTCGAGTTCGTCGTAGTCGATCAGTTCGGTGTCGCGGCGCACATGGTAGAAGGTAGGCCGATAGAGCTTGCCGCTGAAACTCATCTTGTGGCCGTGGGTCAGGTGGCCGCCGTGCGCAAGGTCGAGGCCAAGGATGGTGTCTCCGGCCTTGAGGACTGCCGCATAGGCCGAGGCATTCGCCTGCGAGCCGGAATGGGGCTGCACGTTGGCGTATTCAGCAGCAAAAATCTGTTTGGCGCGATCGCGGGCCAGGTTCTCAACCACATCGGCGTACTCGCAGCCGCCGTAATAGCGCCGCCCCGGGTAACCCTCGGCGTATTTGTTGGTAAAGATGGAGCCGGCGGCCTCGAGCACCGCTTCAGAGACAAAGTTTTCGCTGGCGATCATCTCCAGCCCCTCGTGCTGGCGGAGGGTTTCCTGGGCAAGGGCGGCGGCTACTTCGGGATCGGCCTGGGCAAGCGGAAGAGACATGCGATCGGTCATAGGAGAATTCTAGCTGGTGCCCCGGTTGACGCACATGCGAAAAGAACGAAGAGGACCGTGAAATGGGACAACGAAAAGAGAACGCCACAGGGAAACGGGGTCAGCGGTTATTTTCCTGTTGACATTCTACCTATGGGCTCGTCAATGTATATGTTGAAAGTCAACAGGAACTGGTACGGGTGGGCATGCGATGGAGTGGATGCGAGTATTGCTGAGCCGATGCGCGGCTTTGTTGGGCAAGAGGAAGCTGGATGCGGACCTTGACGACGAGGTGCGGACGCACATCGAGTTTGCCGTCGAAGAGAATTTGCGCAAAGGCATGGGACCAAACGAAGCGAGGACTGCGGCGCTCCGTGAGTTTGGCGGCGTGACTCAGGTGAAGGAACAGTATCGAGAACAGCGCGGATTTCCGTTTTTTGAAACGCTCGGGCGTGATGTGCGGTATGCTCTGCGCCAACTGAGCAAGTCGCCAGGCTTTACGCTGACCGCGGTATTAACGCTGGCAATTGGAATCGGCGGCGTTACGGCGGTGTATTCGGTGGTCGAGGCTGTGCTGCTGCGGCCGTTGCCGTTTGACGATCCGAGCCGTTTGGTCCGGTTGCACGAGGGCATTGAACACATCCTGGACGAGGCGAATCTTCCCGCGCCTGACGTGATTCGCTTTGCACGAGACAATCAGGCGTTCTCCCAGGTGGCCGGTTATGTTGCTTCCAGGTTTGAAGTGAGCGGTGCAGGCAAGCCGTTCCAGGCGAAGGCGGAGCGCGTGACAGCGTCTTTGTTTCCGATTCTTGGAGCGCAGCCGATGCTGGGTCGCGGGTTTACGCAAAATGAGGATGAGAACGCGGCACCGGTTGCAGTGATCAGTTATGCGGTGTGGCGCGAGCGCTTTCAATCCGATCCTAAAGTTATTGGCGCCACCATCGATCTGGATCGCAGGCCTTACACGATTATTGGCGTCATGCCGCGCAGCTTTGAGTTCCCGCTGGATGCTGGACGCTTGAGACCTCGGGATATGTGGGTGCCGATGAGTTTTACTCCCGATGAAAAACAGGACGTGGTGGACGATTTTCAATACCAATGCATTGCCCGGCTGAAGCCCGGCGTCTCGCTGGCCCAGGCACGGGGCGATGTTCGGCGCATGGTGGCGGCCATCCAGGCGGAGATTCCCCCGCAAGATGGAATTAATCTCACAAGCAACGTGCGCTTCCTGCAAGAGGAAACAGTGCACGGCGCGCGTCCGTTGCTGAATGCTTTGCTGGCTGCGGCCGCTTTGATTCTTTTGATTGCATGCGTGAACCTGACCAACCTGCTGCTGGTGCGCGCGGCGGGGCGTCAGCGTGAGTTTGGCGTGCGCATGGCGTTGGGCGCGGCGCGCAAGACGGTGCTTCGGCAGTTGTTCACCGAGAGCCTGGTGTTGGCCGTGATCGGCGGTGCGCTGGGAATCGCGCTCGCTGGCGCGCTCGTGCAACTGGCAATAGCCCTGTTACCCGATTCTCTTCCGCGTTTGAATGAAATTGCTTTGCGCTGGCCCGTGCTGCTGCTTGCGATCGGATTGACGGGTGTCACGGGCGTGCTATGCGGATGGGCTCCGGCGCTGGCTTCAATCAAGTCGGATGGCTTGAGCGCGCTGCGTGAAAGTGGTCGCGGAGTCGGCCAGAGCCGTTCACAACACAGGCTGCGCGGATCGCTGGCAATCATCGAAGTCGCGCTGGCGATGCTCATGCTTGTGGCTTCCGGCTTACTGTTGCGCAGCTTTCAAAAGATGCTGAATACCGATCCAGGGTTCGTGCCGCAGCACGTGCTGACCGCGTCGCTCACGCTGCCCGAGCACGACTATCCGACACAGCAGAAGGTGGACGGATTCTATGCGGAGCTATTGGAAAAAGTTGCGGCTCTGCCGCAGGTTCGTTCCGCCGGCGCCGCGACAAATATCCCGGTCATTGGAATCAACTCGGACCGCAGCTTTGTGCCGGAAGGATATTCTCCGCGAAACGGGCGAACATTCCTGAGCATTTCAAATTATTTTGTATTCGGCGACTACTTTCGCGCCATGCATATTCCCTTGATAGAGGGGCGGTATTTCGCCGCGGCGGACGATCGGCCGGATGCGCCTTTGGTAGCCATCATCAGCCAGTCGACGGCTCGGCAGCATTGGCCCGGAGTGGATGCGGTGGGACGGCGCTTCAGAATGGGCGGCAATCCGAAGAGCACCGGACCTTTGATTACTGTTGTCGGAGTGGTTGGCGATGTGCGCCAGGGCGCGCGAGATCAGGCCGTCTATCCACAGATGTACGAGCCGTTCGTTCAGAGCAAGCGGCAATGGGAGGCTGAGCTGCAGCCCGGCTTCCCCACCTACCGCAGCTTGCATGTTGTGCTTGAGACTTCCGGGAATCCATCGGCATTGCGAACCAGCCTGGAGAAGACAGTACACGAATTCGACCCGCTGATCGCGGTCGCGGATATGTACACGATGGACGAAGTTGTCGCGGCGACTGAGACCTCGCGGCGCTTCAACACGGTGATTTTGACAGCGTTTGCAAGCATCGCGCTGGTGCTTTCGTTGCTGGGAATCTACGGAGTTCTGGCGTATTCCATCACGGAGCGGACAAGGGAAATCGCGATCCGCATGGCACTGGGAGCGACGCGGCAGGAAGTGCTTTGGAGAACGTTGCGAAACGCGCTGGCGCTCGCTGGAGCCGGCATTGCGATCGGACTTGTGGCGGCAACGGGGCTGACGCGGTTTCTCAGCAGCCTTTTGTACGGGGTTCGGCCATTGGATGCGGGCGCGATTGCCGGCGCAGTCATTGTGCTCCTCGCGTGTTCGGCGCTGGCCGGTTGGCTGCCAGCACGGCGCGCCGCTTCCATCGACCCGATGCAGGCGTTGCGCACGGAATAGTGAGCACCGGGCGGGTATGCTGGAATCAATGCGATTCTTCACGCTTTCCGCGCCGTGCATTGCTATCCTCCTCGCCTTGTTCGGCATCGTTCCGGCTCGAGCGCTGTCCGCTCAAGTCACGCTCACTCCAGCGTTGGTTGTGGCGGGCTCGCCGGAGTTGATTCGCGTGGAGGCGCCGGCGAATGCGCAGATCGATGGCGAATGGCTTGGGCGCAAGTTGCAGTTCTTTCGCGGGCACGATGTGCAGGCATGGTTTGCGCTGGCCGGCGTGGATGTTGAGGCGCCGGTAGGACCTTCGCAGATGAAGATTACTGTGAACCTCAACCAGGGGAGTGCTCTCGACTTGTCGTGCACGGTTGAGATTCATCCTGCTGCCTACCGGACAGAATCGATTTCCGTGCCGCCGAAGTTTGTTGAGCCTGGACCTGACGCGATGAAACAGATTGAATCCGAAGTGAAACTCAAGGAGACGGTCTTTGCGGCGAGCGCAAGTGAGCCGCTGTGGACCGGAAGTTTTCGCGCGCCGGTGACGGCCGCTGCGACGGATAGCTTTGGAGTTCGCCGCATGTTCAACGGCAAGCTGGCCAGCATTCACAAGGGGATGGATTTTCGGGCCGGGACGGGAACGCCGGTGCATGCCAGCAATAGCGGAGTGGTGGTGCTGGCGCGGCCGCTCTACTACGAAGGCAACTGCGTCATCATCGACCACGGGCTGGGCCTGTTCACGTTGTCGATGCATCTGAGCCGTATTGCAGTGCATGAAGGCCAGCGCGTCGCTACCGGCGAGTTGCTTGGGCTGAGCGGAGCCACCGGGCGCGTGACCGGGCCGCATCTGCATTGGGCGGTGCGATGGCAGGGAGCGTATCTTGATCCGGCGAAGATGCTCCGGTTGAATCTGAACGCGGTGCGCTAGCGGGAGACAGTTTCCGCTTCGTTGGGAATGAGCGACGGCGCGCTCAGGCCGGCCGCTTTCTCTTCGCGCAGCGCTTTGTAGGCGCGGTAGACAAACCAGCCGAGATACCAGCCGTCGAGAAACTTATAGGGAGTTTCACCGGTGGTGTAATGGCCGCAAGGCAGCACGCGGGGCTCAAAGTCGAGGCCGTAGCGGCGGAACAATTCAACCGTCTGCAGCGAGTACTCGCGAGGGAAAGTCAGGTCGTAGTCGGCGTAGACAAGCAGGACTCTCTTCGAGGGGCCGCCGGCTTCAGGGCTGGAGAAATTTGAGAAGTAGAAGCAAGGGCTGACGGCCGACCAGAGGTCGCGCACGCGATCCTGGGTTAGGCCGGCTTCTTCGAGAGCCTGCTTGACGTGGCGTGTACTCTGGCCAGCCCAGGTGACGTCGCCAAACGCAGTCGAGGCGTGGTTGAAGGCATTCACGCGAATTCGGGCGTCGTGCGCGCTGGCCAGAAAGGCGTAGCAGGAGCCTAAGCTGGTGCCGAGGACGCCGAAGTGTTCGTAGCCTTGTTCTTCAAGCCAATCGATGCAGCAGCGGATATCCGTGACTCCCTGGCGGCAGGCAGCGAGGGTGCGGCCAATGTTGGCGCTCACAGAGTAGTCGGAGCGCTCAAGCTCCGCGGGGCGGCGAATATCGTGATAGGGCATGGACAGGCGCAGCGCGGAAACGCCCATGCGATTGAACAGGGTGCAGAGCGAGTTGTGGCTGAAGCCGTCGGAGTTCCACTGCGGCAGCACCACGATGGCCTGCTTGGGTCGCTTAGGGTCTTTGTGTTCGGGAGCGGGGTACCAGCGGGCGTTGGCCTGATCGTTTTCGGGATAGGGCGTGCGCTCCGGCGAGGTAAAGCGGAGAAACTGGGCTTTCGCGAGAGTTCCATCGACGGCCTGCTGACGAATGGCCGCATCCTGGGCGAGGGTTTCCGGCCTGACGTTGGTGGGGTAGAGCTGGGGATGGCGCTCTTCAAGGCGAAAATCTGTGGGACGATGGTAGCCGAAAAACTTGTCGCTGTGGCGGATGAGGAGCTGGTTGATGCGCACCATGGCCGCTTCGGCCGCAACGGGATCGCGAACAACTTCAGGGCCGGGAATCGCCGAGCTGAATCCGTTGGCTTCGAGAAAAGGCTCGATCCATTCGAAGCCCCATTCCAACGGCCGAACGACGCGATTCTCATCACGTGTCGTCAGCCGCGTTTCCCACTCATACATCCAGCGTGCGTATCGTCCCTTGAGCATGGCTTCAGTTCAATTTTATCAGCGCGAAAGCGAGCAGGAGACAACAGAGCAATAAACGGGGCGCGAGGCTGGCTCAATGGCGTGAATCGCGCCTTAACGGGTCTGTTGCAGGCGCTTTTTCGCCCACTTCTCTGACAGCGTCCAGCCGATGCTCAGGATAGTGAGCAGCGCGATGATGGCCTGCGAGATGACGCAGTAGAGGCACCAGACATTGAGGACGGATTTCTCAATGTGCGAGAGATAGAGCGCGAAGGCCACGCCGGGAAGCGTGGCGATTGCCAATAGCCCGCGTTTGCGAGCCAGCGCGAGTCCGGCAAGAGCGAGATAGCCGGCGATGCCGATGGCCGCGACGGGAATGGGGCCGATCATGGCAAATGGGCTATGGTTGACGATGCCGCAGTCCCACTTTTCGTTGATGGAGCAGGGCTCGGTACCGGTGTCGTAGTGCACGCGCAGCGCGAGGGAGGAAACAACCACGCCGGCCAGGGCTAGAAGTGCAATCAGGTATCGCATCTCGGTGAGTCTGATGCTACCAGAGCACGGCAGATGCAGATTCGGCGCGATACGATAGGCAAATGGACCCAGCATCAAAGCCGAGTGGCCGCCGTATCGCCTTTTTCGGCGGGAGCTTTGACCCGCCGCATTTGGGCCACCTGGCCGTGGCGCGAGTGGCTCGTTCTGCGTTGGCTCTGGATACAGTCTTGTTTGCGCCGGTGGGCGCGCAGCCGCTGAAACCGCAGGGGTCGACCGCGAGCTTTGAGGACCGGCTGGCGATGACTGAGCTGGCCATCGCCGGCGAGGCGGGTTTTGAGGTTTCAATAGCCGATGCGCCCAAGCCATCGGGCGCGCTCAACTTCACGCTGGAGACGCTGCAAGCGCTGGGCGCTGAGTTGCCGATGGGTGGAGAATTATTTTGCCTGATGGGCGCGGATTCGTTTTTTGGATTGAAGCAATGGCATCGGGCGGCGGAGATTCCGTTTGTTGCTCCGCTGATTGTGGCTGCGCGTCCCGGGCAACGGCCAGAGCAGTGGATCAAGGGACTCAGAGCCGCGCTGCCGGCGGGATTGGCCATCGAAGCGACGCCAGGCGAGCAGCAAGAGGGATCCGGTAGAGAGCTGCGCACCTACACAGTGCAGAACGCCGCAGGAAACAGCGCGCCGTTCTACCTGCTGCCGGGACTGCACGCGGACATCAGCGCGACACAAATCCGCGAGCAGATCCGCGATCAGATTAGGGAAAGCGAGGGCGCCCTGTCAGCCGCACCCGAATCCGGCGAAAGACTTCTGTCCGACTCCGTGTTCGCTTACATTCGGGCTCACGGGCTTTACGAATAAGGCCACTCGAGAGGCTTCGGCTTGCCGCTGCACGAACGAGAGACTACGATTGAGGATGGAGAACTTTTCTACCGAATGACAACGACCCAGGCACACCAAACCCGCCTTCTGGTCCAGGCCGCCGCAGCCGCCTGTGAAAGCAAGAAGGGCGAAGACACCCGCATCCTTGAACTCGACCCAATTGACGCCGGCCTGTCCGACTTTTTCCTGGTGACATCGGCCACCAACGACCGCCAGGCGATTGCCATCGCTGACGAAGTTGAGCATCGCCTCAAGAAGGAATTCGGCGCAGTCCCCAACTCCGTTGAGGGACGCAGACAGGGCCATTGGATCCTGCTCGATTACGTGGACTTTGTAGTCCATGTGTTTCTCTCGGAGCGCCGCGCATTCTATGACATTGAGCGGCTGCGGAAGTCGGCACGCCCGCTGACACCAGCCGAGTTTGACGCAGAGTTGAAGACTGCGCTCGCAGCGAAGACACGCGCCGTCCGCACCAGGGCGTCAGCAAAGGCCAAGCCGGCGGCTGTCAAGGCTGCGCCTAAGACGGTGACGAAGAAGAAGGCGCCGGTTGCCAAAAAGTCACCTGTAGCGAAAAAGAAAGCTGCGGTCAAGAAGGTCGCGACCAGCGCGAAGTAGCTCGAGCCGGAGTGAATGAAACGCTGAAGCGCCCGTCGGTTGTTGACTTTTTGTGGTGGTCTCGCATTGTGCCGAGTTCGGCGAAGAAAAAGAGAATGAAATAGGGTGCATCTATCTGCTTATTTATTTGTGACTTAGATGCAAGCGAAGCGAAGATTCATCAAAGACGAATTGATTGTTTTTTTCTCCTGGCTCGCTTCTTCGGGCTCGCTTCTCCGGGCTCGCTGCTGAGTACCGCACCTGCTTGCCGGGATTCGCCGGCGAGTTTGGAGATTCTCATCCACAATTCCAATTGTGCGCCAGTTGGCTGAATTAATCGGCAAAATCACACTCAAAAAGATCAGTCTATTTTGGGGCAATAAAAAGGCCGGGAGCGATCGCTCCCGGCCTTTTCGTTTTGATGCGTTTTAGAAGCTGGCGCGCATGCCGAACTCGATATTGCGCGGTGTGTTGAGCTGGGTACCTTCAACGCCCCACCCAGCCGAATACCCGAGCGACATACCGCCATCGTACAGAACGTTATGGTTGAACACGTTGGTGACGATGATCCCCAGCGTGATGCTTGTGGATTCGAAGACCTTGAAGTTCTTCTGCGCACTCATGTCCACGTTCCAGTAGGGCATACCAATGATGGGACCATCACCGGGGTTCTTGGAGTCGATGCCCAGCATAGGAGCGCGAACCTGGTTCCAGACCGCGACCGGATTCTTGAACAGGTTGATCTCCTGTCCCTTGGCTGCGCCTTCGACAGCGGTTCCGACCGAGTTACCGTAGGGATCGGTTCCGCCTGAGACGCCGTAGTACGAGTGACTGCTGTTGGAGTACTTGCTGGTGAAAACGCACTGTTCATTGTCAAAGTAGTTGGCGCCGTCTGCAGAACCGAAGGACTGCGCGTCGGTCTGGGTGTTGCAATAGACCGGCTCGCCGTTGCCTGCGGTCATGATTGGCGCGAATGACCAGCCGCCCAGGGCGCGACCAAGAACTCCGCGCTGACCCTTGAAATAGGGATCCTGCCAGACCATGTAGGAGTTATAAACAAACTTGCGGTTGAAGTTCTGGACGCCATACATCTTGCTGAGGTCGTATGGATCGTTGGGGGCATATTCGCTGGATGCCTGAACCACGGCGCCGGTACCAAGCGCCTTGCTGTAGGTGAAGTTGTTGTGGATCAGGAAGCCATGCCAGTTCTGGGTGATCAGGGTTATGAATCCGCCGTTGTAGTTGCCATAGCCAATGGATGCGTTGAGAGCCATACCGCTGGATGCCATGGCAGGATTGGCGATAGTGCCGTTGTTGAACATGGTGGGGCCGGAAAAGTTGAAGCCGCCGTTGTCCAGATCGGACCACATGCTCCAAACCGCCTGACCAACCAGGTTATTGAATTCGTTACTCATAACGGCCTGGGTGCAGCTCGAGAAGCCATTGCAATATCCGGTGCCTGCAAGGGCTGCCTCAAAGAATGGCTGCGGCGTGACGCCAGCGACAGCGGCGGCTTGCCCGCCGGCGCCGCATGCGCCGATTGAGGTGGCGCAGCCGATCTGCTTTTCGAGTGCCGCATACGCACTCTCAAACGCCTGTCCACCCTTAACCATCATGTAGGGAACCGCGTTGAGGTTGACCGGCTGGTACTCGTGATGGATGAGTCGGCCGATGTAACCAAGTTCGAGTGTCTGGTGCGAGTTGAGCTTGCGCTGAAGGGTCAGATCGAACGTGTCGGAGACGTTGGGCCGGAAGTCGGGGTCGAGACCCTCAGCTGCCGACGTCTCGCTGTTGTTAAACCCGGGATAGACCGGCTGGGGCAGGGTGGCGCTGGGCGCTGACAAAGGTGCCGTGTCGCCGTCGACGCCGACGCGGAACGCCTTGTTGGGGTCCGTGTTGGGTCCGAGCGTTGGATTCGCGGGTCCGCACGCGCCAGAGGCGAGTGCCTTCGTGCATTGCACCGGCTGGATGAGGCCGACGCCGAGCAGCGGGACCAGGACCAGGTCGACGCCATTGAGACGGCCATAGATGCGGCCGTAGCCGCCGCGGATGACCGTGTCTCCGTGTCCGAAGACCTTGCTCAGGAAGCCGTCCCCATCAAATGAAGGATTCCAGGCTGCGGCGACGCGAGGGCTGAACGAACCGTAGAACGGATTATAGGGGTACTTGCGGCCGGAGCCCACGTTGCTGACTAGGGCAAAGCCGAGTTCCGGGCGGTAGACCTCGCCCTGTAAAGCGGCGTTTTTGCGCGCCGCCAGGTAGTCGACTGTCCTGACCGGAGTGTCGGAATCGTCCACCAGAACAGTCTGCTTGCCGGAAGCTTCAGTGGGAGGCATTTCCAGGGTCCAGCCCATGCCGTAGGTCAGAGTGAACGACGGCTTCATGTGCCAGGTGTCGCTGAAATAAGTATTGTAGAACGGGATGGTGCTCTTGTCGAATGCGTGGGTCAGCGGGGGGTTCAGCGCCAACGTGGGTCCTGAACGCGTGTAAGCGACTTGAGCCGCCGTTACGACGCCCAGAGCTGCGGCCAGAAGACGAGCGTTCCCGGCGGTTGTTGTCGTATACGTCGATCCGTTTTGTGGAAGCAAGGCGGAGGTGTCGAGGTTCCCATCGCCGGTTCCTGAGCCTGAACCAAGCTGGTACGTGGGAGTGAAGTTGATGCCGCCGCCGTTGTCAGAGCGCTCGTGGTAGTTGAAGTTGTGCTGATACTGGCCACCGAACTGGAGCAGATGGTTGCCTTTGACCAGCGTGAGATCGTCGCGCAGGAAGTTGTCGTGGCCATCCCAGAAACGAGTGCGGACGGACTGCGTGTTGACGTTGAAGGGAGCGAGGACGTTGGTTGATTCGCCGAAAGGCTCCAGCGCTCCACCCAGGCCCGCGGCCTGCGGCGGGGCGTTGTCATCAGACCACGACCAGTAGTTGCGCAGGAAGCTGTAATGGAAGTCGTTGGTGAGCTTCGAGGTGATGTTGGTCGTAAGGCCCGTTACAAAGTACCAGGGCTGCTGCGGACGGCTGGCCGTGGAAGACGCCACGCCGAGCTTGTCGCCGGAGAAGAAGCCGCCAATGTCGACCTGGTTGTCAACGGCCTTGGTCAGCTTGTAGTAGCGATAGCTGGCCATGAGGTGCCACTTCTCGCCGAAGTCGTGGTCGACACGGCCCACAAGGAAGTTGTCCTTATAGGGGATGCTCAATTGGCCCTTGAATTCGTTCTCGTTGATGCCATCGCAGGTGGTTCCCTTAAGGTCGGAGCAGGAGGTGTCATTCCCGGCCGGCTCGTACTGCTTCCACATGGCCAGAAGCGTCGGGTTGAGGCCAACTCCGCGCGGATCGATTTGTGACAGGTTGTACTGGGTTCCGGTAGTGGTGTCAGTGATGAGGCCACTTTCCAGTGCCGCGGAGGGAACCGAGCGCGAGTAGATTTCGGAATTCGGGTAGCGCCATCCCTGGTAGAGCACGAAGGCATAGGTCTTGCCGCCCCAGAACTTGGGAAGGATTGGGCCGCCTGCGCCGAAACCGAATTTGCTGTAGTGGTAGTCAGCGGGAGGCGTGACGCCGTTGTCGGCCGCGTTGTTCTGCCAGTAGTTGGCGCTGAAGTTGTTGTCGAGGTAATACTCGTAGCCCGTGCCGTGCCACTTGTTGGTTCCGCGCTTGGTAACGACTTCAACCTGCGCACCGGCTGAGTTGTTAAAGTCCGCGCCCTGGCCGGTAGCGTTCACCTTGAACTCTTCCACGCTGTCTGCGGGGGTGGGCATAACGCCTGTGGGGCTGGTGACCAGTCCCTGGCCGCCGGAAGCGGCGCCGCCGGTCGGATCGCCCGCGAAGGAGCCGGTGTAGACGGACATGCTGCCGTCCATGTCATTGGAGTTGTTGCCGCCGTCGAGCGAGAACGTGCTTTGGTCAACAACAGCGCCGGCGACGCTGCCGTCGGGGCTGATGCCGGCCTGCAAAGTAGTAAAGGTGCCCGCGTCGTGAAGAAGGCTGGGAAGTTCCGCAATCGCCTCCTGGTCAACCGTGCTGCCGACTGTCGCATTGATCGTCTGCAGGTCGGTTCCCGCGGCTTGCACTTCAACCGTAGTTTGCGCGCTGCCGACGTGCAATTTGAAATTCGCTGTGGCCTGCGTGCCAACCGCTACGACCTGGCCAGCGATCTTGTCCAGCTCGAAGCCGGATTTGCTGGCGGTGATGGTGTATGTGCCCGGCGCAACGTTAACGAATGCATACTGGCCGGTTTTGCTGGACGTTGTGGTGAGCTGGCTGTTGGTTGTGGATTCGATAAGAGTAATTGTCGCGCCGGGGACGACCGCGCCGCTCTGATCTTCAACCACGCCGACGATTGTGCCGGCGCTTGTCGCCTGGCCAAACCCTAAGGTGGCATGGAAACTAGTGATAGACAGAAGCATGGCGGTGAGTAGCGTCCACCGTAGCAATTTAAGCTTTGTCATTGCATGACTCTCCTTGGTTGTTGAATGGTCTGACTTTGCGAAAACAAAGTTCCTAAAGCGAAGCCCGCTTGGCTAAAGGGAAAGCCCTATGGTCTTGTTTGAAGATCAATTGGTTGAAGCGCTTAAATGAAACCGAATATCCCTGACGGGAAAGTGGGAAGTGCTGGATAGTAATTGGTTGGAACAGATGCATGCGGGGTGCCATTTTTAGCTTTCGCTGAAAAAAATTGTTAATTGTTGAAAATAAGCGGGTTATATTTTTGCCTCCGGCGCGGATTTGGGTCGGGTATACGCAATTGCGGAGACAATTTGGTTACAATTCTGAAAACTGGCGAAACTTTTTGTCCTTTGTTGCGTCTACGCGCCTCTCGCTGAACCGGTTTTGCGGTATCCTCCTCCCCATGCAACTCACGCTTGCCCATGTGGGCGGGAGGCCCGGCTCCAGAGACGAGGTCGACGGCCTGACGCAGATTTACCTCGACCGCTGCTCATCGTTTGCTCGCTGCAAGACTGAGGTATTCCGAACCGAAGATGCGCTGATGGAATGGCTCGGGAAGCAGCAGGGCCGGGTGCCGGCGGTTGCAGTCCTGCTGGATAGCCGCGGCCGTTCGATGACCTCGGAGGCCTTTGCGGCCTGGCTGGGTTCGCGGCGGGACGAGGGCGCTCAGCATATTCTGTTCGCAATCGGGCCGGCCAGCGGCTGGTCGCAGGCCGCCCGCGACCGGGCCAATCTGCTGCTGTCTCTCGGGCCAATGACCCTGGCCCACGCTCTTGCGCGCCTGGTGGTGGCGGAACAGCTCTACAGGGCATATACAATACTGACTGGCCACCCGTATCACGCAGGGCACTGAGCAGATGACAGGTTACAGATGACAGATGACAGCAAACCCATCCCCCGGTTGACGCGTGACTGTGCCACGAAGTCATTTCCACTGGCAGCTCTTCACTGTAATCTGTCATCTGTCATCTGTAACCTTTCATGACCGACTCCCGCAAAGGACTTCTGCTCATCAACACCGGACCCGGCAAGGGCAAGACGACCGCTGCCATGGGCACGGCGCTGCGCGCGGTGGGCAACGGAATGAAGGTTCTGATGCTTCAGTTTCTCAAGGGCTCCTGGCACTACGGGGAACTGGACGCGGTGCAGGCGTTTGGCGCGAGCTTTCAATTGAAGCAGATGGGCCGCGGCTTTGTGAAGATGGGCGGCGCGGAGACGGATCCAGAGGACATTCGCCTGGTTGAGGCCGCATGGGCCGAAGCCCGCGAGGCGATCTACTCCGGCGAGTGGGACATGGTGGTTCTGGACGAGATTAACTACGCCATCGGCTACGGAATGCTCGACCCCGCGATAGTGGCCGAGGCGCTGCGCGGCCGTCCGGAGATGGTTCACGTTATTCTTACCGGGCGCAATGCTCACCCTTTACTGGTGGAACTGGCCGACACGGTAACCGAGATGCGCGAAGTGAAACATGCCTATCAGAAAGGAATCCTTGCCCAGCGCGGCATAGAATACTGAAAGCAGGCAGCGGTCCGCAGGGCGGCTTCAATTTGCCGGCAGTTGATATTTTCAATTTGAGGGTGTGTGCATGTCCTGGTTCAAGCGTGATGATGGCGAGTACGAATCTGGTCCCGGCGGCAACGGCGGTCCGGACCCCGGCGAGAGAAACGTTCGCACCGAGGGTCTGTGGACCAAGTGCCTGGGCTGCCGCCAGACAATTTGGAAAGCGGAACTCGAAGCCAATCTGAACGTCTGCCCCAAGTGCCAGCATCACTTCAAGATTGGGGCGCGACAGCGCCTTGATTTGCTGCTTGAGCCCGGCTACGAATTGGTGGATCGCGGCCTGCGCTCGACCGACCCGCTGAACTTCAGCGACATGAAGCCTTATAAGCTTCGTCTTCGTCAGGCGCAGCAGGCAACCGGCCTGGACGACGCGATCCTCAATGCGGTCGGCCGGCTTGGACCGCACCAGGTCATTCTCAGCGCTATGGAATGGGCCTTTGCCGGCGGCTCGATGGGCGCCGTGGTGGGTGAAACCATTGCCCGCGCCGTCGATCGCGCGCGCGTGAGCCGCAAGCCGCTGATTGTGGTTGCTGTCTCTGGCGGCGCGCGCATGCAGGAAGGCATCGCCAGCCTGATGCAGATGGCCAAAATTTCCACCGCACTTGCCCAGTTGGATGAAGCGAAGGTTCCTTATATCTGCGTGCTCACCGATCCCACCACCGGGGGCGTGACAGCAAGCTTCGCCATGCTGGGGGATCTGAACATCGCAGAACCGGGCGCGCTGATTGGGTTCGCCGGTCCGCGCGTGATTGAGCAGACCATTCGCCAGAAATTGCCGGAAGGTTTTCAGCGCGCCGAGTTTTTGCTTGAAAAGGGCTTTCTTGACGCGGTTGTGCATCGCAAGGATTTGAAGGCCTATCTCATCCGCGCGCTGAACTTTCTTGAAGCGCAGTCGGTGGCCTGAAAACCTGAACACAGTCTTGCAGCAGCAATCCGCACATCCTGTTCGCAGCAAATAGAAAGGGCGCTCGATTGAGCGCCCTTTCTATTGATTCGGTTTCAGGTGCGAAGGTTAGAAGTACAACTTCGCTGCGAGCTGCGATTGGCGAGCGGCGCCGCTTCCGAAGATGCCGCCGAGGCCGATTCCGCCGTCGGTCTCACCCTGCGAATAACCGCCGGAGGGGAGATTGAACTGCGTGTGGTTGAAGACGTTGTCGCTTTCCAAACGAACCTGGAGGCGATAGAGGTTGTCCGAGCCCAATTTGAAGTTCTTGGCGAGAACGAGGTTGGTGAAGTTAATCCCAGGTCCGTGATACTTGTCGCGGGATTCGTTGCCAAAGGTTCCAATCACTTCAGGGGTGAAGCTCGGGCTGCCTGCGTTGCTAAACCACTGCGAACCCAAGCCGAGGGACTGAAGGCGAACGCGGGGGTTTTCGCGGACCAACCCGCCAACTTGATTCACCGTGTCCGGGCACGCATAGTAGGTCACGTAAACCGAGCACCATAGAGAGTTGGAGGAATCGAAGCCGCCGTAGGAGACATCGTATGGGAATCCGGTTGCCAAAGTGCTAATGGCGGTAATCTGCCATCCGGAGATCGCCAGGTTGTACGGCGACCAGGGGCTGCTGCCGCTCTTGGTAGGAATGGTGTAGATGGGAGAGAAGACGACACGCTGACGCGCGTCGAAGGCTGAGTTTCCGTAGTTGGCCGCCGGATCGAATTCGTTGTAACCGCGGGTGCCACCGAAGCCGGTGTTTTCAAAGCTCGAGCCGGTATCCAATGAGTGTGCCAGGGTGTAGGCAACCTGGAAGCTAAGCCCATGGGTAAGGCCCTTGCTGACCTTGGCCTGCAGAGCGTGATAGCTGGACGATGCCACTGAACCAACCTCACCAACGGCGGTGAAGCCCGTGTTCCCCGTATTGGGATCGATGGAGCCAGCCACCGTGTTTTGCGGGAAGTAGTAGGCCTGCAACTGGTTGAAGTTCGACACCGGAGACGCGCATGAAAGGCCGAATTCGGTTTCATTGCCCGAGAGGCAAGCGGCGTGACCGGCTGCCGTCTCATAGTTACCCTCATATGTGGCCTGATTGTGGCGCGCGAGAGAGCCTACATAGCTCACCCGGACCGCAATCTTGCTGGGCAATTCGCGCTCGACGGAGAGCTGGAAGTTCTCTGCGTACGGAGCGCGGAATCCGGGAGCAAAGGTGCTGGTTTCAATGGGCTCATAGGGTGCGTAGTTGATGACTTGCCCCTTTTTGGGGAAAGTGAAGGGGAACTTGTTGTTGAATGTCTTGCCTGTGTTCAAATCCTGCCAGGGATTGGCAAAGCCAGGTGTACCACCGTCGTAATCCTGCGCACCGGCCGAGCCGAGGCCGAAGGGAGGGCTCTCCAGCGTCTGCAGTGCGGTTTCTTCTTCTGTGCGGTCATAGTAGATGCCGAAGCCGGCGTTGATGGCGAACTTGCCAGGGCCGCCGGAGAATTTGCCGAGATCAGGAGCCCAGGCAAAACCCAGGCGAGGGCCAAACTCGGTATGGCGGGTGAAAGCCTGGCCGGAGTTGCCGCAGCCTGGATCTCCGGGGTAGTTGAGACCCACTGGAGCGGTGGTGAAGACTGTGGAAGTCTGGCCGGGGATAAGGCAGATGACCGCTTCGCCACCATATTGATGGTTATCCAGCGGGGTATCGATCGAGTAGCCCAGGCCGTAGTCCATGGTCAGAGTGGGAGTAAGCTTCCAGCTATCCTGTGCGAAAACGTAGTTGAGGAACGCCTGGGCTTCGATCTCAGCACCGCTGCCTTGGCTGTAGCTGGCTGGAACGCCGAGCAGGAAGTCGAGCGAGGGGTCACCGGAAGAGTAGGCGCCGCCAGTGTTGATGCTGAAGCTGCCGTTGTTTCTGGCGCCGAAGGGATTGGTGACGTTGAAACGGCGGCCGTCGTATCCGAACTTGAAGGAGTGCGGTCCCACGATCTTGGAGAACGTGTCGTCCAACTGGTAGACCTGATCGATACGGGGCTGAGGGCCGTTGTTGCTGAAACCGAGTGTGAAGAAGCCGGCCACGCTGATGACGGGAACCTGGGCTCCGGCAGCAACCTCGGGGACGATGTTAAAGCCGAGGCTGGAGGGATCAATGAGGGTTTCGGGAAACACAACGGACCAGTTGAAGCGCGTCCAGTGGGCGGCGAGGTCGTTCACCTCGGAACTGCCGATTTGCTTGACGTAGTCGAAGGTGTACTGCTGAATCGTCCAGCTATCCTTCTCGCCGAAGCCAGGGAGGCTCGCACCGGTAAACCCAAGGGTTTCGGTGTCGGCGTCCTTGTCAATCAGGCCCAGGAACGTGATCTGGTTCTTGGGGTTGAACGAATAGTCGAGGCGGCCGATCTCCTGGTAGTCCGTCTGGGGTTCAACGCCGTTGGTGAAGTAGCCATTGGAGCCCTGGTTGGCTGAAGGAACATATTTGGCTGCCAGCGCGCTGGCAATCGAGTTGTAAGAGCCGGTGGGCACCATGCCGTTCAGTCCGCCATTTCCAGAGCCGAGGCATTGAGCCCAAGTCTCTCCGGCGGTGGTGCAACCGGGGATGGTGATGGTCCCGGGGATGGGGTTGGAGCTGAAGGTGTAGCCAAGGGAGCCGGTAAGATCGTCCTGGAAGTTGCCGCTGCTGACCTGGCCGGATGAGTAGACCACGTTGCTAGCTGTGCTCGGCGTCCGTTCCTTCGTTCCCTGGAAGGCGCCGAAGAAGAACAGCTTGTTTTTGAAGATCGGGCCGCCCACGGTGCCACCGAAGATATTCTGATGGAAGGCGCTGTTCTGACCGGTCCACTGTCCAGTCCCGCTGGCCGTCGGGCCTTTTTCAAAGTAGCTCAGCGAGTTCATGAAAGTGTCGCGATAAAACTCGAAGGCGTCGCCGTGGAACTTGTTCGAACCCTGCTTGATGGTGGCGCTGACAATGCCGCCTGAGTTACGGTCATACTCCGCGTTGAGCGAACCTTCAATCAAGTTGAACTCGCCGATGGCGTCCAGATTGGGCGCGACGACCAGGGTATTCAACGCGATGTCATTTGTGTCGGCGCCGTTGACCAGGTACTCAGACTGCTGGGTCTGGCCGCCGCTGACTGAGTAAGCGCCGCCGAAGCGATCGCTGGATGCCTGCACGCCGGGCTCGGTGAGCTCCAGTTCCTGGAAGGAACGATCCATCAAGGGCAACTCAACCAACTGTGTGGAGTCGACGATGTTGCTGAGCTCCATTTCAGTGGTGTTGACCTGCACGGTATCGGCTTCGACCGAAACAACCTCGGTGGTAGAGCCGACCGTCATCTTGATGGTCTCAACATATTCCTGGTCGATGGTGAGCACGATGCCCGTGGCCGTGAAAGCCTTGAAGCCGGGAGCGGTGGCTGTGATGCTGTAGGTTCCCACCGGGAGCTGCTGGAAGAGGTACTCACCATCCGCCTGGGAGGTGATGACGGTCTTCACGCCCGTATCCTTGTTGATGGCGGTGATCGTAGCGTGTGCTACTACCGCGCCGGCTGGGTCAGTAACCGTTCCCTTGATGCGGCCATTTACGTCGGCTGCGGAAGCGCAAAGGCACGCGGCAACGATGGTGGAAACAATGGCGGCAGTGCGCCAGAAATTCAGATTTTTCATGCCAACAGTCCTCGGGAAGGTGAATTCAGAAGAAACGGATAGGTTGCGCCGGTTGCCACCCCATGGGTTAAAACCACTCGTTCTTAGTCCCAGAGACAGCAAATTCTTTGGTACTCGATACATCAGAATCTCCTCTAGAACACCGCCAGGGCGGGTTTTCGAAAGTTAATCGAATGGGCCAAGCCACAAAAAGTGGAGGAACTGGCACAATCAAATCCGCCTGGGAGATACATAAATTTACGGAAAAAAGCGGGGCCAGCAGTGCGTTTGCGTTTTTTAATGCAAGTCAGGGGCCAAACCGGAGAATTTTCTCTCGCCGTTGCATTTGAAAGGGTTTTCGTCGCAAATTAAACAATCTGGAGCTGTTCGCCCGTCCATCGAGGTGCCTGTTTTGCCGGTCCTTAATCCTGTATTGCGGATTAGGTTATGAAAAAGTGTATTGGCTGCTTTTCTGGACATGGATTCTGAAATGGATTCTAAAATGAATACAATTGACCTGCAGATGCGTCCGCCCCTGTGGCCCGATGCCTCGTGCCCGCAAAAACAGCAGCCCGGCAGAGATGCCGGGCTGCTGTTCGTTCCGTTGTTCCATTTCTCAGATGCGCATCGGCATCAGCACATAGCGGTACTTGTACTCGGCATCTGGATCCTCGGGGCGCATCTGGCCGGCTGATTGAGAATCCTTGAACTCCAGCCGCACTTCGCCCTCGTTCCCCAGCGCCTTGAGGAAGTCAAGGATGTAGCCCGAGTTGAATCCGACGACGATGGGGTCGCCGGCATAGGGCGTGTCGATGGTGTCTTCACTCTCGCCGGACTCAGTGGAGCTGGAACTGATCTTGAGCTCATTACCTTCAAGGCGGAGGCGGATCGCGCCGGATCGCTCATCAGCGAATTGCGCAACGCGCAGGATGGCCGCGGAAAGCTCGCTCGACCGCACCACGGCGAATTTTGTGTTGTCGCGGGGCATGACCGCTTCGAAGTTGGGGAATTGGCCGGAAAGCTTACGAGTGCTCAGTGTGCGATAGCCGACACGGAAGAACAGGGTATGTTCGTCATCGGCAAACTCCACCTTCTCCACATCGGTGGTTGCCAGCAACTGGTAGAGCTCCTGGAGCGCCTTACGCGGAATCAGTACGCGCTTCTCGCCGCTGATCCCTTCGAGAATTTCATTCGGCTTCTCGACGTACGACAAACGGTGACCGTCAGTGGCAACCATAGCCAGCGACTCCGCTTTGATCACCAGCAAGGCGCCGTTGAGGGTGTAGCGTGATTCCTCATTGGAGATGGCGAAGATGGTGCGGCCGATGAGCGTCTTAAGCGCCAGCGTGGAAATGCTGGTGGCGGCGACAGCTGGGAACTCCGGCACCTGGGGAAAGTTGGCGCGCGCCATGCCCACCATCTTGGTGTTGGAGCGGCCCGACCGGATTTGCACCCAGTGATTCTCAAGCAGCTTGATCGAGATGTCTCCATCGGGCAGCAGCTTGATGTAGTCATAGAGCTTGCGCGCCGGAATGGTGCACGAGCCTTGCTTCTTCACCTTGGCCGCGGCGCTGGTGCGAATAGCCTGATCGAGATCGGTCGCGGTGATACTCAACCGGTCACCGTCCGCTTCGATGAGAAAGTTCGACAGAATCGGAATAGTGGTCTTGCGCTCCACCACACTTTGCGTGGCGGTGAGTTCCTTGACCAGGTCCTGGCGACTTACAGTAATCTCCATCGCTTCCCCCTGCGAGATAGGCTTCTCGATTTCGGTTTCCACGATCGGCATTAAGGCCACCTCGCCCTCGAAACCAACTTCCCGCACTGGCCACACTCTACAACACATTGCCGCCCGGCGGAAGTGGCTGTCTTTTCTACTTCTTGATTGTATTCATCTCCGCGTGAAGATATACGTGGAAAACAGGGTTCCATCTCTGGATTCCGCGTACTCTCGTTCAGGCGCCTCGCGATCAAGACAAGCTGGAACGGTGAAAATTGCCCCCGTGGCGCAGTTCAAGCTGATTCTGTGCATAGCGATTCAAGTGCGTGACGGGTAGTGAGGAAAAGGATAAGAGTTATATAGAAAAGACAGTAGTACCCGTAGTTCAAGCCGGAAAAGTGGAAATCAGGGGAAACTGTTTCAGGCCGAGCAACTTGGCTATTCGACCGCTTTTCTAAATCCTGGCTGTGCAATTCAGGAGTTTTGGAAATGTAGCACCGAACCCAGGCAAAGCAGTACTAGTTTCCCACCACTCCCACAGGCGCTTGGAAAAGGGCTGTGCAAAGCGGATGGGTTGTGTGAAAAGTGCGTCCAGCACCGCATGAATAAAGGGCTTCAAGAGGACGCGTCCTGCACAAGTGAGGGCCGATCCAGACCTTTCACAAACGGAGGCCACAAATAGGGAAAAGACAAAGAAGAAGGCGTGGGCGAATTCCATTCCCACGGATCATGATTTGCGGTTTAACTTCCCAATGCAGCACCACGCCAGCGCAGATTGCTCAGACAAATATCTCAGTTGGTTTCTCAAGGCCCTAAGCTTGCATAGAGAAGGGAACTTTGGCGATGACCATCGACATCGGCCGTCTTGAAGACCAACTGCTGCATATGTCGGAGGATGGTGCGCCGGGGCGGGAGTTCTGCGAGGCCATCTCGGAGTTGGCCAGAACCGGCCGCTTTGCGCAGTTGCACGACGTGCTTCCCGGCATTGTCTATGACGAGCTCTGGGCCCGATACCAGAAGGACCCTACCGGCTTTGTGACCGGCTGGCGGATGCTGGGGCACGAGATGCGCCAGGGCTTCATTCAGCATGCTCGCCAGCGGCTCACTTCTCTGACGCGGCTCCAGCAGGTGGGCGAAAGCGCTTTCACGCCTGCGTGGCAGGAGATTCAGCGCGCACTGGATTCACAGCAGAATGATCTATTGCGTGCCGCGTTTGCCATGGAGTTACTGGAACTTGTGGAGCCGGCCGTGTTGCGCGCCACACACCTGCGCGAGTGCGAGGTGGCCGCGCCCAGCTCAGAGGAGGCCGATCGTTACCTCGACGAAGCGACTCGCTGCTATTTCTTTGGGCTGTTTACAGCCTGCGCCGTGATGTGCCGGTCAGTGCTGGAGGAAGCTGTCCGGCAAAAGCTTCCTGAGTCTCTAGCCCGCATGGTTCTTACTCGTTACCGCAACACCGCAACGCTTGGAAACCTGCTGCACGAGGTCAACAACAACCTCAAGCTCACAGGAATCGATCCCGAGTTTCCACGTCTCGCCAACCAGGTGAACGACATTGGGAAGAGGGCGGTTCATCGTGGTTTGCTCTCTGAAGACGAAGCCCGCGACTGCCTGCAAAATGCGCGCGAAGCTCTGCAACTACTGCTGGGGCGTTGATCACTGTCCAGTGAGCCCGTTTCTTCTATACTGTTCTTTCCATGTCTTACGCCGCAGCCATCGAACAACTCAACGCCATGGTGCCCGAGCTCTATTCGGCTTCAGGCCAGCCACGGCGCAAGTTCTCGCTTGAAGAGATTCGCGTGCTGCTGGCTGCACTGGGCGATCCGCATCGTCGTTTTCCCTCGGTGCTGATCGCTGGAACCAACGGAAAGGGTTCGACGGCGGCCACGCTCGCGTCTATTCTGACGGCCTCCGGAATGCGCACCGGGCTCTACACTTCGCCGCACCTGGCGCGCGTGAATGAGCGCATCCGCCTCGATCGCATGGAGGTCACCGACGATGAGTTTGCCGGCCTCTACTTCCGTGTGCACGATGCCGCGCAGCAGCTGGTTCTTGATGGGAGTCTGCCGCTGCTTCCCAGTTTCTTTGAGATCCTCACCGCCCAGGCGCTGCTGTTTTTTGCCGAGGCCAATGTCGATATCGCTGTACTTGAAGTGGGGATGGGCGGGCGACTGGACGCCACTAACATTGTCGATCCGCTGCTCTCGGTGATCACCGATATTTCACTTGATCACACCGAGTGGCTTGGCTCGACCATCGGCGCGATTACCCGCGAAAAAGCAGGTATTCTGCGCCGCGGCGGCACTCTGATCACGTTGCCGCAACATCCCGAGGCAAATCAGGTTCTGGGGGAAGTGGCAGCCGATCTGGATGTGCGCGGTGTGAGCGCTGTGCCCTATATGCCGAGAATCGAGAGCGGTTTGCCTGGTTCATATCGCATCGAAGCGCTCGGCGAGGAGATTGAGGTTGATTCCCCGCTGACCGGCGCGCACCAGCATCGCAACCTGGCGCTGGCCGTCGCCTCGGCCCTTGAGCTGGCCACGAATCACCGCTTTCCCGTCACACCTGCTGCGATTGCCGATGGGATCCGCCAGACGCGCTGGCCGGCGCGCCTGGAGCACATCGAAAGAGATGGCATTGAATGGATTCTGGATGTGGCGCACAATCCTGCCGGCGCATGGGCCCTGCGCGCCGGGCTGAGTGCCCTGCCCAATCAGCACCCGCGCACCCTGATCTTCAGTTGCTTGCGCGATAAGCCTGTCGGCGAGATGGCGCAGATCCTTTTCCCGATTTTTGACCAGGTCATCCTTGCGCCCATCCATTCTGCCCGCGCAGCTTCGCTCGACGACCTGCTGGCCGCGGCCATCGTTACCGGAACGCCGGCGGTGAAAGCCGAATCCGTTAGCCAGGCTATCGAGCTTGCCACAGTGCAGATTCGTCAGCAGTCTTCGCCAGCTGGCCAGATCGTGGTTTCGGGGTCGGTGTACCTGGTCGGCGAGGCGCGCACTCTGTTACTCGCCAGGCAGACCGACTCTCAGATCGGATCACCTCAGCTAGCTTCAAGGAGCAAGGAATCGTGAGCGCGCGTCCCAATCCGTTGCCCCGGTTCCATCGCTGGCGCACCAATGTAATCCAGATTCCGTTCATGACGTTGGTCACGGTGGTTTGTGCATCGACCTCGTTGCTTGTGTCGCTCGTCGACAAGAGCGGGCGAATTCAGCACAACATTGCACGTGTCTGGGCGCGAATTCTGGTTTGGGGGACAGGCTGCTCCCTCGAGATTCGCGGCGCGGAAAATCTCCGCAAGAGCCCGGTGGCCGTTTATGCGTCCAATCACACCTCGTACATGGATACGCCGGTGATTTTTGCTTCGCTTCCCTTCCAGTTTCGCATTCTGGCGAAGAAGGAATTGTGGCCTATCGCATTCATAGGATGGTACTTAGATCGATCTGGACAGATTCCGATCGACACCAACAATCCGCACGCAACGCTCTCCAGCCTGGGAATTGGCGTCAAGGCGCTGCGCTCGGGAATGCCGCTCTTTGTCTTTCCCGAGGGAGGACGGACACCTACCGGCGAGTTGCAGAACTTTCTGTCCGGAGCATCCTACCTCGCGATTCGCGCCCAGGTTCCTCTGGTTCCCATTGCGCTGAGCGGGGTCTATGATCTGTTGCCGATTCATACGCGGCACTTGTATCCAAGTCACCTGATCCTCACCGCGGGTGAGCCTATTGAGACCAAGGGAATGACGCCGCGCCAGACCGAAGAGCTGACCGGGAAGCTGCGCGACGCGATCCAGCAGTTGCGCGGCCGTACCGAGCCCGCCGAGTCAGAAGCGGCCGTGTCCCTGGCTTAGTGGGGCCTGTCGTTGGCTTCCATTTCCAGCGATAGTCCACCAGCCATACACTGATGTCTGTTCTCGTGCTCTGGTTTCTGTTCTTATTCTGATATGCCGATACGCATCGCAATCCCCGAGCCTACAGGCAGCGACCCCGCCTACAACCAGCGTTCGCTGCCTGACTACCTTGCCGCCCTGCAGGCCGCTGGCGCTGAGCCGGTTGTGGTGTCGGCCCATGAGCGACCGGATCGCGTGGCCCAGCAATTGGCGGGTGTGCACGGGATATTGCTTCCGGGCAGCCCTCACGACGTGGACCCACAAAGATTTGGCGAAGATCGAATTCCCGAGTGCGCCGATCCGGACCCCGCCCGCACAGCCGTGGACGAGCTGCTGCTCCA
Source organism: Occallatibacter sp. (assembly GCA_050013695.1). Taxonomy (GTDB): domain Bacteria; phylum Acidobacteriota; class Terriglobia; order Terriglobales; family Acidobacteriaceae; genus Telmatobacter. The sequence continues at coordinate 83,171 of JBEKET010000002.1, forward strand.
GGATGCCTTCAATCTGCACAAGCCGATCCTGGGCATTTGCTTCGGAATCCAGAACTTGAATGTCTGGCGAAACGGTTCGCTGATCCAAGACCTGAAGACTTCAGTGGATCATGAACCAGGCAGCGAGGCCGTCGAGGCTCATCCGGTTCGGATTGAGCCGGGCTCCATTCTGGCTGGGATTTTACCGCCCAGTGAGCAGGGAACCGTTCAAGTGAATTCCAGCCATCATCAGGCGGTCCGTATTCCGGGCGACAACCTCCTGATCAGCGCAGTCTCCCCTGAGGATGGGGTGATTGAGGCAGTCGAGTTGGATTCAACCGACCATTTTGTCGTAGCCGTGCAATGGCATCCGGAACGGACCTACTCTGAAAGCGCATTCTCGCGAGCGATCTTTGCGGCGTTTGTCAGCGCAGCTGAGAAATGGGCGCCGCGCCGGATTGAAGAATCGGTCGCCGCGCAGCTCAAACCATGACGGCGGAGATGAGTCAGGACCCCACTTCCGTTGCCGAGCGGCTCAATGCGCTGTTGGCCAAGGCTTCCCTTGTTCCGCTTGATCCAGCTTTGGGTCAGCGCTTCGAGGATTACCTGGGGCTGCTGATGCGCTGGAATGCTCGGATTAACCTTACGGCGATTCGCGACGAGGAGGGTATTCTCACCCGTCATTTCATCGAATCCATCGCCTGCGCCCTGGCTCTGCCACAAGGAATTCGAACCCTGCTTGATTTCGGTTCCGGCGCAGGATTCCCTGGAGTGCCGATCGCGCTCTGCCGTCCTGAGATCGCGGTGACACTTGCCGAGTCCCAGGGGAAAAAGGCGGCGTTCCTTCAAGAGGCGATTCGAGTGCTGGATTTGCGCGCTGAGGTCTTCGGCGGGCGGGCAGAACTGATGAAGGACAGTTTTGATTGCGTAACGCTTCGTGCTGTGGACCGGATGGAGCATGCGGCCGGGGTGGCGGCCCAATTGGTTGGATCTGGCGGATGGCTTGTTCTGATGACGACAAGCGCGGAGTTGAGGAGTCTTCAGACTGCTGCCGGTGCGGCATTCTCGTGGCAGGGTGAGGTTTTGCTGCCCGGCAGCGCCGACCGGGTGCTGGCAATTGGAGAGGAAGCCACGCACCCAGCCTCGGCCTAGCTGTCGGCTTGCTTTCAACCGTCCATTGTTCCACGTGGAACAATCAGGGAAACAAGTCTAAAACGGGAATTGTTCCACGTGGAACATTGCTTCACTTTTCCCAAAATGGGCACGATACGAGAACGGAATCGCCACTCCAATCCACATCTTTTTCGTTCCCAAATCACAGGAGTTTTCCACCGAGGACCCCTTTCCACCCCACCTCCGCGCCCTCCGAGATCCTCGCGCGCAACTCCTTACCCTTCAAGCGATTCCACGCTCCCGCTCCCCCGATGCCCCGGACGCTTTCCACAGCTTGGACTCGTTCTCCACAATCGAATGAACTACCCGAGACGCCTCCTTCCCGTTACTCTTGATTGCCATGGGAAAAATACTCGGCGTTGTGAATCAAAAGGGCGGGGTTGGCAAAACTACTACTGCCATCAATCTCGCCGCCTGCATCGCGCTCGAAGGGCTCAAAACCCTGCTCGTCGACTGCGATCCGCAGGCCAACGCCACTTCCGGTCTCGGTTTTCAGCGCGATGACAACCGTCATTCCATTTATGACGTCCTCATGGGTGATTCGCCCGCGCTCCAGGTCATCCTTCCCACCAGCATTGAGACTCTCTTTCTGCTGCCAGGCTCGAAAAATCTGATCGGCGCCAACATCGAACTGGCCGGCGCCGAAGGCCGCGAGCTCCGCCTACGCAATGCATTGCAGCCCATTCAGGAACGTTTTGACCTGATAATCCTCGACTGCCCGCCGGCGCTCGACCTGCTCACGCTGAACGCCCTGGTGGCCGCCAACTCCCTGATGGTCCCCATGCAGGCCGAGTACTTCGCGCTCGAGGGCGTCTCCGAACTCATTTCCACCCTGGAGCGAGTGCGCGCCGCCTTCAACCCCGATGTCACAATCGAGGGCGTCCTGCTTACCATGTACGACGATCGCACCAATCTTGCCCAACAGGTCTCCGAAACATTGCGGGAGTACTTCCGCGAGCGGCTCTTCAACACCGTGATTCCACGCAATGTGCGCCTGGCGGAGGCGCCCAGCCACGGCAAGCCAGTAGCGCTCTACGATCCCCGCTCCCGCGGATCGGATGCTTATTTTGAACTGGCGGGCGAGTATCTGGCGCGCAATCACATTGAAAGCCCGCGCAGTGCCGCAAAGAAAAAAGCGGCGCCAGTCCCCGCAGCGCGCCAGGAAGTCCGATTCTGGCCATATTCCTGAGCAGCCATTCTCAGAGCATTTTTTGAATTCTGGCCATTGCAGTTTCTTTTACGTACGTGCTTTTTCAAGCCACGATGATTTTGGAAGTAAGGATTTGAATGATGAGCATTGCCGCAGTTGATCCAAAACGCCGCGCCCTTGGCAAAGGGCTGGACTCACTTCTCCCGCGGGTACAGACGCCCGCACCCGTTGCAGAATCGGAGGGCGGAAAGCCCCGCGAAATCCCTCTCGATGAGATCGACCGCAACCCATTCCAAACGCGCACTCATGTCAACGAGGAGCAGTTGGCGGAGTTGGCTGCTTCCATCAGCTCGAACGGGGTGGTGCAGCCGATCCTGGTGCGTCCGCTGGCTAATGGCCGCTTTCAGCTCATTGCCGGTGAGCGCCGCTGGCGCGCTTCGCAGCTTGCCGGCAAGACGACCATCCCCGCCATCCTGCGCCAGGTCTCCGACGAGCAGGCGATGGAGATCACTATCGTCGAAAACCTGCAACGCGCAGACCTGAACCCCATGGAACAGGCGCGCGCCTTCGAGCGGCTTTCGCGCGAATTTCACATGACCCAGGAGCAGATGGCGGTGCGCACAGGAAAAGATCGCGCCACGGTGGCCAACTTCCTCCGTCTGCTGCGTCTGCCGGCCTCGGTACAGGAGCGAGTCGAGTCCGGTGCGCTGAGCTTCGGCCATGCACGCACTCTGCTGGCCTTTGAACATGCGGAAGAGATGGAGAAAGCGGCGCAGCGGATCGTTGGACTTTCGCTTTCTGTTCGCCAAACAGAGACCTACGTCCAGGGCCTGTTGCATCCCGAACGGGCTGCCAAAAAAGACGCCAAGCCGGAGCCACCGGTCGACCCGAACGTCCGCGAAGTCCAGGAGCGGTTGCAGCGCGCGCTGGGACTCAAGGTATCAATCGAAGATCGCAACGGCCGTGGCAAGGTAATTATCGAATACGCCAAGCTGGAAGACTTCGACACCTTGCTGGAGCAGTTAGCCGGCGAATAGAATCGCGGCCCACACCAACTACGGCATTGCAATAAGCGCGGCCATGGTCTCGATGCCGTCCCAAAGATTCTGTAGGCGAAGGTTCTCATTCGCGGCATGCTGATTGTCGTCGTGGTTGGCGATCGGCACGGTGATGGTGCGGGTGTGGGCGGCGCGCTCCATCACCTCAAGGGGCACGGTGCCGCCCATGGTTGGAATCAGGATCACTTTGCCGCGTGCGCTTTTGACGGCTTGAATCACATCTGCGGCAATGGGCAGATCCATCGGTGTGCGCGATGCGGCCTCCGTTTGGTCCGCCTGAATGAACGCGACCTTCGGATGAGAAAGCAATTCTTCGCGAGTCGGCTCCGCGCTAGTAACAAAAAAGCCCTGCGAGCGGACATAATCGATGACTCGCTGTTGTTGCGTTTTGCCGTCGACGCCCACCACCAGGCGCAGATCGAGGTCGACGGTTGCCGTGTGCGGAATCGAGTTGGCGGCGCGGGCGCCGGTCTGGCCTGAAGAGATGCCGTTAATGTTCAGCGAAGGCTCGTTCAGCAGCTCGAGCAGATGTTTGTCGCCGCCGTCGGTATGGCCCAGCTCAAATTCCTTGCGCAGCATTTCATCGTTCGCAGGCGCTGATTCCAGAGCCTGCCGTTCGACGGGACCAAGCGGAACGATCCCGTCGTAGAAATGGGGAATGAGCACATGGCCGTTTGCGTCCTTCATGCCGGCCAGCAGTTGAACCAGCATCATGGCCGGGTTAGGAGCCCAGTTGCCGTAGTGTCCACTGTGCAGCGGATGCGCCGGTCCGTAAACAGTGATCTGCAAGTGGGCGTCACCGCGCGCGCCGAAGGCCAAACTCTGTTGGCGAGTCTGGTCAACGGGCCCGTCACAAACCAGCCACAGGTCGCCTTCAATCAGGTTGCGATTGGCCATGAGCATCTGCTCCAGGTGGCCTGAGCCGGCCTCCTCTTCACCCTCCCAGACAAAGCGGATGTTTTCCTTGAGTGCGATGTGCGCGGCCTGCAATGCGCTCAACGCGGTGAGCTGCGCAAAGATGGCGGCCTTGTCGTCGCCGGCGCCACGGGCGTAGATTCTCGGTTCGCCATCCACTTGCTTGATCACAGGCGTAAAGGGCGCGCCGGTGCCCCATTCCGAGGGCGTTACGGGCTGGCCGTCGTAGTGCGCGTAGAAGACGAGGGTTCGCGCGGCGCCGGGAGTCCGGAACTCGCCCCAGACCAGCGGAGGAACGGTTGCCGGCAGTCCGGGTGCGGTCAGCAATTGCGCGTTTGCGCCGCGCGCCTTGAGCTGGGCAAGCAGGAACTCGGCATTCTTGCGCAGGCTGGCCGGATCGGCGGCAACATTGGGGATCGAAAGGAAGTCGGAGAACTGCTGGGTCAGTTCCGCCTGGCGCGCGGCCGTGTAGCTGTGGGCCGCCTGCGGAGGCGTAGGCTGGGCCTGGATTTCCTTGACTTGGATGCCCGTCAGGAACATCAGAAGCAGGGTCGACAGAATGAGATTTCGGACTAAACGCATGACGCAAATCTAGCATGCAGGCGCGGTTGCTTGGCTTCGAAACGACGAGCCTTGCCCGTCCCGGTTAAAATGCTCCTGCCCTTGTTTTGAAGGAGTCCCCATGCGCCTGCCTGAGTTGAAGCCCTTCCGCTGCATTGCCGCATTAGCGTTGCTTATCGCACTCTCCACTGGACTCGGCGGCCAGCAGCCTGCTGGTAAGGGCGAGCGCTGGACCGAGGCGCAGGCCAACGCATGGTACGCGCAGCAGCCGTGGCCGGTGGGCGCGGACTTCCTGCCTTCCACCGCCATCAACGAACTGGAGATGTGGCAGGCCGATACATGGGATCCCGCCACTATTGACCGCGAGCTGGGCTGGGCTGAAGGCATCGGCATGAACACCATGCGCGTGTTTCTCCACAACCTGCTGTGGGAGCAGGACCCGAAGGGATTTGCGCAGCGCATCGATGCGTTCCTGGCCATCGCGGCGCGCCATCATATCCGTCCGGTGTTTGTGCTCTTCGACTCGTGCTGGGACCCGAATCCGAAGCTTGGTCCGCAGCACCCGCCAATTCCCGGTGTGCACAACTCAGGCTGGGTCCAGGCGCCCGGCACGGCGATTCTCATTGATCCCGCGCAGTATCCGCGCCTCGAAAGCTACGTGAAGGGCGTGGTGGGCGCATTCGCCAACGACCCTCGCATTCTTGCGTGGGATCTTTGGAACGAGCCGGACAATGGCAACGACAGCTCCTACGCCAAAGGAGACCCTAAAAACAAAAACGAGATCATTCTCGGCCTGCTACCGCAGGTTTTCACGTGGGCCCGTGCAGCGCATCCCACGCAGCCGCTCACCAGCGGCCTGTGGCATGGCGACTGGAGCTCGCTTGCGACAATGCCACCAGTGGCGCGCATCCAGATTGAGCAGTCCGACGTCATCAGCTTTCACGACTACGGATGGCCAGAGGATTTTGAGCGCCATGTGAAGATGCTGGAGCAATACCACCGCCCGCTGATCTGCACTGAATACATGGCCCGCAACATCGGCAGCACGTTCGACACGATCCTGCCGATCGCGCGCGAGCACCACGTAGGCGCGATCAACTGGGGCCTGGTAGCCGGTAAAAGCCAGACATGGATTCCGTGGGATTCGTGGCAGCGGCCGTACGTCAGCGATCAGCCCATGGTGTGGCAACACGATGTCTTCCATCCGGACGGCACGCCCTATCGCCAGCGCGAGGTTGAAATCATCCGCGAGCTGACGGGAAAGAAGTAATTCCATCCGGACACATTCGTTTTGGTCTGTTGACCTACTCCAATGCAGGTAAAGTATTCTTGAGATCTGAGTGAACGAGCAGATTTGGCCCGGTTGAGCCGATCACCCCCGTCAAAAAATGCCGTAGGATTGAACCGATTCTTTCCCATGAAAACTGCGCCCATCCCATTGAATGAAGACTCGAGGATCGCGACTCTGCGCCTGCTCAACATTCTTGACACAGAGCCGGAGGAGCGCTTCGATCGACTCACGCGCATGGCAAAGAAGCTGTTCTCAGTGCCCATCGCGATGATTTCATTGATAGACACTGACCGCCAGTGGTTCAAGTCGAGCATCGGCGTTTCCACTCGTGAAACGCCGCGCGATATATCGTTTTGCGCCCACGCCATCCTTGGGGACGAAGTCTTCATGGTTCCCGACGCCACTCGCGATGAGAGCTTTTCTGACAACCCGTTTGTGGTTGGCGACCCCAACATTCGTTTTTATGCGGGGTGTCCGCTTAAAGTGGGCGACGCCAACCTTGGAACCCTGTGCGTCATCGACAACAAGCCCCACGAGTTCGGCGAAGAAGATCTTCAGATGCTCAAAGACCTTGCGGGCATGGTGGCGGAAGAGCTGACAGCCGTTCAACTCGCAGTCACTGACGGACTGACCACGCTTTCGAACAGGCGCGGATTTGAGATCCTGGCCCGGCATGCGCTCTCTGTATGCAAGAGGATGGACAGGCCCGCAACGTTGCTTTTCTTCGACCTCAATCGCTTCAAGCACATCAACGACACGCTTGGCCACGCAGCGGGCGACAGTGCCCTGAAAACCTTTGCGCGCGGCCTGCTCACCGTTTGCCGCGTGAGTGACGTGATTGGACGCCTCGGTGGAGATGAATTCGCGGTGCTGCTCACTGGAACAAGTAGCGAGACTGCGTCCGATTTCCTGTCGCGGCTGCAGAAGTGGATCGAAGCGAACAATCGCGTCGAGGAAACGGGATACGAGATCGAATTCAGCGTGGGACAAGTCGAATTCGAGCCGGAAAAAAACCTTTCCGTTGAGAATCTTCTGGCGTTGGCTGATTCCGCCATGTACGAGAACAAGAGAGCATTCCATCAAGCGAGCGTCAGTCGCTGAGGGGAAGCAGGTGCGGTTCGAAATCCTCTTGAAGACTCGCTTGCTCCTGCCGCAACAGCTCGAGTATTCTCGCTCAGAACCACAAAACATATTGCCGGTTTCGGGGAGTACGATCCAAAGCATGGCGATGCTTCGAATCCGCATGTTGACGGGGCTGGTATTTTCAACCCTTGCGGCGGCCTGTCTTCCTGCGTTTTGCCTCGCTGGATCCCAATCCGCGCCGCCAGAGGCGTGTATCGGCTCGGCATCGCTTGAGGCGCAGATCAAGATTCATCCGACGGCGGACGCCTATGCGGAGTTGGGTGATTGGTTCAGTCAAGCTCATCGGTCGAACTGCGCTGTTCATGCATTTCAATCCGCGCTGGCCATCGACTCCGGCTGCGGCAAGGCGCTCGACGGACTGGCCAGGGCGCTGATTGATGCCGGCGATGCCCAGGGTGCAATCCGGCTGCTTCGCAACGCGCACCGCGACGAAATCACGAGTGTCGATCTGGCCGTTGCCTACAGAAAAGCGCAGATGTTCGATGAAGCTGCCGAGGTGCTTCGCGAGGCGCTGAAGTCGTATCCCTCGTCGGACAGCGTAACGGGAGCGCTGGTTTCGCTTGAGGCGCACCAATCGCATTACGCGGCGGCGCAAACTCTTGCGGAAGAGCTGGCGCGGCAGAAGCCAGACGATATCGAGGCGCAGCGCATCTATTTCCGCACCCTCGTTGTGATTGGAGACAACGATGCGGCTATGCCGCTGGGCCGGAAGCTGCTGGCGCTTGCGCCGAAAGATGAAGACCTGCTCAATCTCAATGGCTTCCTCGAGCGCAAGGCGGGCGACTTTGCCGCGGCGCGGAAACACCTCGAGGAAGCTGTCGCGCTCAATCCCAACGACATGAACCCCCGCGTGAACCTTGGCCTGGTGCTGGCCCAACTCCACGATCCCGCTGCGGCGAAAGTACAGCTTGAGAAAGCCGTCGAACTGGGCGCAACCGAACCGCAGGTTCGAGCTGAACTGGCCAAGGTGCTGCGTGCTCTTGGTGAGAACGACGAGGCGCAAAGGCAGCTCAAGCTCTACCAGCAAAAGCTGAAGGAAGACGACGATCAGGAGCAGGCGGTGCTGAAGGCCACGGAGGCCGCGCAGGCCGCGAAAGAGGGCGACAACCGGAAGGCCGCCGATCTGTATCGCGAGGCCACAGTGCTTGAGCCGCAGGATGCCGGCCTGGCCTATCGGCTGGCCGTTGCATTGGGCGATCTGGGCGACGCGCCAGGCCAGCGCGCCGCGCTGGAGCAGGCCATCAAGGCCGACCCAAATTTCGCGCTTGCGCAATACGACCTGGGCTACATGGATTTTCGGAGTGGCGACAATTCTGCTGCCGAACAGCATTTTCGAGTAGTGGTGAAATCTGCTCCTGACAACGCGCAGGCGTGGCTTTCGCTGGCTGCAACGCTGGCCACGGAAGGCCAGACCAGGGAAGCGCAGGACGCTGCAGCCCATGCACTCAAGATCGATCCCAACAACGCAGGCGCTCTGGATCTGAGTCGGAAGCTTGCCGCAGCACAGGCCCGGCAATAGCCAAACAAAGAGCGAGCATTCCCAGGATGAGCGACGAGAGAAACAACAAATCGAGAAAAGTAAATCGGCCGGGAACGCATCGCGACTGGACGCGCCGCCGCCTGCTGCGCACGATGCCTGCTGCGCTCGTGCCAGCGCTCATTCCTAGCAAACTTCGCGCCGCGCTCCCCAACGCAAACCCTGCCGCGCCGTTTTCGCGCTTTGTGGATGTCGCCCACGTCGCCGGACTCACCGCGGTCATGGTCTACGGCGAGCCGGATAGCTTTACCTACATCGTCGAATCCATGGGCACGGGCTGCGCATTTTTCGATTACGACAACGATGGCTGGATGGACATTTTCATCCCCGGCGGACGCAGGCTTGAGAATACGCCGCCCGAAGCCGGCAATCGCCTCTACAAAAACAATCGCGACGGCACTTTCACTGACGTAACCGCAAAGGCCGGCCTGCTGGGCTCCGGCTGGGCGCAGGGTGTGTGCGTTGGTGACTACAACAACGACGGCTTCGAGGATCTCTTCCTGACGTATTACGGACAAAACATCCTCTACAAAAACAACGGCGACGGCACCTTTACCGACGTGACGGCCAAGGCTGGGCTGCTCTACCCCACCACGCGCTACAGCACCGGCTGCACGTTTGTGGACTACAACCGCGATGGCCATCTCGATCTCTTTGTGTCGAATTATCTTGAAATCGACCTTGCCAATGCACCCAAACCCTCCATGGCCGTGCCTAATTGCAACTACGAAGGCGTGCCGGTGATGTGTGGACCCGAAGGTCTGCCCAAGGCGCGCAACTTCCTTTATCGAAACAACGGCGATGGCACGTTTACCGATGTTTCGAAGGAGTCGGGCGTGGCCGGCATGCGCGGATCGTACGGGCTGACTGCGCTTGGGGTCGATGCCGATGAAGACGGCTGGCCCGATATCTTCGTGGCCTGCGATTCAACGCCCTCTTTTCTACTCATGAACAACCACGACGGCACGTTTCGCGAGGAAGCATTGTTTCGCGGCCTGGCGCTCAGCGGCGAGGGCCGCAAGATGGGTGGCATGGGCGCCTGCGCGGGCGACTACAACCTCGACGGACACACCGACCTGGTCAAGACGCATTACTACAACCAGGCCACGGGGCTCTATCGCAACGACGGCCACGGCAACTACGACGACGTGACCATTGAGGCCGGCCTGAACAAGGAAACGAGGTACGTCTGCTTCGGTGTCGGCCTCGTCGACTTTGACAACGACGGCTATCCGGATTTGTTCGTGACTTCCGGCAGCGTGTATCCCGAGGTTGCCAAAGTGTCGCCGCGGTTTCCGGCACGCAGCCCGAATCTTCTGTTTCGAAACCAGGGGGACGGCACGTTCGTTGAGCTGGGTCCCGAGGCCGGGCCCGGCGTCACCACGCCCCACTGCGGTCGCGGCGCCGCTTTCGGTGACTTTGACAACGACGGCGATATGGACGTGCTGATCATGAATGTGAATGAGCCGCCCAGCCTGCTGCGCAACGACGCGCCGCCGGGTAATCACTGGCTCAAAATCCGGCTTGAAGGCACCAAAAGCAACCGCAGCGCGATCGGCGCGCGCGTGCTGGTGCGTTACGGCGGCAAGTTGCAGGTCCAGGAGCAGATGAGCGGAACAAGCTTCATCTGTTCCAACGACCCGCGTCTGCATTTCGGGCTGGGTGCTGCCTCGTTTGCAGACGTCGAGGTTCACTGGCCATCCGGGCTGGTCGAATCCCACAAGGCCGTTGCCGCCAACCAGCTTCTGACGCTCCGCGAGGGGAACGGGCAGGTCAAGGGCCGCCCATTCCACTAGAGTTCGCCGTCTGACACGGAAGTGTCATTGATTCGGCTCGGTAGGTTACTTAAGGTTACTCTTGTACCCAGAGATGGGTACCAAGCGCTGTCAATCGTGGAGGCGCGGGCGGGCCGAGGCGGCTCTGAGCAATCAGAGGCCTCGTCCCGTTTGAGGGAGAACCGATGATTATCATTTTGCTGCCGATCGCTACCGTCGCATTCGTGGCGCTTTACCTGATCCACTGGCAAAGGAGCGTGAGCCGGCGCAACGGCCAATCGTGGGATTCGCTGGTGGCGCGGTTGCGGCCGGACTGGATCGCCGCCGGGGGCGCTGCCGCCCTTTCCAGCCTTGGCGCGGACGCCACGCCGCAGCAACGGTGGCAGTCCATCCAGGGCGCGCAGGGTCTGTGGACCATGTACCAGAACGCCAGCGTGATGATGGAGCTGGCCGACTACGCCGCCCGCAATAGCGAATCGGTAGACCGCCTGCTGCTTGAATCGCTCCGCAGTGACGCCATCCAGATTCGCGTCTGCGTGCTGAACGCTCTTGTGCGCTACGCCTTCAGCCAGGTGAACGAAGGCATTTGCGTGAATGCGTTCCGCGCCGCGGCCATGTACAGCGGCATGACCGCAAGGATGCAGAGACTTCTTGAGGCCAACACCGGCGCCATGGCGCCCAGCTTCGCCGGCGCAATGTAGCTGAGTTTCCTCCACATGGGAAAACCCCGGCGAAAGCCGGGGTTCTTTTTGCGACCACCTCTATTTTCCGATGCAGAATATCGAAAAAACGTGAATCGCCAATATCCATGCTGATTCGTGGAATGGCTCTGCTCTCGGAGTCCCACTGGAGTCCCAAAAGCGCGTCGTGGTTAGGTGGACGGATGAGCGCGGCAGGTGTCGTACAGGTGTCGTATTTGATACCTGACCGTATGGACTCTCCTGCTCCCAACTGAGTGTTTGTTAGAATAACGTCCAGCAACGAAACGGCCCTGTGCGGGGGGGAACCGGAAACCCCAATAAACCGGCACGCTCAAGGCTGCGCAGTACAAGAAGCAAAATAGGGTCTTAGGGGGGCGCGGAACCCCAACCAAAAACCGATACCTTCGACTCTTAGCAGTAACATCGAAACACGGCGGCGCTACAGCGGCACCCAGGCTGGCTCCCTATGGTGAGGGCAACCGAAACCCTAAAAACGGTACATGGGAGAGCAAAGGGGACGTGGAGATGATCTCACACCGAGGTTTATTTCCATGGCTGGTCCTGCGCCCATGCGCTTCTTGCGGTTTCAAGAGGTTCGGAATCGCGTTCCGTACAGCAAAGCCACAATCTACCGGAAAATTGAGCTAAACGAATTTCCCCGCCCTTACAATCTGGGTGCGCGCGCCGTTGCGTGGCTCGAATCCGAGATAGACGCTTGGATTGAATCCCGAATTGAAAAGCAGCCGCAAACTGAGGCGGATCGGCAGGCGCGCGTATGACAGCCGCTGCTATGGCCAATCTGCTCTACGCGCGGCGCACGGGTGCAGGACGCTGGCAGGCAAAGTGTCCGGCGCACCATGACCGCTCGCCTAGCCTAAGCATCCGCGAGGGGCCGGATGGTCGCGTGCTGGTGCATTGCTTCGCGGGTTGCCCGCCGGACGCGATTCTGCGGGCGCTAGGGCTTACATGGGCAGACGTGAATGGAAGGAATCCCCTAAGCCCGGAGCAGCGGAGGCAAGCAGCCGCACAGCGAGCGCAGCGCGAGGCATCAGAGCGTAAGCGACGGCAGGCCCACAGCGGGGTTTGCGCCCGCCTGAGACGGCTGGAGCGTGTTTCTGCGGCGTTGGGTGCAAGTCTGATGATGATGGCCGACGACTCGCCCAGCGCAGGCGCGCTATCCCAACTTTTTCATCAGGTGCAAGACAGAATCCGCACGGCGGAGGCGATTGAACTGGAGGCGCGGCCATGATTCACGCCAGGGAGATTTTCGGAGAGCAGCCCAAGCCGCAGATTCCTTCCACCCTAGAAGAGCTTGAAGAATTGGATAGGGATTGTGACCGCATCCAAGCCGGGCAAGAAGTTCCCGACACACAACCTAAAGGGCAGGAATGGCCGGAGCCGGAGCCGTTAGGCGAAGAGCTGCCCCCGGTCCCGCCGTTCGATGCTGGCCTGCTGCCCGCGTCCCTTCGCCCGATGGTGGAGGATGTTACCGACAGGATGCAAACTCCGCCGGACTTTGCCGCTGTTGTTTCGGTTGCGACTCTCGCCGGGCTTTGCGGGCGGCGCGCGCTCATGCAGCCGAAAGAGCGCGATAGCTCATGGATAGTAACGCCGAATCTTTGGGGCGGGATAGTTGCCGGGCCGGGAATGATGAAGTCTCCGCTGGTGGGCATTGTGACCGCACCAGCGCGCGCTTTGGAGGCCGATTGGCGCACGGAATACGCTGATGTCCAACGCGAGTACGAGTGCGCCCAGGAACGGGCCAGACTCGACAATGCAGTATGGGCAGAGAGCTATAAGCGCGCCTCAAAGAATCAAAAGCCACTTCCCACCAAACCGGAGCTAGAGCTTGTTGAACCTTCGCAGCGCCGTTTGATCGCTGTCGATGCGACGTTTGAAAGTCTGCATCAATTGCTCGCCGCAAACCCCGCTGGCGTGTTTGTGCTCAGAGATGAACTGAGTGGATGGCTGGCGAGCTTGGAGCGGCAAGGGCGAGAATCGGAGCGCGCATTTTATTTGGAGTGCTGGAGCGGTGATACCGGCTTCACCATTGACCGAATCGGACGCGGGTCCATTCACGTCGAGCATTGTTGCGTTTCGCTCTTCGGTGGAATCCAACCGGCCCGGACTCGCGCCTATCTTGCCGATACCCTCCGGGACGGTCCAACGAATGACGGATTGATTCAGCGGTTTCAATTGCTCGTGTGGCCGGACTCTAAGCCGGACTGGAAATATCGGGACCGCGCGCCGAACGCTGGAGCAATGCAAGCAGCAGAGAACGTCTACCGGCGCATCGCCGGGATGAGCGCGGATAATCCGCTCCGGCTGAAATTCGCTCCCGATGCTCAAGCCCTCTTTATCGCGTGGCTCACCGATCTGGAAGCGCGCCTTCGAGCCGATGATACAAGTCCGTTCATGCTGGCGCATTTTTCCAAGTATCGGAAATTGATGCCCGCGCTTGCTCTCCTGTTTTCGCTCGCCGATGGTTCGCTGGAGTCCGTCGGGTTACGTCATGCTCAACAGGCCGCCGATTGGTGCGAATATCTTGCCCACCATGCGCGCCGCGTCTATGCCTCACGAATCAGCCCGGAGCGGCTGGCCGCAATCTCACTTGCCCGAAGACTGACAAAGGGCTGGAAGCGGGATAGCGGAACATTCACCATCCGCGATGTGTACTCGAACGATTGGAGCGGATTAGGGACGCCGGATGAGGCCCGCGCCGCCGTGCGAGTCTTGGAAGATGCCGGATGGGTGAGGCGGGAGAAACCTAGGTCCGACACCGGCAGACCGTCTGAAGTCTATGCCGTCAATCCCAAGATTGGAGGCGCGCATGTTGGCAATTGATCGATGGCGCAATTGGCGGCCATCGGATGAAAAGTTAGGAGAATCACTCGAACGTGAACCCTCAAAACCCTCAGAATCCACTTTTGAAGGTTTTGAAGGTTCCACTTCGGAGCAAATACAAAACTTTTCTGACCGTCTCCCCGATACGCCGAACGCATGGCGGGAAGACTTCATCCGCTGGGCGCGGGTGCAATGCGTTCACCGCGAGGGCCGGGAAGACTGGGGCGGTATCGCTTGCCTGCTCCTGGACTTCGCAGAGTGGTGCATTGCCCATGACGGAGTTCCATGCACGCGGGCAACATTCGAGTGGCTGCTGGAAGATGCCGGATTCCTGATCGGGGATGGCATGGCGTTCGGCCTGGTGCTCAAGGCGGACGTGGAGACCGTCTTACTGTCTTAGCGCACACCAGTGGAAAATTGCGGCGTTTGAATTTGCTTAAAATGGAGATGCAAATCAATGGCAGGCAAGGGTGGGAAGCGTCCCGGAGCCGGGAGAAAGCCGAGCACGATCAAGGGCATAACCAAGAGACTGCCGAAAGAATCCGCCGAGATTCTGCTTGCGGAAATCAATGCAAATTCAAAGTGGGTTTCGCTTGCCAACTCCGCCGATGAGCGGATTCAACTGGAAACCCTGAAGTATCTCACTGATCGCGCGTATGGAAAGGCGCGGCAGGCAATTCAGGCAACGGTGAAAGGCGACCAGCCGCTAGAGGTGGTGGTGCGGCGGATCGGGCCAAGGGGCGATTAAGCGGGTAGTATCGGACCTGTAGTGTTTTTGCGAGCAGCATTGCCCGTGCGAGCGCATGGGTTGGAACTGGTGAGCTATGAAGGCGGTTGGACAAATCCGGCTATAACCCAGCCTATGGCCCGAACCGCGCCCCACGGGATGATGAATCCAAGGATAGGAAAGAGCGAAACCAAGAGATACCCCCACGCGGCTGGTGCAGGTGTCGGATAGAGGGTTTGGCCGTCGTCAGTCTCAATCGTTTCAACTCCGTAATCCTTGCCCCATCGGATTGCCTTGATTCCGCCTTTATTCACTTGGGACGGCTCCTCCCATCCTTGAATCGGCTCCCCGGTCTGCGGATCGAGATACTGGGTTGATGCGGAGCCTTGGGTGGGCTTGAGAACGAAATCGTTAGGAAGATCGGAGCAACCACTCGTAATCCCAGCCAGTCGGCACTTTCTCTCATGCTGTACAACTCCAGAATTCGCCAACTGCTCAAACCTGCTGTGGCGCGTTCGCTGCGCAAGAGTGGTCTGCAAATCAACGTATGAGGCAAACCCGCCGAGAATTGCCCCCACCACTCCTAAGAGTAGTGCCAGCCGCCGCGTTCCTTCTCTGAGATTCACTGCCAGGTTTCCTTTCCCAATTAGATCGCCGCTTTCAATCGAGAGCCTTGCAAGTCAGAGAATCGCTTTTGCGTTGGCAGCGCCAGGATACTCGCCATTTGTCTGGCCTTTCCAGACGGCCAAAATAGGAGACCGGGAGTGTATGAAAATCGCCGCTGATAGTCTGCCAACCTACGTCGGTTCCGGTCTTCGTTTCAGACCATTCAAAGAAGCCGTTCGCAGCTCTGCCGCAAAACAATCGCGGGAGCGTTTTGAGGTCTTCCGCACCATAGTGACTTCCTTCGTAGGCAGGTGTTGTTGTCTGCATATCGCATTCCCGATACTCGCCCACCAGCCAATCGCCTTGAATCCATACGGGCGTGTCATGGCGGTGCGTGATGTAGCCGCTCCGATCTGCGTCTTGGTAACCATTGACGACAAGAACGAGCAGCAAAGCGAGTGCCGCAGTGATTCCAACCGCCCGTAGGAAAACCTTGCGTCCCTCCCCCGGTTCTGATACAGCCTCAGGCCCCATACCGCCTCCGCCGTCGTCCTGCGACGACTCCAAATGGCTTTCTGATTTAGGCGGCAGTATACGCGCCCAACCTGGGCCGAATAACAGCCGGAACCCCGAACAATTCGGACCCCTAAAAAACAGTGTGACGCTATCGTGACAATTTGAAAGCCAACGGCATTTTTCCGCTTTCAAGTGGCTGGTTGATAATGGCACAATTCCGGCCCGCGCCTCTAAGCCGCACCGCCTCCGAAGTTGCCGACGATCACCTTGGACTCGTTGCAGATCGAATCCACGTAATCGGCCCACCATTGGAGCATCTTCTTTCGCTGCTCGGCATACTCGGCAAGGATGTACACCGCCCGGATGCCCTCATGCTCATGGCTCAGGGCCTTTTCGATCACGTCTTTGTTGAATCCGTGCTCCGTGAGCAGCGTTGCGCCCGTTCTGCGCAGATCGTGAATGGTGAGCGGGTCCATGTCGAACGTAAGCCCCTCCAGGGCCTTGTTGAGCGCGTTCTTGGCAAAGGGCCTTGTCAGGCTGCCACGGCCCGGTAGAACTAGCTCAGAATCGCCGGAAAGGGCCTTGAGTTCGCGAAACATCTCGGCCACTTGGGTTGACAGGTAAACAAGGTGCGGCTTGCCCGTCTTTGCGTTCTCTGCCGGAACCAGCCACTCGCCATTTTCCAGATCAACGTCTTTCCACCGCGCCAGCAGCAATTCCGACTTGCGGGAAAGCGTGAGCAGGATGATATGCAGCGCCAGCTTGAATTGGCGTCGGATGTTCGACTGGTAGACGGTGCGGAGGTAAAGGCGAATCTCGCTTGGAGTGAGCACACGGGACCGCTTGCGGGCCTTGCCGATGTAGCGCGTTGCAACCATCGCGGCGGGGTTGGATGTGACAAGCTGCTTTTCAAGCGCGTAATCAAATACCTGCTTGAGCACCATGCGAATCCTCATGGCCGCCGCCACTCGCCCGTTATCGCGCTTGCGGTACACAAGGGCTTGCACGTCCAGCGCGTTCACATCCTTGAGCAGCTTTTCTCCCAATGAGGGATAAATCTCAGAGTCAAGATACCGCCGGGTATCGGCTGGATTCTTGAGGATGCCCGCAACCTGTTCCCGGTAATACTGATCCCCAAACTCGCGCAGAGTGGGGTTGCTTGGCGTTCCTGCCCGCGCCAGCTTCCTTTCGAGGGCTGGAGATTCGCCCTTTGCCACTTTCGCGGCCTGCTTATCGCGTTCGGCCCGCGCCGCCTTGAGTGACAGATCGGGATAGCGGCCCAGCACCAGCTTTTCCCGCTTGCCGTTCAAACGGTAGCGATACACCCATGAGCGAACTCCGCCCGGCGTAATGTCCAGCAGCAACCCGTTCCCATCGGCCTTGCTGTACCGCGCGCCAGCCTTGGGTTTCAGCCCTTTGATCGTGGCATCCGTGAGCGCCATTGCCTCTCCCTCTTGGGACTCCAGAGCCGTTTTCGGTGCGTTGTGCTCTTTGGAGTCCCACAGGAGTCCCAATCTCATTGCGCTTTCTTGGGACTCTGAGAGACACTATGCGCCTATATTTGTTGAAAGTAAAGAGGTAAATGCGATGATTCGATATTCTGTGAGACTCCCTGAAACCTTACTCTATTTTCCGATGCAGAACGTGGAAAAGATCAGATTGAGAATGTCATCGGAAGTGGTCTGTCCGGTCAACGAATCCAGCGCCCACAGCCCGCGATAGAGATCAAGCAGGATCATCTCGTGCGGAATGCCGTTTGCGTTGGCTTGGCCGGCGTCTGCCAGCGCCGCCAGCGTGGTGGTGATGGCCTGGTGGTGGCGCAGGCTGGTCAGCATTCCCGGTTCTTCCGCCGCTCCGCCGGTTGCCAGTGCCAGGATCCGCTCCCGAAGCATAGGGATGCCTTCGCCGGTCAACGCGGAAGTTCTCAGCGCCAAGGTCCGCAGCGTCGGAATCCCCGCAAACTCCCCCGGTCCAACGCTGTCTTCAGCCAGATCGCTCTTGTTCACCACAATCAGCGCGGGCCGGCCCTCGACGGCCTGGAGCAGCCGATGCTCCTCATCGTTGAGCGCCTGTGTCGCGTCCAGCACCACCACCACCAGCGCCGCGTCCGCCAGCGCCTCGCGGCTGCGCGCAATGCCCAACTGCTCCGCTTCTTCGAGACCCTCGCGCAGCCCTGCTGTATCCACCAACTCAAGGGGAATTCCGTCGAGCGAAATCCGCTCGGTGACCAGGTCGCGCGTGGTTCCCGGCGTCGCAGTCACAATGGCGCGTTCGCGTTCGACAAGCCGGTTGAACAACGAGCTCTTGCCCGCATTGGGCCGGCCCACAATGGCCAGCGTCAGTCCGTCATGGACGATGCGTCCGCGCGCAAACGAGGCCTCGAGAGCTGTGAGCGGCGGCGTCAACTCGGCGATCCGCCGCGCAATCTCCGCCTGCGGCGTCACGTCGATATCATCCTCGGCAAAGTCGATTCCTGCTTCGAGCAGCGCAATCAGTTCCACCAGTGCCTGCTTGGCGGGAGCGACTCGCCGGCTCAGCGCACCACCCATCTGGCGAGCCGCCTGCCGCACCTGGGTCAGCGTCTGCGCCTCAATCAGGTCGCGCACCGCTTCAGCCTGCGTCAGGTCGAGTCGGCCAGCCAGGAATGCGCGCTGCGTAAATTCACCTGGCTCTGCAAGACGCGCTCCCAGGGCCAGAGCCCGCTTCAGCAGCAGTTCCAGCACCACGGGTGAACCATGCGCCGCGATCTCGACGACATCCTCGGCCGTGTAGGAGTTGGGCGCCGCAAAACAGGTAACAAGCGCTTCGTCGATGGGAGTAATATTGCCCGGCTCCGCAGCCCCGTTCTCCGTACCGTCCAGCACATCGGCCAGCCGCGCGTGCGCGTGTTCCAGCGGATGGCGCAGGCGCACGAGCTGAGCGGCGATTGACGCAGCCTCAGGCCCGCTCAGGCGCACAATGCCAATCCCGCCCCGGCCCGGCGGCGTGGAGATTGCGGCAATCGTGTCGGTGCTCAGCGTTGTCTCGGTCCTCCTTGGATCTCGGCCATCTCTAGATAGTGTAGAGGCTCGCTTGGTATAAAGGGGTGCGGCGGACGCCTGTCCCGCCACGCTCCGAGGGGAACTCATGAACACAGATCGTGCAATCGCCCGCGCCTTGTTCGCCGTTATGCTTGTCTTCTGCTTCAGTCCAGTGAACGCGCAGCAGGCGCCGGCAACTCAAGCGCCCTCCGTTCATGCCTCGGCCTCACACACGTTGAACATGACCGTCGTCAAGCCGGAGTCGGTTGGATTTTCATCGGAGCGGCTCGAGCGACTCCACGCGCTGATCCAGAATGAAATCGACGAGAAGCATTTGAGCGGCGCCGTCACCATTCTTGCGCGCCACGGCAAGGTTGTGGAGTATCGCACCTACGGCCAGCGCGACATCGCTTCCGGCGCGCCCATGACCAAAGACACCATCTTCCGCGACTACTCCATGACCAAGCCGGTGACGGGCGTTGCGATGATGATTCTTTACGAGCAGGGCAAGTGGCTGCCCTCCGATCCCATCTCCAAATTCATTCCGGAGTTCGCGCACCTCAAGGTTCAGAAAGGCGTTGACGCCGACGGCAAAATGATCCTGGTCGATCCCGAACATGCCCCAACCATGCGTGAGTTGCTCACTCACACCGCCGGCTTCAGCTATGGCAGGGCGAAGTCACCGGCCGACGCTATGTATGGCGACTTGAAGGTAATGCAATCCAAGAATCTCCAGGAGATGATCGACAAGCTCGCCAAAATTCCGCTGCTCTACCAGCCCGGCCAGGGCTGGCTCTACAGCAACTCCATGGATATCCAGGGTTACATTGTCGAGAAGCTGACGGGCCAGTCGCTGCCCGACTTCATGCATGGCCACATTTTTCAGCCGCTCGCAATGAAGGACGCAGCCTTCTACGTGCCTGAGGACAAGCGCGCGCGATTCGCCGCAAACTACCATGCCGGTCCTGATGGCGAACTGGTTGCCAATCCATCCGGCGACTATGCCGCGCAGCCCACCATGCCCTCGGGCGGCGGCGGCCTGGTTTCCACCGCGGAAGACTACTACCGCTTTGCGCAAATGCTGGCCAACGGCGGCGAACTTGACGGCAAGCGCATTCTTGCCCCATCCACCGTCAAGCTGATGACCACAAACCATGTGCCCGCCGCTATTCAAACCGGCGAATTCGGTATCGGTCTCTCAGTCATCCGGCCGGGTTTCGGCTGGGGCTACGACTGTGCCGTCGTCTCCGATCCGGGCGAGGCCAATCTCTCCGACGGCAAGGGCACTTTCTTCTGGGACGGCGCCGCCGGCACCTGGTTCTGGGTCGACCCCACCAACGACATCGTCTTCGTCAGCATGATTCAGCGTATGAGCAGCCCTGACAATCACCCGCTCGAATACAAGAGCCACGCCATCGTCGATCAGGCTTTGGTCGACCCGTCGAAATAGCGATCAGACAACGACGCACACTATTGCAACAAATCAAGAGCCATGGCCGTCATCGCGGTCACGCCGGTCGTAATAGTCGGCGCATAGACAGGTGCGAACAGCGGCGAATGCGGCCCAGGCAGCGGAACTCCCGTTGCCTTGGCCTGCGCCAGTTTCGTCGGATCCGCCGCACCAAGCTGGAACATCACTTCCGGAATCTTGGCGTCGAGCGAGAACAGTCCCACATCTTCCGATCCCATCACCGAGACCGCGGCATTCACATGATCCGCGCCCAGCGCCGCCACTGCAACCTTGCGCAAACGCTCAGCCAGCGCCGCGTCGTTATAAGTGGCTGGAGTAATCTCCGTCGGACTCACGGTCACAATCGGCATGCGATCCGCGGGAACGCCATATCCCACCGCAACGCCCTCCGCAGTACGGCGAATGTCCGCAATAATCTGGTCCCTCACCTTGTCGGAGTACGTGCGCAGCGTAATACCCATCGTCACTTCTTCAGAAATGATATTGCGCTTGGTGCCGCCGTGAATCGTACCCACCGTCATCACCGCCGGCTCCTGCGGATCGATCTGCCGACTGACAATCGACTGCGCCAGCACTACAAACTCCGCCGCTTCGAGAATCGGATCCTTGCCCGCCTGCGGAGCCGAGCCGTGCGCGCCAACCCCGCGCATCACCACGTCAATGCTGGTGGAGCTGGCCAGCAGCGGTCCGCCCTTGATGGAGATCGAGCCCGCTGCATCCGACGAGTCATCATGCTGCGAAAGCACAAAGTCCGGCCGCCCAAACCGCTCATAAAGATGATCCGCCAGCATGGCGCGTGCGCCGTCGATGGTCTCCTCTGACGGTTGCCCAATCAGCATCGCTGTCCCGTGCCACTGGCTCTTCCGCTCCGCCAGCTCGCGGGCCACGCCAAGCAGAGCGGTCATGTGAATGTCGTGCCCGCACGCATGCATTACGGAAACCGACTGCCCCTGCGCATTAGTGGTCTTCACGGTGCTTGCGTAGTCGACGCCGGTCTTCTCTTCCACCGGCAGCGCATCGAGCTCGGTGCGTAGCAGCAGCCGCGGCCCAGGCCCGTTTTCAAGAATCGCCACAATGCCCCACGCCTGCGTGCCGTCGGCATACTTGCCCACATGCTCCGTCACCGTGTATCCCAGCTTGCGCAGCTCGCCCGCCATAAAAATCGAGGTTTGCTCCTCGTGGTGCGAGAGCTCGGGATTGCGGTGCAGATGCTTGTATGTCTCCTCCAGACCCGGCAACTGCTTCGCAACAGAAGCGCCCAGATCGGCGGGCACTTGACCTTGCGCGGCAACAGTGAAAACACCGGCGACCAAAGCGACAACAACAAAAATACGCGACAGCATGGGTGAGCCTCCCAATTCGATGTGAACATTGATTCCAGGCGCCAGCCTACCACAACCAATCCACACCGCGTCTCATTCAAACGGACTCCCGGAACTGAAGGGAACCAGCCGCCAAAATCTTTCGTATTGCATTCCCATAGAGAAGCGTGTAGGCTCTTCCTATTGCTTGGCAAGAGGAGAACACAATGAGCGAAAAAACCGATGTCTGGCAGGGAACACTGGCCCTCATGATTCTGCGCACCCTTGAAACCATGGGCCCGCAGCACGGCTATGGCCTGGCTCGCCGCATTGAGCAAACCAGCGGTGACCTGCTGCAGTTGAACTACGGCACGCTCTACCCCGCTCTACTCAAGCTGGAGCAGGAAGGCTCGATCCGCGCTGAATGGGGCGTCTCGGAAAACAATCGCAAGGCCAAATTCTACGAGCTCACCAAGGCCGGCCATCGCGAAGTGAAAAAGGCCGCGGCTGAGTGGGAGCAGACCACCGCCATCCTCGACCGCTTTCTCAACCCGGCTCACGAAGCATAAGGAGGCGCAATGCGTACCCTGCGGACATTCTGGTTGCGGCTGCGTGGACTCTTCGGCTCCAGCGCTGAATTCGACGCCGAACTCGAAAGCCACGTCGCGCTGCATACTGCGGACGGCATCCACGCCGGGCTCACACCCGAGGAAGCCCGCCGTCAGGCGCTTATCCGTCTCGGCGGTGCGGAGCAAACCCGTCAGGCCTATCGCGAGCGCAGCCGCTTGCCTTTTCTTGAAACCCTCATGCAGGACGTCGCCTACGGCCTTCGCGTTCTGCGCAACAATCCAGGCTTTGCACTCATCACCATCTTCACCCTTGCGCTTGGCATCGGCGCCAACACGGCGCTATTCTCCATCGTTAATTCTGTGCTGCTCAACCCGCTGCCATATCCGCATTCGAACGAGCTCATCGCGGTCGATGAGAGCAAGGCCAACTTTGAGCGCGGGTCGATCTCCTATCCCAACTTTCGTGATTGGCAGCGAGACAACAAGACCCTCACCGCTCTCGCCCTCGCGCACCAGCGCCGTTTTACGGTGACTGGCACAGGCGACACCGAGCGGCTCACAGGCGATTACATCTCCTCCGACTTCTTCTCCATTCTCGGCGTACAGCCCGCGCTCGGCCGATTTTTCTCTTCCGGTGAAGATGAAATCGGCCGCGCGCCACTGGCCCTCATCAGCGCCGGACTATGGAAGCGCAAGTTTGCATCGCGGCCCGATGCCGTAGGCAAGACGGTCACCATCGATGGACGCGACTTCACCATCATCGGCGTCGTTCCTGAGGACTTCGATCTATCCGTCGGTAACTTCAACGCGGGTGATCTCTACGTCCCCCTTGGCCAATGGCAACAGACCGAACTGAACAATCGCTTCGCAGGCCTTGGCCTGCACGGCATTGCGCGGCTCAAGCCCGGCGTCACTCTCGAACAGGCGCGAGCGGATATGAACAGCGTTACCGATCGTCTCGCTGCCGCGTATCCACAGGCCGACCACGGAATCCGCGCGAGCCTTGTCTCAATGCGCGACTCGATTGTGGGCAGTGTCCAACCGTTGCTTCTTGTCCTGCTCGGCGCGGTCGGATTTGTCCTTCTCATCGCCTGCGTCAATGTGGCCAACCTGCTGCTCGCCCGTTCCAGCGCACGCGCCCAGGAGTTCGCGGTTCGCTCCGCACTGGGCGCGGGACGCATGCGCATCGTTCGACAATTGATCACGGAGAGCACCATGCTCGCGCTCGTGGGCGGCGCACTCGGATTGCTCTTCGCAAGCTGGGGAACACAAGCCGCCATCAAGCTCGTTCCCATTGCCCTGCCGCGCGCATCGCACATTCATCTCAGCTTCACCGTGCTCTGTTTCACGTTCTTCGTCTCGCTCGCCGTCGGCGTCCTCTTTGGATTGTTGCCCGCGTGGAAGGCCTCGCGACCCATGCTTCACAACACGCTTAAAGAAGGCGCTCGCAGCGTCAGCGGAACTCGCCATCGCACCCAGGATATGCTCGTCGTGTTTGAGATGGCGATGGCTCTGGTCCTGCTTGCAGGCGCGGGACTCATGATCCGCAGCATGATTGCGCTCTCGGGCGTCGATCCCGGCTTCGATCCCCAGGGCGTCACCACTTTCTCACTCGCCGCGCCGCCGTCCATGACCACCGCGTCGCCTGCCGCGATCCGCGCCTACTATCGCGAAGTCAATCGGCGCATCCTCGCGGTTCCGGGCGTTCAGCAGATCTCCATGATGAGTGGAAGCCAGCCCATGTCCGGCAGCGACGATGAAGTGCTCTTCTGGCTGGAGAATGAGCCCAAGCCCACGACCGAAAACGATATGCGCTGGGCGCTTGAATACACCGTCGAGCCGGACTATCTCGCCTTGATGCACATTCCGCTCGAGCGCGGTCGCTTCTTCAACTCGACGGACGATCAGCACGCGCCCAACGTCGTTGTTGTCGACGACATTTTCGCGCATAAATACTTCGGCGCCGAAAATCCCATCGGTAAACACATCAATATCGATGGCTATGACCAGAAGGCAACCGTAGTCGGCGTGACAGGGCATGTAATGCAGTGGGGCCTCGACAACGACGCCAGTTCTTCTCTGCGTGCTCAGGTTTACCTGCCCTTCACACAGTCGAGTGACGACTCCTTCTCGTTTCAGAATGGTCTGGGCACCGATGTCATCATTCGTTCCCGCGGCAACTCCGCATCCACCATGAGCGACATTCAACGCGTGCTGCGCCAGATGGACCAGCAGCAGGTTGTCTACAGCGCATCCACCATGAACCAGCTCATTGCCGACTCGCTCGCCGCGCGCCGATTCTCCATGATCCTGCTTGGGCTCTTCGCCACGCTTGCGCTGCTGCTGGCAAGCGTAGGCATGTACGGCGTCATTTCTTACCTGGTTAGCCAGCGCACCCAGGAGATTGGCATTCGCATGGCGCTCGGCGCCTATCGCAGCCACGTTCTCCGCTGGGTGCTGCGGCAGGGCGGCAGGCTTGCGCTCACCGGTGTTGCTGTCGGTCTCGCTGCTGCATTGGCGCTTACGCAGGTGATGGCGCATTCCTCAATGCTGTACGGCGTTCACGCGTACGATCCGTGGACGCTGATCGGGGTTACAACGCTGCTAGCGCTCGTGGCGCTCGTAGCCTGCTACATTCCTGCACGTCGCGCCATGCACATCGATCCCATGCGAGCACTGCGCTCGGAATAGGAGAAATTTCATGCTGAAGCTTAGAGCAATCTGGATGCGCCTTCGCGGATTTACTCGCGGTCAGCAAGTGGATCATGATTTTGCCGCCGAGCTTGAAAGCCACGTCGCGCTGCACACCGACGCCGGCATTCGCGCCGGGCTCACTCCAGAAGAGGCGCGCCGGCAGGCTCTCATTCGTCTTGGCGGCGCGGAGCAAACCCGCCAGGCCCATCGTGAGCAGCGCACCTTCCCATTTGTCGAACGCCTGCTCCAGGACCTGCGGTACGGCGTGCGCATGATGGCCCGCAATCGCGCCTTCACAGCGGTCGCAGTCCTCACGCTGGCCGTTGGCATCGGTGTCAGTGCAACGGCCTTCACCTGGATCAACGGCGTCCTGCTCCAGCCGCTTGGTGGCGTCGCCGATCCCAGCCGCCTGGTCACACTTGAGTCAGTCACGCCTGGCGGTGCATGGGTGCCCAACTCCTATCCCGACTACATCGATTTCCGCGATCACCTCAAGCAGTTTGACGGAATCGCCGTCACCCGCCCCGCCGCTCTCAGCGTCGGAATCCAGGACCACGCCGATCGCGTGTGGGGCGAGTTGGTCTCCGGCAACTTCTTCTCCGTGCTTGGCGTGATACCGGAACAAGGCCGCGTTTTTCTTCCCTCCGAATACGGCGATACTCCCGGCGCATATCCTGTCGTCGTCATCAGCGACCGCTACTGGCGCGCGCATTTAAACGCCGACCCCAACATTGTCGGAAAGACCCTGCGCATCAATCAGCATGAGCTCACCATCGTCGGCATAGCACCGCCCGCCTTTCACGGTTCGATGCCCGTCACCGCATTCGACCTCTGGATCCCCTACATGCAGCAGCCCGTGCTCAACGGCGTTTCGACATGGATGCTGCGCGACCGTCACAACCGCAACATGCTCGGCATTGCGCGCGTCAAGCAGGGCGTGACATTCGACCAGGCGCGCCAGGAATTGAAATCGCTGGCCGACCGCATGGCTGTTGCCAACGCCGACGTAAGTGAAGGCATGAGCGCCACGCTGATGCCCCTTTGGAAATCGCCGCATGGCCCGCAAGGACTGCTGGTTGGTCCACTGCGCATTCTCATGGGCGTTTGCATTCTCGTATTGCTCATCGTCTGCGCCAACGTTGCCAACCTGCAACTGGCGCGCGCTACCGTGCGCGAAAAGGAATTCAGCGCGCGTCTTGCGCTCGGCGCCGGCCGTGCCCGGCTTGCCCGCCAGGTGCTCACGGAGAGCTTGTTGCTCACCCTCACCGGGGCTGCGCTGGGTGTGGCCGCTACACCGTGGATGAGCCACGCGCTGCGCTACCTGATGCCGCCCGGACCCATGCAGCAACTGGTTGCAATGGACACGCGCCCTAACTTCGCAGTACTCGCATTCACGGTCGGTTTGTGTGTTTTTGCCGCGCTGGCCGCGGGTCTCGCGCCTGCGTTGCAGGTCTCGCGCTTGAACCTCAGCGCCCGCATGAATGACGGCGGACGCAGCGGCAGTGCCGGCCGTCGCAATCGCCTCCGCTCCGTTCTGGTCGCTACAGAAGTTGCGCTGGCGCTTGTCGCTCTCGTCGGCGCGGGCCTCTTCGCGCGCGGATTTCAAACCACGCTGCGCATCAATCCCGGCTTCGATCCGGATCATGTTTTACTCAACCAGTTTTCACTCAATACCAACGGCTACACCCTCCAGCAGCGCAAGGAATTCTGCCGCCGTCTTTCTGAGCGCATGCTCGCCGCGCCCGGCGTTACCGATGTCGCCTACTCCGACGGCGTGCCGCTGGGCTTCGAGCCAAGTTGGTGGGAAGAGCTGAAGATTGAAGGCTACGCACCCCAGCCCGACGAGAACATGAACATCTTCCGTAACGTTGTCTCGCCCGGTTATCTGCCTCTCATGCACATCCCCATCGTCGAGGGTCGCGACTTTACTGAGCAGGATAATGAGTCTGACAATTCGCCCGCAGTCATGATCGTGAACGAAACCTTCGCGCGTCACTTTTTCCCCAACAGCAATCCCATCGGCCACAAAGTGCATGGCTGGGGCTCATGGTTCCGCATCGTCGGCGTGGCCAAGGATTCAAAGTACCACTACCTCGGCGAATCCAACGTTCCCTACTTCTACGTGCCCTTCCGCCAACTCTATCGCACGGATATGTCGCTCGCGTTCTACGTTCGCACGCAAGGCGATCCGGAAAGTGTGCTGTCCACTCTGCGCGCGGAGACTCGTTCCATCGATCCGAATGTCACGGTGTACGACGCCGTGCCGCTCAATGAATTCATTGGCGCATCGCTCTATCCACAGAAGCTCGCAGCAAGCCTGATGGCAATACTCGGCAGCATCGCCGTGCTGCTTGCCGCAGTCGGTCTCTACAGCGTGATGGCCTACTGGGTCGCGCAACGCACGCAGGAGATCGGCGTCCGCATGGCTCTCGGCGCGCAGCCCCGCCATGTGCTGCTCATGGTGGTTCTGCAAGGCCTCAAGCTCACTTCGGGTGGATTGATTGTCGGCGCGCTGCTGGCCATGGCCATGGCACGCATCCTCTCATCTGTCACATTCACCAACTCAGGCATGGGCGCCACTTCAAAGCTGATGGGAGATGGAGGCGGTGCGCCGCTGATCTTCGTAGCGGCAGTGTTATTCCTCAGCCTGCTCGCCGCTCTTGCAGCGTGGCTTCCCGCGCGCCGTGCCGCATCCATCGATCCCATGCAGGCACTGCGCACGGAATAGGAGAAACGCAATGCGCGCACTCAGAGCATTCCTTGTTCGTCTCCGCGGTATCTTCAACTCGCATCGCACCGATGCCGATTTTACCGCCGAACTTGAAAGCCACGTCGCGTTCCATACCGATGAAGGAATTCACGCCGGCCTGACTCCGGAAGAGGCCAGGCGCCAAGCACTCATTCGCCTTGGCGGCGCTGAGCAGACGCGCCAGGCGCATCGCGAACGCCGTACATTTCCGATGCTCGAGAGCGTGCTTAAAGATGCGCACTACGGCCTGCGCTCAATGGTGCACAACCCAGGCTTCACTGCGGTCACGGTGCTCACACTGGCCATCGGCATTGGCGCCAGCACGGCCATCTTCAGCGCCATCAAACCCATTCTCATCGACCCGTTGCCCTATCCACACGCCAGCCGGCTCATGATGCTGTGGGAGATGCGGAAAAACGGCGCACCAATGGCGGTAACCTTCGGCACCTTTCACGGCCTTACACAACAAAATCATTCCTTCGAATCTCTCGCCGTCTTCAAACCGTGGCGGCCCGCGGATACCGCAACCAGCCAGGCAGATCGGCCGGAGCGATTTGAAGGGCAGCGTGTCAGTGCGGACTACTTTCGCACATTCGGCGTGGCTCCCTTTTTCGGGCGCGACTTCCAGGCGCTCGACGATCGCTTTCGCGGCCCCAACGTGGTCATTCTCAGCGACCTGCTTTGGCATCGCCGCTATGCCGCGGACCGCGCCATCGTCGGCAAACAGGTTCGCCTCGACGACGCCCTCTACACCGTCATTGGCGTCATGCCCAGCTCTTTCGACAACGTTGTCAGTCCGACTGCTGAAATATGGGCGCCACTTCAGTACGACCCATCCCTGCCCTTCAACGGCCGCGAGTGGGGCCACCACTTGCACTTAATTGGACGGCTCAAGGCCGGCGTCAGCAGCCAGCAGGCCGTTAATGACTTGAGCGTAACGTTGCACGCGCTCGCACAGACCTACGCAAAGGGCTATGACAGCTCCGGTGGCGCCCCCAACAGCATCGTCGTCCATCCCCTCCAGGGTGACCTGACGCAAGGAGTCCGGCCCGCACTGCTTGCGGTGCTCGGTGCAGTCATGCTGGTACTGCTTATCGCATGTGTCAACGTCGCCAATCTGCTCCTTGCCCGTGGCTCTCAGCGCAGCGCAGAGTTTGCCATGCGTGTCGCGCTCGGCGCACATCACGGCCGCCTCGCTCGCCAATTGCTCACGGAGTCACTCATCCTTGCCACGGCCGGCGGTGCGCTGGGCATGGCGGTTGCCGAGGCAGGTACTCGAGCATTGCTGGCTCTGAGCCCGCCGGGACTGCCAAGGCTCAATGCAATCGCCGTCAGCGGCGGGGTATTCCTCTTTGCGTTCGCCCTCACCACCTTCATCGGCATTGCCGTAGGACTGGTCTCAACCTTTCAGGCCTCGCGTCCCGATCTGCATACCGGAATGCGCCAGAACACTGGCCGCACCACCGCTAGCCGCCACTGGGCGCGCCGCACATTGGTCGTCACTGAGGTATCGCTTGCCGTCGTGCTCCTGGTGAGTGCGGGGTTGTTGTTGCGCAGCATGCAGCGTTTCCTGGCGGTCGATCCCGGCTTTGATGCGTCCCACCTGCTAACCATGCAAGTGCAGGAATCCGGCCATCGCTACGATAGCGACTCTGCGCGCCTTCAATTCTTCCAACAGTCGCTTGACAACATTCGCCGGATCCCAGGCGTCGCCTCCGCGGGCCTCACCAGCCAGTTGCCCCTTAGCGGCGATCAAGATGTTTACGGCATCCAGTTTGAAAAAGACAACAATCCGCTCGGCGAAGCGGGGTTTCGGTACGCCGTAAGCCCCGGGTACCTTGAAACCATGCGCATCCCGTTGCGCCGCGGCCGTTTGCTCAACGAACACGATGTTTCCGGTGCGCCGGTCGCAGTGCTCATTACGCAGTCGCTCGCCAGCAAGGAGTTTGCCGGGCAAGACCCCATCGGCCAGCATGTGCGGGTGGGTCTTGACGTCGGCCAGACTGACCGCCCATGGGCCACCATCGTTGGCGTGGTGGGCAACGTCAAGCAGGAATCTCTGGCCATCGGCGAGGAAGATGCGTATTACATCACAACAGCGCAGTGGGCCTGGGCAGATCAGGTGCAGTCCGTGGTAGTGCGCACCCAGGCGCAAACAAATGCCGCCAGTCTTGCCCCTGCCGTCCAGGAAGCATTCTGGTCAGTCGATAAAGACCGGCCCATCACGCGCGTCGCCACCATGGATTCGCTCCTTGCCGCCACGGCTCAGGAACGCCACTTCGTGCTTGTGCTCTTCGAGGCGTTCGGACTTGTCGCGCTCCTCCTCGCGGCCATCGGTATCTATGGAATCTTGTCCGGCAGCGTTACCGAGCGTACCCGCGAACTCGGAGTGCGCGCGGCTCTGGGCGCAACGCGCACCGGACTTCTCGCTCTCGTCCTGCGCCAGGGCATGACTACGACCTGCATCGGCCTGGCTATCGGCCTGTGCGGTGCGCTGGCTGCTGGCCGCGCTCTCAATTCCATGCTCTTCGGCGTCACATGGCTTGACCGCATTACTTATCTGGGAGCAACCGTGCTGCTGTTTGTCGTGTCGGGCGTTGCCTGCCTCATCCCCGCGCGCCGCGCCGCTTCCGTCGATCCCATGCAGGCCCTTCGCACTGAATAGCGTTAGGACTAGCGCGCACTCGCACCGATCCGCCTCTGGTTCCCACATGCTCCGGTTCGCGCGCCGAATGCTACACTCCGGCAAAAGGGGAGCAGTGAATGAAGGCAACCAATTTCGAGTTTCGTTTCCGTGTCGTGATCATGGTGACCATCATTCTTCTTGGCTTCTGGTCGCCGTGGATTGAAGCTCTCGGCTCCGGCGCCAGCGTTGCCCAGCGTATCCCGCTGCTTGAGTGGCTGGCCCTGGAACTCAGCCGCCAAGGGTTGCTCAGCTTCACAGCAGCCTCGCCCGTGGTGATTGTCCTCATCGCCCTGATCGCCGCCAAGGCCGCGGTTCTGCGCATTTGGGGAACGGCCTATCTCGGGCCCGGCACCGTCAACAATTTGGAGATGAAAGCGGGAGATGTAATGGCTGCCGGCCCGTATCGATACGTCCGCAATCCGCTCTATCTCGGCTCGTGGGGAATGATGGCGGCGATAGCCTTCCTCATGCCGCCAACCGGCGCGCTGTTGACCATGGTCCTGATCACCGTCTTTCTGATTCGCCTCATCCTGGCGGAAGAAGCGTTCCTCACCGCGCAGCTTGGCGAGCCTTATCGGGCTTACCTCAGCGCCGTGCCGCGCTTAGTCCCGCGCGTGCGCACTACGTTGCCGCCAAGCCTTCAAAAGCCTAACTGGCTTCACGCCGTGATTTCGGAAATCAATCCTATCGGTGTGTTCATCATCTTCGCGGCTTTGTCGTGGAGTTATAACAACCGCCTCATGCTTCAAGCCATTCTGGTAAGTTTCGGCGTATCGCTCGTGGTCCGTGCGCTGATGCCGCAAATGCGGCAGGAGAACACGCCGCAATCCTAAGTTGTGAATCCTTAGTTATCCGCGATCGCTTTGCTGGCTTTGCGTTTCGGGCCGGCCAAGTGTGTAAACCCAAAGCCCGCCGTATATTTCAGGCCGAAGCCCAGCAGGCGGTCGACGCCGATGTGGTTCATCCAGATAAGCGCGATCGGCACCAACGCCGGGCTATGCAGCAAGATGCCGCACACGGCCAGCGTTGCCGGCGTAACGAAGCTGTGAACTGCGTTGTAGATGCGCGCACCGATGTTCGGCCCAATCAGATAACCCAGCATGCTCAGATCCGGAACCAGCCACAGCGCCGCAAACATCCACCAGCTCGCGCCGGTCCGCGCGTAGAAAACCGCCGCCAGCGCCGCAGCCGCAAGCCCCTCCAGACGAAGAAGGTTTAGCACCGGAGCGCCTACCACTGGAGTCGTATCGGGATTGAGCGGATCAGCAGTTGCTATCGCGGTAGGCATACTGCATGAGATGAGGCGGAGAAGGGAAGGGATGGAGTATTTGTGCGAGTGATGTGATGCGCACCAACAGAAAGAGGGGAAGAGCGCTCGGCTCTTCCCCTCTAGTCCGCAGTCCGGAATGCTACTTCTTGGCGGGAGCGATGACGTCCTTGGCGGCCTTGGCCACGCGGAACTTCACCACTGTCTTGGCCTTGATCTTGATGGCCGCGCCAGTCTGGGGGTTGCGGCCGATGCGCGCCTTGCGCTCCGCCTTCACAAGCCGGCCGATGCCGGGGATGACGAAGACACCGTTCTTCTTCGTTTCCTTGATTGCGGTCTCAGCCAGCAGATCGAGGAAGGCTGCGACTTGCTTGTTGGTCAGTTCGAGCTTCTCGGCCAGATGCCGCGTGAGTGCGGTCTTGGTCAGTCCAGTTGCCATTTGTGTTCTCCTTCTTGGGCTAGCCCTTGGGGCTGCCGATGTTCCTGGGCTTCCACCGCTTGATGCGTACCACATGGAGGAGGTTCGACCGATATACCACTTGCGCGAAACCCCTGTATCCATGCGGGTCTGGAGTACCCGTCGTTCGTTACAATGCGGCTTGGGACCGGGCAAAGTCAACCCAAAAAGCCCGTTTTCCACAAATTTCTTCGGAAATAGGCCTTATTTCGCCTATATTTGCCTGATTTCACCCGGTTTTGGGGGTTTTGACCGTTTGAATGCAGTCTGACGTTGCCCGGCGCGTGCCGGCTAATTCAGGCCAAAAAGCACTTTCCTCTTCGGCGCGAGCGATGCGGCGATGGGCGTATTCAGCGCGTCCACCAGCGGCGCCAGCAGCTTGAAATGCTTGATAAGCGTCTGCGCGAAGTTCGTTTCAAGCGAGGCCTCAGCAGGCAGTTCGGTGCGCAATCCCCACTGCTTGCACTTGATCAAATCCATCGCCGGATGCTCGCATGGAAACCCCTTCGGCGGCCGCGTCAGCGCCTCGCCCTCAAAAACCGTGAAAGTTTTGATGACGGCAGGCCGCTTCAGGATCTTGCGAAATGCGACGTGATTTTCAAGCAGCCACTCGCGGATTGCGGCCAGTTGTTCCTTCTCCGGCATGTAGGCGCCCGCGGCAATCACCACGCCCTTCGGGCTTACCTGGAAGTAGTAGCCCGCGCCAGAAGTCTTCTCCATCCCCATGTGACTCCACCACGCGGCCACGTGGGTTTTGTAGGGCAGCTTGTTATTGCTGAAGCGCGTGTCGCGATAGATGCGGAACAGCGACTTCTCCGCCGGCCGCACATGATTTGGAGCGAACTCCGTCATCGCGTCCGTGATCTTGCGAACGATAGCCAGCATCGGCTCTTTCAGCTCAGCTTCGTATACGGCCTTGCGCTCGTTGAACCAGTCGCGGTCGTTGTGCTTTTCAAGGCCGCGCAGAAATTTGAGCCCCTCGGAGCGAAGGTGCGCGGGGGCTGCGGTTAGTACCGTTGAGTTCGATCTTGATGCGGATTTGACAGCGGATTTCGTTGCGCGAGCCATGAAAGAAAGTTTACCGGATTATCTTCAGCGCTCCGCGGAACAGCCCGTCGAAATCGCCGGCCAGCCCTGGGTCTTTCGCCACAGCCTGCTCAATCGCCTTCTCCGCTGCAGGTCTTTGATATCCGAGGTTGGTCAGCGCCGACAAGACATCGTCCACCGCCGCGCCCTTTACGCCGCTCTGCACCGGCGCAACGGCAAAGTCGTCGAGCTTGTCTTTGAGTTCGACCACCAGCCGCTCAGCCAGCTTCTTGCCTACACCCGGAATGCGCACCAGTTGCGCGTGGTCCTGTCCGCGAATGGCCTGCACCGTTCTTTCCGACGACAGCCCGCTGAGTATCTTGATGGCCAGCTTCGGTCCCACGCCGCTCACCGTGATCAGCCGCTCAAAAAGCCGCTTCTCTTCGCGATCGAGAAATCCGAACAGCGCAATCTGGTCTTCGCTGACCTGCGTGTGGATGTGCAGCGACGCCTCTGCGCCCACCGAGGGCAGCGCCGTAAACGTGGGCACGGAAATCACAACGTCGTAACCCACCCCGGCCGCCTCAACAATGGCCTGGCCAGGTTCTTTGAAGATCAGCTTGCCCCGCAGGTGAGCGATCATTGTGGCTTCATTCTAGTATCTTCAGCCGCTTGGCCACGCGCGTAATCGTCTCCAGCGCCTGGTCAAGCTGTTCGCGGGTGTGTTCGCTGCTCAGCATCAGCCGGATGCGGGCCTTCCCTTCAGGCACAGTCGGGAATGCAATGCCTGTGCCCAGCACGCCCTCATCAAACAGCGCTCGTGAAAAATCCATCGTCGCGCGGCCATCGCCGATAATCACCGGCGTGATCGGCGTTTCGGTAGCCGGCGTGGTAACTCCGCCCACGTTGAAGCCCGCGCCGCGCAGCTCGCCCTGGAAGTAGCGCGTGTTCGCCCACAGCCGTTCAATGCGCTCCGGCTCCTGTTCCAAAATGTCGAAGGCCGCAATGCACGTAGCCGCCACGCTCGGCGGATGTGACGTGGAAAACAGAAACGGTCGCGCCCGATGATACAAATAGTCAATCAAATCGCGGCTCCCGCAGACATAGCCGCCAAGTGCGCCGATGGCCTTCGACAGCGTGCCCACCTGCACATCCACCTTCCCATGCGCATTGAAGTGGTCCACGCTGCCGCGCCCGTTGCGCCCCAACACGCCTGAGGCGTGCGCATCATCCACCATCATGATGGCGCCATACTTCTCAGCCAATGCAGCCAGCGCACCCACCGGCCCAATGTCGCCGTCCATAGAGAACACGCCGTCAGTAATCACCAGCTTGTGGCCCGGCACGTTGGCCAGCTCCTGCAGCAGTTCCTCGCAATGCGCAACATCCTTATGCCGGAAGACCTTGATCTTCGCCCGCGAAAGCCGCGCACCGTCAATGATGCTTGCGTGGTTCAGCTCATCGCTCAAAATAAAGTCGTCCTTGCCCAGGATCGAGCTCACCGTCCCCGCGTTGGCCGTGAACCCGCTCTGGAAAACCACGCATGCCTCCACGTTCTTGAACCGCGCAATCTTCTCTTCGAGCTCCATGTGTATGCGCATGGTCCCGGCAATCGTTCGCACCGCACCCGAGCCCACGCCAAACGCCTTGGTCGCCGCCAGAGCCGCTTCAATCAGCTTCGGGTGGTTGGCCAGGCCCAGGTAGTTGTTGCTGGCCAGGTTGATCACCCGCCTGCCGTCGTAGTGGCACACGGACGCCTGCTGGTCGTCGAGGATGCGCAACTTGAAATGGGTGCCTTTGGCGCGCAGTTCGTCGAGCGCAGCGGTCAAATGAGCTAATTGGGGACGTGCGGCGGCTTCTGTCATGTCATTTACCTCAAAGAAAGAGCATAGCGCGGCCCGCGGCCAGCGGACCATCCTGGCTCAGACCGGTCTCAATCCCTGCCTTCGCCGGCAAAAGAACGCCATTCCCGTCTGCGTTACGTCAAAGAGTAGGTCCCGTCCGGTCTCGACCTGCGCCGGCTGCCGTAGCCCGCCTGCGGCCCAGCCGGATACAATGGTGTTTACGCTACGGCAACCCGGCAAGATGCGATTTTTGAATGATGGAGCAGGTGCAAGTGAGAGGCATTGTCTGCCGCGGTCTGCGGCTTGAGTTGGTTGCAGCATTAGGTATCGCGTTGGTCACACCCACGCTGGCATTGGCGGCTGAAAACGCGCCGCGCCAGGTCACTCAGACCGCTCTGACCGTGGAAACCCACGATCAGAGCGGTCGCACGCAAGCCGTAGTCGCCGTTACAGTGACCGGAGAAGATGGGCTTCCCGCCAAAGGCGCCGTCGCTGTCAGCGACCGCGGCAGCCAACTAGCCGGTGCGGCGCTCAACGCCCAGGGCCAGGCCAGCCTCACCATTTCGCTGCCCGCCGGCGACCATCTGCTGCGCGCCGCCTATACCGGCGACTCGACGCACCAGGGCTCCATCTCCATGGCATCTTCCGCTTCCGGCCAGTCCAGCGCAGTCCCGGGATTCAGCGTCTCCGCAGCCCCCGCCACGTTGACGCTCACTCCCGGTCAATCTGGAACCATCAATGTCTCCGTGACGCCGGTCAACAGCTCTGTTCTGACGTCGCCGCTGTTTGTCACACTCTCCTGCTCCGGCCTTCCAGACGAGGCTTCCTGCACCTTTACCCCTGAGAACATTGAGATTCAGCCCAACGCCACAGCAGCCATCGTCGTCCCCATGATCATTGGCACGCAGGGGGTCTCGGGTCCTTCATCCACTTCCGTGCGTAAGGGATCGAGCTCCATCGCCTGGGCCTTTCTGTTTCCCGGCGCCTTCGCCCTTGGAGGACTGGCCTGGTCGGTGCGTCGCCATCCATGGCTCAACCGGCTTTCGCTGGTTGCACTACTCGCTCTCGTAACCCTGTTAGGCGCCACCGGCTGCAACCCGCGCTACGACTACTACAACCACGGGCCGGATGCCGGGCCTCCCACGCCTGCCGGCACCTACACGGTCAGCATCACCGGGCAGTCCAGCAACGGCGTTACCGCTACCACCCCTCCTCCCGCAACCATCGCTCTGACTGTCCAGTAGGCCGGTTTTGTTTCGACTGAGCTGTGTGGCCTGCGTTGGGCAATGATCGACCGCGCAGGCCATTGTTCCCTAATCCCTAATCCCTAATCCCTAATCCCTATTCCCTAATCCCTATTCCCTATTCCCTAATCCCTGCTTTTATCACTCCGGCCGCATCACAACCTTGATTGCCTCGCCCGTCCGCAGCAGCTCCATCGCCTGCTGAAACTCGCTCAGCTTCAGCCGGTGCGTAATCGCTGGCTCCAGGTTCAGTTTGCCCGTTGCCAGCAGCGCCTCCATCTGGAACCACGTCTCGAACATCTTGCGTCCGTTGATCCCCTGCACAATTGCGCCTTTGAAGATGATGTCCCGCGCAAAGTCCAGCTCAAACGGCCGCGAGGGAATCCCCAGCAGCGAAGCGCGTCCACCGGTCCTGAGCAGCGCAAACCCCATCCGGATCGCCTCGGGATGGCCCGACATCTCCAGCAGCACATCCACGCCCGTCCCGCCCGTCGCCTCCAGAACCAGCCTGGCGACATTGTCGGTCGCCGGGTCCAGCGCCATGTCCGCGCCCATCTGTTTTGCCACGGCCCGCCGGTGCGCGTTCACCTCGATGGCAAACACTTTGGCCGCTCCGCAAGCCTTGGCCACGGCAATCGAAAACAGCCCAATCGCCCCGCATCCGGTAACTGCGACGGTTTGCGCGGCAATCGGCCCGGCCAGCACAGTGTGCACCGCATTGCCCAGGGGATCGAGCAAGGACGCATATTCCGGCGGAATGTCCGGCGACAGTTTCCAGATGTTGGTCTCGGGAATAACGGCGTAGCTGGCAAACGCGCCGTCCGCATCCACGCCCAGGATCCGCACGTGCTGGCAGATATGCGCTTGCCCCGTGCGGCACTGCATACACTTGCCGCAGGCTACGTGCATCTCCGCTGAAACCAGGTCGCCCTCTTTCACCGTGGTCACGCCGCGTCCCACACCGGCCACCGCGCCTGCAAATTCATGACCCGGAATCAGCGGCGGATGAATGCGTCCCTGCGCCCACAAGTCCCAGTTGAAGATGTGCAGGTCTGTGCCGCACACGCTGGCCGCCTGCACGCGAACCAGCACCTCACCGGGCCCCGGCGCAGGAACCGGCACCTCGCGCAACTCGATTCCCGGCGCGGCGTGCGCCTTCACAACCGCTTGCATGGTGGCGGACATAGGGGAAAAGCCTCCCTGAATCAGCAAACACATCAGTCTATCAACCGCAGCCAGATGATAGAACAGTGTGGAGGAACAAGAAGCGAGTTGGAGGCAGCAATAGTGAGAAGGCGAAGCGATTTATTAAAGGGAACCCTGCTCGCTGCCCTGACGATGACTGGGTTGGCTATGGGTGCGCAGACAGCAGATCAGGCATGGTTTCCCCAGCACCACGGCTACCTTCGAACTGAGATTCCTTACAAGGTCCATGCGCTTGGCTCAAGTGCCATCGAACAATCAGCAGCCCGGGAACTCGATCGCGGTATTCACGACCTGACCGATGCGTCTTCGTATTTGGCCCAGAACAACATTAACGGCGAGACCGTTCTCGGTACAGCGGAGGAACTACGCAAATCCTTCCCCGCACTTGCAATTCCCAGTGATCTCGAGCCGGATGGCTATTGGCTTTCCATGACTCAAGACCGCGGACACGCGCTGTTCGTAGTCGCCGGTGGAGACGAGCGCGGTGTTCTCTACGGCGCGTTCGCACTGGCCCGTCTTTTAACCACCGGGCAAGACATTAAGAATCTCAATCTTCGTTCCCGTCCCGCCATGCCCATCCGCTGGGTCGACGAATGGGACAACCCCGACGGCTCCATCGAGCGCGGCTACGCAGGCCGCAGCATCTTCTTCGAAGGCGGCAATGTCCGCGACGACCTGGCGCCCGTCGCCGAATACGGCCGCCTGCTCGCCTCCATCGGAATCAACGGCCTCAACGTAAACAACGTCAACGCCGCGCCCCAGCTTCTCGATTCCGACCACCTCAAGCAGATTGCCCGCATCGCCGACGCGCTGCGTCCATGGGGCGTCCATCTCGCCATGAGCGTTGCCATTGCCAGCCCGC
Source organism: Occallatibacter sp. (assembly GCA_050013695.1). GTDB lineage: Bacteria > Acidobacteriota > Terriglobia > Terriglobales > Acidobacteriaceae > Telmatobacter. The sequence continues at coordinate 121,543 of JBEKET010000002.1, forward strand.
AGACCATCGGCGGACTCAGCACCTATGACCCGCTCGACCCCGCAGTCATCGCCTGGTGGACCGCGAAAGTGAACGAAATCTACACGCTCATCCCAGACTTCGCAGGGATCACCGTCAAGGCTGACTCTGAAGGCCAACCCGGCCCCTCCAGCTATGGCCGCACCCCCGTTGACGCGGCCAACACCCTCGCCGCCGCCCTCGCCCCTCATCACGGCGTGGTGCTCTACCGCGGATTCGTCTACAACCATCACCTTGACTGGCACGACCCCAAAGCCGACCGAGCCCGCGCCGCCTATGACATCTTCCATCCCCTCGACGGACACTTCCTGCCCAACGTGATCGTTCAAACCAAGGAAGGCCCCATCGACTTCCAGGCCCGCGAACCCGTCTCGCCCCTCTTTGCCGGATTGCAGCACACCAGCCAGGCCATGGAGGTGCAGATCACGCAGGAGTACACCGGCCAGCAGCGCCACCTCGTCTACCTCGCGCCCATGTGGAAGCAGGTCCTCGACACCGACCTTCGCGCCAACAACACATCCACTCCAGTGAAGGAAATTCTCGAGGGCAAATCCTTCCATCAGCCAATAAACGATCCGGGGTCCCCACAGACAGGTCCTCGTCTGTGGGGTGGCGGCGGTATGGTTGGCGTTGCCGGCATCGGCCGCGACCATTGGCTGGCGTCGCCGCTGGCTCTAGCCAACCTCTACGCCTTCGGCCGCCTCGCCTGGGACCCAAATCTCGATCCAGCCCAGATTGCTGAGGAATGGACGCGCCAGACCATTGGTAACGATCCGCAGGTCGTCTCAACCGTCGACAAAATGCTGATGCAATCCTGGCCTGCGTACGAAGGCTACACCGGCCCGCTCGGCATGCAGACGCTGACCGACATTACCGGCTCGCACTACGGTCCCAACATCGAATCGAGCGAGCGCAACGGCTGGGGCCAGTGGCACGACGCGGACTCAAAGGGTGTCGGCAAAGACCGCACAGTAGCAACCGGGAGCGGCTACGCCGGTCAGTATCCTCCTGAAGTTGCCAAGCTCTATGAGGACCCCACCACTACCCCCGACAATCTGCTGCTCTTCTTCCATCACGTTCCGTACACCTACAAGCTGCACAGCGGCAAAACCGTCATCCAGCACATCTACGACAGCCACTACGAAGGCGCAGCCCAGGCCGCCGGCCTGCTCAAAGAATGGCAAACCCTCGAAGGTCATATCGATCAGCCGCTCTATGAAGCTATGCGTGACCGCCTCCAATACCAGGCCGGCCACGTCATCGTCTGGCGCGACGCCATCGTGCAGTACTTCCTCAAGCTCAGCGGAATCCCCGACGAGCACGGCCGCGCCGGCCATTACCCCGGCCGCCTTGAAGCCGAAGACGCTCGCCTGACCGGCTACAAAGTCATCGACGTCACACCGTGGGAAGACGCCAGCGGCGGCAAAGCTGTGAGCTGCGATCAGGCGAAGTGCTCCGTTGAATGGACCTGGACTGGCGCCGCAGGGCACTACTCGATTGCCGTTCAATATTTCGACCTGCAAGGCGGCGCGGCAAAATTCGCGCTCTTCGTCAACAACCAGCCGGTTGCCAATTGGCTCGCCGACGCAACTCTCCCGTCAAAGCGGCCCCACGGCGATAACTCCACGCGCCGCACAATCCGTGACATCGATTTGAAGCCCGGCGACACAATCCGAGTCGAAGGCATCCCTGATGGCCCCGACCCCGCCGCTCTCGACTACATTGAACTTCATCCAGAGGGCCAAGCTCCGCAGTCCGATCACCTATTATGATTGGAAACAAGTGATCATGGGCCTGGCGAAAAATTCACCGAGAGGTATGAGAATGTGAATGCTAGCTGCGAAGCGATTGCAAGCAAGACGGTAAACGCATTGATCCCAGATGCCCAACCAAAGAGCATGGGGATCATATCGTGGTTCCTTAAGCCAAAAATCGCTCGCTATCAGGCTAATTATGGCGGACTGTGGGTTGGCGGCAACCTTTACTTGACTTCAACCGCACTTGAATTCAAACCCAACGCTCTGAACCGGGCATTGCATAAGGGAGTGATGGGCAGCACGGTCGCGCTTCATGAAGTGCAGGAAGTCATTGATCGATTCGGAGTCGTCACACGCATCGTTGACGTTACCTCCAATAATGGCACAACGCTAACCTTCCGCTGTTATGGTGCCAGGCAGTTCGCCGATAAGATTCGCGGCGAGGTTGCAAGGGTAAGACAAGAGAAAAACTCTGCCGACCGCTCGTGATTCTCACGATTTTGCCGAGTGCTCCATGTCTGGATTTTCGGGCCTGGGAAAGCATGAATCCCACGCCTTCCCCCAACGGGCATCAAGCTTTGTCCCCATCCATTCGGCATCTCTCAAGCGAATGGGTGGGAGGCCACGAAACCCCGCGCGAGCATCCAATCGCGCGCGTGAAAAAAACTTGCCGCATTTTGCCGATAATTTACCCCGATCGGCGCACAATGTAATCAGCGTCGAAATCCAGCACTTAACAGCCAGCTCCTCGCATGGAACCGCAGGGGAAAATCCAACCCAAGCCGGACCATCACTGGTACTCGTTCCCATAATGTGGCACGATTTAGCCGTCAAAGAGCATTTTCGCCCATCTAACTTCTTTGTTTTCTAATTTATGCAAATAACTCCTGTGTTATGTAATATTTACGGCGTATGCCACCCCGTAACCCCATGAAAACAGAATTCTTACCCAAAACACCGGGGGGAGGGGGGTGGGTCGGTATAGACCGGGCACATGCCTGACAGATTGAACCAGGGACATACCTGACACCGCACCAGCCCACAAGTGTCTGCCCCACCCTGGGTGCCGCGATACTCTAAGAGAAACTACGGTTTCCCGTGGAGGATCATGACTTCAAACAATGCAATTTCCCGCCGCGGCTTTCTCGGCGCTTCCGCGGCTATTGCCGCTACCGCAGCCATGGGCAGCACCAAAACAGCGGAAGCGCAGTCTGCATCGGCGCTGCCCGCGCCCATCGCCGCATTGCCGGTTCTCTCGGACAAGGCCCGCCCCTTCACCAACACCGAGCGCCTGGCCCGCATTGAACGCGCCAAGGCACTCATGGCGGCCAACAAGATGGACGCCATCGTGCTGGCCAACTCGACCTCCTCGTCGGTGTACTTTGCCGATCTGCACCTCAACGGCGGAGAGCGCCTGTGGGCACTCGTCATGCCCGCCAAGACCAAGCCGTTCCTGGTCTGCCCCCACTTTGAAGAAGGCCGCGCGCGCGAACTCCTTGAAGCCGGCCCCTTCGGCAAAGACGCGGACGTCGTCACCTGGCAGGAAGATGAGAGCCCCTTCGAGGCAGTCGGCAAAGGCCTCGCCGATCGCGGACTCACCTCCGGCACGGTCGGCCTCGACGAGAATATGAAGTTCGTCTTCGCCGACAGCATCCGCGCCGCCAATCCGCATTTGACCATCGTCTCGGCCTCGCCGGTCACCGCCGGCTGCCGCATGATCAAGGACGCGCATGAGATCGAATGTATGCGCCTCGCCAGCCGGGCCACCCTGCTCGTCTATCGCGCCGTCGCCCAGTCGCTCACCGCGGGCATGACCACCACCGACGTGGAATCTCTGATCGCTGCCGCATATCGACGCGTGGGTTTCCGAGGCGAAGCCAGCCTCAATCTCGACGAGTTCACCGCGCTGCCGCATGGTTCGGCCCAACCGCAGACTCTGCGCGAGGGTTCAATTCTGATGCTTGATGACGGCTGCCTGGTTGAAAACTACGCGTCTGACATCACGCGCACATTTGTTCTGGGCAAAGCGACAGACAAGATGAAAAAAGTCTTTGACATCGTTCATCGCGCGCAGTCTGTGGCCATCCAGACAGCGCGCCCCGGCATTCCGGCCTTCACCGTCGACGCGGCTGCACGCAAGGTGATTGTCGACGCCGGTTACGGTCCCGGCTTCACCTTCTTCTCGCACCGCCTCGGCCATGGCATCGGAATGGATGGGCACGAGTGGCCCTACTTCGTGAAGAACAACATGTACGGATACGAACTCGATCCGCATCTCAAGCCCAACATGACGTTCAGCGACGAGCCCGGCATCTACATCAAGGGCGAATTCGGCATCCGCCTCGAAGACGATCTGCTCATCACCGAATCCGGATCGGAGTTGCTAACCCCGCAAAGTCCATCGCTCGAAGATCCCTTCGCCGGCATGGAAGCGTAGTCGGGTCCCTCAGCTGACTCCGCAAACACGCGCGGCGCGCCTAACGTGCTAGCGCCGCTGCGCCTTTATCATCTTCACCACCGGAAGCATCTCGCCATTGGGAAGAGGTACGTCGAGGCGCTCAACCTCAACGTACCCCTTAAGCCGGTAAAGCGGCACGCCGGTCAACGTCGATCCCATCTCGAAGCGCGTGAATCCAGCGGCTGCCGCTTCGGCCTCAACCCGCGCCAGAATCAGCGACCCCAACCCGCGCCGCGCATAGTCCGGATGCACAAAGATGGCGCGCACTTTGGCTGCGTCGGTCGCCGGATCAAGCAGCTCCGGCTCCCGCCCCGGTCCGTGATCCGCGCCAAACAAAGTCTTGCGCTTCGACCATCCCCCGCATCCCGCCAATCGGTAGGTCAGGGCTTCAGCCCTGACATTTGAGCCAGCAGAAGGTTGGGGAGCTTTAGCCTCTGAGGTATGTTTATCGTGGCACTTAACCTCCGCAACAAAATACGTCTTGTCGCGAATCAACTGCGTATCAAGGCCGAGCACGGTTCCCAGCGCGCCCTCAATCTGCGCCTGCGTATAGTCGCCCGCCTGCAGTCCGCGCACTGACGCCTCAATCAGCGCGTGCAGCGCAGGAATGTCCTCTTCCGTCGCCAGCCGCAGCGTGAATGTCTTCTTGTCTTCCATCGATCTTTAGCCGATCACTAATCTTGAGGCAGAGTGTTTTCTATCCCCTGTTCCCTGATCCCTGTTCCCTGCTTTTTCCCACTTCCACGAGCGTGGAATAGAATGTAGCTCCCGCGCCGATATCGGTGAGTCTTTCGCTGGTGAGCGCATTCACATTTGCGCCACCAACAGAGAGCTTGGCCCAGTCCAACTGGCCCGTCACCACACCGGCCGGCAGGCTGCTGTTCATCATGGCTTTCAACGTCAGCGCACCGCGGTCATTCCAGATGCGCACCACGTCGCCATCGGCAATTCCACGCGCCTCGGCGTCGATGGGATGCATCTCCAGCCGCTGGCTTTTGCGCGCTTCCATCTTGCGGTGGCCGTCGAGATGCGCAAAGGTCGAGTTCATGTAGTTATCTGCCTTGCGACTCAAAAACTCCAGCGGGTAGCGTTTCGCTGCTTCGCCCCAGCGCGATTCGGTCGGCGGAACAAAGCCCGGCAGCGGGTCGAGTCCCTGCGCAGCAAGAGCCTCCGAATAAAACTCGATCTTGCCCGAAGGCGTCGGCAGCGGCCCATCGAGATAAGGCTGAAACGCCTGCCCCTCCGGATCGCAATGGAACGCCAGCGGAATATGCCCCTGCTCTTTCAGATCATCAAGCGTGATGTGCTCCATTTCGGGCCGCGCCGAGTGGCCATCAAGTCCAATCGCCAGCGCCTGACGAATCAAATCCATCTCCGAATCGCGAAAGCACTCCTCTTCAAATTCCATGCGTTGCGCGAGTTGGCCAAACAGCCAGACATTGTTGCGCGCCTCGCCTGGCGGGACAATAGCCTGCTGCGAAAGCTGCACAAAGTAGTGCCCATACGCGCCCTGCACGTCGGTGTGTTCGAGAAAAGTGGTCGCCGGCAAAATGTAATCCGCGTAATCCGTCGTGTCCGTGAAGAACAGCTCATGCACCACGGTAAACAGGTCCGTCCGCTCCATCCCGCGGCGCACAGCGTTGTGGTTCGGCGCCACCGCAGCCGGATTCGAGTTATAGACAAACAGCGCCTTCACAGTCGGAGCAGTGCCTTCTGTTCCCTGTTCCCTATTCCCTGTTCCCTGATTTTCCAGCGCTTCACCCAACGCCGACATATTCACCACCCGCGCCAACCGCTTCAGCGGCGAAGCCAGCGCCAGGTCCGGCCGCTCCAACGCTTCCTTGTCCCACTTAAACGCGCCTGAAGTGGAAAGCTGTCCGCCGCCGCCGCGATGCTTCCAAGCCCCGGTAAGCGCCGGCAGCATCGCGATCGCGCGCACTGCTGTTCCGCCGTTTTCGCTCCGCTGCACGCCGTAGTTCATGCGCAGCGCCGCAGGCCGCGTGGTTGCGTACTCGCGCGCCAACTGCTCAACCTCGGCAGCGGTCATTCCTGTCCATGCGGCCACTCGCTCCGGTGTATATTCACGCGCACGCTCGGCGAGCTGCGTAAAGCCATGCGTCATCGCGTCAATGTAGGCGCGGTCTTCGAGACCCTCGTTCAGGATCACGTGCATCATGCCCAGCGCCAGAGCGCCATCGGTGCCCGGCCTTATTGCGATATGCCAATCGGCCAGCCCCGCGGTTCGCGTCCTGTATGGGTCGATCACGATCAGACGGGCGCCGTTGCGCCGAGCCTGTTCGATGAAAGGCCACAGGTGCACGTTGTTTCCGTGGATGTTCGCGCCCCACGCCAGCACCAGCTTCGCCAGCTTGAAGTCTTCGGTAGGCGTTCCCAGCTTTTTTCCGTAGACAAGATTCCACGCCACGCCGCCGGCCTCGCTGCAAATGGTCCGGTCGAGTTGGCATGCGCCCAGCCGATGAAAGAAGCGCCGGTCCATCGACCCATAGCCCAGCACGCCGATAGTTCCCGCGTAGCTATAAGGCAAAATCGACTCCGGCCCAAACTCGGCGGAAATATTCTTCAGCCGCCAGGCAATCGCGTCCAGCGCCTCGTCCCAGCTCACGCGCTCAAAGGCCTCGTGCTCGTATCCGCGCTTGAGCGGTCCTTTGGCGATGCCGGCCTTTCGCTTCAACGGATAAAGAATCCGCTCCGGTGCATACACGCGGTCCAGGTACTTGGCCACCTTTCCGCACAAGAATCCCTGTGTCACCGGATGCGCCGGGTCGCCGGACACTTTCACCGCGCGCCCCTGCTCGTTCACGGTGACCATCACCCCGCAGGAATCCGGGCAATCGTGCGAACAGACCGTGTGCACAATGCGAAAAACTCCGGATTCAGTAGCCGCGGGCATAGCGTCATTGTAAGCTGAACGCGGAGGATTCCCCATGCGCAGGCTCGTGTTCGCTCTCGCCGTCTTTTGTGTCGCTCTACCAATCGCTGCCCAGGCCCCAGCCCCACCCAACGATCCCGACCGCAAGGCGATTGAAGCCGCCATGAATGCGCAGGTGGCAGCCTGGAATCACGCCGACATCCCCACGTTCATGCAAATCTATGAGAATTCGCCCGACACCACATTCATTGGAGCGCACCTCGCCAAGGGGTTCACCCCCATTCTTGAGCGCTACAAGGCGTCCTATTCCAATGCCGAGCAGATGGGCACGCTCACGTTCAACAATCTCGAAGTCCGCCTGCTTCCCAACTCCTGCGGCAAAGTCGATTTCGCGGTTGTCACCGGCAACTTCCATCTAGAACGCACCGCAAAAGGCGCGGCAACCAAGGACGACGGCATCTTCTCGCTTGTCTGGCGCAAAGGCCCGCAGGGCTGGAAGATTCTGCTCGATCACACCAGCTAAAGCGAAGGAGCCAACGATGGATGTGAAGTCCGCAGCACAAGAACGTTTCGACTCGGCGCGCGAAGAGTTGATCGAGCTCAGCCATCGCATTCACGCCCACCCGGAGTTGGGGTTTGAAGAAGTCAAAGCGTCGGCCTGGCTTTGTGAGTCTCTCAATGAGGCCGGTTTTACAGTGGAGCAGGGAATTTGCGACCTGACGACCGCGTTCCGCGCCCGCGCCGGTTCCGGTCCTCTGCACATCGCGATTTGCGCTGAGTACGATTGTCTGCCCGGAATCGGCCACGCGTGCGGCCACAACATCATTGCCGCGTCTGCGGTTGGCGCAGCAGTCGCCGCGGCCAAAGTGGCGGACGATCTCGGCCTGACCATAAGCGTGATCGGCACACCTGCTGAAGAAGTGGGCAATGCCAGCGGAAAGATCTTGCTGCTTGAACGCGGCGCTTTCGAGGGCGTTCATGCGGCTATGATGGTGCACCCGGCGCCCTTTGACATGCTTCGGGCCAAGATCATCGCAGCTTCAATGTTCGACGTTCACTGCACCGGAAAAGAATCGCACGCATCGGCCTTTCCAGAGTTGGGAGTGAATGCGGCGGATGCGCTGACCATTGCGCAAACCGCGCTGGGATTATTGCGCCAGCATATCCGCTCCACCGACAGGATTCACGGCATTGTGACCAACGGCGGCGCGGCTCCCAATGTAGTGCCGGCACACACTTCGGCGAAGTACATCATTCGCTCAGAGACTCTGGACCAGCTTGCCGAATTGCGCCCGAAGGTCTACCGCTGCTTTGAAGCCGGCGGTCTTGCGACGGGCGCGAAGATCGCGATTACCGGTGGCGACAAGCCATACGCCGAAATGCACCACGACGACGATATGGCGATTCTCTATCGCAAGAATTCCGAAGCGCTGGGTCGGCCGTTCCCCAATCTCGGGGAGTGGGAGACGCGGCCTACCGGTTCAACCGACATGGGCAACGTATCCCGGGCAATGCCATCCATTCATCCCATGGTCGGCATCAATTCCTTGCCCGCGGTCAACCACCAGCCGGAATTCACAGCGCACTGCATCACACCTGACGCGGACAAGGCGCTGGTGGACGGCGCAATTGCGATGGCCTGGACATGCATCGACATGGCAACGACAGACGACTTGCGCAACCGGCTAATTGGCAGCCGCTGATAGCCCGGCGCCGATTGGCACTCATGCGGGACCAGGGCGTCCTGTACACTGGTTTCGCCATGAGCTGTCTCTTTTGCAAGATCATCGATGGAAGCATTCCCTCCACAGCCGTCTACCAGGACGACCAGTGCTACGCATTTCTCGACATCGTTCCGCAGGCGCCGGTGCATGTGCTGATCGTGCCGCGCAAACACATCGCATCGCTTGCGCACGCTGAAGAAAGCGACCAGGCGCTGATCGGTCACCTGTTCTGGGCCGCTGCGGAGATCGCGCGCGACAAAGGCCTCGCCAAAGGCTATCGCGTGTCGATCAGCATCGGCGAAGACGGCGGCCAGACCGTCGATCACCTCCACGTTCACCTGCTCGGCGGCCGGCCAATGGGCTGGCCTCCCGGATAAACCAGCCCGATCAAGAGGCGGTCGATTCACTGCGTCCGACACGGCGTTAGATTGATGAACCTGGAGGCGTCATGCGGCTTGCCTGCAGTCATGTCCGGCTTCGCATTCTGTGTTTTGCGATTCTGTGCTTTGCATTCTCCCGTGATGTTGCCGCCCAACAGAATGCGCCCGCGAAGCTATTTGAGTTTCACAGCGGGTTCTGGATCAATCTTCACCATTTCCTCTACCGGCAGGCACAGCTTTCCCAGCCGCAGAGCGGACCCCACAATCTTGCCTTGACCAGCGCCGATACCGCGGAGCTACAGCAACTATCGGACTCAGATCGAAATACCTGGGACGATGCAGTTGCGTATTACAGCCGCTTTATCGTGAAGCGAGATCTGCTCTTCGACGACGAATTGATCCAGACCAAAGATCAACTTGAGGATGCTGAACTTTCTGCGGATTTGGCGAATGTTTCGATTTCTCCACCGTTGAAGGCCGTGCTTCTGAAAGCTGCTCCAGTTTATCGAAAGCACTGGTGGGCGCGGCACAATGCGGAGAATCGAGAATGGATCTCTGATCTTGAGAACTTGGTCAAGCGCTATGGCGCAACGCTGAGTACCCGGATGGCCACTATCTACGACGAACCGTGGCCACAGTATCCGGTCAGGGTGGATACCGTTGCCTATGCCAACTGGGCCGGTGCATACACGACCCTTGAACCAACACGGCCGACCATCTCGACGACAGACGCGGCAAATCAGGGCGCGGCAGCACTGGAGATTCTCTTTCACGAAACTTCGCACGGCATGATGGGAAAAGTGATGGATGCGATCCACACAGCGGAAACAGACGTCAACACACATCGGGCGGGAGCGGCCTTCCATTCCGGTTCCATCTGGCACGCTGTTCTTTTCTACACAGCGGGAGATCTCGTGGCAGAAAAAATCCCAGATTACGTTCCGTATGCCGACAAAAATGGACTATGGGTTCGCGCCTGGCCTCCTCCGGATCGGCTTCTGATTGAACAAGACTGGAAGCCGCACATAAAGGGCTCGGTCACCATGCAGCAGTCCCTCGCGAAGCTTGTCAATGACCTGGCATCGGCTCCTCAAACGCATTGACTTCGCGCTGCTTTCTGATTGAAGGCCGCCTGAATCGATGTTTTAAAACAAGCGAAAGGGCGCCCCATACGGAGCGCCCTCTTCGTGCTTTTGAAAACTTACAACTGATCACTGACAACTGACCACTGCTTTTACACCGGCTGCGGATAGTTGTCTTCTTCCTCTTCCAGGCCATAGCGGCGCAGCAGGTTCGGCAAGCTCTGCGAGAACGCCGACCGCGGCATGACCGTGTCGCATCCGGCTTCGATGGCCTTCAGCTTGAGGTCGCCCTGCAGGTGATTAAGGAAGCCGACAATCGACGTCGCCTTCTTCAGCTTGGCTTTGAATTTGGGAATCAGCGTCATGGGCTTGGCGTTGAGGTTGTTGAGGTCGAAGACCAGCAGCGTGGGCCGCTCCGCTTCAGGCAGATCGGTGAGCCTGGCGACGGCATCCTTGTCGCCTTTCAGAAACTCCACCTTCACGCCCAGCTTCCTCGATGTCTCATTGATTTTCGCCTGGAAAAACAGGTCTTCAATGAAGCAGAAGATGCGGGTTGTCGCATCCTCGCGAATGGGTGCGGCTGGAGGCGCAACGTAAACATCCTGGTAATGGCTGTTATGGCCGTTGCTGGTGATCTGAATAGTCGAAGGCGGGCCATCGGAGACGTTGCCGTTGACCACGCGGTAACTGTGGTCCATCGGACCCACAAACTCCCTGGGCCCCTTCTGCTTGCCCTTGCGCTTGCCCTGTCCACCACCGCCCTGGCCGGGTTGAGACACACTGTTCCCCGGCTGTGCCGGCGGGGTTGAACCCTTTTGGAAGAACTTCTTCTTCTTGCGGGATTGGCCCTGGTGCCCCTGGTGGTTGGTATGCGCCTGGTGAGGCTGGGGCGGCTTGGGGGTCGCCGCTTGCGGTAGCGGCTGGACCGGGCCCTGGGCCTGGGGTTGTGCCTGTTGCGCCTGGGGCGCACCTGCTGGGTTGCCCTTGTTCTTCCGCCGGCGCCGGCGGCGCCGATGCCCCTGCGACTGCCCCTGGCCGTTCGCCGGGACTGACCCCAGATCAGGCTGGGGTTGCGTCGATTCTGTCGTCATGCTTTTACTTCCTGGCACTTTGCAATCTGGTGCATTGCGCTTCCTGTGCGTTCCACTCTTGGCTTTCGCCGTTGCCAGCCCAGCGCCGAGACTGGCCCTGAGCGTCCTCATTTGCCTGCCGCTTGTCCAGGTTTGGACGGGGAACGCAACGGCCGGCGGTTCACAAGTTCATTGAGAACATCCCGCAGCCTGCCGCGGAGCAAATTCCGCAATCAACCTGCCATGATTCCCTGATGATTTGGCGTTTTGCCGTTCTCAGTCGAGGAGCTCTGCTTTCGCTCCATCCGCCCATTTTGTCCTCTTTTTAAGCTCGCTGCCGGGCTCAACTTCGGGATTGAAACGGGGTGCGGCCTGCGCTTTCCTCTCGGGGTGATGCCCTTCCTATGGGAGCTTTCGCCGCGTGCAGCCTGGTAAGGATGGATCGGGCCGGCGAAGTTTCCTTGCTCGGCGGCGAGCTTGCTCTGCCCCTTTCGGGTGGCCTGCGTCAGCCGCTTGATAGGCAAATCTGATACTACAGCGAAGCAACCGGGCTGGCAAGTGCGGTCTTTGGTACTTTTCTTAAGCCGCCAGCCACGGAGACCCTCTATAACGCAAAAACGCCACCCCAACCGGAGTGGCGTTTCGCTGTCCTGCACTGGTCACTGGCCTCCCAAATATGAATCGGTCGATGGCTTTTTCCACCGTACCTGTTGCAGATTTCCCAGCCGGTTTTCCCTTTTGAGGGCCGCTTCATTGGCGCTTACTCGTGCCTGGGTCTGCTCTTCATTGGGCTGGCCGGAATTCTACCCAGCAGCCTGCATATCACTGGCGCTATATAGATGAGCAATCGGCGTGCCGTTCTCGATACTGTTTGCTTTCAACAATGTACCAATTCGCCAACCTGGGAATTGTCTCGATTCTGGTATTCACAAGAAAAAAAGAATGCAAAAAACCATAGAAATCCAGCCTATCGCTGGCATTTCGGGCAATAATGCGTGCCTCTGCCGGCTAGCACAATGCGCTGAATCGGCGTCTCGCACTGCCTGCAAGCCAACCCGGTTCGCAGGTAGACGCAGTGCTCGAGCTGGAAAAATCCACGCACCCCATCCGCGTCTACATAGTCTGATACCGACGACCCGCCCAGCCGGATCGCATGCTCCAACACTGCTTTGAGCGCCAGTCGCAGCCGTTCCAGTTCCACCCTGGTCAAGCGGCCGGCCATGCGTCGCGGACGAATACCGGCGCGAAACAGGCTTTCGTCGGCGTAGATATTTCCCACCCCCGCCAGCAGTGTCTGGTTCAGCAGGGCAGCTTTGATAGCCAGGCGCCGGCCCCGAAACAAGCCGGCAAATTCATCCGCCGCAATCGTCAGCGGCTCGGCGCCAGGGCTGGCGAATCCGGGCCCGGCGAACCCAGGCCCGGCGATTCCAGCACCACGCCCAAGTTCGCGAAACTCCAGCCTGCCAAACCGCCTCGGGTCCACGAACCGCAGTTCGCGCCCGCTCGCCAACCCCAGCCGTGCGTGGGTATGCGGAGCGACAGGACCATCCGGCGTGGTCACCAGCAGCCGCCCGGTCATGCCCAGGTGCACAATCCACTGGGCCTCGGCTTTCGCTGTGCTCTTCACCTCAGGGGCGCCGTCCGCCGAGCCCAGATCGCAGACAACATGCTTTCCAACGCGCCGAACGCCAAGAAAGACCCGACCTTCAAGCCCTTTTGCCTGACCCGCCTGTGATGTCTTGAAGGGTTCCCTGTGCGATCCGAACCACGCCTGCACGATGCGATCCCCGCGCACCCGCTCGTTCACGCCGCGCGCAATCGTCTCCACCTCAGGCAGCTCAGGCATGTCTTGATTGTAGAAGACCGGATGGTGCGCTGAAATTTACTTGTGCTCTTCCGGTTCGCGCACCGAGCTGGCCTCAAAACTCACAATCTTCCACGCACCCGCCGCATTCTTCACATAGACGCGGGTATAGCGAAAGCTGCCCTGAATCGGTCCCTCGGCGGAGATGCCGTGCACATCGGCAAGCGAGGTCACCAGCGCGGTGGTCCCGTAGAAGCGCACCTTCCGGTCTGAGACTTCCAGCGAGCTGAAATGGGTGCGGCCACTGCGCAGGTTATCGAGGGACTGGGCCTTGGTCTGCAGCGTTCCTGAAGCAGTAGTAGCCAGGTAATCGTCGGAGAGCAGCGATTCCATGACCGCAGTGTCGCCATTCAAAATCGCGTTGCGCCATTTTTCTTCAAGCTGATCAATTTCGTGCCGCGCCTCGTGCTTCTTTTCCCCCGGTGGGCCCGAGGGTTTGGAGTGGGGCTGGCCTGACGGCTTGGCTTGACCCAATCCGCTCGCCATTTGCGGCCACCCGCAAACGACGGCACACAGGGCGGCGGCAAGCGTAAATCCAACCGCCTGGCGGCGGCTGGGGAGTGAAAAGTTGATCTTGGCACCCGGCATAGGCGTATCGGATAGTAGCGTTGAATGCTCCTCCGGGTCAATCGGCTTGTTGAGGTATCGCATCCGCGCTCCCGACATCCTGCCCGATCACCCGCTCTCATCCAAGCGGGGCCACCGCCGCTTTGACGTCAGTCTCGCCTCAAACGAGAGCAACCAGGTCTTCACGGTTTCGCTCGCGCATCTTCTGGTAGAGGCCCCCAACGGCGTGTTTCTTGAAGTGCTCCGACTGCCCGTGCGCCTCAAGCGCGCTCGCGTCCCGGTATTGCTCATAGATCAGCACCGTATCCGGTTCGCCCTCCACCAGGTGCGGTATATAGGTCACGCATCCCGGCTCCTGGCGCGAGGCCTTGGCCAGCTCGCGCAGGGTCTCCGCCACATCGGCACGATCTTCGGGAGCGAACGTCATACGGACCAGGAAACTAACCATAGATCCCATTTCTCTCTTGCCCGGAATTTCTAAATTCTCGCCCGGGATCCTTCTTTGTGTGTTTCCAAGTCTACGCGTGGATGGTGGCCAGCGCCGCTCGAAAGTCATCGAGCACCATGGTCTGGTCCCGATCCGGGCCGGTTGACACCATTCCGATGCGCGCCCCGCTCTCCCGTTCCTGAAAGCGCAAATACTCTTTCGCGGCCTGCGGCAGCTTCTCAAATTCGGTAATTCCCTCGGTCGGCTCCTGCCAGCCCTTCAGCGACGTATACCGCGGCTTGATCCGCTCCAGCCCCTCGACATCCGCGGGAATCTCGTCCGTTACCTTGCCGTCGATCTCGTAGCCCACGCAGATCGGAATCTCTGCCAGCGTGTCCAGCACATCCAGCTTGGTCACCACCAGCCACTCCGCGCCGTTCACTTGATTGGAGTAGCGCAGCAGCGGAATATCAAGCCAGCCGCACCGCCGCTTCCGCCCTGTAACCGCGCCGAATTCATTGCCGCGCGTTCCCAGCAGATCGCCCAGCTCACCCTTCTCTTCGGTCGGGAACGGACCCCCGCCCACTCGCGTTACATAGGCCTTGGTTACCGAAATAACCGTCCCGATGGCCGTTGGACCAACGCCGGTTCCAGTGGCCGCGCCGCCCGCTGTTGCCGACGACGACGTCACAAACGGATAAGTGCCGTGGTCGATATCCAGCATCGTCCCCTGCGCGCCCTCGAACATCACGCTGCCGCCCGCGGCCAATATCTTGTTCAGCACGCGCCCCGTATCGGCCACAAATGGCCTCACTTCCTCGGCCGCTGCGGCGTACTCGTCAAACATCTTCGCAGGATCCAGAGGCGCCGTTCCAGTCCCAAACAACGCCCGCACAATCGCATTCTTCTCCGCGCATGCCGCCTCAATGTGCGTCTTCAGCAACTCGGGCCGCAGCAGGTCCACCACCCGCAGCCCACTGCGCGCCATCTTGTCTTCATACGCCGGACCAATGCCGCGGCTGGTGGTGCCGATCTTCTTGCGACCCGGCGCGCTCTCCGCCGCCAGCTCGATCATGCGGTGATAGGGCAAAATCACCTGCGCGCGGTTCGACACAAAAAGCTGCTCATCCACAGCCACGCCCAGCGCCCGCAGCTTGGCCACTTCCTTGAGGAAAGCAATCGGGTCCAGCACCACGCCATTGCCGATAATCCCTTTGCAGGTCGGCCGCAACACGCCGCAGGGAATGAGCTGAAGGACAAATTTCTGGCCGCCAATGATCACCGTGTGTCCGGCGTTATGTCCGCCGGCATAGCGCGCCACGGCGCTGAAGCGCTCGCTCAGCACGTCAACAATCTTGCCCTTGCCCTCGTCGCCCCACTGGGCGCCCAATACGACCGCCGTCTTTGCTCGCATGTCTTCCTGTCTCTGGTCCAAGGTCCCAAATCAATCAAAAATAAGTTCTGCCGTTTCAAAAAAGGAGGGTCTTCGCTGTGAACCACCAATCGCACAGCACACCGTTTTTGATGATAAACCCTGTCCGCATCTTCCTTCCTATTCAAGGGCTGGTCCGCCGGCCCATTGACCTTGTAACCTTGTAGTAACCGAGGAGAATCTACAAATGCCCACGGAAAACCTCCGATGCAAGCGAGCGCATGTCTCGCACGGTCTGTTTTTTATCGCCGCAATTCTCTTCGCCGCACAGGTCTTCTCCCAGCAGCCGGCGGCCAGTCCGCAGGCGTCGGGCCCAGACATTGCCTGGCAGCCGCAAATTCACTTCTACGCACCGCCCAATTGGATCAACGATCCCAACGGCCCCATCTTCGTCAACGGCCAGTACCATCTCTTCTTCCAGTTCAACCCGTCCGGCGATCAGTGGGGACACATGAGCTGGGGCCACGCCGTTTCGTCCGACCTGGCCCATTGGAAGCAACTCCCGGTTGCCATTCCAGAAGCGGACGGCGTAGCCATCTTCAGCGGGTCAACGGTTGAGGACCGCGACAACACCAGTGGCCTCTGCGGTGACTTGGGGTCGAAGACACCCGGCTGCCTTGTCGCAATTTACACCGGAGCCTCAGACGAGAAGCAAACGCAGAACATTGCCGTCAGCCGCGACGCCGGAGCCACCTGGACAAAATTTGCCTCGAACCCGGTGATTGATCTGGGCCTGAAAAACTTTCGCGATCCCAAGGTCTTCTGGCACACGCCCTCACAAAGCTGGGTGATGGTTGTGTCGCTCGCCGATCAGCACAAGCTGCGCATCTATCGCTCGAAGAATCTCCGCCAGTGGGAGTTGGCCAGCGAATTCGGTCCCGCCGGAGCCACTTCGGGCGTGTGGGAGTGCCCCGACCTGATCGAACTCCCCATCATGGACGACGCAGACAAGCGCGTCTTCGACCTCGGATACAAGCGGTTCGCAAGCCGCTGGCTGCTGAGCGTGAATATCAACCCCGGCGGTCCCAACAAGGGTTCAGCCGACCAGTACTTTATCGGCCAATTCGACGGCTTCCGCTTCACTGAAGATCATCCCGGCTCCGGACCCCACTGGGCCGATTGGGGCAAAGACTTCTATGCATCGACATCGTTCTCCAATATCCCCGCTGACGCAAACCCCGAACGCATCTGGATAGCCTGGATGAGCGATTGGCAGTATGCCTCGAAATTACCTTCGCTCCCCGGCCGCGGAGAGATGACCATAGCCCGCCGCATCTTCTTTCGCCAGGCGCCCACCCATCCTGCCCCGACCCCGACCCAGGAAACCCTGACGCTGGTGCAGAAGCCCATCCTGCCCATCCCCGCCGATAAGCGCTATGGGGCCATGTTCGGCGGTCCGCGCTTTCAGCCCATCACCCAGGCCAATGCCCAGTTGGTCGCGCAAAAACCCGTAGGCAATGTTTACCGGTTGCGCTTTACCCTCGACCCCGGCGAAGCCTCAGAGGTTGGTGTTCGCCTGCGCCGCAGCACAGCAAATCCGAACGGTCCCGCCGACGAAGAAACTGTGGTCGGCATCGACCAGGCTACCAACCGCGTCTTTGTCGATCGAACCCGTTCCGGCAAAACCGACTGGTCCCCTGATTTTCCCGCGCGCGTCTCCGCACCGCTCAAGCACCCGCAGCTAGGCGCCATCCCATTCGAAATCGTTGTCGACAACAACTCCATCGAGGTCTTCGCTGAAGACGGTGAGACCGTCCTCACCGATCTGATCTACCCCTCGCCGTCCAGCCAGGGTCTTGCGTTTTATTCCACCGCGACGCCGCCAGGCTCAAGCCCCGCCCGCATTCGCGACCTGGAACTGATCCCGCTCGCACCACCCGTAGCAAAGTAGCTGTTCAAGGCAAAAATCTCCAGCCCCTTGTCTCAAATCGGCCCCGTGCAGATAATGAATTACCTGAAGATCGGGCCGTCTCCACTTTTCTCCTTATTCGATCACGGAATAATTCCAGCATTCAGCGCGAATTCGGCTCTGATGCGTCCGTCGTTTAAGCAGTCCCCGCGAGGTTATTGTGGCCATCAAAAATCTTGCAATCGCCAGCCGGATCCTTTGGAAGCACCCCGCATTCACCATCACTGCCGTGCTGACCATCGCGCTCGGCGTCGGCGCAAGCACCGCGATTTTCAGCGTCACCAATGCGGTCTTGTTGCGTCCGCTTCCGTACAAAGATCCTGCACGTCTTGTCATCGGCGGCATGGACCTGCGCAAGCGCAACGTTCACGACCTGCCTTTCTCAAACGCCGATTACATTGATCTCCGCGAAGGCACCAAGACCCTGTTCTCTGATATGGCCGGCGTCTTCACCGGCCGCATGGTAGCCCCGCGCGAAGACGGATCGCCGGAACAGATTCGTTATGCCGTTGTCACCACCAACTTCTTTCAACTCATGGGCGCCAGGATCATCTACGGTCGGGACTTCACCCCTTTGGACGGAGTGCCCCAGCCTCCGGCCCCACCTGCGGATGCGCAAAATACCGCGGCTGCGCGCCTGCCTCAATTCGCCATTCTCAGTTACGAGTATTTCCGCCGCCGCTATGGCGCCGACCAGTCCATCATCGGCTACACCATGACCTTCACGGGCCGGCCCGGGCCCATCATCGCGGGCGTACTGGCGCCGGGCTTTCACCTGTATTTTCCGCCCTCGGCAAATGTGGAAGCCGCGCCCGACTTCTGGATCGCCAATCGTCTCGATTACGACGCACCGAATCGCAAGAGCTTCAGCATATTTCCCATCGGCAGGCTCAAAGATGGAGCGTCTCTGGCCAACGCGCAGAGCGCAGCCGACCAGGTTGCGGCCCAGGCGCGCAAGGACTTCCCCATCTCCGGTTCCTCCGGTTACAGCATTGTCCTCGAGCCGATCAGGAAGCACCTGGTAGCCGAGGTGCGCCCCGCAATCCTCGCGCTGATGGGCTCGGTGATTTTTCTGCTCCTCATTGCCTGCGCCAACGTGGCCAACCTGCTGCTGGTCCGCGCGTCGTTTCGTGAACACGAGTTCGCCATACGCGCAGCCATGGGCGCAAGCCGTTGGCGGCTGATTGTTCCCCTCTTCACTGAGGCTTGCCTCCTCGCGGCAATGGGTACAGTGCTGGGCCTGGGCCTGGGATGGGCCGGTATTCACGAGTTGCGCGTGCTGGCTCCAGCAAACCTGCCCCTTCTCGACGAGGTCCGCATCGATGGCATGGTGCTCGCGTATACCGCGCTTGCCGGCCTGGCTGCGGCGGCCATCTTCGGCATCGCTCCCGCATGGCGCGCTTCCCAACCCACGCTGATGAACGTGTTGCGCGGCACCAGCAGAACCGCCGGCCTAGCCAGCGGCGCAACTCTTCGCAACGTCGTTGTAATGGCGGAGGTGGCGCTCAGCTTTGTCCTGTTAATCGGCTCTGGATTGATGTTCCGCAGCTTTATGGAATTGCAGCGCGTCGATCCCGGCTTCGATCCCCACAACCTGCTGACGCTTCAAGTCGTGGGTGTGCCCATCAACCGGGCCAAGCCTGAAGAACGCGCCGTCGCAATCGGCCAGATCGCCCAGCGTTTGCGGGCCATTCCCGGCGTGCAAAGCGTAACAGCTTCATTTCCATTCCCACTCACAGGCCAGTTCAGTCCCATTCGCTGGGGAACCGAAGAGGCTCTGAAAGACCCAAGTCGATTTCAGGCAACGGAATTTCAGATTGTTCTTCCCGGATACTTTGAAACCATGCGCACGCCCGTGCTTGAAGGCCGCACCTTCACCGATGAAGACAATCTGCCCGGGCGCAACCGCGTGCTGATTGACGACACGCTTGCGAAGAAGGCTTTCCCCGGCCAATCGGCAGTAGGAAAGCGCATTCTGATCCGCATTCGCACCCCCGAACCGGAATGGGTTGAAGTGATCGGCGTGGTTGCGCACCAGCGGACCAATTCGCTTTCAGAGAAGGGGCGCGAACAGGTTTATTTCACTGACTCGTTCCTTGACTCCGGCGCTGTTCGATCGTGGGCCATTCGCACCGGCAGCAACCCGGCCGGCTATTCAGACGAGGTGCGCGCGGCCATCAAGGGCTTCGACTCGCATCTTCTGGTCACCGAGGTGGAGACCGCGGATTCGGTGGTCTCTCGCGCCCAGGCCGGAACACGCTTCTCCTTGCTGCTGATTTCGGTCTTTGCACTGATCGCGGTGACGCTGGCAGGCATCGGGCTCTACGGCGTTTTGTCGACGGTGGTGCGCCAGCGCACCGCTGAGATTGGCGTGCGCATGGCGTTGGGCGCCGAACGCGGCGACATCCTCCGGCTCATCGTCCTGCAAGGGCTGCGGCTGAGCGTCGTCGGCATTGTTGTCGGAGTCGTTGCCGCGGTTTTGCTGGGCCGCGTGATCACCGCAATGCTGGTAGGTGTGAAACCCACCGACCCGGCAACATTTGTCGGCGTGACCGTAGTATTTCTCGCCATATCAACGCTTGCGGCATGGATTCCCGCGCATCGTGCCTCGATCCTCGATCCCACAAAGGCACTGCGCGTGCAGTAGGATATTTCGTGCGTCTATACGACCCTTTGCGGGGGTCAGTCGAGCGAACTCCTGTGGCGAAGAAGAACCGAAACGTCCGCATCTTTCAAGGCGTCTAATTTCACGAGCCTTTCATGCAGCGCATCCATTTGTCGCGAGATGCGCTCCTCTCTTAGATCCAAGTTGGCGCCGCTTCCTTGGGTTAAGATTCTTTCTGAGAAGATCGTGACGGATGAGAATGCCAAGATCAAGCTTGCCAAGATCGTTAACAACGCCCAATTGTCTTGGGCCAACAAGGCCAGCTTCCCTGACATAAGCTTCAACCCTGCGAACCCGAGCGGGACCATTGTAAGTACGACCAAAGCTGACTGCAAAACTATGAATTTGCGTCTCCGCTTCAGCCGCGCCTCGTTTCGAATTGAATTTCGCTCGAGGAATAAAGCTTCCAACTCGTGCTCGGCATCCAAGTATTGTGTTTGGATAGGCTCGCGAAGAGCTTCGGTCCGAGTGCTCAGCCATTCATCAAGATCCCTCTCAATCTCGTCCGCAAAGATACCGCGAAGCGTTTGAACAACCGCCAACGTGAACTCGTTCCCTTTCTCCAGATCGAGTGCAAGCCGGCGCCGCGCGTAGGCGCGTACAACGTCAGCATCCCACGGTATAGGGCTCGCATACCTTGCGACCTCCATGAAGTCGCCGAAAGATTTTACGAATTCCGGCAGCATCTTGTTTAGCAGAACCCAGGTCCGCACGAATGTAAGGTCCTCCCGAAAAAGGCCCTTCAGGCGCTCAACGCCCGCCGCAGAGAGCGGATCATATTCGGACACAATGACAACCTGATCGGTGTGCTTCTGGCTCATCGCTACATGGGCAACTTCATCGGCACCCGCTTGAGCGTCAAGGAAAATGAAATCGTAATTCTCCTTAGAACGTTCAATGGTTCGAGAAAGTGCCTGCCCAAAGACTTCGACCTTAATGCGCTCAGTGTTTATGAACTCATAGGCGGCGGGTATCAAATGCGCGCCGATAGGGGTCCTGACGATCTCCGGCTCTATGTATACAGGCGAATTATGCTCCGGCGACTTAGGCACGATCGCTTCATAAATGCCTCTTGGAACGCGTCGCTGCGCAATGGCCAGTTCGGCCTGGATCTGTGTTTCTTTCAGAAACATCAGCGTGAGACCGTTTGTTGCGGCGTCTGTATCAATCATTAATACGCGCTTTCCCAAGCTGACGAGGAAGGCGGCGAACGTCGCGGTTAGGACGGTCTTGCCAGAGCCACCCTTCGCGCTAGCCATGCAAATTACTTTTGCGCTCATGATTTGTCAGACCATCTGCCGGCTATCTCGCGTGCTTCGACGATCTCGAGCCTAATGGCCTCGACCGCGGGGGCTCCGCCGACACCTCCAGCGATTTCCTTGAAAATCGTAAGAATCCGTTCTGTTTCGTCGGGTCGATTCCTCGCCAACTCGATGAGGCCCCCAACCTGAATGCGCCATCGAGAAATCTGCTGCTGCTCCGAAACGAGCTTTGCGACCTGGCGAACGAAAAAATCCCCGTTCGAGCACGGGTCGGTCTGAAAGGCTAGGTAAATCGCCCTAAAGTTGATCACGACAGTTTGAGATAACTCGTCGATTGCGAAGAGGAGTCCCTGAATCTTAGTCGCATAGGTAGCATTTAGCTTGGCTTCGAGGTTTCCCACGTCAGGGATTGCTGAACCCCTTGCCGATCCAGAGACATTTCCTTGCCAGCCCTGTATATACAAGGGGAAGGCGTCATCGACGTTCTTATACACGGTTTTCCTTGAGCCGTCCGCGCAGCCGACTGTGTATCGCTTTCCCCATGGCCAAGGCATATTCCGCGAAGTATAGCATCGAAGGCCCGGATATTGAGAAGATTCGTTGCCCGTTCGGGCGGAACCTGAAAGGCCAAACCTCCAAATTGCTCGGCCGCGCGCGAACAGATTTCCGCCTTCACGGGTTCATGTTTTTCCGTTACACTTCGGTCACATTCTCTAGTAATTCCGCCCCCGGTAAAGCCCACGGAGCAGAACGCCATGCCCACCAAAGCCTCAATCCTTGCCGATCTCAAGAGCAAAGGCAAAGAGAACACCCGCAAAATCTATGCGCGCCACGGCATGCCCGCCGATCGCGTCTACGGCGTCAGCGTTGCCGACCTGAAGCCCATTGCCAAAAGCGTCAAAGGCCAGCAGTCCCTGGCCCTTGAACTCTACTCAAGCGGCATTATGGACGCGATGTACCTGGCCGGAATGGTGGCCGACGGCGCGCAGATGACCCGCAAGCAAATCAATGAATGGGCCGACGGCGCGGCGGAGATGCAGATGATCGCTGAATACACCGTCCCATGGGTTGCGGTTGACAACGAGCACGGCCGCGAGCTGGCTCTGGAATGGATGAAGTCGAAGAAAGAACGAGTGGCGGCCGCCGGCTGGTCAACCTACTCCGGCCTTGTGGCTCTGAAACCTGACGACGCTCTCGACCTCAAGGAGATTCAATCCCTGCTTGACACTGTCGTCGAGAAAATCCACACCGCGCCCAACCGCGTTCGTTACACCATGAATGTTTTCGTGATCTCGGTCGGAAGCTATGTGAAGCCGCTCATGAAGCAGGCCAGGGCTGCGGCGAAAAAGATCGGCGAAGTCAGCGTCGAGATGGGAGATACAGCCTGCAAGGTCCCGCTGGCCACCGCGTACATCGAGAAAGTCGAAGCCGCCGGCAAACTCGGCCAAAAACGCAAAACCATCCGCTGCTGAACATGCTCCGGAAAAACTCATCCGGGCGTTATGCCGGGGATTTATCCCCGGCATAACGCCAATCGAATCGACGCGGGCTTTAGCCCCTGAGGTATGCATTTCCAGGATTTGATCCAGGAGCGGGCCTTTTCCGCAACCTGTAAAACTCGATTCCGGATTCTTTTCGAATTCATCTGAGCATTCCGCGCAACTAACCCCGGCCTGCCGTGTCTACATGAGTCACCGGTTCGTCTGCTGGGGGCATTTTGATCAGTCTCAGGCGGTTTCGGACCGGCGTTTTCGTTTCGGGGATATCCCCCGATTCGGGGTACTGAGAGGGAACATGCAATCCCAAACCTGCTTGCCTATGTCTGCGGCGCGCCAGCATCTGGCCGTCTTGGGTACGTTCCTGTTCCTGCTCGCTCTTTCCTCGGCAGCGCAAGCCCAATACCCTCAAGCTCAATATCCTCAATACCCTCCATCCAGCCCCTACGCCGGCCAGTACCCACCCTCCCCCCAGTACGCTCCGCCCCAGGCGCCCTACGCCCAGCAATATGGCCCACAGCAATACGCCCCGGCTCCTCCCGATCAGGGCAACGCCCCGGCCCAGCTGCTTAGTTCGGGGCTGAGTCCGGACCAGCTTGAGCCGATGGTCGCCCCCATCGCCCTCTATCCCGACGCGTTGGTGGCCCAGGTGCTCGCCGCGGCCACTTACCCCGCGCAGGTGGTAGGCGCCGATCACTGGCTGCAAGGCCAGGGCTATGCTTCTCCCGACCAGATCGCCTATGGAGCCGACCAGCAAACCTGGGACCCCAGCGTGAAGGCTCTGACCGCGTTTCCCCAGGTCCTGGCCCAGATGGACCACGATCTGCAGTGGACCACCGACCTGGGCAACGCCTATTTCAACCAGCCCCAGGACGTGCTCCAGACCATCCAGGTCATGCGCCAGCGCGCTGAGGCAGCCGGAAACCTGCAGAGCACTCCGCAGGAAGCCGTCAGCTACAACCAGGGATACATCCAGCTCGCCCCCGCCAATCCCCAGGTGGTCTACGTCCCCGCTTACAATCCCTGGGACGTTTACGGACAGCCCGTCCAACCCTACCCCGGCTTCTCTCTGCTCGGCTCGCTCGAGTCCTTTGCCGGTTCCGGGCCAGTCAGGTTCGGCCTCGGCATCGCCATGTCCGCCTTCAGCCACACCCCGTTCGGCTGGGCCGGCTGGGCGCTCAACTGGCTCACCCAGAACATCCTGTTCCACAATTCCAATTACACTTCGCAGAGCACCACCGTCGCCCGCTGGAACAACTACCCCCATGGCGGCCTGCCCTCGCGCACACCGCGTGGCCTGGACGCGTATAACCGCGGCTACCGTGGCGATGCCCGCCCGGCAACAGCATTCGCTCGTTCTCAGGCGTACGGCGCGAACAATCGGCCCTCCACGCAGTCTTACGCGCGTCAGCCCAACCGCAACGACAACGACAACCGTGCTTACTCCGCGTATCGTTCCGGAGAAGCGCTGAATCGCGGCTATCAGCAGCCTGTTCGTCCGGCCCTTCAAAACAACTACGCGTACAGCCGTCCCCAGCCGGCCATGACTGCACGCGAACAAGCCTATGGACGCTCATCTGGTTTCCAGAGTAGCTACCAGCAGGCTTATGCCAGCCGCCCCGCAATGCCGTATGCAAACACGCAGCGGAACGAATTCGCCCCGCGCTCGTATTCGCCTGCGCCATCCTACTCTGAGAACCGAGGTTCATCGTATGGCGGCTCCGCCTACGGCAACCGCGCCTTCGCCGAGTCCAAACCGGAAAAATCCGGAGGCTTTTTCGGTGGCCATAACTCGGAGAAGTCTTACGGCAGCTACAAAGCTCCGAAGAGCAGCTTCAAAGAGCCCAAAGCCCCCAAAGAGCACTCACACGGCGGCGGCCATTCCGGTGGCGGCGGCCACCACGGCGGCGGACACAGACTCTAATTGAGATTCAGGCTCCTAATCCGGCGGCAGCCCACCCCACTGCCAGAACCGCGTGCTCCCCGCCTGGGAGATCCATGCCGACAATTGCGCGGCCTCAGGCAAATTCGGGAACCGCTTCACATACGGAACCGCCCAGCCGATGGTCGCGCCCGAAATCTTGTCCGGCATATTCTGCTTGACGTGCGTCGCCTTTTGAAAGATCTCCGGATGCTGTAATCCCTCCACGCACAGCTTGACCAGCCGGTGAATCGCGCCGTTCTTCTCCGCATACGCATCCACGCCGTTGGTCTCGCCCAGTTCCGCCAGCATCACCAGCGGAGCCAGCGCGTACAGGTGATAGTGCAGCGCCATGCCGGCGCGGTCCAGCTCTCGCGGCAGCGCGCCGTCGGGCCGGATTTCGCCAACTCCCGTCTTATAGGCGTCCATGCCCCAGCGGAAATCGGTCTTGTCGTCAATCGCAATTCCCGCCGCCGCCACGGCGAATCCAGCCCAGTAGCCGTGATTGTTCCACGCATCGCTGTTGAGATTGCTGCGCTTGCTCTCCACGTAGTCGCGTGCGCGGTTGGCCACGGTGCTCAGCCATTTCTGGATCGCCTTGTCCTGGTCTGCGGTGCCCACGCCGCTGTCGCGCACCTTGAGGTACGCCATTGATACTCCGGCCAGCAGCCACTTCTGCTCATAGCTTCCCTGGCCCGTGGGCATTGCCGCTGACCACGCCTGCGCCTTTGCGGCAGCATCAAGCAACGCATACACGCATGCCGCCGCCGCACGGCTCCCCTTGGTGCGATACGCATCCGCGGCCTGGCCCGCCCACTCACCCAAATGCGTCGGCGCCTCGGTCGCGTCGCGAAATGCCTTCTGTTTCACGGGATCGATGATCGAGTGGTGTTCGTCCGTGTAGTAGCTCTCCGCATTGAGCGACTTGGTAAACGCAGGCGGCTCGGGACACGTATAAGCCGCATCCGTGATTGTCACCGCTCTCCCATCCCACGGTGAACGCAGGCGCTGCGCATCTCCCGCACGGCTTGCGCCTCCCAACATCAACAACACCAGGCAGCCCGCGCCGATTTGAGTAAAAAACCTCATCGCAATACCATCCACAAAGAAATTGTATCGCCCAGGGCGGATCTCTTTCGTGAATCCAGCCAACCCGTCAGGCACCAGGAATTTCGTTGTTAACCAACCATCGCCCTCATCCGTTGTATGTGCAGAAGAGGCTCAAAACCTTTCTGTCTGTGAGGGAGATTTACATGCACATCGATCGCCGTATCAAGACCTTTCTTCTTCGATCCATCGCCGTGCCGGCGATCTTACTTTGTGCCATCGCCGCTGCCCAACCGCACCCCAGCCCCAATCAGCCTCTCACAGCGCCAGTCAGCGATCGAGATTTCGTGGCCACTCAAAATGAGCTCATCAAGCTGCTGCGCCTGAGCCCCACGCTCACCACCGTTGTCGCGCGCGATCCATCGCTGCTTTCCAACCAGGATTATGTGAACCACAACAATCCTCAGCTTGCGCAGTTCCTTGCCGCGCATCCTGAGATCGCCCGCAACCCCGACTTCTACCTCTTTACACGCGTGCATCGTGAAGACGGAGGGAGTGACGAGGCCCTGGAACGCGCCGTCTGGCCGGAGTTTTCGCAACCCCGCCGCACCGACCCCCTGGACATCGTGGGCCCCATCGCCGCCGGCGCAGCCTTCGCGTGCTTCCTCGGAACCGTCATCTGGATCATTCGCCAGATTCTCGAAAACCGCCGATGGGACAAAATGTTCAAGCTTCAGAGCGACGTCCACGGCCGCCTCATTGACAAATTCAGCACCAACCAGGAACTGGCCGCCTACATGACCACTGACGCCGGCAAGCGCTTCCTCGAGGCCACGCCCATCTCCGCCGGCATTGAGCCTGAACAGCGCATGCCAAACGCCGTCGCCCGCGTTCTGACTCCGCTGCAAATCGGCATTGTGATGGTTCTGCTGGGCATCGGCCTGCTCCTGTTGCGTAACTCCAGCCCCGAGAATGAAATCCCCATGCTGACTCTCGGAACCGTAGTGCTCATGCCCGGACTTGGGTTTATCATCTCCGCAGGAGTCACCTGGGTGCTGGCGGCGCGCCTCGGCCTCATGCCCGATAACCCAGCGGCCATCAACAAATCGCCCTTCGACCCCAGGGGAAATCAGTGAGCCGCAAGGCCCACAACCGAGCTGAAAGCGACTATGCCCATGCCTTGGGAATCCGCTCTTCCGAACGTATTCGCCGGCGACGCGCCGCATGCGGCAGAAATGCCCATGGACAATGACGCGTTCGCCGGTTTCTACAGCCGTTCGGCTCGTCCCCTGTGGGCATACCTGGCGCGCGTCTCCGGCGATCATGCGCTGGCCGACGACCTGATGCAGGAGAGCTACGTGCGCTACCTCTGCGCGGCACAGCCTGCCTCGCTTGCGTTGGAAGGCGAAGTCGCCGCTCGCCGTTATCTCTTCCGTATCGCGACAAACCTGCTGCGCGACCACTGGCGCCGTCCCCATTCCACATCGATTGAGGAATTGCCCGAAGAATTCTTCGTCGCCAACTCCAACTCCGCACAGGCCGATTCGCAAGCCGTCCTGGGCCCGGCTCTCGCCGAAATGCGTCCTCTTGACCGTCAGCTTCTCTGGCTGGCCCATGCCGAGGGCTACACCCATCGTGAGATCGCTGAAGTCACCGGTCTTGCCTCCGCCAGCATTCGCCTGCTGCTCTTCCGCGCCCGCCGCAAAATCGCCCGCCTGCTCCGAAATCAATCCCAGCCCCCACTTCGGGCTCCGCTTCAGGCGTCAGCCCGGATTCAAGAGTCAGCACGTCCCGACTCAGCCCGGCCGCTGGGCCAAAGGAGCCAGCCATGACCCTGCGCTCCTGCGCCCATGAGAGAGAAGTCACAGAGCTGCTGGCGCGCGGTCAATATCCCCAGGCCTGCACCCCGGAACTGCTCGCCCACATCGATGCCTGCCGTTCCTGCGCCGACATGGTCCTCGTTACTCGCGCCTTCCAGGCCGCGCGCGCCCAGACCGCAGCCGCAGTCAATCTTCCGTCTCCCGGCATACTCTGGTGGCGCGCCCAACTGCGACGCCGCAACGCCGCAGTCGAGCGAATCGGCAAGCCAATCCTCGGCGCGCAAATCTTCGCCTTGTCCGTCGGCATGATTTTCGCAATTGGCTTTCTGGCAACTCAGGCCACGCAAGGCCTTCATTGGCTCTCATGGTTCAATGGGCTTTCCTGGCCATCACAACTGCCAGAAGCTCCCGCTTTGCATCTTGAATTCCTGCGGTCCGCCGCGCTCTTAAACTCCGGCCTGAACCTCCTGGTTTTGATTCCCATCCTCGCCACACTGGTCCTGCTCGGCGGCGTAGCAGTCTATTTCGCATCCGAAAAGAGCAGCGAAAACGAACCACGCTAAGGTCTGCGAAGCCCTGGTCTTGCTGACTTACTTCTTCAGACGATAGCCTTAACGCGATGCCGGATTCGCTCACCACCGACCGTCTCCTGCTCCGCCAGTGGCGTGAGTCGGACCATCTGCCGTTCCAGGCCCTCAACGCCGATCCCCGCGTAATGGAACACTTTCCAGCCCTGCTCACGCCTGAGGAGACCGATGCGGGCATCGCCCGTGTCCAGGCTCATTTCGACCGTCACGGCTTCGGCCTTTTCGCCACAGAACTGCGCGAGACCGGAGAATTCATCGGGTTCATTGGCCCCAGCATCCCAGCGTTCGACGCGCCCTTCATGCCGGCGGTTGAAATCGGCTGGCGTCTGGCCTTTGATTTCTGGGGTCGCGGTCTAGCCACCGAAGGCGCCCGCGCCGTCGTTCAATATGCGTTCCAAACACTGAAGCTGCCCAGCCTCGTCTCCTTCACCGTTCCAGCCAACCAGCGCTCCCGCCATGTGATGGAAAAGCTGGGTATGGTCCACGACCCGTCCGGCGACTTCGACCATCCCAGCATCCCGCCCGGGCACCCGATGCGCCGTCACGTCCTTTACCGTCTAAACGCGCCGGGTTTTTCCACTCCCTAGTCCCTTAGTCCCTCAGTCCCTTAGTCCCTGCTTTTCACAACTTCATCCGCCACCAGCGCCGCCTGCACAGCCGCTCGCACCGCATGCACCCGAACCACCGACGCCCCGTTTAGAATCGCCGCTACCATTGCAGCCACGCTGGCCGTCTCGCGCGCCCCCACCCGTGCATCCCGGCCTCCGTAGAGCGACGCCAGCGCTCTTCCCAAAAATGATTTGCGCGATACCCCAATGAACAACGGTCGGCCCAGCGAGAGCAGCTCCGACTGGCGTTCCAGAAGCGCGAAGTTCTCGTCAAATTTCTTCCCAAACCCGTAACCGGGGTCCAGCACGATTCGCTCCGGCGCAATCCCCGCCTGTGCCGCCTTCGCAAGACTCGCTTCCAGCCCCACTCGTACCATCGCAAGCACTTCATCGGCTGCAAGCCGCGGCTGTGCACGCCATTCTTCCGGTTTGCCCCGTGTGTGCATCAGCACCACTCCGCATCCAGCCTCAGCGCACGTGGCAGCCATCTCGGGATCCCAAAAAAGCCCGCTCACATCGTTCACAATCTCCGCGCCGGCAGCTACTGCAGCCCGCGCCGTCGTAGCCTTGTAGGTGTCCACAGAGATCAAGGCATCTGGTTTCGCGGCAAGAATCCCCTCCAGCACCGGCAGCAGCCGCGCTTGCTCCTGCCCGGGGCTCACCGCAGGGCTCTCTGCACTGCCCACCTGCGCCCCTGGCCGCGTGCTTTCCGCGCCCAAATCCAGCAGGTCCGCCCCCTCGTCCAACAGGCTTATTCCATGCGTGATCGCCGCCTCAGGATCGAGAAACAGCCCGCCATCGCTGAAAGAATCCGGCGTAATATTCACTACCCCGCACACCAGCGTGCGCCGCCCCAACTCCAGCGTCCGTGTGCGCAGCCTCCACTCGGTGACCGTCCGTCTCAACCCTTTTTCTCCGCGTTCATGCTGATCGTTCAGCGTGACCTCGCCCCATCCAATCCGCTTTCAGTCGCTAGACACAACTTCACCTTTGGATGGTACGCCAGACCGGTTTTTTGCTGCTAAACTCCCTCCATGCATGCCATTCCCCGAATTCCATCGCTGATTCTGGCCACCGCATTTATCTCCGCCGCGCTCTCCGGCCAGTCTCACAAGCATCCCACCCATCCGTCGGCGCTTTCCGCCCCCACAACAGGCCAACTCGCTGACCGCATAAAGGTTATTCTCGCCGATCCCGCACTGAGCCACGCTAGTTTCGGTATCAGCGTAGCCACGCTCGACGGCCAGCCGCTCTACGGTTTGAACGAGGGCCGGCTGTTCACGCCCGCTTCCAACGCCAAGCTGCTCACCACCGCCGCCGCCTTCGCGCTGCTTCCCGTCGACACGTTGACCTGGACCACCAACGTCGTCGCCGGCGGCGAGATCGACAGCCAGGGCGTCCTCCACGGCGACCTGATCCTGCTCGGCGCAGGCGACCCTACCCTGAGCGCTCGAGTCTATCCCTATCAGCCCCCAGCTCAGGCTGCCGCAACACCTCCCGCTCAGGTCCCTGGGGCGCCAGCCCAGCCCGTCGCACCGCCCAAGCCTCCGCGCTCCATGGAAGTGCTCGAGTTGCTGGCCCAGCAGGTGGAGCAGGCCGGCGTGCGCACCGTCGACGGCAGCATCGTGGGCGACGACACTTTCTTTCTCCACCAACCCTACGGCACAGCCTGGGCCTGGGACGACCTGCAGTGGGCCTATGGTGCGCCGGCCTCGGCGCTTTCGTTCAATGAAAACACCGTAGATCTGACCCTGACTCCCGACCCCGCCGCACCCGGAACAACCGCTGCCGAATGGAATCCCAACGTGGACTACTACACCCTCGACAACACCATGACCCCGACAAAACAAGGCGATACGCCGCATCCCGGCCTCGACCGTCAGTTGGGTAGCATGCTTGTTCGCGCCTGGGGTACGGCGCCGCCCGAGGGGCTCCATGCCGGCTTGTCTATCGAAGATCCGGCGCAGTTTACCGCGGCCGCATTCAGACAGGCCCTGGTGAGCCGAGGCGTTTCCATCACCGGCGCATTCGCTTCAGCCCACAGGTACTCGACCGGCACCATCGACTTTTCCGCCGAGCGCATTCAGCCTCTCACATTGACCCCTTCAGTAGTGAGCACCGTGGCCGCGCCGCTTCTGGACCGCAAAGTTGTCGCCACCCACGTTTCCGTTCCTGTGGCTGAGGACATCATGGTCACCAACAAGACCAGCCAAAATCTCCACGCGGAGTTGCTCCTGCGACTGCTCGGCAAACTCTGCGCCACTGACGGCAGCACTGCCGAAGGAACCCGCGTGGTGCGGCAATTCCTCCTCGACGCCGGCGTGGACGACGGAGATTTCTTCTTCTACGACGGCTCCGGCATGAGCATGGATGATCGCATCGCGCCTCGCGCCATTACCCGGTTGCTGGCCTACGGCTCACACCAGCCATGGGGCCAGGCTTGGCGCGACACGTTTCCCATCGCCGGTGTTGATGGCACATTGTCCGGCCGATTCAAGACTTCGCCCCTCAAGGGCCATCTGTGGGCCAAGACCGGCACGCTGGGCGAGACCAACGCTCTATCCGGCTATCTGACCGGGGCCAGCGGCAAGACCCTGGTGTTTTCCATTCTGGTCAACGGCCACCGCCCCGGAAGCACCGCGGAACTTCAAGCCATCGACCGCATCGCGGAAGCGATTGCCGCGGCAGAATAACGCTGTATCATCAGAGCCAGATGCGCGCACGATCTTTTGCTGCTTCACTCACTCTGCTGGCTTCTGCCGCCGGCCTTGCCGCTGCTCTGGCAGGCTGCCGCTCTCTGCCGCCTTCAAAACCCGAGTCGCAGTGGACCGCGGAAGAAAGCCGAGGCGCCATTGTCTATAGCCAGAAGTGCGCTAAGTGCCATTACCCCACCACCACGCAGGGCCTCCATGGACCGGGGTTGCAGGCGCTCACTAAAGTGAAAGCAATGCCCTCGGGTGCGCCGCCCACCGACGAGCGTCTGACGCAGACCATCATTCACGGGCACGGGATGATGCCGGCCACGCAACTCACCGACGATCAGCTCAGCGATCTGCTCGCCTACCTGCACACGCTATGACCGATAACACCGAAAAAAGTGCGCCGGCGCCACATCGAGAGTTGCTGCCGCTGCCCGCTCTGGCGTTCATCAGCCTTTACCTGCTTGTTTTGGCCGTTGTCATCGTACTGGGCGTCGTTTCCGGAGGACACTATCCCCCGCTTTTTCTGATCTTCGCGGCAATATTCATCACTGCCAGCGGTGGGTTGCTGCTTCTGTTTCGCTGGGCCTGGGCGCTCGCCCTGGCTGCGGTTCTGCTCATTGCGGTCTATGACCTGTGGATATTCTCCATGCAGCACGACGGTGCGGCCCTGGTCCAGGGATTGCTGAATATGGTTTTCTTTCTCTACCTGGTGCGCACCGAGGTCCGGGCAAAGCTGCGTTAGGCTGCTACCACAACACCTTACACAAATTCGCGTCACGGATTCGTTCATCGGCGGTAATGAGTACGCAATCCAGCGTGATGGCCGTTGCAGCAATCATTCGGTCCATTGGATCGCCGTGGAACGGCTCGGGCAATGAAGCTGCCTTAAACGCAATTGCATCCGTGATAGGCCAGAAATCGAATGCGACCCGCATACGAGCAAGAAACGTCTCCTCGTCGACGTGAAGTCGAATCCGTCCCCGCCTCGCACCATAGGCAATCTCGTATATCGTGACCGAGGAAACTACCGGACGTTCTCCAAGGGCGTCCAATTCCGCCATCGCCTTGAGCGCAACCTTCGAGATACGCTCCGGTGAAGTCAGCAGCCAAACCACGACATGTGTGTCAAGCAGGATCATTCGGCCGAAAATGGAGACGAATCTGGTTTCAAATGGTCCCACTCCTCCTTCGGAACGATCGGCTCAATCCATTCGTCTGGATCTCCTACCAGGGTGGCAATTCCACGCAGGGAACCGAAGATCGCCTCAGGGCTTTCCTTCAGTCTCGATTCCTGCGAGGGCACAATCCGCACCACTGGTTTCCCTCGCTTTGTCACAATGAGGGGCTCGCCGCTAGAGTTCACTTCGTCCATCACTGCAAGGCACTTAGCCTTGAACTCGCCTGCCCCCATTGTCCGCATCAGTCGGTCCCCATTTCTGCCATTACGTTATGGTCATTTCGTCATGACCATAGTCATTCTAACATAGTCATAAATTGATTCCTCAATCCCTCGTTCTCCACCAGCACGGAATGATAATCTTTTGCCCATGCTGCGCAAATTGCTGAACACCTTCCTCTGTATTGGGCTGCCTTTCGTTGCAGCCGTGCCGGTCCTTGCCGCCGATGCTCCTGCCAAGCGCGCCATCACTCTCGACGATCTGGCTCGCATCCAGCGCGTTGGCGCTCCCGTT
Source organism: Occallatibacter sp. (assembly GCA_050013695.1). Classification (GTDB taxonomy): domain Bacteria; phylum Acidobacteriota; class Terriglobia; order Terriglobales; family Acidobacteriaceae; genus Telmatobacter. Next base: position 154,920 of record JBEKET010000002.1, read on the forward strand.
CTCTCGCCAGATGGTGAATGGATTCTCTATTCCGTAAGCCAGATCGACACCAAGGAAGATAAGGGCCAGTCTCACTTGTGGATGGCGAAATGGGACGGTTCGGCGCGTATCCAGCTCACCTACGGCAAAGAGGGGGCGGGTTCGGCGAAGTTCAGCCCCGACGGTAAGTACATCAGTTTCACGTCGTCCCGTCCCGGACCAGCCAAGGGTTCGCAGGTGTGGGTCATGGACCGGCGCGGTGGCGAAGCCGAACAGTTCACAGCGATTACCGATCAGGACATCGAAGGCTACAGTTGGTCACCCGATTCGAAGAAGCTGCTGCTGACTCTCCATCCCAAGTCCGAGCCGGATGCCGAAGAAGGCAAGCCTCCCGCGCCTCCGAAGCCCATCGTAATTGATCGGTACCACTTCAAGCAGGATGTTCAAGGCTACCTGCGCGACGATGCCTGGGATGCGCTCTATCTTTACGACATCGCCACCAAAAAGGCCGAGAAGCTGACCACCAGCAAGAATGTGTCGGAAGAAAACGCCGAGTGGTCGCCGGATGGCGCGTGGATCGCCTTCGTCAGCAACCAGGACACCGACCCGGACCGAAGCAACAATACCGATGTCTTTGTGGTGACGCCCAAGCCGGGCTCGGCTCCGCGCAAGCTGACGTCATGGCCCGGCCCCGATGGCGGACGCCTTGCGTGGTCACCCGATTCGAAATCCATCGCCTTCATCGAGGGGGCCGAACTGAAACTGCTTGAATACTCACAGTCGCGTCCGGCGGTTGTAACTCTGGACGGCAAAGTGAGTTATCCCGCCGCCAAGCTCGATCGCGCTGTGCGTGAGCCGATTTATTCGGCCGACGGTCACCTGAGTTATCTGGTCGACGACGATCGCAACCAATACCCGGCCGAGGTGGAGTTAGCCGGAAACGGAGCCAAGCGGCTGTTATCCCAGCAAGGCGCAGTCATGGGATGGACCCAGGAAGCGGGCCACATTGCCGTGCTTTACACCAATGACAGCGACCCAGCTGAGATCTATGCATTCGAAAACGGTGCGCTGCGCAAAATCACCACCACCAACGATGCGCTGATGGCCGAACTGAACCTGGTGCCGACCGACGATATCGAATTCAAGAGCAAGGATGGAACCGATGTCCACGGTCTGCTGACCAAGCCCGCGGATTTTAAGGCTGGCTCACCCGTGCCGATGATTCTCTTTATCCACGGAGGTCCGAACGGCCAGGACGAGCACGCCTTCGACTTTCTCCGCCAATGGCTGGCCACCAAGGGTTACGCCGAACTAAACGTGAACTACCGCGGCGGCTCAGGCCGAGGCCAGGATTATGCCAAGGCCATTGCAGGGGACTGGGGCCACTATGAAGTGATCGACCTGCTGGCTGGCGTAGACAAGGCAGTCGCCCTCGGCGTCGCCGATCCCAACCGCCTCGCAGTTACCGGCTGGAGTTATGGTGGCATCCTGACCGATTACACCGTCGCCAGCACCGATCGCTTCAAGGCGGCCATTAGTGGCGCAGGTGTTGCTGCGCCCATGTCGTTCTACGGTGTGGATCAATACATCCTTCAGTATGACAACGAGCTTGGACCACCATGGAAGAACCTGCCACTCTATATCAAGATGAGTTATCCATTTCTTGAAGTAGACAAGCGCATTCACACGCCCATGCTCTTCATGGGAGGAACGTCGGATATGAACGTGCCGCTGCTGGGTGGCGAGCAGATGTATGAGGCGCTCAAGTCACTGGGCCGGCCCACCGAGTTAGTGGTTTATCCCGGTCAGTTTCACGGCTTCACGCGGCCCAGTTACATCCGCGACCGCTACGAGCGCTGGCTCGCCTGGTGGGATAAGTACCTGAAACCACCCGCGCCTGCAGCAGAAACGAAGAAGTAACTTAGTTGCACAAGGTCTTCATCTTGTCGAAGGGCTTTGGCTTGAACGGCGGATAGGGCAGCTTCCGCGAATCCATAAACTGGTCGGGAAGCGTTCCGCCATACTTGAGCGCGGCATCAGGATCCTGCGCATATGCAGGGTCCTGTTCCACCTGCGCCAGCGTGGAAAACTCGAATCCCTCTTTCTTGAGTTGATCAATCAGCGCAGGCAACATCAACGTAGTAAAGGCCGTCTCGTGCAGCAGCATCACATTGGGAATCTCGTGGCCAAACACAATGCGCTCTTCCTCGCGCCCCAGCTTTATATACTCCGCTGCATTTTCTAGATAACTCTGCTTTAGCCATTCAATCGCCGCGTTGTCCTTCCTCGCTACGCAGCGGCCATACGCGTCATTCCATGCGTAGTCTTCAAAGTCCAGCGTAACTTGCGCGGTGCGGTAGCCATGCTCCTTGAGATAACTCCGCACCGCATGACGCTTGTCCAGCGTGTCACCCTCCCACAAAAACGGATAGCGAAACCAATGCCAGTCACGTCCGCCTGCATACTGCGCCAACGCCGGTTCGTTCAGCGCGATCTCATGCTCAAAAGCATCTGCCGAGTTATCGCTCAGCGAGATATGCGACCAGGTATGGCTGCCAATATTCATGCCCGCATCCACCCAGATATGCAGAGCCTGCTTCGCATCCGAATCATTCTCAAGCTTGACCGCATTCACAAAGCCATAAGTGCCTTCCATGTGATTGGCCTTGAGCTCACTGGACAGTGCAACGGCAATCTTGCTGCGATTGTCGCCCGGCGGCAGCCTGCCCGCGGCCGGCAGATCGTCAAAGGTGAGCGCAACGATCGGATGTGCGTCGAGCTCTAAAACAGCGGCAGCATCCGTGATCGTGCCGGTCCACACCTGCTCCACGATCAACCACGCACCGTCCTTTTCGCGGCGATACACCGTGAGATAACTCCCGCTCGACCGCTGTTCCTTCCCGGTTGCGCGAACCTTGAGACTTTCCTGATAAGTTCCCGAGTCATAGGCCAGATCGCCCGATAACTCAACTCGCTTTGAATCAAAAGCGATATCGCTATCGTAGGTCGCAGTTATGGTCTCAAAGAAATGGTGCAAATCCGCAGTTCCGCGCACCCGGCTTCCGTCAGGATTGATAAACTCCGCGTCCGGCGCATACTCCGCCAACGTGGCGTCGACCCGCTTGTCGTGCAGGTTCCGCGCCCATTGCTGACGCTGCGCCGCAAAGGCATCCTTCGCAGTATCCGGATACGACAGATGCGAAGACTGCCCCGCACCCGCGACCGCCCAAATCCCCAGCAAGACCAGCGCCAGCAATCGCCGCATGAAACCTCCCGCAGAGCTTCTCCGGCCAGTCTACCAACTCCCGTTACAATGAAAGTCGTGATGGAACTCGTCCAGATCGCTCCCGCGCGCAAGACACCCGCTCCCAAACCGGAGTGGCTCAAAGCCCGCGCACCCATGGGCGAGAATTACCATGACCTCAAGCGCCTCGCCCGCTCGCTCGGTCTTCACACGGTATGCGAGAGCGCACAGTGCCCCAACATCGGCGAGTGCTGGCATCACAAAACCGCGACCTTCATGATGCTCGGAAATCTTTGCACGCGCCGCTGCGGATTCTGCGCTGTGCCCAAGGGTCGCCCCGAGCCCATCGACTTCGACGAGCCGCGCCGCGTGGCCGAGGCCGTCGCCACGCTCGGCCTGCAACACGCCGTCATCACCAGCGTCAATCGCGACGATGATTTGGTGGGTGGCGCGCGCGCCTTTGCATTTGTCATTGCCGAGATTCGCAAGCAGGCTCCCGGCTGCCGTGTTGAAGTGCTGATCCCCGACTTCCAGGGCAACCCGGAAGCGATCCGCACAGTCGTCGAGGCCCGACCCGAGGTGCTCAATCACAACACGGAGTCTGTCCCGCGCCTCTATCGCGTCGTGCGCTCCGGCGCGCGCTATGAGCGAACCCTTGAGTTGCTGCGCTACGCAAAAGAACTGCGCCCCGAAGGAATCACGAAATCCGGCGTCATGGTCGGTTTGGGCGAAGAGACGCATGAGCTGCTCCAGGTTTTCCGCGACCTCGCAGCGGTTCACTGCGACATCCTCACCATCGGCCAATATCTGCGCCCCTCGCGCGACCACCTGCCCATGGCCCGCCTTTACACCCCGCGCGAGTTTGCCGAGCTGAAGACCGAAGCGCTCAAGATGGGCTTCCGCCACGTTGAATCGGGCCCGCTGGTGCGTTCAAGCTACCACGCGCATGAACAGGCAGCGTCGACGGGGCTGGCCGTCGTGGCCTGAGCCGGTCCGAACTTCTACCCGTCCCGCCACGGGTTGTAGAATAGCCGTTGGCAGTACGGCACTTGCGAGGGAAGACGATGGCATTGTTCATGGAAGGCAATCCGGCAACCAAAGGACTTTACGGCGATCTGAAGCGGCGCATGGACGGCACTGTTGCCACATTTCAGGCCAACCTGGCCTCCACGCGCACCGGCCGCGCCAGCGTTCACATGCTTGACCAGGTCAAGGTGGACTACTACGGCACGCACATGCCAATTAATCAGATCGCTCAAGTCTCCACGCCTGAGGCGCAAATGATTGTGATCGCGCCCTATGACGTGAGCATCATCAAGGACATTGAGAAGGCCCTGCAAGCCGCCGATCTCGGTCTCAATCCACAGTCCGACGGCAAGGTAATCCGCATCCCCGTTCCGCCCATGACCGAGGAGCGGCGCCGCGACGTCTGCAAGCACCTCAACAAGGTTCTCGAAGAGCATCGGACTGCCGTGCGCAACGTTCGCCGCGACGGCAACGACGCCCTCAAGAAGCTGGCCAAGGAAAAGAAAATCAGCGAAGACGACGAGAAGCGCGCGCTCGAAGAAGTCCAGAAGATGACCGACGAAGAAATCCGCCGCATGGAAGAGCTGAGCCGCAAAAAGGAAGCCGAAGTCATGCAGGTCTGAACAGGATTTGAAAAACAAGAGCGCGGAAGCTAAGGCTGTCGCGCTCTTGTTTTTTGCACCGTTTTCCCATCGAAGGCCATGCCCTCGATCCCGCTCAGTCGTTCCGGTAGTGAATCAGCGGCTTCTGGTCCGCCGGAATCGCGGTATAGTAGCTCTTGCCTGCGAGCTGCTTCGCAAAGTCCGCTTTGGCCGCCCGCACCAGTTCCGGGGTCGTGAATAGATCAATCGCTGTGAGCGCCAGCGCCTTCGACGCAATCACCATTCCGTCCTGGCCGATGCTCATGCCGGCCGCTGCCGCTGCCTGCCACGTGTGTGCCGCGGAACCGGGCACGAACGTAGCCGCGGAGAAGCCGATGGTGGGCACGTTCCAACTCACGTCGCCCACGTCCGTTGAGGCCGCCGGCTCATTCGGATCGAAGTGCCGCAGCGGTTCCACCACGTCGGTTTGATCCAGGCTGGGGACTGTCTCCGTGCCAAACGTTTTCTGCAATTCAAGCGCAAACTTCTGCTGCTCGGCGTCCATTTTGAATCCGCCCACTTCTTCCAGGTTCTTCTGCGCCACCGGCGCCAACGCATCGTTGGGGATAATGTTGGCGTCGCTGCCAATGCCGGACACTTCGAGGGTGGTTCCCGTCATCAGGGCAGCGCCCTGCGCCACCTTGAGAATCCGATCCCAGATGTCCTTGAGCATGGTGTTTGAAGGGCTGCGCGCCATAAGGTCCATCTGCGCCAGGTCCGGCACAATGTTCGGCGCCACGCCGCCCTTGGAGATGATGTAATGCATGCGCGTGCTGCTGGGAACGTGCTCGCGCATGAATTCAATGCCATTGCCCATCAGCATCACCGCATCCAGCGCCGAGCGGCCGCGATCCGGCGACATGGCCGCGTGCGCCGCTATCCCGTGAAACGTAAACTTGGCCGATATCACTGCCAGCATGCCGCCGTCGTTCACTGAGTTGCCATCGCCCGGATGCCAGTGCAACACAACATCCACGTCTTTGAATACGCCTGCGCGGACCATGTATACCTTGCCCGATCCACCTTCTTCCGCCGGCGTGCCGTAGTAGCGCAGCGTGCCTGCAATGTGGTGTTGTTGCATGTACTGTTTCAGCGCCACGGCGGCCAGCGCGGCGCCCGAACCCAGCAGGTTGTGCCCGCAACCGTGGCCTGGCGCACCGGCCTGCACGGGTGACCGCGTCGGCACCGGCTCTTGCGAGAGTCCAGGCAGCGCGTCAAATTCGCCCAGGATTCCGATGACAGGTTTTCCCTCCCCGTAGCTGGCTATGAATGCGGTTGGCTCATCGGCAACACCAGCCTCAATATGGAAACCCGCAGCCTTCAACTGCTCCTGAAGCAACGTTGAACTCTTCGTTTCGTGATAGCCCAGTTCCGCAAAGCCCCAAATCTGCTTGGAGACCTGCTTCCAATTCGACGCATTCTGGTCCACCAGTTGCTTCAACTCCGCATGCGCCCCAGCAGGGGTCTGCGCAGTTGCCGTGGCACCGCCAGCAGCTAATGCCATAGCGATCACCCCCATCGGCACGGCAAGTTTACCGGAGGATTTTGAAATCAGCTTGAAGGGACAGAGCATCTCCATGGGCAATCTCCTGGCGTCCTTTTTTGAAAGACACGAATCTGCATTCTCGGGTAAGGGAACTAAGACTTGAGGCGCGTTGGAACCATACTACCTCTTCGGGCGCTTATAAAACGGCAGCGGCACCTGCTTTGCCCGCACCTGGTTGGCGCGGACCTGGACCAGCAGATCCGCACGGCTGGCTGCTGCTTCGGCCTTCACCAGCGCCATGGCGATATTGGTTTTTAGAAATGGCGCCGGTGAGCCTGACGTGATGACGCCAATTTCGTTTCCATCAAGATCCAGCACCGGGTACCCGTCACGGCCAATGCCGCGGTCAACCATTTCGAGGGCAATGATCTTGCGCTTGGGTCCGCCGTTTGCTTGCACAGTCAGCAGCGCATCGCGCCCGATAAACGCACCCTTATCGAGCTTGAGCCAGCGATCGAGACCCGCCTCAAGCACGTTAATCTCGTCGGAAATTTCGTGGCCATAGAGGCTCATGCCGGCCTCAAGTCGCAGCGTATTGCGTGCGCCCAGGCCGCAGGGGCGTATGCCAAATTCCGCGCCGGCCTCAAGCAGCGCATTCCACATCTTCACGGTCGTGGGCTCATCGGCGGGCAGGTAGACCTCAAAGCCATCCTCGCCGCTGTAGCCAGTCCGCGCGATGAGCACATTGGGCACGCCGGCCACCGTGCCCCAGGTGAACCAGTAGTTTTTGATCGCCGCCAAATCCACCTTGGTCAGCTTTTGCAGCGTTTCAAGCGCGCGCGGGCCCTGCAGCGCCAGTTGCGAGTAGTAGTCGGAGTAATCGCTGATGTGGATCGACGGAAACGTGCCCACCTGCTTGCGAATCCATGCGTAGTCCTTGTCCTTTGTACCCGCGTTGACCACCAGCAGGTAGTCGTTGTCGCTGAGGCGATGGACAAGTATGTCGTCGACAAACGTGCCCTCGGGTGTGAGCAGCGCGGAGTAGTGCGCCTGCCCATCTCGCAACTTTGAAGCGTCATTCATGGTGATGTGCTGCACTGCGGCCAGCGCTCCAGGTCCGCGAAACTGAATCTCCCCCATGTGGCTCACGTCAAACAGGCCCACCCCGTTACGCACGGCAAGGTGTTCGGCAATAAGGCCACCGCCGGGGCAAGGGTATTCGACCGGCATATCCCAGCCGCCAAAGTCCACCATCTTGGCCTTGAGGGCGCGGTGCGTGGCATTGAGGGCAGTTTTCTTGAGGGCGGGAGCACTGGTGTCGGTCATGGGATTCCTTTCGGCGTTGCTATACCCTTTTCACGATAGGGATTCAGCGCCTATGGGGTCAAACCCTTTAGGATCGTCTGAAAGGTACATGCATGAATCATTTTCGCGGAATCCTGATGCTGATTGCCTCAGCCATTGCGTTTTACAAGGGCTGGAAGATCCACACCGGGTCAACCGCTCTGCTCGGCTATGGACTGGGGGTGCTGGCCTTCGGGCTTGCCGTCTGGCACCTGACGCGCCCCGCGCCGCAAAATCGCATACCGCGTCCACATGCCTAATGCGTAATCTGGAGACCTGATGCCGACCCTCTACAACCGCATCCAGGGCCGTAGCCTCGAACGCCTGGCCGCATTAAGCGACGGCATCTTTGCGGTGGCCATGACGCTGCTGGTACTCGACCTGCACATTCCCACCGCCGCGCAAGTGCACAGCGAGGGCGAGTTGCTGACCGCGCTCTGCGCTCTGGGCCCGCAGTGGCTGGCTTACCTGATGAGTTTCCTCACCCTGGGCATCTTCTGGGCGGGGCAACAAACACAGTTGAACCACATCGGCGAAGGCACCCGCGACCTGACCTGGATTCACCTTGGCTTTCTCTTCGCCGTCACGCTGCTACCGCTCTCCACGCGGCTGCTGGCCGAGTTCATCACCTACCGCAGCGCCCTGCTCATTTACTGGCTCAACATCCTCATCCTCGGCGCCATGCTCTATTGGAGCTGGACACACGCCACGCACGCTCGCCTGGTCAAAGACGACACGCCCGAGGAAGTGCGCGCCAGCATCTGCCGCCGAATCCTGATTGCGCAGTCGCTCTACGCGCTCGGCGCGGCGCTGTGCATCATCAACACCTGGGTCAGCATTGGGGCCATCGTGCTGGTGCAGTTGAACTACGCGCTCGCGCCGCGGGCTTGGTGGCGAAAGAAGTAATGCTGAGCGGCGTCGAAACACCTGCTGCGGAGTGCGATTTCGGACAACTTCCCGACAAGGATCGTGTCTATTCCAATGCACCGGCTGGGACTCGGATCCTGGCCCGCGGAGGAAACCGATGCTTGCTACTCAAATGAATTCATTGGCGCTCATGCGCTTTGGCGGAGGCGGCGCTGGCGCCTTCATGTTTTTGATCGTATTGCTCTTTGCCGGCGTGGCAGTTTACGCTCTCACGCGCGAACCCGGTTCCCAATCGCCTAAACCTTAATAGCGCAAGCCTTCCGGATCATTTCTTCCTCGACCGCCAGAACGAACTCAGGCTCAGGTAGAAAAACAGCGCCATGATTCCACCGGTGACCAGGAAAGTGCTGTGATCCGGGCCCCGCATCCAGCTGGCTCGGATTCGCCACAGAGTGGGCGCAAAGACCACCACGGGCAGGAAAAAGAACACTCCCATCACTTCGAGCCAAAGAATTCTGCCCACTCGGCCAAAGGGCCGCAGAAATCCACCTACGCCGCGGGCAACCGCCCTGCTGGTCACGCCCGCGGCTCTGCCAGCATCCTGCCCAGCGGCACGGTTCTGGGCTGCGGCGTTGGAAGCCGGTGCGCCCTGCGCGGCGGCCGCTGCGCGCTGTCCCGCAACGCGGCCGGCAATGCGCAGGCCGATCCCCAGTGTGCGCCCAATGGAGTGAGGTTTCATTCCGTTTATGATGGTAGCAGTACCGTTGCCGCCCCGTTTTTCAACACCGGCTGCAGCTTTCTCAGTTGCTCCAATGCGGCGGCGGACGTAAGGTAGAGGAATCCTGCGCTGCAACCCGCGCCAACCACCGCGCCGGCCGCCGCCCCCGGAGGTATCCGTGACATCCCGTATGCGTGAACTGATTCAGCAGCTGGGCGAGGCTATTCATGAGTCGGTGATTGAGAGCGAGCAGATTGCCGGCGTGGTACAGGATATCCGCAAGCACGGGTTTGACGTGCTGCTGATGCTTGAGGCCACCATCGGTCTCAACGAGGTGTCTGCCAAAGACGGCGAGGACGCTCCCGCCAGCACCGAGCCTGGCACCGAAGACGCGCCCTTCACCCAGAACGATCTCCACTTCCTGCGCTCGCTCCGCATCTCCGTCGAAGGCGAAGAGAAGGATGGCGTGCGCGCGGATACGGATGAGGCGAACTCGGAGTAACTGCCGCACCCCGCCGCGGATTTCCTCGCTGAGCCTGCGGTTTAGGGCGATAATCATTCCATGGCAACTTTGCCTATCTACGAAGACCCCCAGCCGGAATTCGTTTCCGTGCGCGAGTATCTCTCCACGAGCTACCGCCCCGACTGCGATTATGTGGACGGACGAATCGAGGAACGGAACTTGGGCGAGCACGATCACGGTCTTTTGCAGGCATTTTTAGGCGCGTTGTTCATGAACAACCGGCAAACCTGGCAGGTGCGGACGGTCGTTGAAGTGAGGACGCAGGTCAATGGTTCGCGATTCCGAGTTCCCGATGTGTCCGTGCTTCGTGCCGATGCACCTCGCGAGCCCATCATCCGGCATCCACAGTTGATCGCGATCGAGATCCTCTCTCCTGAAGACCGGCTGAACAGGATGCAGGAAAAGGTCGACGATTACCTCGAATTCGGCATAGAGAATGTCTGGATCGTTGACCCGGAAACCCGCAAAGCCTGGACTGCGGATGGTGATGGATTTCACCTCGTTCAGAGTGGCACACTGACCGTGCCTGGGACACCAATTCGCGTGGTCCTGTGCGAGCTGTTCGCGGAGTTGGATAGGGCGTGAGCAATGATGCAGCAGCTTGGAATACCGGAATCGTTGCTGAATCGGGCCGAGGAATTGGCACGCGAGGAGGGTGTGTCGCTGGATATCTGGGTTACATCCGCCGTGGCGCAGAAGGTCGGCTCGGTGGAAACTGCCGCGGAATTTTTCCGGCGTAGGTCAGCAGGTGCAGGCAAAGGCCTGCAGTCCTACCTCAATCTGATTCCAGACAATCCACCCACGCCGGGGGACGAGTTGCCGGGGGCTTGACAGGACAACATCCAACCTTAGAAAGCCTTTCGGCAGGCGTAAAAACTAGCTCTTCAGCGCCACGCGAATATGCAGTTCCTTCAACTGCTGTTCCGTCACCGTGGTCGGCGCCTCCGCCATCAAGTCGATAGCCTTTGCCGTCTTCGGAAACGCGATCACTTCGCGCAGGCTGGGCGCACCGGTCAGCAGCATCACGATGCGATCGAGCCCCAGCGCAATCCCTCCATGCGGCGGCGTGCCGTATTCCAGTGCATCCAGGAAAAACCCAAACCGCGCGCGAGCCTCCTCGTCGCTGATGCCCAGCGACTGAAAGATCTGCTGCTGCACATCTTTGCGATGAATCCTGATCGACCCCGATCCAAGCTCCATCCCGTTCATCGCCAGGTCATAGCAGTTGGCGCGCACGCTCGCCGGATCGGTAAGCAGGTTCGCCATGTCCGCTTCATAGGGCGAAGTGAACGGATGGTGCGCAGGAACCCACTTCGACGCGCCCAGGTCGTACTCGAACATGGGAAAGTCGACAATCCAGATGGGGTTAAACGCAGCCGCGCCGTCCACAGTGACGCCGCCCTTCGGATCGGCATCTCTTACAGCATTTTCAGTCACGCCAAACGCGCCATGCCGGTCGGCGTACTTCTTCGCCAGCTCAGTGCGGAAGTTGCCCGCGGCAGAATAGACATTAATTTCGCGCTCGCTCAGACGGCCTGGAAACTTGGTGTCGCTGGCCTTCACCGGGTGCGCCGGATCGCCGGCCACGATGATCACAAAATCCTCGTCCGCCGCGGCCGCCAGCTCGCGCACCTTCACCGCTGCGTCAGGGAAGCTCTTCGCCAGCCGCTTGAAGTCGTCAATGAACTTGGCGCCCTTCTTCTGGTCGAACATGGGGTGGTTGTCTTCGCGTTCCTTGCGGCTCAACTCGCCGACTTTGGGAATGCGCAGCGCCACCACCGGCAGCGCTGGATCGATCTGTAGCGTGGCCAGTGCTTCGTCAGGGAAAGCCGGACGCACGTCGGTCAACCCCGGCAGGCGCAGGTCCGGCTTGTCGCTGCCAAACTTCCGCATCGAGTCGTCATAAGTAATGCGCGGAAACGGCGTAGGCAGCGTGACGCCAGCCGCGCCAAAAGCCGCCGACATAAACTGCTCCACCACGCCAAAAACCGTCTCCTGGTGAGGAAAGCTCATCTCCAGATCCACTTGCGTAAACTCAAGCTGGCGATCGGCGCGGAGATCCTCATCGCGGAAGCACCGTGCAATTTGGAAATAGCGGTCGAACCCCGAAATCATCAGAATCTGCTTGAAGATCTGCGGCGACTGCGGCAGCGCATAAAACTCGCCCGGATGCACGCGGCTGGGCACGAGAAAATCGCGCGCGCCCTCCGGCGTGCTCTTGGTCAGGATCGGCGTCTCAATCTCCAGAAACCCCTGCTTGCTCAGGCTCTCGCGAATCGCCAGCGTGATCTCATGGCGCAGCCAGAAGTTGCGCTGCATCTCCGGGCGCCGCAGGTCAACGTAGCGATACTTCAGCCGCGTCTCTTCGTTCTGGATTGCTTCTTCGGATGGCGAAAACGGCGCCAGGCGCGTGTCGTTCAGCACCAGCAGCTGCGTGGCCTCAATCTCGATCTCCCCCGTCGGCATCTTGGGATTGATGGCGTCCGCGTCGCGCAGGCTCACCTTGCCCACGGCGGCAACCACATACTCCGGCCGCACCTGTTCGCCCTTCAGATGGCCGTCGGGGGTCAGCTCCTTATCGAGCACTATCTGGCAGATCCCGGTGCGGTCACGCAGGTCCAGAAAGATGAGGTTCCCATGGTCGCGGCGCCGGTTCACCCAGCCCATCACCACCACGGATTGCCCGGCGTTGGCGGCGCGCAATTCGCCGCAAAGATGCGTTCGTTCGAGGCTTCCTAAAAAATCGAGCACAACAATTTTCCTTTATTCGCCTGAGGGCATGGAAAGATAAGCCGCCAGCTCTTCGCGATTGACCTTGGTCTGCATTCCTGTCGAGAAGGTCTTCACTGTCAGGATACCGGATTGAAGCTCATCCTCGCCCAGGATGACGATGCGGCGAGCGATCTTGTCGGCCGTCTCGAACGATTTCTTGAGGCGAAAGCTGCCTTCACCGAGCTCAATGCGCAGCCCGGCGCGGCGCAGTTCGCGCGCCAGTGCCAGGGCCGCGGGATTCAATCCTTCGCCGAGCGGGGCAATAAAAGCGTCAGCCAACATCGGCTTGGCAGCTTCAAGCGCCTGCAGCGTCAGAACCAGCCGATCCTCGCCCATGGCAAAGCCGATGCCCGGAGCCTTGGGTCCGCCAATGGCCTCGCTCAGGCCGTCGTAGCGCCCGCCGCCTAGCAGTGCATTCTGCGCACCCAGACCGTCGCCGTGGTGGCTGAATTCAAAGGTTGTCCTCGTGTAATAGTCGAGACCTCGCACTAGCCTGTGATTGCGCGTATAAGGAACGCCTGCCGCGTCCAGGGCCGCAGTTACCGCGGCAAAGTGGGTTTTCGAGGCATCGTCCAGTGAATCGGCGATCACTGGCAGCGTTTCAATAATCGGCTGGTCCGCAGGAACTTTGCAGTCGAGCACTCGCAGTGGATTGGTCACGGCGCGTCGCTGGCAATCCACGCACATCTGCCCCACCAAGGGCGCAAGTGCCGCACGCAGCGTCTCATTGTAGCGGGCGCGATCAGCCAGCGATCCCACGGAATTCAGCTCCAGAGTCCATCCGGTGATTCCCAATTCATCCAGCAGCGTGGCCAGCATCTCCAGTATTTCCGCGTCGCGCAGCGGGCTTTCGCTTCCCGCCGAAGGCGGCCCGATCACTTCAGCGCCGATCTGCCAGAACTGGCGAAAACGGCCCTTCGCCGGCCGCTCCCGCCGGAACTGCGGTCCGACGTAAAAGAGCTTTTGCAACTGCCCGGTCTCGCCCAACTGATGTTCGATGTAGGCACGAACCACGCCCGCAGTGTTCTCAGGTCGCAGCGTCAGCGACTGAGCCCTTTCCGACTGTGCCCGCGCCTTGTCCTCCCACGTGTACATCTCTTTCGAGACGATGTCGGTTTCCTCGCCCACGCCGCGCGCAAACAGCGCCGTGTCTTCGAAGATGGGCGTGCGAATCTCGCCAAAGTTGTAGCGGGTAAACACCTGCCGCGCCGTCTTCTCGATGTGGTTCCAGAGTGCCGTTTCCGGCGGCAGCAAGTCGCGTGTGCCGCGGACAGCTTTCAGTGTGCTCATAGCTCTTCCAGTCTAAATGGAACCTGCTGAGCGGGTAGAGGTGTTGCTACGGCTCCTCATCCAGCAGTGTCTCCAGATCGCGAGCTCCATGCAGTACCTGCACAATGTGGATCACTTCTTCGCTTTCAAGAAAGCGATAGAAAACCATGTGCTTTGGAAAACCAGGAACGAGAACCCAGCGCAGATCGCGAAGAGCAGCGGAGCGAAACCGGCAACGAGCTCCGCGTTCAGGCGCATTGAGCAGCGAGAGGACGATCTCTTCGACAGCAACTTCCCACCGTTGAGCGAGTGTGTCGCATGAAGCCTGCCGGTAGTACTCGGCCTGTTCGAGAATAGTGAGCGCTGCGGCTTCAGAAATGCGAAGTTGAATCACGCGCGAGCTAGCTTTTCACGCAGCACCGAGACAAGCGTGCGCCCGTTCAACTCTTCAGGAGCGATCACCAGGTCTCTGGTTTGAAGCGCGTCCAGCAACTCGGACTCGAGCCGCGAGCGGCGCTGCTCCTTGTCCTGGCGAATCAGGTTGCGAATGAACTCGCTCGGAGTGCCAAAGTCGCCAGTAGCGACGCGATCCTCCACATAAGCCTTCAGTGGGTCGGGCAGCGAGATGTTCAGGGAAGTCATTGCCATGTCATCATTTTATGCCATTTTATGGCGACTTGGAACCATTATCTACCCATTAAGGCCCATTTTTTGAAGAATTGCCTCGTTCTCAATGGCGGCCAAATCTGCGGTAGACTTTGGTCACGCGGAGCTGAGCAGTGGTCTTTTGCAACCAATGCGGATCTTCATCGCGCGACATGCAGGGCTTCTGTCGCGGATGCGGTGCGCCGATGTCCTCCGCGGAGCCCCCAATTCCAGTGCGGCCAGCAGATAAAGTCTCACCAGATTCAGCCGCTGCGGAATCTGTAGCCCGCCTTCAGTCCATCTTTGTTCCAGATCGGCTGAGTTCCAAGAACGTCTGGGTCGCTGGTTTGCTGGCGTTCTTCTTTGGGCCGCCAGGGATGATCTACAGCACGCCGATTGGCGCGCTGGTCATGTCGATTGTGTCTGTCCCGATCTGGATTTTTTGCGGCTGGTTGCTCACGACGGCAGCTTGGATCGTGTGCATCGTCTGGGCAGTGATGGCGGCGCAGGACTAGACGCGCGATTCTGAGCGCTCGATTGCTATCTGTCGCGTTTCTAGAATGCCGTCACGCTCTGCGCTTGATAGATTCGAGCAGCGTGCTATCAATCCGCGTCTGCCAGCCGGGCCCGCTCGACTTAAAGTGATCAATCACCTCAGGCGACAAGCGCAACGAAACGAGCTTCTTGGTTGGTGTCTTCTGCGGCCCGCGCTTGCCGCGGCGAGCCACCTTGCCATTGCGGATGAGGTCGGCCTCGGCAAGCCAGTTGCGAGTGACTTCAGCGTTATTCGGGTCGTAGGGGCCGTCTTCGGCCTCGCAGGGAATCTTGTCGCCCTCTTTGAATGCCAGAACGCGTTCCCAATTCGTTTCAGATGCTGTCTTTTTCATACTGTTCGCGCTCCTCTCTCGATGCAGGCCGGAACGAAATCACACGGACATCACTTCCGCGCTCGGTGTAAATCAACGCCAGCAGCCTGCCGTTTACGACGGCAAACGCAAGGTCCATCATGCGACGTTCGCCCTTGCGATTCGATTGATAGGTACATTTGTCCGGGTCGTCGTAGACAAGGTGGGCATCAATGAAGTCAAGTCCGTGCTTCTCCAGGTTCGACTTTCGTCTTGCCTCGTCCCAAACAAACACAGTTTAATTGTAGCTACAATTTGATTGGATTGCAAACGGCAAATTGCATTCCTCCCCCTCCTGCATCCTCGCCGTACCTCCCGCATCCAAAACCACATGGAATACCGTCTTCTCGGAGGCTCCGGCCTCAAAGTTCCAGTTCTCAGTTTTGGCACCGGCACGTTTGGCGGCGCGAATGAATTCTTCAAAGCCTGGGGCGAAACCGATGTTGCCGAGGCAAGCAGGCTGACCGACATCTGTTTCGAGGCTGGCGTCAACCTGTTCGACACCGCCGACGGCTACTCCGACGGCCGTTCCGAAGAGATCCTGGGCAAAGCGCTCGGGAAAAAGCGCGACCAGGCGCTGATCTCCACCAAGGCCTACTTCCCCACCGGAGACGGCCCCAACGACAAAGGCACCTCGCGCTACCATTTGCGCCGCGCCATCGAGGCCAGCCTGCGCCGCCTGGGTACCGACTACATCGACATCTACCACCTGCACGGCTTTGACGCCCTCACGCCCATTGAAGAAGTGCAGGACACGCTCAACAAGTTCGTGCGCGAGGGCAAGGTCCGCTACATTGCCTGCTCCAACTTCTCCGGCTGGCACTTGATGAAATCGCTGGCCGTGGCTGACCGCTACGGCTGGACGCGCTTTGTTGCCCACCAGGTTTACTACTCCCTGATCGGCCGCGACTACGAGTGGGAACTGATGCCGCTCGGTCAGGACCAGAAAGTAGGCGCACTGGTTTGGAGCCCGCTGGGCTGGGGTCGCCTGACAGGCAAGCTCCGCCGCGGACAACCGCTGCCTGAGGTCAGCCGCCTGCACAAAACAGCCAGCTCAGGTCCGCAGGTGAGTGACGAATACCTCTACACAGTGGTTGACGCGCTGGATAAAGTCGCAGCTGAAACCGGTAAATCCATTCCGCAAATCGCGCTCAACTGGCTGCTGCAAAGGCCAACCGTCTCCTCTGTCATCGTCGGTGCCCGCAATGAGGAGCAGCTACGTCAAAACCTTGCCGCCGAAGGCTGGAACCTGACCACCGAGCAAGTGGCCGCACTCGACAAAGCCAGCGCGCAACAGCCCGCCTACCCCTACTGGCACCAACGGCTGTTTCCAGAACGCAACCCGCTGCCGGTGTGAAAAACAGTTGTCAGTGGTAAGTTGACGGTTGTCAGCGCAAAAAAAACGTTTCACTCTTCGCGCAAAATGCGCATCGGGTCTACGCGCGCCACACGCACTGCGGGCAGCAGCGAAGCCAGCGCGGCCACCAGCAAGATCACCAGCGTGACACCGCAATACGTAGCTGGATCGAGCGCTGTAACACCGTAGAGCATCCCAGTCAGGAAGTGGGTCAATCCCAGTCCCAACGCCAGGCCTGCGATGCACCCGATCAGCGCCACGCGCAAACCCTGCGTCAGAAAACGCATCGCGATCTGGCTCCTTGTTGACCCCAGCGCCAACCGCACGCCCACTTCGCGTTGCCGCAGGCGCCCCAGGTAGCTCAGCGTTCCATAAATCCCAATGCAGGCCAGCGAAACGGCCGTGACGGCAAACAGCGTCAACAGCATGGTGCGCAGCCGATTCTCCGACGAAGCATCGTTCAGGTGCTCCTGCAAGGTCGTGATGCCAAAAACCGAGCGGCTAGGCTCAAGCTCGTGAATTCTGCGCCGAATTGTCTCCGCCATCTGCATCGGATCGCCATGCGTGCGAATCAAGTAGTTCGGAAACGGATTCGGTGCGCTGAAGCATGAGTAAACAGTGGGCGCCGGCTGCAAATTCAAGCCTTCTTCCCGCGCATCGCCAACCACTCCGCGAATCTGTCCGCTGGGCTGGAAGTCGTTATAAGCGACCGCAGCTAGCTGATGACCGACTGCGGGCGTGTTGTTGAGATACAGATTCGCAAAGCTTCGATTGACAACTACATCGTTGGTCGGCGAACCCTGCTTGCAGACCTCGCCCTCCAGCAGCGGAATCCGCATGGTGTCAAAATATCCCACCGACACGTAGCGGCTATCGGCGAGCATCTTGCGCTCGGGGTCCACGCGCCCATCCACCTTGAACTCCACCTGGTAAAGAGCCGGAACGCCGGGCAGCATGCCTGTCGTGGATGCGGACTCAACACCGGGCAATGCGCGAAGGCCGTCCAGCGTGCGATCGATTCGCTGCACTACGCCCTTCATATTCGAAGTTTCGCCCCACGATCCACTGACCTGCAGCGTGAGCACATGGCTGGGGTCAAATCCCGGCGACACGCGGCCCAATTCCTGGAAGCTGCGCAAAAGCAGCCCAGCGCCCACCAGCAGCGTCACCGCGAACGTGACTTGAATCCCCACCAGCATCCATTGAACCGGATTGCGCGTCGAGACCTGTGTCCGTCCGGTCTGCGCCAGCGAGCCCGCAAGACCGCGCCGCGAACCGCGCATGGCCGGAAACAGTCCGCACAAAAAAGTCGTGATCACAGCGGAGAGCAGTGAATAGAGCGCGACTCTCCAGTTGAGCGCAATCTCTTCAGCGCGCGGCAGAGTTTTCGCCAGCAGATGAAAGCCTTGCGCAGCGCCGGCCGCGACAGCCAGCCCCAAAAGAGAGCCAAGCAGCGCCAGCACGAAAACCTCCGAAAGCAACTGCATCACGACGGTTGCTCGCGAGGCACCCAGAGAGAAGCGAATCGAAATTTCATGTTCGCGGTCAGCGGTGCGCGCCAGCAGCAGCGCCGCGATATTCACGCAGGCAATCAGCAGCAGCAGCGTGACAGATCCATAAAGCAGCCAAAGCGAATTGCGTATGCTGCCGACAATCACATCTTTCAATGGTCTGGCCTGAACCTCTAGATCGGCGTCCGGTTTGGGAAATTGCTTGCCCAACTGATTCTGCACGGTAGATAGATCGGCGAGCGCCTGGTGCACCGTCACGTTTGGCAACATGCGCCCCACCACCGTGAACCAGGTTGCATCGCGGCGCACAGCAAAGGGCGCATCCGGCGCGCTGGGAGTCCACAAATCCACATCGCGGTTTGGAAACTCAAACGATGCCGGCATCACTCCGACTATGGAGTAATGGAACCCATCAACAGTCAATCTCTGGCCCACAACCGCGGGATCTCCATGAAAGCGCCGCTGCCAGAATCCATAGCTGATGAGAGCGGCGCTGGGACCGCCCCAGTGCTCCTCCTGCCGTGTAAATGCGCGGCCCAGCGCGGGAACCGTTCCCATCACCTGCAGAAAGCGCGGCGCCACCAGCGCCTCAGTCACGCGTTCAGGAAGCGGCCCTGAAGTCTCTGACAGATCGTCCGTGTAGTAGCCGCTGATCGCCTGGAACGTCGAATTGAGCCGGTTCCAGTCTTCCAGTCGAACCGGCGCGACAAAGTGATTGGCGTCCCTGCCCTTGGAATCATGCTGGTAGAGGGCCACAAGCCGGTCGCCATTAGGAAAGGGAAGCGGGCGCAGCACCACCGCGTCGATTGCCGAAAACATGGCGCTGTTGACACCAATTCCGATCGCCAGCGTAACAATCACCGTGAGCGAGAAGGTCGGCGATTTGCGAATGAAGCGAACAGCGGCCTTGAGATTCCCCACCAGGGAATCAATGAAACGCGAAATATGAACCTCGCGCACCGACTGCCTGACCTGTTCCCGGCCGCCAAAATCAACCAGGGCCTGGCGGCGTGCGCGCTCCGGCGTCATGCCTCTCGCAATGTTGGCCTGGGTCATCTCCTCAATATGGAAGCTAATCTCCTGCTCCACCGCGTCGTCGGGACCCCGCCGCTTTGAACCCTTCCACAAGCTCTTCATGCGCGTCTCCTATTGGGCCGTTTGCAGAATGTTGGTCACCGCACGCGAAAGCCGATTCCAATTCTGTTCTTCTTCTCCCAGTTGCCTGCGGCCCTCGGCCGAGAGCCGATAGAACTTCGCCTGCCGCCCGTTTTCTGACTCGCCCCAGTCGGATTCGAGCCACCCTCGCTTCTCCAGCCGGTGCAGCGCCGGATAAAGCGAGCCCTGCTGGACTTGCAGAACTTCTTCTGAGATTTGGCGAATTCGCTGCGAGATGCCGTAGCCGTGCACTGGCGCCAGGGCCACAACTTTGAGGATCAGCAGGTCAAGCGTACCCTGCAGCAGGTCGGACCGTTCCAGTGGTGCCATCGATTTCTCTCCTAGACAATCTACCTATAAGCGAGGATAGGTAGATTGTCAAGGAGAGAGAGCAAAAAATCGGCGATCCCAGGTTGATGAAAAACCAGCAGATTTGAAAGGGCACGGATTTATCCGTGCCACAAGCCCAGCAATAGCAAGACGGCTTTAGCCGCTGAGGGACGGTTTTCAATCTTTGTCAGCAGTCTGGATTCAATCCCCATTTGATGGGACGCTGTTTCGGCGACGGCCAGTCCAATATGCCGAGAGTAAGCCACAAGCTGTTCTGAATGAGCGGCTTATTGCTGAGGCTCGCTCAGGTAAATCTTCACGTAGTCCAGGTAGTTCTGTGCATATTCCAGGATCAGGGCGCGGTCCTTGTCGCCGAGTTCGCGGCGCATCTTCGCCGGAACGCCGGCCCACAGCGTCCGCGGCGGCACCACTGTATGCTCCGGAACCACCGCTCCCGCCGCAATAATCGACCCCTCGCCAATACGCGCGTTGTTCAGCACGGTGACCCCCATGCCGATCAGCACCGCGTCCTCCACTACGCACCCATGCACCGTCGCGTTGTGGCCGATCGTCACCCAGTCTCCCACCGTGACTGCATACAGATTCCGTTGCCCGTGAAGCACGGCGCAGTCCTGCACATTGGAATTCGAGCCCACGCGGATCGAGTTCACGTCGCCGCGCAAAACGGCGTTCATCCAAACGGAGGAGTTTTCGCCGAGGATGACGTCGCCAGTAACCTGCGCGGAAATATCAACGTAGCAACTGGCGGGAATCTGGGGCAGCCGCCCCTGGTAGCTGCGGATCATGGTGCGCCCTCTCGAGGAAGCCGAGTCGTCTTCCATAAAAGAGTGTAAAAGAGAACCCGGCATAGTCAGGAAGAACCGGCAGGGCCGTCGAAGCCTGAATTCGTACAAACTGGTCTCGAAACACCTGAAAGTCCCGAAACGACCTCAATCCGGTGCAACTCCATGCAGAATCAATCACGCCGAATATGAATTTCTGCGCATTTCTAGTATCCTGAAAAGGCCCCATGGCAGGTTTGGAGGTGGGATTTTTTGGCAGAGGTTCGCATTCAAGAAGGCGAGCCGCTCGAAAATGCGCTGCGCCGGTTCAAGCGGAAGGTACAGCAGGAGGACATCATCAAGGAAGTCAAGCGTCACTCCTACTACCTGAAGCCCGGTGAGAAGAAACGCGTCAAGGCGGCTTTAGCGCGCAAGCGGAATCGCAAGAAGGCTCGTAAGGAAGCAGACTAAGCTTCCAGGCATCAGCAAAAAACAATCGCGACATGTGCCGCCCCGGTGGCTTCGTACCAGAAGCAACCAGACAGCCCCAACAGGGCTTGGGCGGCCAGTCGCGATTCTCATTTTGCATCATTCAGCTGCGGTGATTCCGCCCTTCCAGCCTTTGTTCCAAACAATACAGACACCTGCGGCGAAGTGCCGTAAGTTGGGGCTGATGTCTTGAGTCCAGCTCGTACGCCATCAGGAATGAAGCGGTGTGAAATGACGACGAATACAGCTACTGAAGTCTCCATTTCTGGTCAGAGAGATGCTGATTTGGTCAAGGCAATCACAGACGCAATGACCTCAGACGATATCGAAAGCATGGTCAGTCTCTTCGCTCCGGAAGGTGAATGGATCATCATGGCCACGGGCGAAGCATTCCGCGGACAAGACCAGATCAGACAACTGGCGACACGATCCGTCGCGGCCCGGGATCACTCTTCGGGATTAGGCATCAAACCCACAAACGTCTTCGTGAATACCGAGGGTACCAAGCTTTGCTGGGAATACGTCCATACCGGAGTGGTAACCGATAAGTGGCCCTCGACGTCGTCTCACAAGCCGGCTCTCGGCATGAAGTTCGATTTGCCAATCATCCTGATATGCGAGATCCGCCAGGGTAAGCTCGTCGAGATCAGGGAGTACTTCGATTTGCTGACGCTCCTCGAGCCCGACACCCCTCATAGGCTCTATTCCTAGAGACTATGAGGGGTGCCGGGGCCTGATCAGCACTGGGCTAGATCAGCACTGGGCTAGATCAGCGCCGGACTGAATATAATGTCCCCCTTGAACCCCGACGGGAATCCGGCCGCGCGCACCAGCGTAGCCAGTTGCGCCCAATGACGCTGGCTGTGGAACAACGTGTGCGCAGCGGCCTTGCGGCGCGAAAATGTGCGCGCCTCCGGTGGCAGCCAGGCGTAGTCCAGCGTCCTCGTCTCCTCCCAGTTCGTGCCCGGGTCGTCGAAAAGCGACTGGAAAATCTCGACAGCCTTCAGATGCAGATCAAACAGCGCATCCAGTGGACCGGCGGGCATGGTTTTCCGATCGGTTTCCGGCAACGCCGCAATGCGCTGCGCCCAGACCAGTTCCACTCCCCAGATGTGGCGCACAAATTCCTGCACGTTGACGGTTCCGCCAATGCCGCAAGGCAACTCCAGCAATGCGGGGTTGGCTTCCAAATGCGCTTTCCAAAAATTCGAGGCCTCCTGGTTCCAGGCCAGAAGTTCCGAGAGCGTAACGGCTGCTGTCATAGTTTCCTCCTCATCATTTCCTCTTCAAGGCCCGATGCCCGATGTCATGCCGATAATAGATCCCTTCAAAATCAATCAGCGCCATAGCCTGGTAAGCATGCGCCAAAGCCTCTTCCAGCGTGGGCGCGGCGGCCGTAACTCCCAGCACTCGTCCCCCCGCGGTGAGCAGTTGGTTTCTCATCTGCACTGACCCGGAGTGAAAGACCTGCACTCCCTGAACCTCCGCTGCTGCGCATAGGCCGGTAATGGGAAACCCAGTCTGGTAGCTGCCTGGATAACCTGACGAACTGGCCATCACGCATGCTGAGGCGCCGGGGAACCAGCGCATTTTCGTCTCAGCCAGCCGGCCATCGACACAGGCCTCAAGCGCATCCACCAGGTCGCTCTCCAGACGCATCAGGATCGCCTGCGTCTCCGGATCGCCGAATCGCGCATTAAACTCCAGCACCTGCGGCCCCCGCGCCGTCATCATCAGGCCCACATAGAGCACGCCGACAAACGGAGTGCCCTCCGCAGCCATTCCGTGCACCGTTGGCTCGGCAATGTGGCGCAGAATCCATTCCTTCATTCCCGCGTCGAGCATTGTGTCCGTTGAGTACACACCCATCCCGCCGGTGTTCGGCCCCGTATCGCCCTCGCCGATGCGCTTATGGTCCTGCGCCGGCGCCAGCGGCGTCACGTGCTCGCCGTCGCTCAGGCAAAGGAAGCTGATCTCGTCGCCCTCAAGAAACTCCTCGAGCACCACCTGCTGCGTCGCCTCACCCAGGAGCTTGCCGCTGAACAGGCCATGCGCAGCTTCGAGGGCCGTCTGGCGCGACGTGCAGATAATCACGCCCTTGCCGGCAGCCAGCCCGTCGGCTTTCACCACAATTGGCGCGTGAAAAAACTCGACTGCCTTTTCGAGCTCATCCGCCGTGGTGCACACCGCATAGTTCGCCGTAGGAATGTTGTGCCGCTGCAAAAAATGCTTGGCAAAACCCTTGCTGCTCTCGAGCCGCGCCGCCGCGCGGGTAGGACCAAAGACGCGGAAACCCCGCCGCTGCAACTCATCCACAATGCCCAGAGACAGCGGCAACTCCGGACCCACAATGGTCAGGTCCGGCTGCTCAGCCTCCACCACCTTCACCATCGCGTCCAGGTCTTTCAAACTGACCGGAACGCAGCGCGCCACCTGTGCAATTCCCCCGTTCCCCGGTGCGCAAACCACTTCCTCTACCCGACTGCTCCGCTTCACCGCCCAGGCCAGCGCGTGCTCGCGGCCCCCCGAACCCAAAATGAGAACTTTCATTGCCCGTCCAATCCCCTGACACGCTATGGTCGGCAATAGAGGCGGGTGAAGTCAAACGAATGGGACCGCAAACCGGCATATGATGGGATTCTGCTAGGAAATTGAATGAAACGGCTTGTCCAGGTCGCGATCTTCCTCAGTGCAATGGTATCGGTATGCCACGCAGAACCTCGTTGGTGCTCGATATCGGGAAGAGATCCCTCGAACAAATTCGCTTACCCTCCCATTGCCCGAGCCGCAAGAGTATGGGGCCATGTGATGATGCGCATGATTTATGTGCCGAACGGAAAAGTCGTTCGATTCGAGCCGATTTCGGGTCCGCGTTTACTTTCTTCCACGTTGCAGGGCCAGCTGAACGATTGGATCATGAGAACCGATGCGGCCGGGCCCGAGTTATGCCAGACTCTTGTGATTGCAGACTTTTATTTAGGCGACACAGGCGGTTCATCTCAAAACGAGCCGAAGGTTGTTCTTGAACCTAGCATTCTCCGACTCTCAGCCACAGCGCAGCCCTTGTTGCTCGATGTGGTCATATCCGATCCAGCGCCTCTTCAAGGTTGGAAACTTCTGCGTTTCAGGGCGAAGCATCTGTTCGGCAAGTTGTTTGGGACAACACAGCCGCTATCTGCTCGTTGAGATCTTTCGAACATCGCCCTCCCCTATACTGGTCCATGGTGCGCGGCTTTCCGCCAGCACGCCAGCAAAGGCCGAGCGATGGTTCAAACCCGCATCAAGCCCTACCTTGAGCAAGTGGCCGAGCAGGCCCGTCGCGCCGAACAAACCCGCGTCTACCACCGCAACCAGGTTCTTGGCCTGGTGCTTGTTGCAGCCGCCATCCTGATCTGGGTGCTGCTTCACACTAATCCCGCATGGATCTTCCCTCCCGGCTGGTGGCGACTGTGAGCGCAACCTCTTCGCACACTGATCCCTTGGTCGTCCTGCTACTCGGCCCAACCGGCAGCGGCAAAACTGCGCTCTCTCTCGCGCTTGGCCAGCAGTTCGGCGGCGAGATCGTCAGTTGCGACTCGGTCGCCGTCTATCGCGGCATGGACCTCGGCACCGCCAAGCCCACACCGAAAGAACGTGCGCGCCTACCCCATCACCTGATAGACGTAGCCGATCCCGACCATCCCTTTACCGGTGGCGACTACAGCCGGCAGGCCCGCGCCGCGCTCCAAGCTATCGCCGCGCGCAAGGGCCTTCCCATCGTAACCGGAGGAACCGGCCTCTACCTCCGCGCGCTCACCGAAGGCCTTTTTCCCGGCCCCGCGCGCCAGACTGAACTGCGCGCCCGCCTTGAGCGCAGCCGCCATCGCCACGGCGACGCCTGGCTGCATCGCCTGCTCACTCGCCTTGACCCAGCCTCCGCCGCGCGCATTCATGCCAACGACGCGTCCAAGCTGCTGCGCGCCATTGAAGTCTGCCTGGCCACGCGCCAACCGCTCTCGCAGCTCCTTGATTCCGAGCTGGCCCGCGACCCGCTCACCGGCTTCCGCCTGCTCCGCATCGGCCTCAATCCTCCGCGCGAGAGCCTGTACGCCCGCCTCAATGAGCGCGCCGCCGCCATGTTCTCCGCCGGCCTGGTTGACGAAACCCGCCGCCTGCTCACCCGCTTCGGCCCCGTCAAAGCTCTCGACTCGCTAGGCTATCGTCAGGCCGCCGCCGTGCTTGCCGGTACCCTCACCGTCGATGCAGCCATCGAAGCCGCCCAGCAGGGCCATCGCAACTACGCCAAGCGCCAGCTCACCTGGTTCCGCCGCGAGCCCGATGTGCTGTGGATCGAAGCCTTCGGCGAACAGCCCGCCCCTCAACAATTAGCCTCCTCGCTGGTTCGCGCCAACCTCTGAGGTCATTCGGCTCAACCATCCTCCCGCGTTTGCTTCGAAACACCCCGCCGCGCATCCATTAAACTGGGTTGGGTAATGCGGCGCCCTCAGCACCTGCCCAGCGCCTTGGAACGGAGCCTCCCTTTGGCAGATACAGTGTTCGACGTAGCAATCATCGGCGGCGGTCCCGCTGGCTATACAGCGGCCATTCGCGGCGCGGAGTACGGCCTCAAAGTCGCATTGATCGAGGTGACCCCCAAGCTGGGCGGCACATGCCTTCACGTAGGCTGCATCCCCACCAAGGCGCTCCTCTTCAACGCCGAAATCTGGGACCACCTGAAGAACGCGGCCGAGTTCGGCATCGGCGGCATCGGCGACGCACCGACCCTCGACTGGCAAGCCGTGCTCAAACGCAAAGACGGCATCATCTCCAAGCACGTCAAGGGCCTTGAGTTCCTGATGAAGAAGCACAAGATCACCGTCATCGCCGGCTACGGCCGCCTCACCGGCCCGGCGCAGGACGGCGTGCATACGGTTGAAGTGGCAGCGACGGGCGGCGAATCAAGCCAGATTAAAGCGAAGAACGTCATCCTCGCCACCGGTTCCGCGGCCAAAATGCTGCCCGGCCTTCAGGCCGATACAAGCATCCTCACCAACATTGAAATCCTCTCCATGGGTAGCGTGCCCAAGTCGCTCATCGTCATTGGCGCTGGCGCCGTCGGCATGGAGTTTGCCTCCATCTTTCGCAGCTTTGGCACCGAAGTGACAATCCTCGAATTCCTGCCTCGCGTGGTTCCCGTCGAAGACGAAGAAATCTCCAAAGAGATCACGCGCCTCTTCAAAAAACGCGGTATCGACGTGAACACCAGCGCAAAAGTCGAGAAGGTAGAAAAGACCGAAACCGGCGTCAAGGTCAGCTATACCGACGTCAACGGCAAGCCGCAGGTCAAAGAGGCGGAGAAGGTGCTCGTAGGCGTGGGCCGCGCGGGCCTTACCGGCGACGTGGGAATCGAGAAGACAAAAATCGAGCTCGACCGCGGCCTGGTCAAGGTGAATGAAGCGCAGGAGACCGCCGAACCCGGCATCTTCGCCATTGGCGACATCGTTTTCGGCCTGCCGCAACTGGCTCATGTCGGTTCCATGGCCGGGCTGATCGCGGTGGCCAAAATCGCCGGCCGCAAGTTCCGCCCCATCCGCCGCGACCGCATTCCCAGTTGCACCTACACCGAGCCGCAAATTGGCTCAGCGGGCCTTACGGAGACCCAGGCGAAGGAAAGAGGCTACGAAGTCAAAGTCGGCAAGTTTCCGTTCGCGGGCAATTCCAAGGCCACCATCCTTGGCAACCACGACGGCTTCGTGAAGATCGTTTCCGATGCGAAATACGGCGAAATTCTCGGCGTGCACATCCTCGGACCCAATGCGACTGAACTGATCGCCGAAGCAGTCGCAGTGATGGAATTGGAGGGCACGGTGGAAGAGCTGATGTATACCATCCACGCCCATCCCACGCTGGCCGAGTCGATGCTCGACGCCTATGGCGCCGTCGAAGGCATGGCCATCAACGCTTGAGGTTCGCCGAAGCCGTCGGCTAACGTACAGATTCTAAAAGGTACGCTTTCTGTTCTACGATTCTCTCCGGTCTCTGGTGTATCCTGCTGTCTCTCCCCGGGGGAATCGAGGTTCATAGATGGAGCGACATTGATTGACCACGTCATCGCTACCACGTTTCACCGATTTATGGGCAACGGTCGAACGTCTCCCGCCATCTTTTCGTGTGTGGGTGGAGAGTCCGAAGGAAGCAAGGAGTATGTCGTCAAGCTCAGGGGCGGGTTGGAACTTGGCGGGCGGGGCCTGGCGCTTGAACTGTACGCATCGATGCTTGGTGCCTATTTCGAAATGTCGTGCCCGCGTCCTGCGATCATTCTGGTGGAGGAAGATTTGGCAGATCTCATCTTGAGCCAGCTCGCTGAAGAGGGTCAAAAGGGTCGGGTAATCCAAGGAAGTATTGGATTGAACTTTGGAACCCAGTTTCTCGTGAATCTAACCACTTGGCCGATAGATAAGTCTGTTGCGGGGCCGCTGCAGCAAGCGGCTAGGTAGTGTCCTAATTTGCTTTTCGGATCACAGAAGCATCAATAGGGCGACGAAGAATCCAACGCACAAAACGCCGAATCTTCGATGGTTTTTCTATTTTATCTTCACCGTTTGTATCCTCTCCATAGTCCAGCCACTCGTGGGTGAACCACCACTGACCAACCGAATAGTTGCCACCCCATCTTCGACAGAATCTCAAACGCCAGCGATTATCGAACACATCCCAAAACTCAATGTGCCCTATGACGTACATCTGTTTCTTTCGGAACTGGAGCGCATTATATGTGTCTCCGTCAATCTCTCCAAACATTCTGCTGCCAGCGTCAATCAGTTGGAATTCCTTAACCCCTTCGGGGCGGGGCGCGACTGCTCTAGGCAACTTCATTTCGTACATAATCCTGATACCCTTCAAATCCCACTGTGCTTCTCGAACGCATACAAGGCATTTGGCGGAGCTTATGAAGGCGTTAGTCGATCCGTAGTTAGTAACGGTGAAATCCACGGAACCCAATGTGTTTGGCTCAGGGAATTCAAACGAACCGAATTCTACCGTCAACCGCGCACGCTCTTTGCTGATAAACATATCCAATTGGCGTTTGATAACAAAAAGAGTGAGGATCGCTACCAGACCGCCAATTATTCCCAAGAAAGCCAGAACCCAATTGGAGAGGTTTGCCGGAGCGATAGCAGCTTTCAAATACTCTTTGGGATGCGCCTTGTAATAAGCGTATCTCTCTGCATTTTCGGCATTCTCTTTGGATACTTCGGGGCTTTGCATTGGTGGCGCATTTGGGTGGGGATGGTCTGCTCCGGTCTGGGGCTGCTCCTGTTGATGGCTCCCTTGCACTGGGAGTGGTTTCTCTGCGCAGACTGGGGCGACCAACAGCAAACCGAGTATCGCCAAACGTTTCAGCATGATGGCGGAAATGTATCACAAATATATCGACTTGAGACGAGGAATGGTGAGACCATCTCTGGGATGGAATCAGAGAAGAATAATCTTACTGTTATCAAGGTATTGTCTGAGGTCACTTGGAAGCCAATTTTGGCTTTTACGGGGTTACCTTGGGCGATACTAGGCGTTTATGACCTAATCAGAAGTGAATTTGTTCCGATCCCAGATCAAGACAAACTCCAAATTCTCCGATTTCTCCCATCATGGCAATGGAGGACTTGGGCGCTATGTTCTTGTGTGATATTTATCTTCTTGACCATAAACGGCACATACAGGGCGCTCTTGAGGCGACATCGCGCCGAATCAGCACTGCGGGAACAAATTGCATTGCTCACGCAACAAATGGAAAACAGAATTCCCAATCTCCATCTTGAGGTGTGGGAGGTTTTGATAATCCGGCATCTGATGTCGGCGGAAGTATTTGTGGATGCTTCTGTGGCCAATAGCACCCCGGATACACAAGGAGCAGTTCGCCAATTCACCCTGGCGCTTGAGATTGCTGGAAAGACGCTTGAAGCGCAGAAAAATAGAACCGATTTAGACGATTATCGCCTCATTGACCGATCCGACATAAAAATGGGGTTGATACAGCCATTTAGATTCACATTACTTGCCGACCTTGCAAGTTCAATGAATTCGAGAAACCCGGTCCTGTATGGAGTTCCTCACCGTGGCTGGATTCATTTTTCGTTCGCGGATATACCTGACTGGCCAACAAGCATGGACAATGTCCTCTACTTTGTTCGTGCTGCGATGGGGAATAAATTGAGCACTGAACCGCGCACAACTTTTTGGGGTTCTTGGATAGAACAAGGTGAAATCGGCGTGTCTATCGATTCCGTGAAGGGTGCAATCGTTTCTATTGAAAACTATCTTGGCCCAGATGCAACCTCCTTCGCCTCTGTGAATAAAGCGAGTGATCACTTAATCATCAAAGTAGAAAGAGTGTAATACAAAAACACTTGACACAACTTTATTTTTGTAATACACTTAGTTCATTGGTGAGGCTATGGCGAACATTTTAAACACGGATAAGCAAATCGCGATTATCGCCGCTCTCGCGGAAGGGTCGTCTATCCGCAGCATCGAGCGCATTACTGGTGTCCACCGGGATACGATCATGCGCCTTGGCGTTCGCATCGGGCAGGGATGCAAAGCCTTGATGGATTTCAAGTTGGTCAATCTCTCATGCACCCGTCTGGAGATGGATGAGATTTGGGGTTTTGTCGGCAAGAAAGAGAAGCACGTAAAGCCCGAAGATGATTCTGCTATTGGCAGTGTGTGGACCTTTTGCGCCATTGATGCCGACAGCAAATTGGTTCCCGCCTTCCGCGTTGGCAAGCGGGATGCAGCCACGGCAAACGCCTTTCTTGAGGACGTAGCAGAGCGCATGACCGGAAGGGTCCAAATCTCGACGGACGGCCTTAAAGCCTACGAGGAAGCGATTGAGCGGTCCTTTGGTGGAGATGCCGACTACGGCCAGATCATCAAGACTTACGGCCATGAGTCCACCGAAGGCCAGCGCCGTTACAGCCAGCCGGAATTCGTATCCTCTGAAAAGAAAGTCATTGCCGGTCGGCCTGATATGGACCTAATTTCTACCAGTTACATCGAGCGGCTGAACGCCACGACCCGCCTGCACATGCGCCGCCTTACCCGGCTGACTTTGGCTTTCAGCAAGAAGCGGGAGAACTTTGAGGCGGCGGTTGCTCTTCATTTCGCTTATTACAACTTCATTAAGCGCCACAATACTCTGCGCTGCACCCCCGCAATGGCGGCTGGCGTCGAGGCTACTTTCTGGAGCGTTGGGGATTTGGTGGAGGCGACAGCATGGCCTACATAGACGAATTGAAGGACGTAATCCGCAAGCTGCACGGGGTTGAGTCCACACACCGAGAGAGCGTACCTGTGAAAGAGGTTTTTCAGGGGAAGACGGTTTGGGAGGGGATAGTTGAAGTCTTCGAGCTTCACGGCCATCCAGCGGCCAATACAGCCTATGCCTGGACCCATGCGACAGACGATCCAGACATTCCCAAGCGAAGCGTAACCGTCCTACACGTTCCGCCAGCCGTCTCACCAATAACCGCTGTTCGGGTAGCCATCATGCAAGAGTTGAAGGAGATGAGAGCCAATGCCGACATCGAAGCCGAAGCCTAAGAAACCCGGACGCCCAAAGCTGGCGAAGGGCGAGAATAAGGGGCGCACCGTCCTAGTCCGATTCAGGGCTGAGGATGCCAAGCGGATCGAGGCTGAAGCCAAGGCAAGCAGTAAGACAGTTTCAGAATGGGTGCGCAGCACATTGCTTGCCACGATTGGAGCGTAAGCCTGTGGATTTCAAATTAGGACACTACCAGCGGCTATGAAAGTTTACGCATTCGACGCGCTGATCCAGAATCCTGATCGGCGATTCGCCAATCCAAATCTCGGAAGCCGGGGAGATGACTTGTTCATTTATGACCATGAATCGGCATTTTCGTTTCTGCTTGAAATCCTTCCGAGTCGTACTCCATGGAGACTGGGTACAGAGCGGTACCTAGAGGGGCATGTGTTTGCAAGAGCGCTTAAGCAGGTAGCGTTCCCAGCTGATTTTCTTCAGCGGCTCTGCAATTTAACCGCAGAGGTGACCCGCTATTTCACTGGGCATATTCCGACGGAGTGGAGATCGGATGACTTGCCGAGAATCGAATCGCATCTCGCTCTGATGAGCGAACACGCTGCTGAATTCGCAGAGGAAGTAACAAGGAGGTTAGCATGAAAGACAAATTTTATTTCAGCTTGCTTCGTTACGTTTATGACCCCTTGACCCAAGAGTTTGTAAATATTGGGGTCGTGCTGTACTCACCATCGCGGTGTTTTCTTCGCGCAAAGTTTAACACTCGATACGGCAGGATTTCCAAGATGTTTGGCCGTGTAGACGGTGCCTCATTTCGGGCCACCACCAGCTATATCGAAGGCAGAGTCTCAGACGTGAGCGCAAGAATGGCGCGCGGCCTTCTGTTCGAGGATCCCAAGGAGAGCCTTCAATCGATTCTCAATGAAGTCATGCCTCCGGACGACACCGCAATTCGATTCGTCTTTGGAGGTGTTGGATTAACGGAGGACCTCGCCCAGACTCTTGAGGAGCTTTTCGGACGATATGTGACTCGATATGAGAATCCCTCTGAGATTGCAAGGCGAGATGAGACCGACGTATGGAGGGTGTTTCAGGAGCCACTGAGAACGAAGGAAGTATTTCCCCATTTCGAGCCAAAGGTGATAACGGCACCAAACTACGAGTACGCGTTTGAGCGGTCTTGGAAGAACGGGGTCTGGCATCTCTTCGAACCAGTATCATTTGATTTAGCGGATGCAAGTTCAATCAGGGAGAAGGCAAGCAGATGGGTCGGTAGGGCCACGAGCTTGTCCGACAGCTTGGAGCCGTTCAAATTGATCCTACTGCTTGGGGAACCTGCTGACCCAAAGTTGGGAGATGCCTTTTTGAGGGCTAAGAACCTTTTGGCCACCAAAATCCCGGTAGAGAGCCAGCTTGTTCGGGAGCAAGATGCTGAGCAGTTTGCGGAGGAGATTGAGCAGGAATTCCAGAATCACCTGCTCGAATCGCAGGAATAAGTGCTTCCCGCTTCAGTTCGGTCCAGAAACGCGGGGAGAGCGGAATATCACTTCCGGCAACAAGGCCATCGAGCAGCAATGCCTCTAGTCGGAAGTTTGTATTCTTGGGGCTGTTTCTCAAATCGGGACCTCCCATAACGAAACACCCTCCTCTCTTTAGCGGAATCGCTATAGCTCCGTCGATTGCCCCTCCACCAGCGCCTTCGCCTTTGCAATAAACTCGCTCAGCGGCAGCGTTCCCTGGTCTCCCTTGCCGCGCGTGCGCACACTCACACTTCCGGCCGTTTCTTCCTTGTCGCCGAAGACCAGGATGTACGGCGTCTTCTGGTTCGCGAAGTCGCGAATCTTGCCGTTCATCTTCTCGTTGCGATCGTCCGTTTCCACGCGCAGACCTGCGGCCTTCAACTCCGCCTCAATCTTCTTCGCGTATTCATGATGCCGCTCGCTGATGGGCACCAAACCCACCTGCACCGGCGCCAGCCACAGCGGAAACGCACCCGCGTAATGCTCAATCAGCACGCCGAAGAAGCGCTCCACCGAGCCAAACAGCGCGCGGTGCACCATCACCGGCTGATGCCGCTCGCCGTCTTCGCCCACATACTCCAGCTCAAAGCGCGCCGGCAAATTGAAGTCGAACTGCACCGTCGACAACTGCCACAAGCGCCCAAGCACGTCGACAAGCTTCACGTCGATCTTCGGCCCATAAAACGCCGCTTCGCCAGGAATGGTTTTGTATTCAATGCCCTTGCGTTCAAGCGCATGTTTCAATCCGCCCACGGCCAGGTTCCAGTTATCGTCCGAGCCCGCGTAATGCGCGCGATCGTTCGGATCCCACGTAGATAACTCGACCTTGAACTCCTTGAAGCCGAATGTCCTCAGCACCGCCTCGGCAAAGTCGATGCAAGCTACAACCTCGTCTTCAATCTGTCCCGGCGTGCAGAAGATATGCGCATCATCCTGCGTAAAGCCGCGCACGCGCAGCAGCCCGTGCATGGTTCCCGAGCGCTCATAGCGATACACATTGCCTAACTCCGCAAGCCGCACCGGTAAGTCGCGATAACTCTTCGGCGAGTTCTTATAGATCAGAATATGCCCCGGGCAGTTCATCGGCTTCAGGCGATACTCCGCGTCATCCAGCTCCATTGGCGTGTACATGTTGCCGGAATAAAAGCCTTCGTGCCCGCTGATCTTCCACAACTCGCGCCGCATCACGTGCGGAGTAAACACCAGCGAGTAGCCGCGCCGCAGGCATTCGTCGCGCATCCAGTCTTCCATTACCTTGCGCACGATGCCGCCCTTGGGATGCCAGAAGATCAGACCCGCGCCGGCAATCTCCTGAATGCTGAACAGGTCAAGCTGCTTTCCCAGCACGCGATGATCGCGCTTCTCCGCTTCTTCAAGCCGCGCAAAATGCTCGTCCAGCGCCTTCTGCGAATAGAACGCCGTTCCATACACGCGCTGCAACTGCGGATTCTTCTCGTCACCCAGCCAATACGCGCCGGCCAGCGAGAGCACCTTGAACGCCTTAACCCGTCCCGTCGAAGGCACATGCGGCCCGCGGCAAAAGTCCACAAAATTCCCGTTCCGGTAAAAGCTCACTTCGGAACCAGGCTCTGTGAATTTTGTGACGAAGTGCGTCTTCATGAAGTCGCCGTCGCGTTCAAACTCCGCCAGCGCCTGCTCGCGTGGCTCGAATTCATGCACAAACTTCTCGTCGCGCGCCACCACTTCCGCCATCTTCGCTTCAATGGCCGCCAGGTCTTCCGGCGTGAAGCGCTTCTCGCGATAAAAGTCGTAGAAGAAACCCGCATCGGTCGCCGGCCCGTGTCCCAGCTTTGTTTCTGGGAAAAGTTCAAGCACCGCTGTCGCCATCACGTGTGCAGCCGAGTGGCGCACCACCTTCAGCGCCTCGGCATCCTGCTCCCTTACCAGTTCCAGCTTCGTATCTTCGGTCAGCGGCGTCGCCAGGTCGACAAGGCGTGCGGCCGCTCCGTCCTCGGCGGCATACATCGCCGCTTCCGATGGCTCTTCTTCGGTTCCGGTCTTTTTCGCTGCGCCCGTGAGCGGCGTCAGGCGCGCCACAACAGAAACCGCGGCAAGGCGCGGCGAGATGGAGTTGGCAATGTCAAATGGCGTTGTGCCCACTGGCACCTCGCGAATCGCCCCATCGGGCAGGTGTACGGCAATTGTCTGCGTGCTCATGATTGATCAGGGTCCCGAGTTTCCGGCCACGGCGTTTTTCTTTCCGTGGCAACCCTCCAGAATATACCGAGTATTGTCCGGAACCGTAACGCGCCATCGCTCGTATGAGCTTTGGAGCGCATAATCCCCCGTTCCGCGCCCATTCGAATCCCGTTTTGAGGAAAAGGTAAGACAATGAACTTCCGTTCGCGGGGCCTTGCGCTCCTACTTGCAGTCGCTTTCTTTGGCACATTCGCAGTATCGGCGCAACCCGCCATTCAACCCACGGTCGACATCACCAAGGTCCCCGCCGCCGCCCAGCCATCGCCCCACTTCAACGTGGACGAGGCCACCGAAGCCTACATGGCCATGATGCCGCCGGACGCGATCGCCCGCTCCAACGCCTATTTCGAGGGCGGCTACTGGCTCATTCTCTGGGACTTCCTCTATGCCTCGGCCGTTTGCCTCATCGTCCTCAACACGCGCTGGTCCGCGGCCATGCGCGACCGCGCGCAGCGCATCTCGCGCTTCCGCTGGGTTCAGAACGCGCTCTACTGGATGCAATACATCCTGCTCACCACTCTGCTCGGCTTTCCCCTCGAGTACTACGAGAGCTTTGTCCGCGAACACAAATACGGCATGGCCACGCAGACCTTTGGACCATGGATGATCGATGAGTTGAAGGGCCTTGCCATCAACGCGATCCTCGGCGCTATCGTCTTCGTCATTCTGATGGCAATTGTGCGTAAATTCCGCGAAACATGGTGGATTTGGGGCATTGTTGTCTCGATTGTTTTCATCGTGGTGTCCGTCGCAATTGGCCCAGTCTTCATTCAGCCCATCTTCAACACGGTCCACCGCCTCGATGATCCGAAGATCACCGGGCCCATCCTGCGCATGGCCCATGCCAACGGCATCTCGACCAACGATGTCTATGAGATCGACGCCAGCCGCCAGACAACCCGCATGAGCGCCAACGTCAGCGGCATCGGCAACACCATGCGCATCACACTCAATGACAACCTGCTCAAGCGCGGCTCGCCGGAGGAGATTCAGGCGGTGATGGGTCACGAGATGGGCCACTACGTTCTCAACCACATCCCCAATACCGTTCTCTTTCTCTCGGTCGTCATGACGCTCTTCTTCGCCTACCTGCGCTGGGGCCTGGGTTGGACGCTGGCCCGCTGGGGCGACCGCTGGGGAATTCATGAGATCGGCGATCCCGCCGTTTTGCCGCTTGTGTTTCTCCTCGGCAGCTTCTTCTTTTTCGTTCTCACGCCGATAACGAATACACAGATCCGCGCCCAGGAGAAGGAAGCCGATATGTTCGGCCTCAACGCTGCGCGCCAACCCGACGGCTTCGCCCAGGCCGCAATTCACCTCGGCGAATACCGCAAGATGCGTCCCGGCCCGCTGGAAGAATGGATCTTTTTCGACCATCCCAGCGGCTACAACCGCATTCACTCCGCCATGCAGTGGAAGAGCGAAAACCTGGACCTGTTTGAGAAGGAGCCAAGCACACCCACTGCGTCCGCTCAGTCCGCCTTGCAGTGACGGATGGCCTTTTGAGTGACGGACCACGTCGAGTTGAGCATTTCTGAAGGCGTCTGACCTGGCGTCGGCCCGCGTTGCCGGTGCACGTTGTCCGTGCCCAGCAAGGCGCCTTCCGGAAAACTCCAATCAATGTGTTGCAAGTCACAAATCATCCCACCAATTGGGCACTAACCACTCCCGCAAAAGATTGCCCCTGTATCCGAATGAGCCATTTTCATCGAATTAGGTGTTGGGGTACTTTGGTCTTAACTTAAGCAATCAAAACGGAATCATTGGTCCAGGGGGGAGTGACATGCAAGTCCTTTGCAAACCTACGAATCATCATGCTGACACACGTTGCTGCATTTGTGGCCAGGGTTTTCAAATGTTCTGGGAGCAGGAATCGCACGCGGAACGCAAAGAGATTTTCTTTGAAATCCAGAAGACGCTGTGCAACCACCACCGCATGCAGGCAGGGCCTCATGTGCATCCGGAAACTGAATTTCTGGCGCCAGACCACTTCGGGCCGTTCTTACCCGTTTCGGCACCGGCTCCCGCGCGGGTCCAGGCCCATGCTTGCGCCTAGCAAGGCTCAATAATTCTTCACTTCATTTGCCGCCATCTTCATTGTTTTAAGCGAGCTGGCAAACAAGGAGCCGCTCGGCGATCAGCTTCGAAGCGAAGAACGGAATTGAGAGCACTGTAACCGAATTCTGGGGAAGGGCCCGCCAACCCGCGGAGCCCATCAGCACACGAGGGCTGGGATCGCTCCCAGCCCTCATGCGTGTTTGCTAGATTCTGCCGGAATCCGGCCAACAGGTTAGAGCGGCTGCACGTCGGCAGCCTGCCATCCCTTGGGCCCCTTCACCACGTTGAACTGCACGGCTTGACCCTCTTGCAAGCTCTTGAAACCACTTGAGTTGATCGCAGAGTAGTGCACGAACACGTCTTCGCCGTTCTGGCGCGAGATAAAGCCGAAGCCCTTCGCGTCATTGAACCACTTCACAGTACCTTGTTCCATTTTGATCGTATTTCCTGGATTGAATTGCGCTGGATGAATCGGAGCGACCACTGGCAGAATCTTGCTTGGTTGGGCGAGTTGCTGCTCACGCCCGGTTCGACTCTAACGCTACCCAAAGTATATCATCCCGATGGAAATATGGTGCGGAAATTGTTGCCATCTCTTTAATTCTGCCAAGCGCGCTTCCAAATTGTGTTGGCGGGAATGGACTTACAGACCGGCCCCGGCCTGTGATACCGTGAGAGGTCGCAATGCCAAACGATCCCGTTCCCGGCCTGCTTTCCCGCGCCACCGAGCTCCTCGAGGCCGAGTTCAGCTCACTTCCGCCGGTCGAAACTTCTGTAAACTCCTACGCCATCGCCCAGGTTCTTGCGGAATCGGCGCACCGCCTCAAAGACAACTACCCCTATTTCCACCCCCTCTACGCCGGACAGATGCTGAAGCCGCCCCACCCCGTAGCTCGGGCCGCCTACGCCCTGGCCATGACCATCAATCCGAATAACCATGCGCGGGACGGCGGTCGCGCCAGCTCGGAGTTGGAGATCGAAGCCGTCGCCGAAATCGCCCGCATGTTTGGCTGGGAGGCTTCCTCATACCTCGGTCACCTCACCTCCAGCGGAACATTGGCCAATCTTGAGGCCCTGTGGGTAGCCGGCCAGTTGGCGCCCGGCCGCCGCATCGTGGCCTCGGAGCAGGCCCACTACACCCACCAACGCATCTCCGCCGTGCTCAAACTGGACTACGCGAACATTTCCGCCGACCACCGCGGCCGCATGAGCCTTGACGAACTGGAGACAGAACTGCGCAAAGGCGATGTGGGCACAGTTGTTGTCACGCTCGGGACCACGGCCATCGGCGCCGTTGATCCGCTGGATGAAATCCTCAAGCTCAAGCAAAAATACGGCTTCCGCATCCATGTGGACGCAGCCTACGGCGGCTATTTCACCCTGGTTCCGGACACCCTGGACAGCCCAGCCCGGCGTGCCTACGCCGCCTTCGGGCAGGCCGACTCCATCGTGGTTGATCCCCACAAGCACGGCCTCCAACCCTACGGCTGCGGCTGCATTCTTTTCCGCGACCCGGCAGTGGGCCGCTTTTACAAGCACGATTCCCCTTACACATACTTCACTTCAAGCCAGTTACACCTGGGCGAAATCAGCCTGGAATGCTCCCGTGCCGGAGCAGCCGCCGTAGCCTTGTGGGCCACGCAAAAACTTCTTCCCCTCGAGCCGGAAGGCGAATTTGCCCGAGGGCTGGCCAGCGGCCGTGCCGCGGCGATGGAGCT
This sequence comes from Occallatibacter sp., assembly GCA_050013695.1. Classification (GTDB taxonomy): domain Bacteria; phylum Acidobacteriota; class Terriglobia; order Terriglobales; family Acidobacteriaceae; genus Telmatobacter. Next base: position 193,017 of record JBEKET010000002.1, read on the forward strand.
CCACCGCCGTTTGTGTCAGGACCCCCGCTGCGAGCCTCTCGCCGCCGGTCCGCCGGAGCTGGATATCGTCATCTGGAAGCTGAAAGCAGACACCCCTGAACGAGCCTCGCAACTCGCGCATGATATTTTTGTGGCCTGCGCCACACGGGATTTGCATCTGGCCCTAGTACAATTGCCGCTATCGTGGTTTCAGCCCCGGTCGGCTGAAGCGACCGGCGGCGGCCTTGTCACCTGCCTCCGTTCCGTGCTGATGAAGCCCGAACACGAGGCATGGCTCGACAGAATCTGGGAACGGCTAACCGCAGCCAGCTCGGATGTCATGGGAGAGTAAAAAAACGATGACCCAGGCAAATGTCCCCGCGATCGAAAGTGGGTCCGAAAAAGAAAACGTTCTCATCCATGCAGGAGAATGCTCGCTGACCGTCCTCCCCCGGCTCGGCGGCAAAATTGCCTCGCTGCGGTTCAAAGATCGCGAACTCCTTCAGACCCCTCTCGCGCCCTACGCTCCCCGCACCCAAACCATGTCCTTCGACGCAGGCGACGCCAGCGGCTGGGATGAGTGCCTGCCCTCCGTCGCCAATTGCACTGTCGAAACCTCCACAGGCAAGGCCAACATCCCCGATCACGGCGATCTGTGGCGCGTAGAGTGGCAGCCCGTTGTTGCGCCTGAAAACGCTGTCATTTTCCGCGGACAATGCTTCTCGCTTCCGCTTGCCCTCGAACGCGCAATCACGCTCACCGAGAAAACTGACGCGCCAGAAAAGACTTGGCGCCTGCGCCTGGACTACAAAGTGACCAATACCGGCAGCTATCCCGCTCCATGGTCCTGGGCCGCGCATCCGCTCTTTACCGCTGAGGCTGGAGACCGAATCGTTCTCCCCGCATCCATCAAAACACTGCGCCTCGAAGGCTCCGGCGGTGGTCGCCTGGGAAAAGCGGGCGACACAATTTCATGGCCCATCGCTTCGTTGACCGACGGCAGTCAGACCGACTTGAGCCTGGCGCTGCCCCCGGATTCGGCCATAGGCGACAAGCTCTTTGCCGGCCCGCTCGCCGCATCTGAAAACTGGGCCATGCTGGAGCGTCCACGAGCGGGCGTCCGCATCAAAGTGACCCTCGATCCCACAGCCACTCCCTATCTTGGCCTGTGGATATGCCACGGCGGCTGGCCCGACCGTCCCGGTCCCAAACAGACCTGCGTCGCCCTCGAACCGTCGACCGCGCCCGTCGACAGCCTCGCCCAAACCGGCCCCTGGTCGCGCAGCCTCAATCCTGGCGAATCCGACCATTGGCGGATGTTCGTTGACCTTCAACCGATGTAACGTGTGACTTTACATGCATGATCCTGCCCTTTTCCGTTCCATGCACCAGGCCCGCTTCCAGGCGGAACCTTCCATCTTTGTTGCGCCCGGTCGAGTCAACCTGATCGGCGAACACACCGACTACGCCGAGGGCTTCGTCATGCCAGCGGCCATCAACTTTGCAACCCTGGCCGGCATCTCACCCCGCTCCGACGGCAAAATCGCTATCTATTCTGAGAACTACGGCGAAGAAAAAATCTTCGACGCGGCGACGCTGCCCACCACGGCGGAGAAACACTGGAGCGACTATCCGCTAGGCGTCGTGTCGATTCTCGCCGGCCAGGGCAACACCATCCCCGGCTTCAGCCTCTCGCTCTGGGGCGACGTTCCGCTCGGTTCCGGGCTATCCAGTTCGGCATCGGTCGAAGTCGCCACAGCGCTGGCCATCACATCGATCATTGGAGTTTCCTATCCTGGGCCGGTGCTGGCGCGTCTTTGCCAGCGTGCTGAAAACGAGTTCGTCGGCGCCAATTGCGGCATCATGGACCAATTCATCTCCGCCAACGGCGCGGAAGACCACGCCCTGCTGCTCGATTGCCGCGACCTCAGCTTCAAGCTCGCGCCCATTCCGCCCAACGTGGCGCTTGTGATTGCCAACACCATGGTCAAGCATGCCATCACCGGCGGCGAATATTCGACGCGCCGCGCGGAGGTTGAAGCGGCCTGCGCCGTCATCGCCAGCCATCGTTCCGGGGTTAAATTTCTGCGCGATTGCTCCGTCGAAGACCTCGAAAAATGGGGCTCCGAAATGACGCCCAATTCGCTCAAGCGAGCCCGGCACGTCATCACGGAAAACCTGCGCACCGTAGCCGCCGCCGATGCGCTCCTCCGCCGCGATCTGCCTGAACTGGGCCGCCTGATGGCCGAGGCCCACCAAAGCTATAGCCAAGATTTTGAAGCCAGTTGCGCTGAGGCCGACGCTATGGTGGCCCTGGCGCAGGACCTGCCCGGACTGATCGGCGCGCGCCTCACCGGCGGAGGCTTCGGCGGCTGCACCATCAACCTCGTGGAACTGAGCGCCGCGCCGGCCTTCGTTGAAAAACTGGCCGGGCGATATGCCGCCGAAACGGGCATCACGCCACAAATCCACATCTGCCGCGCATCCGGCGGTGCGCATCGTATGACATAACATGACCTGCGTTCCGGAAAAAATCCACATCGTGCAACGCCGCGGGACTCCGAAGCGCCCATTCCCAATACCGGCGCGGGATAGCGCAATTGTGTTACTGAAGTGCACCAACCGGTGATCGCCGGCCACTGAGTGGCCCGATAAACTTGAGAGAGGATCAGCGGTCCTCTTGTTAAAATGAGCGGAGATTAACAAAGAAGAACCGAGTGGAGCTCTGCGTGCCGTAGACTCCTTTGGAATCTGGATTCTTTAAACGCCGTGCAAGTTTTGTTGAGCGGCGTGGAGACAATGAAGTCATGCCGTCGACAACTCCTCACCCGTTCTCATACGAAACCTTTCCCACCGCAGGCCACGTCGCATATTTCTCGATGGAAATAGCCATCAATCCAGGCATGCCGACTTATTCTGGCGGCCTCGGCGTGCTCGCGGGAGACACACTGCGCTCAGCCGCCGATCTCGGCGTTCCCCTGGTGGCCTTCACCCTGCTTCACCGCAAGGGCTACTTTCAGCAGCATCTCGACGGCAACGGCGTTCAGACAGAAACCGTTCAGCCGTGGAATCCCAGCGACTTCTGCACCGAGGAACCCGCGCGGGTTACGGTCTCTGTTGAAGACCGCGTCGTGACCCTGCGCGCCTGGCGCTACGATATGACCGGCCGCTACGGCCACGTGGTGCCAATCTATCTGCTCGATACCGATGTCGATGGAAATTCAGGATGGGATCGCGGCCTCACCGACCATCTCTACGGCGGCGACAGCAACTACCGGTTGCAGCAGGAGATTGTGCTGGGCATGGGCGGCGTGCGCATGGCCAACGCGCTCGGCCACAAAATCAATGTGTACCACATGAACGAGGGCCACGCGGCTCTGTTGACGCTGGCGCTGCTTGAGGGCCAGTTGGGCGGCGGGCCGCTCGGCGCTGCTACTGAGACTGACATCGAGCAAGTGCGCCGCAAGTGCGTCTTCACCACCCATACTCCGGTCCCGGCGGGTCACGATCGCTTCTCCACCGAGCAGACTATTCGCATTCTCGGCGGCGACCGCACCGCGCGTCTGGAAAAGCAAGGTTGTTTCCGCGACGGCATGTTGAACATGACGCTGCTCGCGCTTCGCTTTTCGCGCTATGCCAACGGCGTCGCCATGCAGCACGCCAAGGTCTCCCGTGACATGTTCCCCGAGTTCACCATCGATTCCATCACCAACGGAGTTCACGCGCCCACCTGGGTCTCCGAGCCGATTCAGCAGTTGCTCGATGCCAATTTCAGCTCCTGGCGCCGCGACAATCTCTACCTGCGTAACGCCATCGACCTGCCGGAAAAAGACATTCTCGCCGCGCACGCCCGCGCCAAGGGCGATCTGCTCGGCGAGGTGGCCGCCCGCATCGGCCTGGTGCTCAACCCCAACGTGCTTACGCTCGGATTCGCCCGCCGCGTGGCCACCTACAAGCGCGCCACATTGCTCTTTACCGATCCCGCCCGGCTGGCAAAAATCGCAACGGCTGCCGGTGGATTACAGATCATCTATGCGGGCAAAGCACATCCCCAGGACGATCCCGGCAAGGCGCTCATCCAGGAAGTTTGCGCCGACGCGGCTCGCCTTTCCAATGACATGCTGCGCATTATCTATCTCGAAAACTACGGCTGGGATCTGGGTGCGCTGCTTACCGCCGGCGTCGATGTCTGGGTAAACACGCCGCGGCGTCCCTATGAAGCCTCGGGAACCAGCGGCATGAAGGCAGCATTGAACGGCGTCCCCAGTCTCTCCATTCTTGACGGTTGGTGGATCGAGGGATGCATCGAAGGATTTACCGGCTGGGCCATTGAAGACGGCGCCAACGATCAAGAGGAAGCTGCCTCGCTCTACCACAAGCTTGAGAACGTCGTGGTGCCGCTCTACCGCGATGCGCCGGAAAAATGGGCGCACCTCATGCGCAACACACTGGCCTTCAACGGCTCCTACTTCAACACCAACCGCATGGTCAAGCAGTACACCCGCAACGCCTACTACCCTGTAAAGCTGATCGAACGCGCGAATGTGCAGGAAGAAGTCTTCGCAAACTGAGAAAAACAGCTTTTAGCTGTCAGCCTTCAGCTCCTTGTACGAGGCCAAAACTGGGTGCCCCACCGCAGGTGGCCGTCCCGTAGGGACAGGATGAGAATAGCCCCGGGTCAGCCCGCAGCGCAGCGAAGGGCGCAGCCCGGGGTTAGCCGCCAAAATGACCTTGGCGTCCCGTAGGGCCGCCGCGAAACAATCTTGTGAAAACCAAGTAGGTGCGAGCCTCCCGCGAGCGTCTGCCCCACCGCAGGTGCCTACGACGGCGGCCGAATCTCGCTCGACGTCCCGCCGGCCGCTGGAATGTAGCACTTCAGCGTGTAATCCATCACCATGCGATCCGCATTAAACCGCCATCCCAGGGTGCGAATCGTCCGCTTCATCCGCTTGATCCATCCCCTCGGCAGTCCGTCGCGGTCGCGTTGATAGAAAAGCGGAATCAGCTCATCGCGCAGTACGCGATACAGGTCCTCGCCGTCGCGCGTGTCGTGCACATCGAAGTTCGAATGAGTTCTTCCGCCGCCAATCGCGAACCCATTCAGCCCGTCGTACGCCTCTGCCCACCACCCATCCAGTACAGATAGATTCAGTCCGCCGTTCAGCACCACCTTCTGTCCGCTGGTCCCTGAAGCCTCCAGCGGCCGCCGCGGATTATTCAGCCAAACATCCACGCCCTGCACCAGGTAGCGCCCGACGTTAATGTCGTAGTCTTCAATGAAAACAAATTTATCGGCGAACTTCGGGTCGCGCATCATCTCGGCAATCTGCTGCAACACCCGCTTGCCCGGTTCGTCGTGCGGATGCGCCTTGCCGGCAAAGAGGAACTGAACTGGCCGGTTGGGATCGTTCACCATTGATGCCAGCCGCTGCATATCGGCCAGCACCAGGTTGGCTCGCTTGTAGGTAGCAAACCGCCGCGCAAAGCCAATGGTCAATGCGTCGGGCGAGAGTACCTTGCTCAGCTTTTGCAGAGCCTCCTGCGGCTCGCCGCGGCGTTCTGACTGCTCCCGCGCCCGCCGTCGCGCAAAATCCAGCAGCTGCGACTTCAAGCTCAGATGCGTCTCCCAAAGCTCGCCGTCGTCCACATTTTCAATGTCTTCCCAGGTCCGTGCCGACCCGCTGTTGCTCTGCCAGCCCACGCCGAGATGGCGATCGTAGAGCCGGCACATCTGCGGCGCAAGCCACGACGGAACATGCACTCCATTGGTGATGTGGCCGATAGGCACAGCGTCTTCCGGCTTGCCGGGATACAGGCACTTCCACATCGCGCGTGATACTTCACCGTGCAGCGAGCTAACTGCATTGGCCCGCCGCGAAAGCTTCAGTCCCAACACCGTCATGCAAAACTGTTCCCCGTGGTCGGTTGGATATTCGCGGCCAAAGCCCATCATGTTCTCGTGCGAAATCCCCAGCTGCTCACGCAGCGGCCCCAGGTGCTCTTCCATCAGGTCGGCATTGAAACGGTCGTGTCCCGCCGGCACTGGCGTATGCGTGGTAAAAATTACTTCGCGAGGGATCTGACTTGCAGCGGTATTGAAGTCCAGCCCCTCTTCTTCCATGCGCGTACGAATCGCCTCGAAGACCGCAAAGCCGCTGTGTCCCTCGTTCAGATGCAGCACACCCGGCGAGATTCCCATCGCCTTGAGCGCGCGAAATCCGCCAATGCCCAGCAGCAGTTCCTGCCGAATGCGCGTGCGCCCATCGCCGCCATAGAGCCGCGACGTGAGCTCGCGATCTTCGGGCGCGTTTCCCTGCACATTGGAGTCCAGCAGCAGCAGATCGCAGCGGCCGACCTTGACGCGCCACACCTTGGCCTTGATCGATCCGCCCCGGGTTTGAATCTCCACCACCACCGGTTCACCGTTCTGTCCAATGGCCGGCTGCATCGGCAGTTGATTCACATCGGTCTGCAGATACTCCTCCCGCTGCCAGCCGCTTTGGTCCAGCCGCTGCAGGAAGTAGCCCTGTCCATAAAACAACCCAATCCCAACCAGCGGAATGTCCAGGTCGGATGCGCTCTTGATGTGGTCGCCCGACAGCACTCCCAGGCCGCCGGAATAAATCGGAAGCGATTCATGCAACCCGAACTCTGCGGAGAAATAAGCCACAGGACGAGGCCGCAGCACACCTGCGTTCGCCGTTCCCCATGTCCGGTCCGCTTTCAAATACTCCTGCTGCCGCCGGTACACGTAATTAATGCGGCTATGCAGTACCAACTCGGTTGCGCGACGCTCAATTTCACCGAACTTCATTTCGCTCAGCAGCGAGATCGGATTCTGATTGAGTTCCCGCCAGCGCGTCGGATTCAGATCGCGAAACAGTCCGATGCAGTCGTGGTCCCAGCTCCACCAGATGTTGCGGGCCAGCGCCCACAGCCGCTCCTGCGCCGGGCCAATGAAGCGGTCCAGCGTCCGCGCCTCGCTCACCACCGGCGCTACCTGGTTGGCCGCCTCCACAAGCATGCGAATCTCAACTTCGCGGAAAGAACGCGCCTCTTTGGTTTGCACCACCAGCACACCCTGCAAAACCCCGCGGTCAATCAGGGGCACGCCGAGAAATGAGTGGTACTCCTCCTCACCGGAGTCCTTGAAGAACTTGTAGCGTGGATGCTTCGTCACGTCTTCCACGGCTACAGGATGCACCTGTTCCGCCACCAACCCGGCAAGCCCCTCGCGCAGGCGCATGCGCAGCTTGCCGATACAGCTGGGGTGCAGACCCAGGCTCGCCGCCAGCACCAGGTTCGATCGGTCAGGCTCAAGCAGGTACGCAGAACACACATCGGTCCTGAACCGCGAGGCAATCAGCGCAACAACCCGCATCAACGTATCGGCCGGCTTGCCGCCTTCCTCCGTAAGGTTCGTCACCTGCTCCAGAGTCAGAACGTGACTGTCGTTCGTCGCTTCGTAGGACTCGGTCATCGGGCTGTCCTCTCCTTTCATTCTGCGGCAGAAGAAACGGGTGCGCAATTGAGCGGGAACTCAATCAGCGTTCCAGGGCTGAAAAAAGGCCGAAGCAAACAACGGCGAATGACCTGCTGTTTGCGCGAAGGGAAACTCCCGTGGTTTGGCTATTCGGGATGAATCTGACAATAACATCAATCCGGCTTGGACATAAAACCGATTCGAATAGTGGCTTGCGGCCGTCTTCAGCCCTGTCGCCCACTTTCTTGAGGGTCGCCCGCACGCGCTATGATTCACGCGTAGGGTTTGCCCCACTTTTCAGGAGGAGCTTTCCAATGCAACAGTGCCGTTTTCGCTTATCGATGTTTCTGGCTGTGGCGCTAGCCGCGCATGCAGCGCTGGCGCAGTCCGGCCAAACCATTTCTCTTACCGTGGATGCAAGCAAAACTCCACAGAAGCTCCTGCACGCCCACCTTGTGTTATCTGTTCAGCCCGGGCCTCTCACGCTCTATTATCCCAAGTGGATTCCCGGCGAACATGGTCCCGATGGCCCCATCGCGAACCTGACCGGTCTCAAGTTTGAAGGCAACGGCAAGGTCATTCCATGGAAACGCGATCTGCTCGACACTTTCACATTCCACGTCGACATCCCGGCGGGCGTCAGCACCCTCGAAGCAAATTACGACTACATTGAGCCCGAAGGCGGCTCAGCCACCGACAAGTTGCTGATTCTCGAGTGGAATGAAGTCGCGCTCTATCCTGCCGGAACACCAGCGGAAAAACTGATGTTTGAAACCAAGCTCATTCTTCCCGACGGATGGAAGTTTGGTTCATCGCTTCCCGTCGCAGGCCAATCCGGCAACTCGGTTTCGTTCAAGCCCATCTCTTTTGACCTGCTGGTCGATTCACCCGTCATCACTGGTGAGTATTTCCGCGTCATCGACATCACGCCGGTGGGCGAGCCCATTCATCACCAGATTGACATGGCCGCCGACAGCGAAGCCGCGTTGGCAATGAGCCCTGCCAACGTGAAGCAGATGACCAACCTGGTTGCCGAGTCCGGCAAGCTCTTCGGCGCGCGCCATTATCGCGACTATCACTTCATCTTTGCGCTCAGCGATCATGTCGCCCACTTCGGCCTGGAGCATCACGAATCCAATGACAGCCGCCTGCCCGAGCGCACGCTCATTTCTCCCGGCTCCGGCATGGCACTCGGCGGCCTGCTCTCGCATGAATTCGTTCATTCGTGGAATGGAAAATTCCGTCGTCCCGCCGATCTCGCCGTGCCCTACTATGAAGAACCCATGAAGACCGATCTGCTGTGGGGCTATGAAGGGCTCACCGATTACCTCGGCCCCATGCTCGCCGCGCGCAGCGGTTTGTGGACCCCGGAGCAATACCACGAATATCTCGCCAGCGTCGCGGCCAGCCTCGGCCCTGGCCGTCCCGGCCGCACCTGGCGCCCCTTGCTCGATACCGCGGTTGGCGAGCCCGGCCTCGGCTTTGCTCGCGGATGGCCCACCTGGCGGCGCGGAACCGACTACTACGACGAAGGCGATCTGCTCTGGCTTGAAGTCGCCACCATCATTCATCGCGAGAGCCACGGCAAAAAATCCATCGACGATTTCTGCCAGGCCTTCCACGGTGGCGCGAACAACGGCCCCGAAGTCAAGACCTACACCTTCGAACAATTGGTCGCTGATTTGAATGCCATTGCGCCTTTTGACTGGGCCACTTTCTTCAACACGCGCCTCGATTCCACTTCGCCCGATGCACCCGTGGGTGGCATCGAAAACGGCGGCTGGAAGGTAACCTACGATGGCGAGCCTTCCCGGCTGCTGGGGCGTCGCGGCAACCCCGGCGACGTATATTCCATCGGTCTCCAACTCGGCCAGGACGGCTCTGTTGCCGATTCCATCGTGGGCAGCCCCGCGTTCCAGGCCGGCATCACCTCGGGGATGAAAGTCGTCGGCGTCAATGGCCGCGTCTACAACCACGACCTGCTTGAGGACGCGATCAAAGCCTCGAAAGACAGCGCAGCACCCATCTCCCTGCTCGTGATTGTGGACGAGTACTACCAGACCTCCAACATCAACTACCACGGCGGCGAGCGCTTCCCGCATCTGACGCGCGAAGACTCCAAGCCCGATTACCTCGATGAACTGATCAAGGCGCGCGTCGCTGCCAAATAGACTCGCTGTGTCCCTTTCGCTCCGTCCGGTCCGGAAAAAGCGCATCTGCCCCAACGCGCAGACCGGGCCGACGCGAAGGGTTGGCGGCCCACATAACGGGATTCCAAAGTCAGGAAATTGCGTCCTATCCCACCCTCAGAGCGTCCAAAACGTGTACAGATGGGACGCTTTTGTTCGACCTTCCGCGCTTCGCGTTCAGGATGAACTATCCTAGTATCTTCAACTGTTAGTACGATTGGGCCTAGGCGGCATTGCCGTCCGGCCCGGAACCCGATGAGCCGGTAAAGACCCGCCCCAGAGCCCTCGCTGACCAATTCGCGGTCCACGGTCGCGGGCACAATGGCCACGGTTGAACCATACAAGAGCTACCCGGCTCAGGAGCGAGTACCAGCCCTATGATGTGGATTGTCCGGCTTGCGCTGCGGCGGCCTTACACCTTCGCCGTCTTTGCGTTTCTGATCCTGATTCTCGGCGTCTTCAGCATTGTCTCGATGCCGACGGATATCTTTCCGAATATCGACATTCCCGTGGTCACGGTGGTGTGGCAATACTCTGGCCTGTCGGCGCAGGAGATGTCGACCCGCATCGTATTCAACAGCGAACGCGGCATGACCACCACCGTCAACGACATCGAACACATCGAGTCGCAGTCGTTGAATGGCATCGCAATCATCAAGATCTTTTTTCAGCCCCACGTAAACATCGGCAGCGCTGTTGCCCAGGTCACTTCCATCAGCCAGGTGCAATTGCGCTCGCTGCCGCCGGGTACCACCCCCCCCTTCATCATTCAGTACAACGCCTCCAGCGTGCCTGTCCTTCAGTTGGGGCTTTCCGGCCAGGGCCTTGACGAGCAGCGCCTCAATGACCTGGGCCAGAACAACATCCGCACCCAGCTCGCCACCATTGAAGGCGCGCAGACGCCCTTCCCCTACGGCGGCAAGCAGCGCCAGATTCAGGTGGACCTCGACCTCCACGCCCTCCAGGCCAAGGGGCTTTCACCTGTCGATGTGGTCAACGCCGTCAACGCGCAGAATCTGATCGCGCCCTCCGGCACCATGAAGATCGACCGTTTCGAGTACGCCATCGAAACCAACTCCGCGCCCTCCGTCGTAAACGATCTGAACGACCTGCCTATCAAGTCTGTCAACGGAGCGATGATCTACATTCGCGACGTGGCCCACGTGCGCGACGGCAATCCGCCCCAGACCAACATCGTCCGCGTCAACGGCAGCAGAGCCATTTTGATGAACGTGCTCAAGACCGGCTCGGCCTCTACGCTCGACATCATCAAGGGTGTGCAGAACGTGCTGGTCAACATCAAGGACCAGCTGCCGCGCGAGCTGAAGATCAGCGCGCTCTCCGACCAGTCGATCTTTGTGCGCGGCGCCATCAACGGCGTCATTCGCGAGGCCATCATCGCCGCGTGTCTCACCGCCGTCATGATCCTGGTGTTCCTGGGCAGTTTCCGCTCCACGGTCATCATCGCGGTCTCCATCCCGCTCTCCATCCTCTGTTCACTCATAATGCTTTATGTCCTTGGCGAGACCGTCAACATCATGACCCTCGGCGGCCTTGCCCTCGCCGTCGGCATCCTGGTTGACGACGCGACCGTCGAGATTGAAAACATCAATCGCAACCTCGAGTCCGGCAAGGAAATCGAGCAGGCCATTCTGGACGGCGCCGCCCAGATCGCCACTCCGGCACTTGTTTCCACGCTGGCCATCTGCATCGTGTTTGTGCCCATGTTCTTCCTCAGCGGCGTAGCCCGTTATCTGTTTGTCCCCATGGCTGAAGCGGTAGTCTTCGCCATGCTCGCCAGCTACCTGCTTAGTCGTACCGTCGTCCCTACCATGGCCAAGTACCTGCTCCAGGAACACGACGACGCCCAGGAAATCAAGCGCCAGGTCAGCCGCAATCCCTTCGTCCGCTTTCAACTCGGTTTTGAGCGGAGCTTTACCAGGGTCCGCCTGGGCTATCTGCGCCTGCTCACTCTGTGCGTGGACAATGCCGTTGTTTTTCTCATTCTGTTCACGTTGTTTGCGGTCGGCTCGGTTCTTATTCTCACGCCTCCGCTGGGGCAGGATTTCTTTCCCAACGTCGACGCCGGACAATTCAAGATTCACGTCCGTGCCCGCACCGGTACGCGCATTGAAGAAACCGCACTGCTCTGCGACCATATCGATCAAACTATCCGCGAGCAGATTCCGGCTAAGGAACTTGTTACGATCGTCGATAACATCGGGCTGCCTTACTCCGGTTTGAATCTCTCCTACTCGACATCCGCGCCCATTGGCCCGGCCGACGCCGACATCCAGGTGCAGCTCACTGAGGACCATCATCCCACTGCGAATTATGTTGAGAAGCTGCGCACCGTGCTCAACCGCGAGTACCCCGGCGTCACGTTCTATGTGCTGCCCGTTGACATCGTTACGCAGATTCTCAACTTTGGTCTATCGGCGCCCATCGACATCCAGATTGTCGGCCCCGATCTCTATGGAAACCGGACGCTGGCGGAGAAAATGCTCAATGAAGTTCGCTACGTTCCCGGCGCTGCCGACGCGCGCATCCAGCAGCCATTCGACTATCCCAACATGACGGTCAACGTGGACCGCACCCGCGCGCAGGACATTGGACTCACTCAGGCCAACGTTGCGCAAAGCATCCTGGTGTCACTGAGCGGCAGCTTCCAGACCACGCCCAATTTCTATCTCGACCCCAAGAGCGGCGTCACATACAACGTGGCAATTCAGGCGCCGCAGTATCGATTGGATACACTGGCCGCGCTGAAGAGCTTGCCGGTAACCGGTTCAACGCAGGCTGCATCGTCCACAACCTCTAGCGCAGTGGGGACCGCCAGTGCCACCATGCCGGGCGCTCCATCCACCGGAACGCCGGGCACTCCGCTGCCGGTCAACGTCCTGGGCAATCTATCCACCATCGTTCCCGGTACGGAACTGGGAACGGTGAGCCACTATAACGTCCAGCCAGTGCTCGACATCTACACCAACGTCGACGGCACTGATCTGGGCACGGTCACGCGGGCCATGGAGTCCATCATCAAGCGGCACCAGGGCGATCTGCCGCGCGGTTCGCACTTCATTCTGCGCGGCCAGAGTGAGACCATGAAGAAGTCTTACATCGGCCTCCTGGGCGGTCTGGCGTTCTCCATTCTGCTCGTCTACCTGTTGGTCGTCGTGAACTTCCAGTCCTGGCTTGATCCCTTCCTGATTATTGCGGCTTTGCCCGCTGCGCTGGCCGGCATTGCCTGGTTCCTGTTCCTCACCCATACGCGGCTCAGCGTTCCGGCCCTCACCGGCGCAATCATGTGCATGGGTGTGGCCACGTCGAATTCCATTCTGGTGGTCACCTTTGCCCGCGAGCAGTTGGAGATCCTCGTGGGCGATGCCCGCCGCGCTGCCCTCAACGCCGGCTTTGTCCGTTTGCGCCCGGTGGTCATGACAGCGCTGGCCATGATCATCGGCATGGTGCCCATGTCATTGGGCCTGGGTGACGGCGGCGAGCAGAACGCGCCGCTGGGCCGCGCCGTGATTGGCGGTTTGCTGCTGGCCACCGTGGCCACGCTGTTCTTTGTTCCTGCATTCTTTTCCGTTATCCACGGCTGGCTTGAAAAGCGCCGCAAAACAGCGCAAGGTTCAGTACGGGCCGGCACTCTCGACGAGTTTGACCAGTATTCGGAGTAACTCTAAACATGACCGACGAATCCAAACCGAACACGCACGAGGCCGCACACGCCGGCCATGGCAATGAAGCAGCGCCGGAGCAGGAAAAAATCTCCGGCAGCAAGGCGCTGGCAGGCGTGGCAATTGTAGTTCTTGTCGCCGCGGCGCTGGCCGGCTATGGCCTCTGGAGCCGCCATCAGGGCGACACGGTGCTGGCACAGAGAACGACGGACCTCGCTGCGCCTTCGGTCGATGCGGCAGCTCCCACCCTTGGTGCGCCGGTCGATAGCTTTGTGCTGCCCGGCAACGTCACCGCGTTCACCGATTCGCCCATCTACGCCCGCACCTCCGGCTATTTGACCAAGTGGTATTACGACATTGGTGCGCGAGTAAAGAAGGGTGCGCTGCTGGCCGAGATTGCCACGCCCGAGCTGGATCAGCAACTCGCCCAGGCTGAGAACGACCTGGTCACCGCGCAAGCCAATGCCAACAACGCTCGCATCCAGGCCGATCGCTACACCGGCCTCGTTCAATCCAATGCCGTCTCCAAACAGGACACCGACACCTTCGTCAACCAGGCCGCGGCCACCGCAGCAGCGGTCAAGTCCGCGCAGGCCAATGTACAGCGTCTCAAGGAACTGCAAGCGTTTGAAAAAGTCTATGCCCCGTTTGACGGAGTCGTCACTGCGCGCAATATTGATACCGGCCAGCTTATTACCGAGGGCTCAACCAGCGAGCTCTTCCACATGCAGGCCACGCAAACCCTGCGCGTCTACGCCAATCTGCCGCAGGTCTACTCAGGAAGCGCGAAACGCGGCTCCAAGATCGACATGACCTTTGCCGAACACGTCGGCAAGACTTTCCAGGGAACCCTTGTCCGCACGTCCGACGCCATCGATCCTGTGAGCCGAACGCTGCTGGTTGAGATCGACATCGACAATCGCGGCGGCGAGCTGTTGCCGGGCTCGCTGGCGCAGGTCCACTTCAAGACACCCTCCACGGGATCGACATTCATTGTGCCTTCAAGCGCAATCATCTTTCGCAGGGAGGGGATCAGGATCGGCACCGTCGTCAACGGCAACATCGCGCATCTGGTTCCGGTTGTTATCGGTGAGGACGATGGCGCCACTGTCCAAATTGTCAGCGGTCTCTCAGCCGGCGATAGAGTCATCCAGGATCCACCGGACTCGCTCATCGAAGGCGAAAAAGTTTATGTCGAGAGCCCTGGCTCCAAAGCCACAGCGGGAGGCAAGTAGTGATGGGCGCCGCCTTGGCCACGAAAAAGCCTGCCGCAATAGATCAGTGCGGGAGTTGTGCGAGACAGAGAGGGAGCTGTGCGAAAGGGCACGACTTCAGTCGAGCCGAAAAGGCCTCAAACTCAACCTGGGCTTCAGCCCCTGCGGGAAGGTCTCCGCGAACGCGTTTCAGAGGCTTTCTGTTCTCCGCGGCCTGCCTCGCCGTCCTCATCCCCCTCTCCGCCTGCAAGCCCGTCGGCCCCAATTACCAGCGTCCCACCTATACCGCGCCGCCGGCCTATAAAGAGACAGGCGCCTCCGCGGTCGTTGTCCCGCCGCCCAATCCCCCAGACGGTGGCTGGTCCACTGCCAACCCTTCCGACGGCATGCTCAAGGGCAAGTGGTGGGAAGTCTACAATGATCCGCAGCTTAACCAGCTTGAAGAGCGCATCGCCACCTATAACCAGGGGCTGCGGCAGGCGCTTCAGACCTATCTCGCTGCGCGCGACCAGGTCAAAGTCGCCCGCTCGGCGCTCTTTCCCACACTTTCCGCGGGCCCGTCCGTCACCCACTACAAGAACTCGGCCAACCGTCCGCTCACCACGGACAGCACAGCGTCCAACTACAACGACCTCCTCATCGAAGGCCAGGCCAGTTGGGAGCCCGACTTCTGGGGCCGCATTCGCCGCACTGTCGAGGCTGCCCGCGAAAGCGCCCAGGCCAGCGCCGCTGACATGGCCAATGTCAACTTGACCCTCCAGGCCGACATGGCTACCGACTACTTCCAGCTCCGCGGCCTCGATTCCGACATCAAGCTGCTTAAGTCCACGGTCACCGACCTTGAAAATCAGCTCGACCTGACCAAGCGCCTGCTCGCCGGCGGCATCGGCACTGAGGCCAACGTGGCCGAAGCACAAACCGAGCTCGACACCGTGCGCGCACAACTCATCGACCTCGGTGTAGCCCGCGCCCAATACGAGCACGCAGTCGGAACCATCGCCGACTACAAGCTGCCCGCCTTCAGCATTCCGTTTTCGCCGCTCGACGAAACTCCCGCCGTGGCGCTTCCCAAGATTCCTCTCGGCGTGCCTTCGCAACTGCTCGAACGCCGCCCCGACATTGCCGCCGCCGAGCGTCGCACCGCCGCGGCCAATGAGCAAATCGGCATCGCCATCAGCGCCTTTTACCCCACCATCACGCTGGGAGGAACGGGCGGCTTCGAGAGCGCCCATGCCGGCACCTGGATTCAAGGCCCCAGCGCGCTCTGGTCTCTCGGCGGCCAGGCTACTGAACTGCTGTTCGACGCCGGCCAGCGCCACGCCCTCACCGATCAGGCGCGCCACACCTACGAGGCCCAGGTCTCAGGCTACAAAGGCGTCATCTTCCTGGCCTTTGAAGACGTCGAAGACCAGCTCTCCGGCCTTCGCATTCTTGAGCAGGAATCCGTCGCGCAGCAGAAAGCCGTCGACTCGGCGCAGCATTCCTTTGATGTCTCCAACCGGCGCTTCAAAGGCGGTGCAACCAGCTACCTTGAAGTCCTCACCGCCGAAACCACGCTGATCCAGAATCAGCGCACCGCCGTCGACCTCCAGACCCGCCAATTCGTAGACACCGTAGGCCTGATCCGTTCGCTGGGTGGTGGCTGGGACACGTCGCAATTACCGAAGTGAAAAAGGCGGGGACTAAGGGACTTGGGAATAGGGACTAGGCCCGGGTGCCCCCGGTCTCGCTTTTGAGACCGGGGAAGCGGAAAGCTAAAGTCCAAAAGTTTCCATCCGCAGCAGCTTCTAATCCCAAGTCCCTCAGTCCCTAATCCCTAATCCCTAATCCCTAATCCCTAATCCCTAAAATAATCCTTGACTGTGTATATCAACTGTGTATACTCAGTATATTGACATGCACAGTGACATCGTCATTTCGCAGTCCGACGGCCGCCCGATGTACCTCCAGATCATGGAGCAGGTGAAGCAGCGTGTCGCCGTTGGCGATTGGGCGCCGGGAGATGAAATTCCCTCCATCCGCCAGCTTGCAATGGAGTTGCGCGTGAGCGTGATCACCATCAAGCGCGCCTACCTTGAACTGGAGCGCGAGGGCATCATCCTGACCCAACAGGGCAAAGGATCGATCGTTGCCCCCAATCAACACCTGAGTCCACAGATCTATCACGAAGAACTATCGGAACGCGTAGATGAAGTAGCACGACTCGGCGCCCTGCTCGGCCTGAGCAGCGAAGAGATTGCCCGCCGCACCAAAGAAGCCGCAAACCGGCTGAATGAGGCCCGGCTTGCAAAGGAGATTGTATGAGTGATTTATCCGTTCATTTTGCGGGTGTGTCCAAGAAATACCCGCACTTTGCGCTCGAAAGCGTCGACCTTGAGCTACCCACCGGTTGCATCATGGGCTTCATCGGAGCCAACGGAGCAGGGAAGTCGACCACCATCCGCATCCTGATGGGCCTGGTTCACCAGGACGCCGGTTCGGTCCGTGTCCTCGGCCACCCGATGCCGGCGGAACAGGCTGCGGCCAAGCTCGATATCGGGTTTGTCTCGGAAGACATGAGGCTCTACGGCGATGCGACGCTGACATGGCACATGAACTTCCTGCGACCGATGTATCCGCGCTGGGACCAAACCTACGCGGAAAACCTCGCCCGTCGCTTCGACCTGAAGCCGCAGCAGAAGATCAAGGGCCTGTCGCACGGGCAGCGTGTAAAAGCGGCATTGCTGCTTGCCTTGGCGCGCCGTCCCCGCCTGCTGGTCCTCGATGAACCCACCACCGGACTCGACCCTGTCGCCCGCCGCGAAGTGCTGGATGAATTGATGGCCGTGCTCGCCGACGAGGACCGCACCATCCTGTTTTCGTCCCACAACACTCTGGATGTGGAGCAGATTTCCGATCAAATCACTTTCATCGATCGCGGCCGAATCATCGATTCCGACGACAAAGAGGCGTTTCTCGACCGCTGGCGTCGCCTGCGCCTCGTGCTCCCGCCGGATGGAGTGGTTCCGCGCCTCCCCGGTGTAGTTGAAGTGGGCGGAAGCAGCCGCCTCCCGGTGCTCACCACCAATCGTTTCGAGCCGGCCATGGTCTCGGCCTGCAACGACCTCGGCGCCACCGTCCAGGCGGTCGACACCATGACCCTGGAAGAGATTTTTGTAGCCAACGTACACAGCAGAAGGGAGCGGCTCACAGCATGAACTGGTCAATGGTAAGAAGTCTGGTTTTGAAGGATTGGTATTTTCAGCGCAGGGCGATTGTGCTCTCGCTGCTCGGCGGCATTGCGTCGCTGGCGATTGTGGCCTATTGCGGCAAAGCGGGTTTTACCATCGGGCTCATTTTTCTCATAACCATCATGGTCATCATCGCCGCCACGCTGGTGATGACCACCATGGTTGGAGAACGGGAGAATCAGACGCTCGCATTTGTAATGAGCCTGCCCGTTTCCCATCTCGAATACTCCACGGCCAAGATCCTGGTCAACCTGCTGGTCTTCGTTCCTCTCTGGCTGATATTGGTTGCCGGAAGCCTGGCCCTGATCGTAGCCGCACCGGTCATCCATGGACTATTTGCCTTCGCAGTAATCATGGGCGTTGAGATCCTCGTGAACACCTGCCTCATGATTGCTGTCGCCCTGGTCACGGAGTCCAAGGGTTGGACCATCTCCGCAATGGTCACGGGCAACCTTGCCATTAACGTAGTGGGTTATCTCCTGGCTCAGATTCCGGGCATCAGCACTGGAATGTGGGGCACCACCATCTTCTGGCGCCCGGCCGCGACCATTTCGCTAATCACGGAATTCGCCTTGATTGCATTGCTTCTAAGCGGAGCCTTCTTCATCCAGTCCAGAAAGAGAGATTTTTTGTAAAGGTGCTAGTTGTAAGTTACAAGTTTTAAGTTGGCAGTGATCAGCAGATCTCACCTGATCTGACGAGCGTGTACCGATAAAACGTCAGATCTTCAAATCCTGTTCGCTCGGAGATGAAGGCTCGTGCCCGCTGCAGCCACTTACAACTTAAAACTTAAAACTGACAACTGCCTTAATAAAACAGATACTTCCTCCACCGATCGTCCCCCCGCCCCAGCATGCGCATGATCTGCCTGCTGGTGTGCAGCGAAAACGGTCGTGGGTCCCTCATCAGCACCATGTCGTCAATCTCGTTCAACATACGGTTGCCCTTGCGCCGGTTGCAGCCATGGCAGCAGGCGACAAGATTTTCCCACGTCGAATTGCCGCCGCGCGAGCGTGGAATCACGTGGTCCAGCGTCAGCTCACTCGACGAAAGCACAATGCCGCAATATTGGCAGGTGTTGCGGTCGCGCAGCAGAATATTTTTGCGCGAAAGGGCGCGCGTCTGGTGCGGAATGCGCCGATATTCCAACAGTCGAATCACCGACGGCATGGGCACGCGCGTCCGCTGCGCATGGAGCGTCAGCCCGTGCTCCTCCTCGGTGCGCGCAATGCCCTTCAACACCAGCACCAGCGCCCGTCGCGCTCCGCAAATGTTGATCGGCTCGTACGACGCATTGAGCACCAGCACAGGCATCTGCAGCATGTGAATAGGCTGCACCTGGGTGTAGTCCCCGGCGTACGCTGCGGCCTTTACGATGGATTTCTGCTTACGCGCATGAATCATGGCTTTTCCCAGCGACATCTCTTCCCCTCGTCAAAAAGATGGTTGGTCTTGCGATGAATAAATGCCTGCTTGCTGCACGGTTGCGTCTACGTTTTCGTCAGTCTTGTCAGTGGAACTCCCCGCGTCCAAATCATCGGAGCCTGAAAAATAAAAACTTGGAGTATGAATCATTCGCGCTCTGGCCAGCGTCGCCACAAACACCGAGCGCGCCCCAGCCCGCATCAACGCCAGTGCCGCGGAACGCGCCGTTGCGCCCGTCGTAAAAATGTCGTCGACAATCAGAACGTCTTTGTCCGCGACCGTAGTCGGATCGGAAACAGAAAAAGCGCCACGCACATTCAACCGTCGTTGCGGTGAACTGAGCCCGGCCTGGCTCCCAGTGGCCCTTAGCCGCATCAGCGTGCTCGCAGCCAGCGTAAGCTTCCACTCAGGGTGCGTCTTACGCAGTGAATTGAGAGCATGCACCGCCAATGAACGTGCCTGGTTAAACCCCCGCTCGGCGAGCTTGGTCCGGTGCAGAGGGACGGGCACCACCAGCATCTCTTGGGGAACCTCGGACGCCAATTGGGCAATAGCCTTCGCCAGCATTTGTCCCAGCATTTTAGCCGCGGGATTTAGCCGGTCGTATTTGAGCGCATGAATAGCCGCTTTCATACGGTGCTCGTACGGTCCGTAAGCTACCGCGCGGACAAACGGCGGCGGCGCCAGGCGGCACATGCGGCATAATTCCTCACCATGAGATCCGGAGGCCGGCATCGCCATCGTGCCGCCGCAGCGCGCACACGCAGGACCGCTCTGGACCGGGAATTCGGTCCAGCAAACATCGCAAATTGGCACGGGAGATAGCTGCGGCAGCGGGGAGCCGCAGAGAACACAGGAGGTGGGAAGGAGGGCGCAACTCAAGGCGTCCATGGGACTTCGGAGCACGCGAACCACCGCGCGCCACCGGGTAGGCCCCGATGGGGTAACGTCGAACGTCAGTGAACCGGAGTCCCTGCGGAAGACGCACCTCACTTGAGGGTGGCGAAACTCAAGGCACACCACCTTGCGGTCAGTATACCCGGATGCGCGGTTTGATTCCATGCCATTTCAACCAGGCATCAACAGAATCAGTTGGTATTCATCGAGGATTTATGAGAAAGTGGGGCCGTAAAGTTCCCCTGTGCCGGGGGCACCTAAGGCAGAATAGGCTCGTCCGGAACGACCACGACATCGCGATGCACAACCACCACGCCACCGTTTGATTCCTGCGCTGCATTGAAGTTGTCCCGCGCATCGCGACCTGCATCCTTCAATTTCCCAACGGCGTTCTCCACTTTGCCCTTCAATTGCTGAACCGCGCCTTCAACTTGGGTTCCCGTGTTGCCGGTCAGGTTCCCGATATGCCGCTTGGCGCTTCCAACAACTTCATCTATGGTGCCTTTCACTCTGTTTTTATCCATGTGTCCACACTCCTGAGTTTCAGTTGCTCATGCCAGCGGGTCACACGGCTGTATAGAAAGAACCACGGTACGATTCAGCTCTGGAGATAACCACGAGAGTTGGCCCTGCGGCTGACCCGGATTCCGTCCTCAAGCACGCAACACAAAAAACCGCGCGGCATGCAAGAACGAATTCGAAGGTCAGCCGCAGCCTGGCTCAGCTTCAGAAGGCTATATGCAGTCTCCTAGCTGCCAATTACTTCATGATGCTTGCGCTCTTCTTCGTGGCGCTGCCTTTCACGAGCTTCATTATCGCGCTCAGTGTCGGTGGTCGCGTTCTTGCTCGCACTCTTGCTCGCGTCATGAGCCGCGTCCTTCACATTACCCCAGGCCTTTTCTACCTTGCCCTTGATCTGCTGCCCGGCGCCTTCAACCTGCGCGTTTGTGTCACCCGTCCATTCGCCCACCTGGCGCTTTACGCGTCCGGCAGCGTCGTCAACCGTGCCCTTCACCGTGTCCTTATTCATTTTTTCCACCTCCGTGGATATTGAACTGAATCTGTTTTTGCGGCACACCATTGTGCCCGTCCCGCGATTGAATCGCTCAACCGCTTTCTTGCGGTGGTCAAAGAGCTGCCCTGCGGCCGGTCACCAGCTGCAGTATCAGTACGACCAGCGCCAACACCAGCAGTATGTGGATGAACCCGCCCAGCGTGTACGAGCTCACAATGCCGAGCAGCCACAGTACCAGAAGGATGACAAAAATCGTCCAAAGCATATCCACCTCCTGAAGCGCTGTTGTCTCGTCTTTCATGACAACTTAGGCTTTGAAGCACACACTGCCCCTGCGGTTGTTCGCGGAAAAAAGATTTGACGGGGCAACCAATTCAAAACTCCGTGCACGTCCCATTCGGATAACCCGCGCAAACATTTGCGCAACCAATTGCTCATGGCCGCTCACTGTCTAAACCAATTCCGCGTTGAACAGCGGCCTTCAGGGAAGAGGGGGTTCAATGGCTGTGATGATGCAGGCGTTCTACTGGGACGCGCCGGCAAAGGAAGACAAGCACGGCGAGTGGTGGAACTTTGTCGCAGAAAAAGTTCCGCAACTCGCTTCGTCCGGATTCAGCTCTCTCTGGCTGCCGCCCTTCAGCAAAGCTGCTGTTCCTGAATCAAACGGCTACGATCCATACGACTACTTCGACCTCGGCGATCTCGATCAAAAGGGTTCAGTGAAGACTGCGTATGGCAATCGCGCCGAGCTCGAAACCCTCATTCATCTCATCCACCAGCACAAGATGAGCGCCATTGCCGACATGGTTATCAACCACAACTCCGGCGCCGACGAAGAAGAGACCAACCCGCTCGATGGCAAGAAACGATGGACAAAGTTCACTCCCAAGAGCGGCAAATTCCCGCGCGACTGGAACTGCTTTCATCCCTGCCGCTATGAACGAATCATGATTGAGGGCGAGAACTATGCGGGCTTTCCCCACCTCTGCCATCGCAATCCCCGCGTCTATGAAGCGATGTTCGAGTACGCCCGCCTTGCGATTGAGGAACTCGATTTCGATGGCATGCGCTTCGATTTCGTCAAAGGCTTCGGCGCGTGGATGATCGGCCTGCTGGCGAAATATCAGTATCAGAAGCGAGACGGAGTCGAGCACACTCCGTTTGTTGTCGGTGAGTACTGGTCAGGGCCCGAAGCAATCGACGGATGGCTCGACGAGGTGCGCTCTGTAACTGACCAGCAGATCGCCGCCTTCGATTTTCCGCTTCGCTACAAGCTCAAAGACGTATGCGATACGCCCAACTACGATCTACGCAACCTCACCGATGGCGGGTCCGTCTCAGCAGCCCGCCCGTTCAATGCCGTAACCTTCGTCGAGAATCACGACATGGGCGGCAACGAGGTTATAAACGACAAGATGCTTGGCTACTCGTTCATCCTCACCGGCGACGGCTATCCCTGCGTCTTCTGGTGGGACTACTTCAACTGCCAGCTTGCGCGGCCCCAATCACCCAACGGAATTGACGCGCTCATCTCGGCGCATCATCGCCACGCGGGTGGAGTGTCCACAGTTCTTCATGCTGACCCGGACTTATACATCATGCAGCGCGAAGGGACGGAACAGCAGACCGGCCTCGTCTATGTTCTCAACAATCTTGGAGATCGTTGGAGCGGCACATCCGTCAAGACCAAGTGGGCCAGTCAGAAATTCAAGCCGGTAGCATGGGATGGACACGATACCGCTCATCCTGATGAACGTACTACCGATGGAGATGGAAACGCCGAATTCCCTGCGCCCCCGCGCGGATACTGCGTCTACGCGCCTCTTACTGAGTAACTAGCCGCATCGTTCATCGGAACAACATCGCTCATTCCACCGGCGGTTCGGCAGGCTTCCGAGGCCGCCTTTCCATCCATACGGCTTTTATCCTCTCGTAAGTTGCTTGCATCTCGTCCAGTTCCAGATCGGTCAGCCTCTCAATATTGATCATTTGATTCCGAGCTTTATCCGCCGCCCTGATCAATTCGTTCAGCTTGAGATTGATCGCGCGGTCATTCCGGTTCTGGGTGTTTTGAATGAGGAGGACCATGAGGAAGGTCAACAGCGCCGTTCCCGTGCTGATCACTTGTGCCCACTTGTTTGAGAAATGAAAGATCGGCCCCGTCGACGCCCACACCGCGATCACCAGCCCCGCTCCCACAAACGCCCAGGTCGACCCCAACCAGCCTGATGCCATTGAAGCGAATCTGCCAAAATGATCGTGGACCGTTCGATCCTTTGCCTCTTCGGCCAGCTTGCTCATCCGGCGCTTCTCCGCATCTTGAACATGCGCTGACAATACACTCGCAACGTCGCGCGAGTATGTCGCAAACTGAGCAGAGGAAAATATCAAATTGAAGATAGAGCGGCTAAGGATAGAGCCAGTTGAAGGCGAATCCGGGATGGGAAGTCAATCCCATCCCGGTCGTGGTCGCGCTAAAAAACTCCCGCCATGTAAGCCTCAGCCGGATGAGCCTTATCTCCATGCACGCCGCACTCGGCCAGCACCACCGGGGAAAGCGTAATCACCGGGCAATGCGCATGGGCCAGCACCTTGTAGACAACCCCGTGGCGCGTAATGGCCGCGAATGCCGATGCTCCCTGCGCACCAAGCACAATCAGATCGGCCTGTTGCGCTCTGCCCTGATAGAGCAATTCCTCGGTCGGATCGCCCGGCACCACGATGGTTTGAACGGTAACCTTGGACTCCAGTGCAGGTGGAACCAAGTCGCGCAACTCGTCTTCCACATCATCAATGGACCGCCCAGCCAACACTTCCTGCCGATCCTGGGGCCGGATGACATGCTGCAGGACAAGACGGGCGTTGTGCTGCGCTGCGAGTTCCGCGGCAAACCCGGCCACTACGTGGCTGGCCTCTTGCATGCTCACGGCGCAAAGAATGGTGCGGGTGGCAAAGTTGCGATAGGTGCCGTCCACCACGTCGGGCCCAACAATGCAGACCGGAACCTTCGCGGTACGCAGAACGGCCTCTGCCACCGAGCCCACCAGCAGCTTGCCAATGGGGCCGGGTGAATGTGTGCCCATCACCACGCGGTCAATCTCGCGTTCGCGCAGGAAGCTGAGGACCTGGTCGGCGGGCAATCCCGGCCGAACCACCACCTCGCACCCCACGCCGGCATCGTGTACGCGCTTTACCAGCGGCTGTAGCTGTTCAATTTCGGCGCGCGCGGCGGAGGCGTAATCGTAGTAACGGATGCCCGAGGTCTCAGATGCGGCCACCACCAGCGTGTCATAGGCGTGAAACAGAATGAGATCGGCGCTAAACTCAACAGCCTGCGCAAGAGCAAATGCGAAAGCCTTTTCGTTGGCGGGAATCTCGGAGGCAAAGAGGATGGTAGAGGGTTTGCTCCAACCCGGCTTCAATGCGTAGGCCATGGGAACCTCCTGATTGTGGCAGTTATCTTGGCAGACCAAGGTGAAATCATGCGGTGCGCTGGGGCACAGCAGCGGGTGACCCAAATCACGCCCTGTGTCCCAAACCGAGGCTTGCCGCTCACCGGCATATCTGTTGCGCTGCCACTAAGGACGAGGGCGGCGCATAGATCGTTCACTGCTGCGGATTGTGCTCCTTTTCCGGATTCTTGTCCAGTGCGAGCCGACTCCGCCGCCCGAATTGTCCCCAGATGAAGTGATCCCAATCACAGCCGACCACCCTTAAGTGCTGCTCTTCTAAGTACGAACCGGACGCAACTCCCCTTTTCAAGGCTCTGTTCGAGTCGACTCCGGCGCAAGTGGAGGCCTTATGGAAGCGATGCACACAATTCCCGCCCGCGGCGGGTTGAACTTTGACGAAACCCCTTTTCTCGCCATCTGGGAAGTCACGCAGTCCTGTGATCTGGCCTGCAAGCACTGTCGCGCAGCCGCACAGCCCATCGCCCACCCAGACGAGCTCACCAACGCCGAAGGCAAGGCCCTGATCGATCAGATCGCCGACATGCATGTGCCCATTTTTGTTTTCACCGGCGGCGACCCGTTGAAACGAAAGGACGTCTTCGAGCTGATTACCTACGCCGCCAACAAGGGTGTGCAGGTGGCTCTCACGCCCAGCGCCACGCCCCTCCTCACCCGCGAAGCCATCTTCAAGCTCAAGGAAGCCGGCCTGGTCCGTCTCGGCATCTCGCTCGACGGCTCCTGCCCTGAGATTCACGACGTCTTCCGCGGCCTTCCCGGCGCCTGGGCGCGCACCATCCAGGCCATCGAGTGGGCCGGCGAAGCGGGCCTTCCCATCCAGGTCCACACCACCATCAGCCGCCATAACGCGCACGATCTCGACAACTTATGTAACCTGTTTGAAAAGCTCGCCATCGTCATGTGGAACGTGTTTTTCCTGGTTCCCGTGGGTCGCGGCCAGCTTGACGACCTGCTTTCCGGTGAGGAATTCGAACAGGTCTTCGGCAAAATTTACGAGCTGTCTCACCGCGTCAGCTTCCAGATCAAGACCACTGAGGCCATGCACTATCGCCGCTACCTGCTCCAGCACAACCTCGAAGAGCGCCGCATCGCCCACGGCCACGGACATCCCGGCGGTCATCCCGGAAGTGCAAGCCAGCCAGGTGCCACTGGCAGGCCAGCCGGTTACGATGCCGGCGCACCCAGCACCGACGCCAAAACCCGCACCGCAAGCTGGGCCACGCGCCGCGTCAACGACGGCAAAGGCTTCATGTTCATTTCGCATGTGGGCAACGTCTACCCCAGCGGATTCCTGCCCATCCACGCCGGCAATGTGAAGCAGACCCCGCTCCAGGACATCTACCGCAACGCGCCCATTTTCAAATCCCTCCGCGACACCAGCAAGCTCGAGGGCAAATGCGGCGCCTGCGAGTACAAGGAAATCTGCGGCGGTTCGCGCGCCCGCGCCTACGCCGTCACCGGTGATCCGCTCGCGCAGGAACCCTGCTGCATCTATCAGCCCAAAAACTGGGACCCGCACCTCGAAAACGAAGCCTCAGCGTACGCGCACACCGCCGCTGGGCTCTTACAAATTGTCGGCTAATCCGCAGTCCTCCAGAAGCAAACAAACGGCCTGAGATTCTTCGTTCTATGGAAACGAAGAATCTCAGGCCGTTCTGTTTCTGTCCCAGTACAAAATCACGCCGCCACAGGAGCCGGGTGTACGGATGAATGCTTATTCTCCGCTCGTTCCGCGACCGAGCAAAAATCCAACAGCGAGCCCGATAGTCAGCGAGAGCAAAACAGATTGGATCGGACTGCGCTTGACATTCCTGGCCGTATCGTCAATGAAATCTTCCACCGCGTCACGACCATCCTTCACTGCACTCTTTGCCGTCTTCATTCCTTCGTTGACACTACCTGCAACGTTGGATGTGAACTCCGAAGCCTTGCGGAATGTTTCGCCAACATTGTTGGCTTGATCCACTAAGCCCTTCGCCACTTTGTCTACAACTGACTTTTCCATCTTGTCACCTCCTTCCATCGGATGCCGCTATGCGCCGAGAGGCTGCCCCGCCCCTTCCGGTTGACCCACGCCACGATGACGTTATAGGTGCAGTACCGAGCCTGTAGACTTCCGGCACACGCCTGTCGAACTGACGAGGGGATTGATGGGAAGCGGAAACCGCAGAGAGCGCGGAAATCGAAGCGGTACCAGGCAGTTACTGTACCGTTACTGACGGTTTGGCGACCAACCGCCCGGAACCCCGCATCTGGGCAGACCAGCACTGCGTTGTGAGCACGAAACTAGGGTTTACTGCCGCCGAGTTTTATGATTGGAGCGGGAGACCAACGTGTCGAAGATCATGATCTGGCTTTGTGTCGTCGGCGTGAGCCTTACCAGCATCGCCACGCTCGGATATTGCGAGTTCTTCGGTCCGCCCGAGGTCGTATGGAGGGGTCAAATCCGAAGGGCGAATCATCTGATCACACAAGTCGAGTCATACCGCAATACGCATGGCCGCCTGCCCTCAGCGATATCGGAAGTGCCCCGAGAGGCCGCAGAGCAGGACCGGACTTACTACGAAAAGTGTAGCGATGCGCATTACGTCGTCTGGTTCGGAACTACACTTGGACACTCGATGAGCTACGATTCGGCCACACGGAGCTGGACGCCTCTTAATGTAGGTTGCGAATAGGTGCTTTCTCGCCATTCCGGGCGGTTGACCGGCTAACTGGAAGTTACCCTCGCGTAAACATGCCGTCCCCCAGCGACCTGAAGAGCTTGAGTCCGTAAGCTAGAGCATTTTTGATTTAAGTGTTGACATAGCCGCACGACAGGAAGTAGTTCGCGCACTCTTCTGCGGAGATCGAGTCGAGCAGTTTTCCGATTTCCTGCCACAGGGCCTCGACACTCCG